>NZ_RYFG02000085.1 GCF_003994235.2 Candidatus Methylobacter oryzae
TTCCTACGACCCGGTCACGAACATCCTGACTATACCGAGCGTCGTTGTCGGCGGCGTGACGTATACAAATGTCCGGGTGGCGGTGGGGAACGTGCTCAGATACGTAGCGAATTAGCTGAGTAAGGAAAGCCGAGCCTGCGTAGGTTGCAATCGTTATTGCGCCGCACTTAAGTTGGACTAGATTCGCAAGGCGCGGCCAATGCCGGACTCATCCGCACATGACGCCTGCGCAAACGAATAGCGTTCCTAATACTGAAATGCCTATAGGAGCGAGTTCGACTTTGACAATCATACCCCCCAGCATGAAGATGACAATGAATAAGGAACCGGCGTTACGCGGAGAATAGTCCGTTAGGCAGACCTTCCAGGTTTTACGACTGCCAGGGATGGCGGCCGAGACTGCTCCCGGCAGTCCCCGGCATTTCCTCCGTCCATGGAGGTCAGAAGTGTCGCAATCGATAGGGAACCGATGCGACCGACTGCCAGGGATGGCGGCCGAAACTGCTCCCGGCAGTCCTCGGCATTTCTTCCCTCCATGGAGGCCAGAAGTGCTGGGAGCAGCCGGAAGCGACTCCGGTAAAAACCTGGAAGATATCATCGAGCGATCGGAACGCCGGAAACGTCTAGGCACAAAGAAAACAAGACAAAAGTCATCGTATGAAATTAACTACCAAATTGCATCAAACCATAAAACCCTTACCGGCCTTATTGCTAATCCTTGCCCCGCTGGCCGCGCCGGCTGCCGATGTTGCCGTTCCCGGCGCAGGCTCGATGCTGCAACAGCTTCAGCCGCTCAAACCGGCAACTCCGTCATCCCAGGGAACAGGATTGACACTTGAACGGAAAAGCAACGGCCAACTGCCGCCGAGCGCACCGTTTGCCGTGCAAACGGTGCTGATCTCAGGCAATGAAAACATCGATACGCACACCCTGCACGCGCTGGTGGCGGATGCCGAAGGAAAAAGCCTCACCCTTCCGGATTTAGCCAGTCTAGCCGCCCGCCTCACCGACTATTACCACAACCGCGGCTATCCGCTGGCACGGGCGTTTATCCCGGCGCAGACCATTCAGTCGGGCATGGTGCGCATTGAGATCATGGAAGCCCGTTACGGCAAGATCGCGCTCGACAACCATAGCGGGGCCGACGACGCCTTGCTAAAGGATACCCTCGCGCCGCTGCAAAGCGGCCGGACCATCGAGCAAGCCGGGCTGGAACGGGCTCTTCTGCTGCTCTCGGATATTCCTGGCCTTATGTCAAATACTATATTGAAAGCCGGCGAGCGGCCCGGTACGTCGGATCTGTCGGTGAATGCCGCCTCAAGCCCGCCGGTTAACGGCAACCTGACGGTGGACGGTTACGGCAACCGCTACACCGGCAGGCCGCGCGTCAGCGGAACGGTGAACGTTGTCAACCCGTTGCACCACGGCGACGTGCTAAATTTGAGCGGGCTTAGCTCAGGCGAAGGCGTGAACTACGGGCGTATTTCCTACGAAACGCTGTTGAACGGCTACGGTACGCGTTTGGGCGGCTCTTACCTGGCCATGCGTTATGAGCTTGGCGGTTTGTTGTCTTCGCTGAATGCCCAGGGCACTGCGCAGGCGGGCAGCGTCTGGGCGAAACAGCCTTTGATACGCGGCCGGGATTTCAACCTGTACGGCCAAATCGGCTATGAGCGGACCGAGTTGCGCGACCGAATCGCCAGCGCCGGAATCCGGACTTACCGGCATCTGGACGACGGCACACTGGGCCTGTACGGCGACGCGCGGGACAGGTTGCTGTCCGGCGCCGTCAATACCTGGAGCGTGGGCTGGACCTTGGGCCAGGTCGATTTCGACGTTGCCGAAGCCCGCTTAGCGGATAAGGCAACCGTAAAAACACAAGGTACGTTTTCGAAATGGAACGTGAGCCTGTCCCGCCTGCAAAACCTGGGCGAACGGGACGGGCTGTATTTGGCCTTTAGCGGTCAATGGGCGCAAGACAATCTGGATCCATCGAAAAAGATGGTCGTCGGCGGCCCTTACACGGTGCGCGGCTACGATATGGGCGCCGTATCGGGAGATACCGCTTATATCGGAACAGCGGAACTTCGCCATGCCTTGGGCGCGGGCAGCTACGGGCAATGGCAGGCGGTGGCTTTTATCGACGGCGCCTATGTCCAAATCAATCAAAACACTTGGACCAATGGCAAGAACAACGCCACGCTAAACGGCGCCGGTGCCGGGCTCAACTGGCTAGGCCCGAAGATGAACTGGCCGATAGCCAGCCAATTGAATGCCAGGGCTTATATCGCCACGCCTGTCGGCCCTGCACCGGAACTGGCGGGGGCAACAAACCCGGTCCGGGCATGGATGGAAATCGGCGTCGGATTTTAAGCCGGCGCCCAGCCCACATTTCAAAGTTAAAGCCGCTTTCAGATTGATGAAGCCAAGAAATGCAAGGCTCAGCAGGGGCGGCCCGCTGTTCGCCCCTGCCCGTTAGACCAAGGCCTTATCCTAAAAATTGCAGTTACCCATGGATTCCACCGACGAATCATAATAGCGGGTAATTTCCTGACGGGTTTTGGCAAGATTCATCTAACCCGTTGTTCATCTTTACAAATCCGTATATTTAACGAGCCGGCCTTATCCGCTTACGGCCATTTCTAAAGCGCCCGACCCTATTTCATGTCAAAATAGGCGTTTATCTTCATGTGTTAAATCGAGAACTTAAGTCTTTATGAAAATCGCTATTTTATCCCGTAATCCCAAACTGTATTCGACCTCACGGCTGGTTAAAGCCGCGGAAGCACGAGGTCATAAGGTACGGGTTCTGGATGTATTGCGTTGCTATATGAACATTACCTCGCATAATCCGTCCATCCATTACCGGGGTGAAGACTTAACCGGATTCGATGCGGTTATTCCCCGGATCGGCGCTTCCGTCACTTTCTACGGAACAGCGGTATTAAGACAATTTGAAATGATGAATGTTTTTCCGTTGAACGAGTCGGTCGCCATATCCAGATCTCGCGATAAATTACGGTCGACGCAGTTGCTTGCCCGCAAAGGCATCGGTTTGCCGGTCACCGGCTTTGCCAATAATCCCGACGATATTGAGGATTTAATCGCCCAAGTCGGCGGCGCTCCGCTGGTCATTAAGTTGCTGGAAGGCACGCAAGGCATCGGCGTGGTTCTGGCCGAAACCCATAATGCCGCTGAGAGCGTTATTCAAGCGTTTATGGGCCTTAAAGCCAATATCATGGTGCAGGAGTTTATCAAGGAAGCCTGCGGCAGCGACATTCGCTGTTTTGTGGTCGGCGATAAAGTGGTTGCCGCCATGAAGCGCCAAGCAACCGCAGGAGAATTTCGTTCGAACCTACATCGCGGCGGCTCCGCCGCTTTGGTCCGTTTAACGCCCGAAGAACGCTCTACGGCCGTGCGGGCTGCAAAAATCATGGGACTGAACGTATGCGGCGTCGATATGCTGCGCTCCAATCACGGCCCGGTCATCATGGAGGTAAATTCATCTCCCGGATTGCAAGGCATCGAAGCCGCCAGCGGCAAGGATATTGCGGATTTAATCATTCAATTTATCGAGAAACGCTTTGAGACGCTGGAAACTTCAAAAGACAAATCCCCAGCCAATACCAGAACCCGAACTCGCGGCAAAGGTTAAATTTTTATTCACTTGAGAGAGCAATCATGTCTGACTTTAAGAAATATCATTGTTTGGAATGCGAACATATTTACGACGAAGCAAAAGGCGACCCTGACAGCGGCATTGCTCCCGGTACGCGTTGGGAGGATATTCCGGATAGTTGGGCTTGTCCGATATGCGGCGCTCCGAAAAGTTTTTTCAAGCTCATGGAATAGCCGGATTTCAAATACTTAAGGGTGTTGGATATAAAATGAAACGTGATCTACTCTCGGTAATTACTCACTGCAACCGCTTATTGCGTTACCTAACCATCCCGATACCTTTCCCATCCACTTTATCCGGAAAAAGCGCCCAACGATTCATCTTCGCGCTACTGTTCTGCCATGCCGTCAACGTATCCGCTGACAATACCTGGAGCTATCTCCAAAAAAGCGATCCATTAAACAATCGAACTTACAGCGTGGCGCAGTCTCCTTTGCCGGCTCGCGGCCGTTACGACAACCTCAGAATGGAAATCGTCTGCAAGGACAATACTTTGCAAGTCGCCATAGACGCCGACAGTTTAATCGCCTCGCAAGGCAGCGGCTTTGATTTTGAGTATCAAATCGACAAAAATCCTGCCGTGACGATTCAAATGAAGACTTTTCCGGATTCAAAGCGCAAAGGCTACACGGAGCAAGACGCCAAGCGCATCGTCAATGACATATTGGCCGGGCAGTCCATTTTTATTCGCGTGAATACGATGATACGCAAGGTTCTATCGGCGGCGATGCCGTTAGAAAATGCCGCCGAGACGGTTAAGCATGTCGTAAGCGATTGCGGCCTTAACTTATCCGCCGGCGTTGCAAAGGAGCAGGCCTACAGCCTTGCCGAGTTTGAACGGGAATTCGGCAAACTGTCTCCGGCCCGGCAACAGCAAGTGCTCGATCAACTAAAACAAATTATGAACGCAATCGAAAAATAAGCGGATTGTTCAGAAGTCAGAAATAGAACACGGATGGCGCGGATCAAACTGACGGACACCGATTTAAAAATACAACATGGCGCTATTTTAAAAATCCGTATAAATCCGTCCGATCCGTGCCATCCGTGTTCCAATATAAAGCTGAATTGAGCGGCTTGTCCGCTCAAACGAAACTTATGCCCTTTGGGTATAAAAACTAGCATCTACTGAACAATTCCGAAATGGGTATAATTGCCGGTATTCTCGAACGCTAACCGGCAGGAAGCATCGCAATGAAATCACAACCTATTTTTGACTACCCTCTTTTTGCACTTGGATTTAGAGCCTTCTTTGCATTGGCAGGCCTCGCGGCGCTGATCTTGATTGTCTTTTGGAACGCCATGTTCAAAGGCACTTTTATGATGGAGCATTATTTCTCCGACAGCTATTGGCATGCGCATGAAATGCTGTTGGGTTACGCCGTCGCCGTCATTGCGGGATTTTTATTAACGGCGGTCAAAAACTGGACCGGCCAACAAACTCTAAGCGGCGACCAACTGGCAAGTTTATGCCTGTTATGGCTTTATGGGCGGATTATGCCGTTCTATGCGGGACTGTTACCCGATGCCCTAATTGCATTGGTGGATTTTGCATTTTTGCCGGTGCTGGCCTATCAAGTCAGCAAGCCGATTATTCACACGCAGCAGTATAAGAACCTGTCTTTGATCGGACTGTTACTGCTGCTGGCCATAGGTAACGGCTTGATCCATGCCGAAATGCTGGGTTTACAGGAAAATACGGCCGCAACGGGAATCCAGCTGGCCGTTGCGGCAATTATCATTTTAATACTGGTCATCGCCGGACGCGTGTTTCCTTTTTTTACCGAACGCGGCATACCGGGAACGCTGATTATCAGGAATCCGTCGCTGGATTACTTATCCGTAGCATCGGCCGTCATCGTATTCGCGATGCAATTATTCGATGTTTCGGGAACCTTGTTAGCCTTGGCCGCGATTGCCGCCGTTGTCGTAAACATTGTTAGACTGGCCGGCTGGTACGTACAACGCATCTGGTACGTGCCGCTGTTATGGGTGCTTTATGCCGGTTACAGCTGGATCATACTGGGCTTTATATTAACCGTGTTATCGGCTTATTCGGTCGTTCAACCGTCGTTGGCATTGCATGCTTTTACGCTGGGAGGTATCGGCGTTTTAACATTGGGCATGATGGCCAGGGTATCGCTGGGCCATACCGGCCGGGCGCTGAAAGCTTCCAATGCGATAGCGATCGCGTTTGCATTGATCAATGTCGCCGCCTTATTCCGGGTTTTATTGCCGATAGCGATGCCGGACTGGTATGAAAACTTAATCTATATATCCACGCTAAGCTGGTTGGCCGCATTCTCACTGTTTGTCTTTGTTTATATGCCGATTTTGACCCGCGCCAGAATCGACGGCCGGGAGGGCTGATGCACGTCAAGCTCGATGGCATTGTTGAATTGGTAACCGGCTCGCTGGTTTTATTTTCCAGTATCGGCATTTTCGTGCTGACGTTAAACGCCCGATATACTCATGCAATCGGCCGGGTAAGGGATATTTACGAAGAGCTGCAAATCAACAAGAATCAAGAAAAACTGGCAAAGGAGCTCAACACGATGGTGTACCGCTGCCATGTGCTGAAATGGAGTTTCGCGCTGTTGTTGTGCAGCGCGATCAGCAGCGGCATATTTATGCTGGGCTCGATCTCTTCGCGGTTTACCGATCAAATTAACGCCGATGTTTTGATTTTGTTTGTAGTATTCAGCGTACTCTTTATTTTCAGCTCAATGGTTTGTTTGTTTATCGATGTGTTGGCTTCGTTGAAAGCGACGATGATTCATATTGAGCGGGCAAAATAAGCAACAGGCGGATTAGCGTGGCAGGTATTCAATGGAGGGTTTAAAAAATGCCGGGGTCGTTGAAAAATAATTTCCTGACACTCTCCCGCCGCCAATTCATTAGCTTTTTAAGTAGCCTGGCTCTGGCACAGGCCTTGCCAGAATGCGAATGGTTGAAGGACCGGCCCATCTCTATCGCCGCGCACACTTGGCCCGGCTACGAACCGCTGTTTCTTGCTCGCGATAAAAACTGGTTGAATAGCGAACAAGTGCGTTTGCTTGAGACGACCTCAGCCACAGAGTCCTTGCAAGCATTAACCGAAGGCAAAGCCGACGGCGCGGCACTAACCCTGGACGAAGTATTGAAAGCCCGAGCCACGGGCTTGCCGGTTTCCGTAGCGATGATCTTCGATATTTCTGCCGGCGCCGATATGCTGATTGCCCGTTCCGGCATTAAAACGCTTGCGGATCTAAAAGGCCGGCGTATCGGTTTTGAGCGGGGAGCGGTCGGCGAATTGATATTAACTGAAGTTTTGCATACCGCCGCGTTGACGAGGGAAGATGTCAAACTGCTAACGGTTAACATTGATGAACATCGCGGCGTATGGGATCGTAATGAAGTAGACGCTATTGCCACCTACGAACCGGTAGCGAGTCAATTACTGAACAAAGACGGAGTCAAGCTGTTCGATAGCCGGCAAATGGCCAATACCATAGTCGACGTGCTGGCAATACACAATAATGTGCTCGACTACAGCCACCGGAACGCTATTAGCCATCTTATTTCCGTTCATTTTAAAACCTTGGACTATCTGAACCGCAATCCCCAGGATGCCGCCTATCGCATGTCGAAGCATCTAGGCTTACCCGCAGCCGACGTGCTCTCTGCCCTCAAAGGTCTGATACTGCCCGATACGGAGAACAATTACCACTGGTTGGACGGACCCTCGCCGGAATTGCTCGTTTGCGCGCGTAAACTGTCGAACATCATGGTTAAGAGCGAACTAATCAAACAGGATGCCTCATTAACCTCGCTAATACGCGCCGATTTTCTACCTACGGAATTCCTGATAAATTGATGATGAAAATACTGACTTGCCGTATCAACCTGCTCATTCGTACGCCAATGCTGTGGGTTTGCCTTATAAGCAGTGTACTGCCGCTAGCAGAAACTTTCGGCGCAGAGCCGGTAAAGATCGGCGTATTGGCCTTTCGACCCAAGCCGCAAACCCTTGCACAATGGCAACCGCTGGTTAGCGTCTTGAAACAGGCCATGCCTGAGCGCGATTTTGAGATAGAAGTACTTACCTTTCCTGAGTTGGACATGGCGGTCGCCAGCCGCCAATTGGATTTCGTGCTGACCAATCCCGGACACTACGTGTTATTAGCCAGGCGTAGCGGATTGTCCGCGCCACTCGCCACCTTGGCGGTCAATGACAATGGCCGGCCAAACACCGCTTTCGGCGGCGTGATTTTTAGCCGGGCTCAACAAGCCGACATCAACACATTGGGCGACATTGACGGAAAAACCATCGCAGTAACCAGCACCGATTCTCTAGGCGGCTATCAAATGCAAGCCTATGAATTGCAACAAGCCGGGGTTCGCCTGCCGCAGGACGCCAAACTGGTCATTACCGGCATGCCTCACGACAATGTTGTCGAAGCGGTGCTGACAGGCCGCGCCGATGTCGGTTTTGTGCGTACCGGCGTGTTGGAAAGCATGGCTCGTGAAAGCAAGTTGGATATAACCCAACTCAAGGTTTTAAATAGCCAGAACCTGCCGGGATTTCCGGCCCTGGTGTCAACCCAACTTTACCCGGAGTGGCCGATTGCCTCCTTGCCCCACATTGACGATGGCCTGGCCAAACATGTTGCCGCCATCCTTTTTCTGCTGGATGAAAACACCGCTGTTACCCGGGCAATGGATATATACGGTTTCTCGGTCCCGGCCGATTACACGCCTGTAGCCGATCTACTTAAAGAACTGCGGTTGCCTCCGTTCGACTCGGGCCCCCAGTTTACACTGCAAGATGTTTTGCTGCGCTATCGCTTGCAAGTAGCGAGTGCATCGATTGCCAGCGGATTTATCCTATTACTGGTTTTCCGCTTGCTGTTGACCAAGCGAAAACTGGAGGCCGCGCATCAGGCTTTATTATCGAAAAAGCAGCAATTGCAGGAAGCCGAACGCAAACATTCCGATATTCTGGAAAGCGTCAATTCCTACATTTATCTGAAAGATACCGAAGGCCGTTATCTTTTTGCCAACCGTCCGGTACGTGAACTGTTCGGCATGTCGATGGATGAAATTGTCGGCCAGGGCGATGAGAAATTCTTCGATGCCGAAACCACTGAAAAATTACGTACCAATGATCGTCAGGTTCTAGAGAACAGGGAAACATTAAACATCGAAGAAACCAACTTGAATCTCAAGGATGGACAAATCTCGACCTATTTGACCGTCAAACTTCCTCTCTGCAACGAAACAGGAGAAGTCTACGCATTGTGCGGAATTTCGACCGATATTACCGAACGCAAACAAGCCGAAGACAGGCTGCGCAAGAGCGAAGAATCCCTTAAGGAATCGCAAATTATTGCCGGCTTGGGCAGTTATGTTTTGGATATTCCCAGCAACCGTTGGGAAAGTTCGGATGTGCTTGACAAACTGTTTGGCATAGACCCAATGTACGAACGTACAGTGGAAGGATGGGCGGCTCTGATCCATCCCTACGACCGGGCTATGATGGAAGACTTCTTTAAAAATGAAGTACTTGGTCATGGTAATATTTTCGATAAGGAATACCGCATAGTCCGCGCCGAGAACCAAGCCGAGCGCTGGGTACATGGACTAGGCAAGCTGGAGTTTGACGCACAAGGACAACCCGTGAAAATGCACGGCACGATTCAGGATATTACCGAGCGTAAACGAGTCGAAGAAAAGCTCCAGCTAGCCGCCAGGGTATTTACCCATGCTCGCGAAGGCATCATGATTACTACTGCCGACGGTACGATTGTCGACGTCAACGATACCTTCAGCGCTATCACCGGCTACGCCCGCGAGGAAGTCCTGGGGCGGAACCCGCGCCTGTTCAGCTCCGGACTTCAAAGCAGGGAGTTTTATACGGCCCTATGGGACGATCTGATCGAAAACGGTTACTGGTACGGCGAAATCTGGAACCGTCGCAAGAACGGCGAAGTCTATGCATTGATGCTGACCATCAGCGCCGTGTGCGATGCTCATAACAACACACAACATTACGTGGCTTTGTTCTCAGACATTACGTCACTGAAAGAGCACGAAAAACAGCTCGAACATATCGCCCACTACGACGCACTGACTAATTTGCCCAACCGCGTACTGCTGGCCGACCGCCTGCGCCAAGCCATGTCCCAGGCACAGCGGCGCAATCAGCGGCTGGCGGTGGTTTTCCTCGACCTTGACGGCTTCAAGGCCATCAACGATAACCATGGGCATGAAGCCGGCGACCAGCTGCTGATGATCATCGCCATCCGCATGAAACAGGCTTTGCGGGAAGGCGATACGCTTGCGCGCCTGGGCGGAGACGAATTCGTCGCCGTAATGCTGGACTTGGCCGACACCGAAGCCAGCATACCGATGCTGACCCGTTTGCTGAATGCCGCGGCCCAGCCGTTGCATATCGGCGGCCTCAGTCTTCAGGTTTCAGCCAGTCTCGGCATTACATTTTACCCGCAGCAGGAAGACGTGGATGCTGACCAGCTGCTACGCCAGGCCGATCAAGCGATGTATCAAGCCAAATTGGCAGGAAAGAACCGTTATCACGTTTTCGATGCCGAACAGGACCGTAGCGTCCGCGGTTACCACGAAAGTATTGAGCACATCCGCAACGCTCTGGCCGAACGCGAATTCGTGCTGTATTATCAACCGAAGGTGAATATGCGTACCGGTAAGGTTATCGGTGCCGAAGCGCTGATCCGCTGGCAACATCCGGAAAAAGGCCTGTTGCCGCCCAACCTGTTCCTGCCGGTGATCGAAAATCATCCTTTGTCGATTCAGCTCGGCGAGTGGGTGATTGAAGCCGCTTTAGCACAATTAGAGCTTTGGCATTCAGCCGGCCTGGACATCCCGGTCAGCGTCAATATCAATGCGCTACAATTGCAACAGCCGAATTTCATCGAGCATTTGAGCAATCTGCTGCTCTCTCATCCGACTATCAAACCTGGCAATCTGGAAATGGAAGTACTGGAAACCAGCGCCCTGGAAGACTTGGTTCATGTTTCTCAAGTCATCGCCGCCAGCCGGAAGCTCGGAGTGAATTTTGCACTGGACGATTTCGGCACCGGATATTCTTCGATGACTTACCTAAAACGCCTGCCTGTCACACAGCTCAAGATCGACCAAAGCTTCGTGCGCGATATGCTCGACGATCCCGACGACCTTGCCATTGTGCAAGGGATACTGGGTCTCGCTAATGCTTTTTATCGCGAAGTCATTGCCGAAGGTGTGGAAACAATCGCGCACGGAACCGTGCTGCTGCAACTCGGCTGCGAACTGGGTCAAGGCTACGGCATTGCCCGGCCGATGCCGGCACACGAATTTCCCGGCTGGTTCAGCGCTTGGCAACCCGATCCGAAATGGGCCAACTTGCCGATAGCTGACCACGGCAGTTTATCGATACTTCATGCCGCCGTAGAACTCCGTGCCTGGTTTGCGGCCATAGAAAGCTATCTGAAGAGCGAACGTAACGATTCCCCTCCGCTGGATCCTATGCAATGCCGCTTCGGCATATGGTTAAATACTGTGGGCTTGGAAGGTCATATTGGACAACAAGCGTTCACTACCATCAAGCCGTTGCATCGGCAAATTCATGCATGCGCTGCCGAGTTATGCGAACTCAAGATCAACGGACAAAGCCCGGAAGCACTGGCAATGCTTGCAGAACTTTATCAGCAACGAGATACGTTACTTAAACAATTAGAGATATTGACGCTGGAAAAACGGTAATAGGCAAAACGCGCTACCTTTTCGCTTTAACCGTTGCTAACAATGCCAATAAACATTCGACAAAACCGCTTTCAAGAACGGCTGCAATAGGGACGTACCAATGTCGGTCGCTTGCAAACGCCATACATTTTACTGCATCCTTCTCGGTCATCAATACCGGCTCGGAGCCTAGGACCGAAATGTCTTTGGCTTGGAACTTATAATGATCCGGAAAGCTGTGTGTTGTGCAGTTCAAACCAAAAGATTCAAGTAATTTAAAGAACCGGTCCGGATTGCCTATGCCCGCCAATGCATGACAATCGACCGCTTTAAATTCAGACAGTGGCTTTTCTTCTCCGGTGAGCAGATTAATCGCCGTGTTACCGGTGATCTGCATAGCCAACTCGTTATCTTCCGATTTTTCCCCGTTCACGACCACGAAATCGACGCTTTGCAGCCGTTCGATCGGCTCGCGAAGCGGACCCGCCGGTAGGCAATAACTGTTGCCGAAACGCCTTTCGCCGTCAATCACCGCAATTTCAATATCCCTGTTCAGCGCGTAATGTTGTAAGCCGTCGTCCGATAAAATCACGTCACAGTCCGATTTTTGAAGCAGCAGCTTCGCCGCATCGACGCGCAACGGACCGACAGCCATCGGGCAAGCGGTTTGTTTGGCGATCAGCATGGCTTCATCGCCGACATTCTCCGCAGCGCTATCCGCATCAAGCCATTGCGGCCATGATTCGGCCTGACCGCCATAGCCCCGGCTGATGATACCGGGCTTGAAGCCCTCGTTTTTAAGCAAGCGGGCCAGCCAGATAATTAACGGCGTTTTGCCGGTGCCGCCCACGGTAATATTGCCTACGACAATGACCGGAACCGGCAAGGAATGTCTTTTTAACACGCCAATGCGGTACAGGAATTTCCTGAATCTAACGAAATCGCTGAATAAAAATCCCAACGGCATCAAGAATACGCCAATAAAAGGATCTTTGTACCAGACATCCAGCAGCCATCGAGATAAGGTTTTTTTCATCATTTAATCGGCCGGGTGCAACGTTGCAAAAGTGATGTGACTGAATCCGACTTGGCCGGCAATATCCAGCGCCGTCATAACGGCTTTGTTTGGCGTTTTGTCGTCGGCATTGATAATAAAAGGCACATCCTTTGAATTAAGCGCAAGCTTGCCCAGCTCCTGCTTTAATCCGGCCTTATTTTGATCGATCAATTGATGAGGCAAGCCGTCGTCACCGATCAATGAATAAATGCCGTCCGCATCAATCACCAGCGAAACGGTTTTAGGGTGCTCCTCAGCCTCGGTGCCTTCGGCCTCGGGAAGCTTAATATTGACTTCAGTTTGCCGGTTAAACGTCGTGGAAACCATGAAAAAAAGCAATAACACAAAAAGTACGTCGATCATTGAGATCAACGTAATATCGACATTCTCTCTTTTTTTACGTTGGAACTTCATCAGGACGCTTTCCGGTCTTCATGCAGAATATCAACAAGCTTTAACGCTTCCTCTTCCATCGTAACGACATAGTCGTCAACCAGCCGTTCAAAATAACGATGGAAAATCAGGCTAGGAATAGCCACCGTCAAGCCCGCGGCTGTCGTAATCAGCGCAACAGAAATGCCACCGGCCAGAACGGAAGGATTACCGGCCCCATGCTGCAACAGCGAGGCAAAAATATCGATCATGCCGAACACGGTTCCCAACAAGCCCAACAACGGACTGACCGCGGCAATCGTACCTAAGGTATTGAGGAAACGCTCCAAGTCATGCACGACCCGGCGGCCGGTTTCTTCAATGCATTCTTTCATGAATTTTCTGCCGTGATGGCTATTGGCAAGGCCGGAAGCCAAAATACAACCGAGCGGCGAACTGTTTTTCAATTGCCGCAAAGCCGCATCGTCGAGCTTGTTTTCGCGTGATAACCGCCAAATTTGTGCAACGAGCTCAGGCGGTATAATTTTCTTTCTGCGCAAGGACCAAAAACGTTCCGCAATAATGGCCATGGCAGTAATCGAACAGATTACGATCGGCAACATCATCCAGCCGCCGCTTTTTATAATTTCAAACACATTATTTCCTAAAAAATGACAGATAAGGTTAACGCAACCAAGCTCTATTTTAACTCAATACCGCTTTATCTTGAGAACTTTCCCGCCCAACCCAGACATAGGCAATTACAAAAGCCATACTACAAAAAACCGCCGCCATTGAATAGACGAATTGAGCGCCGAACGACTCCCAATAATAACCGCTGTAATAACTGCCGATCATGCCGCCCAAACCGAAAGTCAAACTGGTATAAAGCGCTTGGCCTTTGCCCTGATGCCGGTCGCCAAAATAAAGATGAACCAGATGAATGGCCGCCACATGGACGCCGCCGAAAGTCGCAGCATGCAAGAACTGCGCAAGAAGCAATAACCAGAAATAATCGACGCACCAGGCAATTATTAACCAGCGGACAACCGCCAGTAAAATACTGCACAATAAGATTGTCCTAAGGGAGAATCGTTTCAGTAAACGGCGCATGTAAATAAACAAAACAATCTCCGAGAAAACGGCTAACGACCATAAAAAGCCGGTCAAGCTTGGCGTGTACTGATAATGTTTCAGGTAAATTGAGTAAAAAACGTAATAAGGCGAGTGCGCGAGCTGCAACAGCATATAAACAACCAGAAAAGCCCATAGCTCAGGCTTTTTCAGGATTTGCTTGATGCCGACGGCTGCCTGATGGTGAGGTGCCTGGATTGCCGGCGTCATTAAGCTGACCACCCAGATCAGCGTCATTATTACGGTAATCGCAATCGGGATAATATCCGGAGGCTGGTCATCCAATAATCGCCCTACCCCGAGCACCGAAACAATAAAACCGATCGATCCCCATAATCTTATCCGGCTATAGTGATGGGCTTTAGTTTTTAAGTGGTATAACGTTACCGCTTCAAACTGCGGCAATGAAGCATTCCAAAAAATGCTAAAAGCCGCCGTTATCCAGGCAAACCAGAAATAACCATGAATAAATAGAAATCCGGCAAAGAATGCAGCCGTAAAAAAAGTGGCGATGCGGATAATACGCAGGTTTCTTCCGGTGTGGTCGGCAATCCAGCCCCAGAGAATGGGGGAAAAAATTCTTGTGCCGTTCAGTATCGCGGAAAGTTCGCCGATTTGAACGGGATTAAAACCGCTCTCTTTTAAATAAAGCCCCCAGTAAGGAATAAAAGTCCCCACCGTGGCAAAATAAAAAAAGTAAAAACCTGACAGCCGCCAGTATGGAATTGACATCGGTTGATTTATCTCTCTCGTTCCCATGCTTTAGGCCACTGCCGTTAAATTAAGCCGCTCGTGGCGACTTGCCGAACCACGAGCGGCTTAATCGCAGTGACTCCAACTTGGGAATATCTTGACGAACGCGAGGGGCGTCTTGTGTTTGCTTGATTATTGATGGCGCACCACGCCTTAAAACGCATCCCCACAAGCGTGCGGGGATGCGGATAAACCGCGGCTTATCTTAAAACCGGCAGTCCCGATTGAACGTTGATATTTTGCGCCCGGTGCCGCAATAGATGATCCATGATCACTATCGCCATCATCGCTTCGGCAATCGGCGTTGCACGAATGCCGACGCACGGATCGTGGCGGCCTTCGGTGACGACGTCGATGGCTTCGCCTCTCAGATTGATGCTTCTGCCCGGCAGCCGCAGGCTGGACGTCGGCTTTAAAGCGATAGCCGCAGTAATCTGTTGACCGCTGGAAATGCCGCCCAAGATACCGCCGGCATGATTGCTTAAAAAGCCGTCCGGGGTGATCTCGTCGCGAAACTGCGTGCCTTTGCTGTCGATGCAATCAAAGCCGTCGCCGATTTCGACGCCTTTTACCGCATTAATACTCATCAAAGCGTGAGCCAAATCGGCGTCGAGCCGGTCGAAAATAGGCTCGCCCAAGCCCGGCGGAACGTTGCTTGCGACCACTTCAATTCTGGCTCCGATAGACTCGCCTTCTTTGCGCAACGCATCCATATAGGCTTCCATTTCAGCAACCTTATCGGCATCGGGGCAGAAAAAAGGATTGCTGTCGATAATCGACCAATCGACTTTCTCGATTTTTATCGGTCCCAACTGCGATAAATAACCGCGTATTTCTATGCCTTCCTGTTCTTTCAGATATTTCTTGGCAATGCCGCCTGCCGCAACGCGCATCGCTGTTTCGCGCGCAGACGAACGCCCTCCTCCGCGATAATCCCTGGTGCCGTATTTATGCTGATAGCTATAATCCGCGTGACCGGGCCTGAAAGTATCGGCGATTTTGGAATAATCCTTGGAACGTTGATCGGTATTTTCGATTAACAAGCCAATCGGCGTACCGGTGGTTTTGCCTTCAAACACGCCGGACAGGATTTTGACTTCATCGGCTTCGCGGCGCTGGGTAGTATGCCGCGAAGTACCCGGTTTCCTACGATCCAGGTCTTCCTGTAAATCGGCTTCGGTCAAGACCATGCCCGGAGGGCAGCCATCGACGATGCAGCCTATCGCTGGGCCGTGGCTTTCGCCGAACGAGGTGACGGTAAATAATTTTCCTATTGAGTTTCCAGACATATCTTATAAAGCCGCTAAAAATAATTCGTTATATTGACTAACTTGTTCTGCCGTCAGCAAAAACACGCCATCGCCGCCGCGTTCAAAGTCCAGCCAGTAAAAAGGCACATCGGGGAATGCGCTCTGCAAAGTTTCCGCACTGCTGCCGACTTCTACGATCAAAATCCCCTGCTCTGACAAATACCGGTCGGCATCGACCAAAATACGCAAAACAATATCCAAGCCTGTTGGTCCGCCTTTAAAGCCCATGTCAGGCTCGGCGTGGAACTCCGCGGGCAGCTGCTCCCACTCTTCAAGGCAGACATAGGGCGGATTGCTGACAATGATGTCATAGCGAACATCCGGCAGTTCTTTAAACAAATCCGATTGATAAAGAGTCAGCGCATCCTCCAGCTGATGCTTTTCGACGTTCAGCTTCGCAACAGCCAGCGCATCGTCCGACAAATCCACTGCATCGACGTAAGCATCGGGAAACGCATAAGCGCAGGCTATCGCAATGCAGGCACTGCCTGTACATAAATCCAAAATGCGTTCAACCTGTTCTTCATCCACCCAAGGGGCAAAGCGCTGTTCGATCAATTCGGCAATAGGCGACCTTGGCACCAGCACCCGCTGATCGACATAAAACGACAAGCCTGCAAAAATAGCTTCATGAGTCAGATAGGCGGCCGGTATGCGTTCGTTGATACGCCTGTCGATCATGTCGATTACGGCTTGACGTTCGGTCAACGTCAAAACGCTTTGCAGATACGCATCGGCCAAGTTATAAGGCTGGCGAACGGTATGCAGAACCAGCGCTACGGCTTCATCCAGCGCGGTTGCAGTACCGTGGCCGAAACACAATCCCGCCTCGGTAAAACGGCTGGCGGCCCAGCGAATATAATCGCGGATAGTTGATAACGTTGTTAAAATTTCAGATGGCGTTGTTTTCATTGCTGATAAAGTAAAATCGACGAATATATAGATTTTAAACTAAACTTTGCGAGCTTGTTTGAATATTAGATAAACGCCACATGAGCCAAACCAACAACAACCTTAGCAATATCAGCGCAAATTTGGCTAAAAACAAACTTTTAACGGATTGTTACCGGCATATGCAATCCGATGACCTAGTGCTGCCGACTATTCCCGATGTATGTTTTAAAATCCGCCATGCAATTAATGCCGATAACTCAAGCGTCTCTTCAATAGCGCGAGTCGTTCAAGTCGATCCGTCAATCACAGCCAGACTGATACAAATATCGAACAGTTCTTTGTACGCGGGCCGAAAAAAAATTGAAAGCTGCCCCGAAGCATTGACTCGGCTGGGCTTGAAAGCGGCCCAGGACATTATCACCGCCTTTGCAATCAAATCGGTGTTTAACGCCAAGTCGCCTGTCATCCGTCATAAGATGGAGGAATTATGGGACCATAGCGGCTATATAGCCGCCATCAGCGCTGTGCTTGCCCATAAAATTCCCGGCTTCGACCCGGACCGGGCCATGCTGGCCGGATTGGTTCATGATATTGGTATCGTGCCTATTTTGACTTATGCCGATAATCATCCGGATATTATTGATCATCCCAAATATCTTGTTGAAACCGTAAAAAAATTGCGCGCCGACATTGGCGTACAGATTATCCGGCAATGGGCCTTTCCCGATGATTTTGAAAATGTGGTCATCAATGCCGAAAACTGGTTCCGTAATGACAGTAATCCGTCGAGCTATTCGGATATTGTGATGATTTCGCAGTTGTATAGTTTTATCGGCAAAGTCGATATAAAAAAAATACCTAAAATAGACGACCTGCCGGCTTATAAAAAGTTGGCAGGACATTTAGATGCGGATGACGCAATCAATATTCTGGATGCAGCCAAAGATGAGATTGAACATATCCAACAAATGCTGGCTTAACGTATTATGGATATTAGCTCGCCAATAAATACCCAATCCCTGTTAGCAGCTAACAGGCTGTTGGAAAATACGCTAAACCTAAAAGTCGGCCAGCAGCTTGATGTCAAAGTGCTTAATGCCAATATACAAGCTACAAAAAACGCTATTACCTTATCCTTGGGCGAAAAAAACGTTACTGTACAAAGCAATCAGCCGGTTGCGCTAAACTCCGGACAGAATTTAAAAATCCAGGTCACTCAAGTCGCTCCGGTCGTTGAGTTTAAAGTTCTTAATCCCTTACCCGAACTAAAAAACCAAGCCGTTGAATTACGCTTAAAACTCATTCCGACCGCCAGGGATGGAGGGAATGGTGCAAGCAGTCAGGAACTAATGCGGCCAACTGCCAGGAATGGCGGGAATATCGCAAACAATCAGGAACTGATGCGTTCGACGACTGCCAGAGATGCCGGAAACGCCGTAAACAGCAAGGAAGTGCAGCAACCAAGTATCAAGGATGGTGCAAGCGCTAAGGAGCTAATTAGAGCGATCACGGCCGATGGCGGAAAGGCGCAGATGCTATCACCCATCAAGGATGGCGTAAGTGCAAAAGACTTGTTTCGCCCGATAATCGGCGAAAATAATTCTTCGCCGGTAAAATTGCTGTTAGATGCCAAAATAGTCAACATTGCCGGCAATAAAATCCAGCTACAAGTTGACTCACCGGCAGCAAGCGGCAAACAAACCGCCTTAATTACTATCGACCGAACTCAACTGACTAACGCACCTTCGAATTTAAAGGCCGGGCAAAGCTTAAACCTGGAAATTGTAAGAAATGGAGCTACAACCGAATTTAAAATTATTCCGAATCCCAACAACATTTCTGAAGAAAAAATAGCCGAATTCACAAAGCAATTTTTACCGCGACATGAAGCTTCACCTATTTTTTTAAATCAACTAGTAAAAGATCTGCCGCGATTATTAAAAAATGAAAGCGTTCCTCAAGCTTTAAAAGATATAGCCGTAAAAATAATTCAGAACCTGCCGCCAAAAGAGCAGTTGATTACTAGCCAAGGCCTTAAACAAGCCATTACCAACTCAGGATTATTTCTTGAGGCCAAATTGGCGCCGCCGATGTCTCAAACCGAGCTAATTAAGGAATTGCCCGGCTTGGTAAAAAATGAAAGCGTCCCCCAATCATTACAGAGGATTGCTGCGGAAATATTACAGAATTTGACACAAAAACAACCATCGCCCGATCCTGGTATTGAACAACCGGCCGCCAATTCGCAACAGCCGCCTGAACCTGAACAAGCATCTTTAAAATCAAGCCAAGCAAATAACGCCGATAATATAAAAGATAGCCTCCCACAACCAAGCACATCAAGCGACAGCAAATTGGTTGCCGATGATTTTAAAGGTAATTTACTTAAATTTATTCAAGCCTTAAAGCAAGAAATCACTCATCAAAGCGAGCAGCCGTCAAATCAGGTCGATCTTGACCTGCTAAAGAACCTGCAAAATAAGACAGAAAATACTGTCGCCAAATTAGTACTGGATCAATTGACATCCCTGCCTAAAGAAGACGCACCAAAGCAGTTATGGGTTATCGATATTCCGTTTATTGACCGGCAACAAGCGGAATCCGTCAGGATTGAAGTTCAACAAGATAAAAGAAACAAACAACAAGCCGGCAACAGCGATTGGTCGGTTAACATCACCGTTACACCACCGGGGTTGGGCACGATTCATTGCATAGTTTCCTACCGGAACGATGTGATTAATACTTTTTTTAAAAGCCAGAACACCAAAACGACCGAGCTAATCAAACACAACCTTGACTACCTGAAAAATCAACTCGAAGATTCGGGGTTAAAGACGGGACATATGGACGCCCATGATGGAGCTGAAAAAATAATGCCGACGCCACCTAATCAACTAGCCGGAAAAAAACTGTTTGATGATAAGGCTTAGTTTGTAGGAGCCTAAAAATTGAGCTGTGAAGCGATAGCCGGGCAAGCTGTTATTTAGCAACCGCCGATTCAATAAACGGTCTGAATGCCGACCTTATATCGCGCACTTTCTGACTCGCGCAAAGCTCAATACCTAACGATGATTCTCGACAGTGAATGTCAAGGAACAACTGTTGTTTTTTATTCTCATCCTCAAGTTTTGATATCGACAAAGCCAGGTCATCGTCAGTTGCAGGTGCCCGCCCCATAATCAATTTATCGGTATCGGTATCAATCGGTGTTGTGGCATTAGCTTTGACGAAATCGTGCGCGCTAGCCCAAGCTTTGGCACAAAGCATGTCGGTTTCGCAAATATACAGGCCAATTTTATCGTTAATATTAGTTTGCGCTGATTTATCAACTGCTTTTGATGGATCTGTATTTTCTTGGGTTAAGAATTTGAATCGCTCGATGTTTGCTTCAAACTCGGCTTTGGTTCGATTCTTTTTTTCGATTTGCTTATTTATTTCCGCATAAGCAACTTGTATTTGCGCTTCAGTTTGCTTGATTTCATCTAGTAAAGCTTGAGGGACTGTTTTGCCATTACGCTCGAGCTCTGCGGCTTTCTTTTGCTGCGCTTCCAATTGATTTTCAACACGCTTTAAATTGCTCTGAGCCACGTTTCGCTGGGCGTCTAAGGATTGCATGGTTGCGTATAGGCTTGCTTCCATATCCTTTAGGTTACGAAAAGTACTTAGCAGCACCTTATCGTTAGCGGCTTGTTGGGCAATGATTTTTTCTTGGGCTTTTTTTAGGGCATTTAACCGATTAGCGATGGCCTGTTGTTCTTTAGTTTTTTCTTCTTCGGTCACTTCAATAACACGACCTTTCTCATTTAACGATTCTCTGCGATATTGAGAATGTTCTGGCGGCACCTGGTCTGAAAAGATTGTTTCTCCCTGTTCATTCACCCATCGATACATCTTTTTTGCCTGTACAGCCTGATTGGCGCATAGAAAAAGAAACAAGACTAAAAAGATACTGGTTGAGAAGGTACGAGTTTGCATGACTGACATGTGATTTTCAAGAAAGCTAAATTATATTGTAAAGATAGCAGATATGAAATTTTATTGCCTTGCTCTATTGAGACTTTCGCCCCCTAGCCGAATAGATTATGTTAGCCCCCGTGATCACGAAACAACGTTACGTCGAATACTTGATCTGTACGCCGATCAACTAACACCTGCATCAACTTATCCGAACATTTGATCATATCGTCCCCATCTATCAAGTCCAGGGCGATTTTGTTTTCAGACTGTTTGCAAGCTGGACTGCGTAACCCTAGAACCAAAGCTTATTCGGGAGGATAGCGAAAGTCTTACTATTATGGTTTAGTAATTCTTTGCCTAAAATACACGAAAGGCCGCAAGAAATTAAAAACGATTACCCCTTGAAGAGAGTGAATCACCAACTACCTTTCAAGGTTATAAAATAATATAGTTGTAGAGTATAGGTGCGATCATTCAGAATAAATCGCTATCTTAGCTATATCTATCACAGATAACTCAAGATACTTGCGGAAATCAAGATGAAGTAAAAATACTTCGTGTAGATGGCGGAGAGTGAGGGATTCGAACCCTCGATGCGCTTTTGGCACATACTCCCTTAGCAGGGGAGCGCCTTCGGCCTCTCGGCCAACTCTCCAATTATACATAATGCATCCCTAATCACCACAATTGTAGCTTAGAGATTTTCATCATAGCAACTTTATTTAAAAAGCTATTATACCACAGTTTTTCTATCTAGCGATACTAAATTGCAAAATAAAAGCAGTTTCTATAATACTTTCACACTTAGCTCATATTTTCATAACCACCGAGGCTAATTATGACAGTCGCGAAAAACCCTACTCCGAGTTTACTCTTCGGAACCAGTCAATCCTGCAGGGCCATTCTGTTCTTTCTTGATCCTTTCGTAGATCTCTTCCCTGTGGACAGAAACTTCTTTTGGTGCGTTAACACCTATGCGAACCTGATTTCCTTTGACTCCAAGAACGGTGACTGTAACTTCATCACCGATCATCAAAGTCTCTCCTACTCGACGAGTCAAGATAAGCATGGCTACTCCCTATATATGTTAAAAACGAACTGTTCTTAAACAGCATCCAACCAAGATAAACAATTATAGCAGTTTTTTCTGATAAATAAAGCCTAAGATTCTATTTCTTGATCTAATTTAAACGCAGCATGTAATGCCCTGACAGCAAGTTCCAGATATTTCTCATCGACTACAACCGATATTTTAATCTCAGATGTTGAAATCATTCTAATATTAATATTTTCATCGGCTAGCGCCTTAAACATAGTACTGGCAATACCCGCATGGGAACGCATACCAACGCCTACAATCGACACCTTTACGATACTGTCGTCACCGGTAACGTTTCTGGCACCCAAATCGGCGCACGTTTTATCCAGCAAGGTTTTTGCCCGCTGATAGTCATTGCGATGCACTGTAAAGGTGAAATCAGTGGTTGCATCGTCGGCAATATTTTGGATGATCATATCGATTTCGATATTGGCATCGGCAATCGGCCCCAATATTTTAAACGCAACGCCGGGCAAATCAGGCACGCCGGTGATCGTCAACTTAGCTTCATCCCGATTAAATGCGATTCCTGAAATTAAAGCACTTTCCACTTGTGATTCCTCATAGGTAATGAGCGTGCCCTTACCTTCTGTAAATGATGATAATACGCGTAACGCAACGTTATATTTTCCGGCAAATTCTACCGACCTGATCTGCAATACTTTTGAACCCAAACTGGCCATTTCCAGCATTTCCTCAAAAGTGATTTTATCCAATCTTCGGGCTTTCGGCTCTACTCTGGGATCGGTCGTGTAAACGCCGTCGACATCGGTATAAATATGACATTCGTCAGCTTTTAAGGCTGCCGCCAAGGCCACCGCAGTAGTATCCGAGCCGCCGCGTCCTAATGTAGTGATATTATCGTTCTCATCAACGCCCTGAAAACCGGCAACTACAACCACCTTGCCTTCGTTAAGGTGATTCCGAATACGTGCATCATCTATCTTGCGTATCCGCGCCTTGGTATGACTGCTATCGGTCAGGATCTTTACCTGACTACCGGTGTAAGAACATGAGTCGCAACCCAGCTCGTGCAAAGCCATGCTTAGCAACGAAACAGTGACTTGCTCGCCGGTTGACAACAATACATCCATTTCCCGTTCGTTAGGGTTCTGCTGCATGTCTTTTGCCAGCGCAACCAAGCGATTGGTTTCGCCGCTCATTGCGGAAACCACGACGACGATTTGATCGCCCAAATCGTGGGTTCGTTTAACCTTTTCGGCGACCGCTTTGATGCGCTCGACATTACCTACCGAGGTACCGCCAAATTTATATACGTATAATGCCATTTAATAAAACCTTCTTACGCGCCAAGTTGCGTTTTCACCCAGGCGGGAACCTGAGCCAATGCGCCGGCCAAAGCGGACGGATCGTTACCCCCGGCTTGCGCCATATCGGGCCTGCCGCCGCCTTTTCCACCGACTTGAGTAGCGACAAAATTAACTAAATCGCCGGCTTTTATCCGCCCCATTTGATCTTTGGTTACACCGGCAATCAAACTGACCTTCTCGCCATCGACAACCGCTAAAACAATCGCGGCGCTGCCTAATTTATTTTTCAACTGATCAATCATGTCCTTCAGGGATTTCGGATCGACACCATCCAACTTGACTGCCAATACTTTAATACCATCGACATCAATAGCCTGAGCAGCCAGCTCGCTACCCGCGGAACTAGCAAGTTTTGCATTCAGGCGTTCAAGTTGTTTTTCCAACTGCCTATTTTTCTCTATTAGTTGCTCGACTTTCTCAGACGCCTTTTCAGGTGCGCTCTTGACCAACCCGGCAATAGCAGAGAGCGCCTGATCGCGACCGAGTATCCAATCAAAACAGCCGCTACCGGTTACCGCCTCAATCCGTCTTACGCCCGCCGCGACACCGGTTTCGTTAATAATTTTAAAACAACCTATGTCTCCTGCCCGCTCAACATGCGTGCCGCCGCAAAGTTCGGTTGAAAACTCGCCAATTTTCAAAACCCTGACTTCATCACCGTATTTCTCGCCGAATAATGCCATTGCACCGGCTTTAACAGCGTCATCTTTTGCCATGATCTGCGCACTGACAACATTATTTGCCCTGATCTGTTCATTTACAACCCGCTCAACAGCACTGATTTCAGCAGCCGTGACCGGCTCGAAATGAGAAAAGTCGAAGCGCAACCGTTCAGGATTAACCAGAGAGCCTTTCTGCGCAACATGATCGCCCAAAAGCTGCCTTAACGCGGCATGCAGCAAGTGTGTCGCCGAATGGTTAAGCTCGGTTGCCTTTCTGTCTGCCGCACTAACACGGGCATCGCACAACTGGCCATTAGTCAGCGTTCCGGCAAGCAATTTGCCTTTATGCAAAAACAGGTTTCCGCCCTGCTTTTGAGTATCGGAAACCTCAAATACCGCGCCATTGGCTTCGATTTTGCCGCAATCACCGACCTGGCCGCCTGACTCGGCATAGAACGGTGTTTTATCCAGAATAACAACGCCTTCATCGCCGCTTTCCAAGCTGTCTACCGGCTGGCCTTTTTTGTAGAGACCGATGATATGAACTTGATCGTCAAGCAGGCTGTAGCCGGTAAATTCGGTCTGTGCATCGAGCTTGATGTCCTGGTCGTAATCGGCGCCGAAACTGCTCGCAGACCTTGCCCTTTCCCGTTGCGCCGACATCGCCGTTTCAAATCCGGCATGATCGACAGTCAGGTTATGTTCGCGGGCAAAATCAGCGGTTAAGTCGACAGGAAAACCGTAGGTATCGTAAAGCTGGAATACGGTATCGCCGGGAATCACCGAACCGTCCATTCTCGCAACGCAGGCTTCCAGGATCTTCATGCCTTGTTCCAAGGTTTCGGCAAAACGTTCCTCTTCTTTTTTCAGTACCCGCTCAACTTGCTCTTGCGCGGCTTTAAGCTCAGGATAGGCTTCGCCCATTTCCTCGGCCAGCGGCGCGACCAATTTATAAAAGAACACATCGCGAATGCCCAAACGATAACCGTGACGGATTGCACGGCGAATGATACGGCGCAGCACATAACCGCGCCCTTCGTTGGACGGCATCACGCCGTCCGCAATCAGGAATGCGCAAGAACGGATATGGTCGGCAATCACGCGCAACGAACTCTTCGTCAAATCGTCAGTACCTGCCAGTGTTGCGGCAGCTTTCAACAATTTTTGGAATAAGTCGATTTCGTAATTGCTGTGTACGCCCTGCATGACCGCCGCGATACGCTCCAGACCCATTCCGGTATCAACCGAGGGTTTCGGCAACGGCGTTAATGTACCGTCGGCAGAACGGTCGTATTGCATAAACACCAAATTCCAGATTTCGATATATCTGTCGCCATCTTCATCGGGCGATCCAGGAGGTCCGCCGGCAATGTTTGCGCCATGATCGTAGAATATTTCGGTACAAGGCCCGCAAGGCCCCACATCCCCCATCGACCAGAAATTATCTTTGGCGCCGATTCTTGAAAATCGTTCAGCAGAAACCCCGACATCGTCCAACCAGATTTTTTCGGCTTCGGAATCTTCATCAAAAACAGTGATCCATAATTTCTCCGCCGGAATTTCCAACTCCTTGGTTAAAAAGTCCCAAGCAAAATGTATCGCTTCTTTTTTAAAATAATCGCCGAAACTGAAGTTACCCAGCATTTCAAAAAAAGTATGATGCCTAGCGGTATAACCGACGTTTTCCAAGTCATTATGCTTGCCGCCCGCCCGCACGCAACGCTGGCTGGTCACAGCCTTGTTATAGTCGCGGTGATCTCTGCCTAAAAACACGTCCTTGAACTGCACCATGCCGGCATTGGTAAACAGCAAGGTTGGATCATTACCAGGAACCAGAGAACTTGAAGGCTGCACGGAGTGTCCACGCTCGCGAAAAAATTCCAGAAAGGCGGTGCGCAATTGCGCGCTAGTCATCTTTTTCATAATAAATAAATGCTTTTAAAAAATCGGGGCGTACCAAATCTACCCATAACCTAGAGAAATCTAATATTTAACTCATCGAATAACGCACTGACCATCGCGCCGGAAAATCCACGATGCAATAAAAAACGGCCGCGCCTTGCCCACTCATTACGATCCAACACAGTGTCGCGCCCATATTTCTTGCTGTAAACCTGCTCCAGCAGCTCAACCCAACCACCGGCCTCTTCCTGCACAATATGTTCAAGATCAAACGACGCTATACCGTTTTGCGAAAGTTCGTAACTGACGCGAATAGGGCCGTAACCCTTCTGGATACGGGACCGTGCATAACTTTCAGCATACCTTAGATCGTCCTGCCAACCTTGCCCTGCCAACTCGTCGATGACAGGTTGCGCATCTTCCCTGCTAAAACCTCTTAGAGCCAGCTTATTCAGCAACTCTTTCCGGCTGTGCTCTCTTTGCGCTAATAACCGCAAACAAATTTCCTGAATTTCTTGCGCAACGAGGGTCTTTTCGCCTTCAGTTTCTGCGTTCAAAAAAACTACTCATCCTCATCGACTCCGTGCTCTTCAACAAGAGGAGCAACTTTTTTGCCGAAAGCTTCAGCTCTTATTTTTGCTTCAAGTTCTTTTGCTTTTTCAGGATGTTCCTTTAAAAAGACCTTTGCATTATCCTTGCCTTGGCCGATTTTTTCGTCGCCATAGCTGTACCAGGAACCCGATTTCTGGATAAAGCCGTAATTGACGCCCAGATCAACCAGCTCGCCAAGAAATGAAATACCTTCACCGTATAAAATCTCAAACTCAGCCTGTTTAAAGGGCGGAGCAACCTTGTTTTTGACGACTTTTACGCGAGTTTCATTGCCGATAACTTCTTCGCCTTTCTTAATTGAGCCAATACGGCGAATATCAAGACGTACCGATGCGTAGAACTTAAGCGCATTACCGCCGGTTGTTGTTTCAGGGCTACCGAACATAACACCGATTTTCATACGGATTTGGTTGATAAAAATGACCAGCGTATTGGAGCGCTTGATATTAGCGGTCAATTTGCGCAAAGCCTGAGACATCAACCGCGCCTGCAAGCCCATATGCGAATCACCCATATCGCCTTCAATTTCGGCTTTTGGCGTTAACGCAGCCACCGAATCGACGACGACCACATCGACCGCACCGGAACGCACCAACATGTCGGTAATTTCCAATGCCTGTTCGCCGGTATCCGGCTGGGAAACCAGCAAGTCATCGACATTAACGCCGATTTTCTCGGCATAACTAGGATCCAAAGCGTGCTCGGCATCGACAAATGCGGCCGTGCCGCCGAGTTTCTGCATTTCGGCAATTACTTGCAACGTCAACGTCGTCTTGCCGGACGATTCAGGACCGTAAATTTCGATAATGCGGCCGCGGGGCAAACCGCCGCAACCTAAAGCGATATCCAAACCCAAAGAACCGGTAGAAACCACATCAATGTCGCGCGAAGCGGCCACATCGCCCATGCGCATAACAGAGCCCTTGCCGAATTGCTTCTCTATCTGCATCAGCGCCGCGCCTAGCGCTTTCTTTTTATTCTCATCCATTATGTAGTCCTCTTACGCCCTGCGGCTATGTCGGTTAAAAAGAAATATCGCCAAAATCAAATCGCTTATTATCCCATACAGACAAGGGATTCGGATAGTGCTGATTTACTCGACCATTAAGATACGACGTTCTATATCATCGCCTCTGAAAAAGATAGCCGCTAATTTTGCGTTATCATTCTTCCGCCGAATCTCGGTTATTTTAATGTTCCGATACCATGGTCGGTAGACCGAACTATTTCAATAATCAATCGTTCACTGTATTCTATAGACCAACTAATCATCGTTCCTATGCCGCTCCCGGCAATGCTTTATGGAACGTCTACAACGCCATTTCCGCGGTTTCCACCGGGGCCGCACCACTAAACTAAAAGTTGGAACCTATTAAATAATGACTAGCGAATCCCTCCGCCCATCCTGGAAAAGTTATCTTGAATTATGCAAACCCAAAGTGGTTGCCCTGATCGTTTTTACGGCTATTGCGGGGATGTTATTAGCCGTGCCTGGAATGCCGCCGATCGGCCTGTTTATCTACAGCAGTTTAGGTATTGCCCTGGCCGCCGCCTCGGCCGCCGCGATTAATCATTACATTGACCGCGAAGCCGATGCGCAGATGGATCGCAACAAACACCGCCCCTTGCCGAAAGGCGAATTAAGCTCAACGAACGTCATCACTTTTGCCGCAATATTGGGCGTTGTCGCAATGGCATTGCTGATTGCTCTCGTTAATCCGCTGACCGCATTGCTGACGTTCTTATCGGCACTAGGCTACGCGATTATTTATACGGTTTACCTGAAACGGGCAACACCGCAAAACATCGTTATCGCCGGCGCATTCGGCGCGACGCCGCCGATGTTGGGCTGGTGCGCGATGACCAATGAACTGCATCCTTATTCGCTGCTGCTATTCCTGATTATTTTCGCCTGGACGCCGCCGCATTTCTGGCCGCTGTCCATCGCAAAACGCAAGGAGTTTGCCAAAGTCGGCATCCCGATGCTGCCGGTCACGCACGGCGTCGAATACACCCGTTTACAGATCCTGCTGTATTCGTTTTTGTTGTTCATCGTCACGTTGCTGCCCTACCTGACTGGAATGAGCGGCCTGATTTATTTGGGCGCGGTCGTACCGCTGGGACTGGGCTTTATTTATTTCGCCATTTTGATGATGCGCCGGAAAGACGACAAAACCGCAATGCGAACTTTCTTTTATTCTTTGATGTACCTGACCGTCGTATTCATTGCCTTATTAGTCGACCATTATTTTAAATTTACATTATGACATTCACACACCACGAACAAACGCCGTCCCCAGAACATCCGTTCGCCGAATACATCCGCATCCTTGGAAAAGGCAAAAAAGGCTCAAGGCCGTTAACCCAGGACGAAGCCTATAAGGCGATGACGATGATTCTGACCGACCAGGTGCTGCCGGTCCAACTTGGCGCATTCCTGATGCTGATGCGCGTCAAGGAAGAAACGCCGGAAGAATTGGCCGGTTTTGCCCAGGCCGCTCGCGACATTTTCAATTTGGCCGGACATACCGCCAAAGTCGACCTGGACTGGTCGTCGTATGCCGGGAAACGGCGGCATCTGCCCTGGTTCTTGCTGTCGGCTTTATTGCTGGCCGAAAACCGCATCACCGTGTTCATGCACGGGGCCAGCGGCCATACCGCCGGCCGGCTGTACACCGAAAACATGCTCAGCTATTTGGGCCTAAAATGTGCGAATTCCATCGAAGAAGCCAAACAGCAACTGGAGCAACAACGGTTCAGCTATTTATCGCTGGAGCATTTTTGCCCGAAACTGCACGAAATCATCGAGCTGCGCCCGCTGCTGGGCCTGCGCTCGCCGGTACATACGCTGGTGCGCTTGCTGAACCCGTTCAATGCCGAATACAGCATTCAAGGCATTTTTCACCCCGGCTACCGCCCCGTCCACCAACAAGCGGCGGCGCTACTGAATCAACCACACATGTCGGTGTTAAAAGGCGAAGGCGGCGAAACCGAACGCAATCCGGACATGGAATGCCTGGTGCAAAGCGTGCATAACGGCGAGTTGTCCGACGAAAACTGGCCGGCTTTGTTCAAGCACCGGCATATCAAACCGGAAGTGCTCGAACCCGAACAATTGGCATTGGTCTGGCAAGGCAAAGTTGAAGACGAATTCGCCGAAGCGTCGATCATCGGCACGGCGGCGATTGCGCTTAAGTTGTTGGGTAAAGCTGATACACAGGAGCAGGCGCAGCAGTTGGCCGAGGGTTATTGGTTGGGGCGGGATAAGCAAAAATATTTAGGCGGCTAAAACCAAGACATGCTCTGTGCGCGCCTTAAAACTTGCTAGACCTCTTTGGAGATACAAAATTGTGTAAATTATGCGTTAACAATATCCAAAACGTTTTTCAAATTTTAGCTATCGGTCAGGAATTTAGAACGCCTGACGATCAAAATTTTAGATCTTTTAGAATTTCACACATTACTCAAAATTCAGTGACAATATTACCGCAACGCAATGGCTTAACTATCACGCGCGCTGCGTTTGAGGATGCACTTCATTACTTGACTGAAAATAATCACACCGCTGAGAACGTTTGTGAAATTAGGTCTAGCAACTCATTAAGACAGGCAGGCCCTCTATGCAGAGCGACCCGCGCCCAAAATCGCAATGTGCGGTGTATTAATTACATACTTCCAATCCTTGCCCATAACCATTTAGTGGGAATTAATGGGCAACGCCAACCGGTCAACACCACATGGCTAAACAATTAATCAATAGTTAATTGGCGACTTACGGCTCACCATGCGGAGCAAAAAGGCAGTTCGAGCGACAGCGAGAACTGGCGTTCCCGGCAATATATCGCCCCATTATTCAAGCCTTAACGCCCAAAGAGTTAAAACAACAGGTGATGTGCCATGACTCAATTAAATATCACATGATAAATTCATGAAAAATATCAGCCCCTTATAAGACAATTGAATCGTATATATCACCTTAGGCTCATTACGTTACGGGGGTAAAATGCAAAAGTTTGTTGAAATCACCAGAAAAGACAAAGGCTTTGATAAAGAAAATTCGTGGCCTGGCTTTTGTCAAAAAGAAAAAATCCCATTCATCACTCTTAAGGCACGGTCAAAGCTCACCACTGTTCAATGGGATTACATCACAACTAAAGCCTATAAAGAATCGATGACTGCAAAACCTGAATTGACCACTTCTTCGCTGGAAACCGGCAACTTGGGCGTATTGCACTTGAAGCGCTATTGGCACAAGTGCCTGCCGGAAGTCGAAGGTAAGCTTGACCGGGACAGCGTAAAATTATTACGAACTTATTAACTCTTTAAACGTTATATTCAGTTTTTCGCCCATGCGCACTACCTCGGTCCACAACGGATCTGAACCATTGCCCAAAATAGCATACATTTCTTGAGCTTCTTTCTCGAAAGCTTCACGATTTTGTTCTGCAAGATAGACTTCCAGCATCTTGATCTTGAGTTCATTCCGGTCCGGGGTTTCTTCCATGGCTAAACGGAGAATCTCTTCAGCTTTCTGATGAAGTCCGTATACCAGATATACTCCAGCTTCCATAACGGGGTCAATCACTGTCGAGCCGACAGGGCCCTCATCTTCGACAGCACTTACCTTGGCCTTAGCAGAAGCACTGGCTACCGGTTTTTCAACACTAGTAATAACGCCCGTCTTGGATACTCCTTCTGTTTTAATGTTGACAATGTTTTCTAGATTGCCATTCCACATCCGACGACGACTGGCCACAACCCAACCGACAACAATTACGATTAAACCAAGGCTGCCATATAATAAAAACGAAGCTAGAAATTCACTCTTTTCTTCTTTAACTGCCGGTGCAGGCACAATTGGCTTCGGTATGCTAACTAACTCAGCAGTCTTTTTAGGCTCTGGCGGCACCTGCTCCGAGGATACCTCGGGGGCTTGAGCACTTTCAGCCGATTTGACAGCCAGAGGCTCTTGCAACGCGGTTATTTCCTTGTCTTTGAACATGATCTGCCGCTGCATTTCCAATATTTGATCTTTGAGCTTAATGAACTGCTTCATTATCTGAAGTTGATCCTGGACATCAGTAATGCAGGTATTCAACTTCTCCGTATCTTGTGGATTTGCATCCAGTGCCTCGACTGCTATGAATTCGCTCTGGCATACTGCCTTGCTGTTGCCAGTATCCTTTGTTTTCGGCATATTCAAGTCAAGATGCTGTTGTGCGGTATTGGCCGAGGTTGTCGCAACCTTAACTTGATATTCTGGCATCGCTGCCTGAACTACCGGGCGGCCGCTCTTGCGGGCCTGCCACTCTACACGCTGCCGTTCCATCTCGGCATCCGCTTCTGCCGCGATAAGATTGGTAACTATCGAAGGATCTTCAATCCGCAACACGTAACCAGACTTCATTTGATTGATATTGCCATTGTAAAAAGCATTCGGGTTGGCGCGAACAATAGCAACCATCATCTGATTAATGGTTACCGACTCATTGACTCGCATTCGCTGGGCAATTCCCTCTAGTGTGTCCTTACGTTTGATTGGGCCGTAGCTTACTCCGGTGTTATTTTTAAGCACCGGCAGCGCTTGAGTATGCGCGGGAATAGGAGGAGGCGCCACTGCAGTAATAGAGCCAGCGTCGGGCGCGATAGTCGATTTAGGCGTTGCGGGAATATCGATCCGTTTGGGTGTAGAGAGCTCACCTGAATATCTAACAGGATCTACCAGAACCGTGAATTCGCGAAGAATACGTCCATGTTTGGAACGGACTTCAAGAACGAAGTCAAGAAACGGCTCAGCAATCCGATTCGAGGTGGTTAATTTAATATAAGAAGTACCGTTCGCCTTCTTCTGGATGCTGAAATCAATATCTGTCAGAAATGAAGGTCTATCAACGCCAACGCGGGAGAATTCTTCCTGCGATCCCAGCGACACGGCTAAACTTGTTAAATCGTCACTTTGCATTGAAAACAGCTCAATCTCAGCATTTAGAGGTTGGTTAAGAGCTGATTTCATGACCATATCGCCCAAACCAAGGGCAAAGGTGGCGGCTTTGGCTTTATCCTCGCCAACGGCTTTAGCTAATCCCGGCTGTTCCGCGACTGTTTTCTGCGCCCTTCCTGCTTTGTTCGCTTTATCCGGCGATGATTTAGCCACATCATCCTCTTTACCCACCGCCTCTTTAGCCCTGCCTATTTTATGCAATACCTCTTTAGGAACCCCGACCGCCTTAGCTACCGCATCCACTGATTTTTCCATGTCTTCCACTGCTTTTTCAATGTCCGTCATTGCGTAAACCGGCATCGGATAACTTGCCATTCCTGCTGTCAGTAACTCACTTATCCCTAGAATCAATATTTTTCTTTTTGTTTTCATCGCATTCTAACTATTAGAAATAATTGTTACCTGATGTTAAGTATCTATGCAAAATTAACCCGGTATTTGCCACCCAAATTTTCAAATATTTCGCTCAACGCAGAGCGCATCGCTTCATAACAATGGTAGGCCGCCCAAGACAACCACTCGTATTTGATTTTCTTCCATAATATCTCGATTGGATTCAGTTCGGGCGAATAGGCCGGGAGGAACCAAGCCCAAACACGCTGCTCCAACCATTTCCAGCCAGCTTCAGCCACGGCCTTCCGATGGAACGATGCATTATCCATCACCACGATGGTCAACTTTTCAATGTTACGTGAGCGGATGAAACCGTTCATTGCGGCGATGATCTCCTGATGGGTGACCGAGCCATCCGCGGTGTGCCAATAAGCCTCATTGTTCCGATTCAGAAAACCGATGATGTTGGTTCGACCCGGCACATTGGCGGGTAGGCGCAAGGTTTCACCCTTGTGCTGCCATGCGTAAGGCACACAAGAACGGGAACTAAAGCCGCTCTCGTCAAGGTAGAAGACATCAAGCTTTCCGATCGCTTCCCGCTCATGGAAGGCCTGCAATATCCGCTTGCCCGCCAAAAACTCCGCTTCGTCACGCTTGTCCTTCAGGCTCCGGCGGCAGCGTTTCCACCGCCAGCCCTTTTCTTTCAACCAGCGCCGCACTGTGTCCAGTGATACAGTGATACAGCGCACTCCGTTCGTGCCCGGAAGCGCTCGCACACGACCCGAAGCTGGTGCGGCGCATCTGGGGTCATCTCACACAGCCATTCCAGGTCTGACTCCGTTCCCTTGCGAGGGCGTCCCGAGTGTTTCTGGTCGCGAAGACCTAACTGTCCATGCTGTTCCCATGCCTTCAGCCATCCAGAAACCGTGTCCCGGTCTACCTCAAAAATGTCCGCTAACTGTGTCAAACTGTAGCGCTTACCACTCAAAAGAACCGCATGTGCCCGTTGCCGGAATCGCGGCCAAGAGGCATACCGTGACGCATCCAACAACGTGCGCTGCTCAGCTTCGCTCAATCGCTTCACAAACTTCATTAGGACTTTCGCTATCCTCCCGAATAAGCCTTAATTCTGGGATGACGTAGTTCGGCCTGCAAATAGTCGGAAAACAAATCAGCCCGGACTTGATAGAGGGACTTTTTCAAGGTGTTCGCTTTGACTTTCAAGGAAATCCACACGTGGTAGCAGCAGGCGATGTGATTCCGTTGAGAGCGGGCTTTACGGCATTGGCATTTTTCGGAGCCGGTCAACTGTTTGAGTTCGCGGTGAAATTCCTCGACCTGCCAGCGCACGTCGTTCGCGTGTTGAGCGACCTGCGCGGTCAGGTTATCGTCCAGCTCATTGGTAATGAGCCAGTCAATGTCGCCGTTTGGGGCGACTAGCTTGAACAATTTGACCTTGAACGGTACTTTTTTCAGTTTGACGACGACACCGAATCGGAGCCGTTCCGGCGTCCACTCGATCTCATCAAGATGCACATAGCCTTCTTCTTTACTGAGGCTGATCATGCGGTTGCTTTTTAAGGTCGTGTAAAAGGTTCGCTTGAGCGAATGAACAAGTTTCAGGTTTTCCCAGGAGGCGTACCAACTGTCGAACAATACCGTCTTCGCCTTGAGCGCCTTGTCGGCAATGGCGTTAACCAGCATGTCCTTGAAATGGTCGTTCTTGGTCTTACCGTCGACGACGTTGTGATAAATGCGGTAATCCACCGGATAATGGTCCTGGCCGTCACTATGGACCAGGTTGACGACGCCGATGCCGCGCACCAAGCCGCCCACCGCTCCGCTGTACTGAGTCTTGACCAACTCGATCGACTTGGAATAGCGTTTGTCTTGGACGCTGTCGTCAATAATCAAGAACGAGCCCTCGGTATTGTGGATCAGCCCCTTGACCAGCTCCCACACCTGCCTCGCCGTTATTCGGATCTGTTTCAGGAAGTTGCTCACCACGTCGTGGCTGACATGCTCCAAATGCGGACAAGTTGAAGCAGGTGTAGTTGATCGGTGTGCAGATCAAGTATTCGACGTAACGTTGTTTCGTGATCATGCCAGACAGCATAACCTATTCGGCTAGGGTTACGAAAGTCCTATGCTTATTTAAAGACGAGAAAATAATAATTCTTGCCGCGCTTCATAGTAAAAGAAGCGCTGAACTCCTGAGAAATAGAATGAACAGCCGCCAATAACCTATTTAATAGAAAAACTCACACAGCAGACACAGCTAATAGCCTGGATAACAACCGGTTAACCGATCAAAATCCCCCGCGCTATCAACATCAAGCGCCGCCTCCGGCAAAGGGACTTTGATCAGTCTGTCCTCGAACTTCATCAAAACAGGCTTAGCTCCACGGTCGCCGCTAAGGCTCAGCAGATGTTCAAAAAATCCAGCCGGAAACAACGCCGGCCCCCCAACTGAATTGTGATATTGGCTGGCAACAATGCGAGCCGGTGCATTTTGCCAAGCATTCAGCAAGTTTTGCATATGCTCGGCGTTAACCAGCGGTTGATCGCATAACAGGATCAATGCTGCGGCTGCCGATTCCGGCAGCGCTTGCACGCCGGCACGAATCGAAGCAGCCATACCCTCCCGCCAATCAGGGTTCTCAATCACAGTAACGGCGCTCAGATCGACGGAGGCTTGTATCGCATCAGCATGAGCACCCAACACCACAATAACCCGTTCGCCAAGAACCGTTTGGGCATTTAAGACCGCATGTTCCAGCAGCGAACGGTTGCGCCATTCGAGCAATTGCTTCGGGCGCCCCATACGGCTGGACGCGCCCGCGGCTAAAATAATCGCGTAAACGTTATCGCTGGCTATATTCATAGAAGTTACGCATTGACCGCTGGTTAATATTGTGGATTGAGCAGGTCTTTGCCGGGCATAAAGCCGGTGATGAACGTGGCGATAACCTC
>NZ_RYFG02000086.1 GCF_003994235.2 Candidatus Methylobacter oryzae
AGGTTATCGCCACGTTCATCACCGGCTTTATGCCGGGCAAAGACCAGCTCAATCCACAATATTAACCAGCGGTCAATGCGTAACTTCTATAGAAAAATTTTGGCGGGAGACCTATCGTTCTTTGAGGATGATCGTGGGCGCGCAGAATTCTCCTATTATTTATGCATGCAGTTAGTAAGGACAAAGAGAATTCAGGAAAATGTTTTCTTAGCGTTCAAAGATATGGATCGACAATTTGGAGTAAACATAAACAACTCATGGCCGCTCATGAGGAACATTGACGCTGTCAGCATGGCACTCAGCTTATTTTCTCAAAGAAAATATAAAATTGTTCTATTGAAAAATGCGTCGGGTATCAACTTCATCACTGGAGATCAACCTATTTTTCAATACGCATGCCGTCGAGCAATTCGGGAAGGAAATACCGGCAAGTACTGAATTTTATTATGCATTATCACCTCGTATTGCCATATTAATAGCAGACGATCGGAAATTCCACAATCTATGCGAAATTAAATTGAATGATTCTGCCGTTGGAGACTACAACAATTTTGTAAAGCAAGTCTCTTACGAGCAAATTTACTCGAGCACTCAAGAATGTCTCATGCCTTTTATGTGAACAATAAATTCAACGTATTAGCCGGGTTGGGCATGCTGATTATGCCCAACATTTTCAGTCTTTAATATAAAACGATTTGCCGATTTCACCAGACTTCCTCATCATAAGGTACCTGTCGGGCAACGAAAAGCTGATACCCGATTTACACGCGTCTATTACCGGGCAAGCCTCCAAGCGCAGATTTTGACTTCCCTGATTTCGGGTATTAATATTTAATACATTTAGCGGGAGGTCAATAATATGCCTAGAAACACATCAGTCACGTTGGGTGAGCATTTTGACAGATTTGTGGTTGAGAAAATAAAGGAAGGACGATTCCAGTCCGTCAGCGAAGTTGTTCGAGCCGGGCTTCGAAAACTCGAAGAGGATGATACTAAGCTTCAAGCATTAAGAATCAAGCTTCAAGCGGGAGAGAACAGCCCGGTAGCAGAGGAATTTGATGGCGATTCTTTTATTGCGGCTTTGCATGAAAAATACGTCAAATGACGTCAAGCTACCGCATCAGGCAACTGGCTGAAAATGACCTGGAACAAATCTGGTTATATTCATTTCATAAATGGGGCCTGGATCAGGCGGACAGATACATCCGCTCAATGATATCCCGTTTTTCGTGGCTTGCGGAAAATCCACAGCTTGGTAAACAACGGAACGACATCAAATCCGGCTATTACGGTTTTCTGGAAGGAAGGCATATCATTTTCTATACCATTAAAAAAAACGGCATTGATATTATCGGTATTCCTCATCAACGTATGGACATTATGAGTCATTTCGAATGATGTCAATGTTTCGCAATTGGCTTATCTAATTTTCCCATGCTCGGTAGGGGGCGCATCGCGCTCCATTTATGAATACCAGAAGACTCTGAGTTCCACTAAAATATTCCAGCAGGAAACTTATTTTAAAATCAAGATTTCCTATGTAGCTGAAACTCGAAAAGGTAAACGATCCACCCTCTACTAAACAAGCCATCTTGAAAAACACAAATGAAATTCACATGGGATGAAAATAAAAACCAGCTAAATATTCGTAAACACGGTATTAATTTTAGCAGTACTGCCTATGTGTTTTCCGATCCTTTTGCCTTAAGCATGCCTGATGATGAACATTCGGAAACGGAAGAACGTTGGCTTTTATTGGGTAAAAGCTTGAATGAACAAATGCTGTTAGTTGTTCATACCTTTCGATATGATGACGTCGTCAGAATTATTTTCGCCAGAAAAGCAACGGCTACCGAGACCGCTACTTATATGAAGAGGCTTACAAAATGAAAGAAGAATATGATTTTTCTAATGCCGAACAAGGTAAATTTTATGTGCCTGTTGAAGACGTTCAATTACCGATATATTTAGATAAGGACGTTATTCAGTATCGTAATGAAAAAAATTTAACGACACAGGAAAGCTTGCAATCATTAGTCAACGACTTATTGCGTAAAGACATTGAAATCGCCAAAAGAGTGGCCTGAGCGGGACATGGTTTGCAACTCATACATGCCAACTTAAGAAAGTGAGTAACAAATCAAATGTTAATCGAGTAGGGCGCGCCGTGCGCGCCAAAGAGATAGCAGCAATTTTAAATATCGGAGAAGGCGCGCACGGCGCGCCCTACATCTTATTTAACAGCATGCCCCATCTGAGAAGGCGCAACGCCTTTAAGCCAAGTGTTTACCAACGGTTCCTCGGCTTGCCCGGTTTGATTGATAAACGTAAACGGCACTGAGGCCAATTCCATGCCCCGGTTAATCTGAACCGCAAAATGCAAATGCGGGCCGGAGGTAAAACCGGTATTGCCCGAATAACCGATCAATTGCCCCGCCGCCACCTCCAAGCCCGGATAAACTTGGGCTTTCTCCAATTCCAAATGTGCATAGACCGCCATGGAGCCATCGTCATGCAAGATCCTGATGTTGTTGGCTTCGGTGCTGTAGGCTTTATTCGTGCCGCCTTTATAAAAATCATCCTCGGCTTCCAGCACAATGCCCGACCGAGCCGCATAAACCGGGGTGCCAACCGGCATGACGATATCGACGGCGTATTTGTTTTGTTCGTCGGTATGGCTGAAACTGCCGCCGAAAGCTTGGGAAATTCTAAACGATGCATCGGGCGCTATCGGCGGCAAATAGCCGGCATTGGAACTGTAATTAGGTAAAGGCCTGCCGACGATGTAGCGGTATTTAAGCCCAAGCCGCCATGCTTCATGTTCATTGACTGGATTTACCTGGAAAAGCGAGTCCGATTTTCCGGGAGGGACAACAAAGCGTCTGGGCAGGTCCGGCGTCGCCTGGACATTGTCCCGTTCGGAAAAATCGATTTCAACTTCTATCGGTCCCGCATAATCATTACGAATATAGCACTGCGGATGCCGCTCTTCACCCGATTGCAACAGCCAGACTAATTGTTTGTGGGTGACTTTAAGCTGGCGGACTTCAACTTTTTGCTCGTCGCCTTTTTGCAGTGCCTCGGCGGGCTTGTCGGTAAAATGCCATACGCCTTGTTCGTCCTGAAATTTGTAGAGTTTTTTGCCGACGGCGTTAAATGAACACAGCGACAATATTATAAAAATGAATAACGATGATTTCATGAGTTGCGCCGAATCGGAAAAATATGCGCGGACCTGCCAACAGCCTAGGAAAGCGAAAGGCGTCATAAAAACAGGATTGGCAAGGGCTGTCAATCATTAGGCAATTGTACTTATGTTTGCCGTAGACAATAAGCGCTTAGAGCATAAACTATCCCGTGGTGTTTTTGATATGATGACGGTTAGTTTCAGTGAGCCTTTGTTTATCCATTTGAAAACCAAACATGCCGCATTCAAACAGTAAGTGTTGGGATTTTTGCGCCCCGGTTGCCGGGATTTTATTCGCTTTAGCTTTTGCTCCTTTCGATTATTCCTTCTTCGCGCTGTTGGCGTTGGCGTTTTTGTTTGCCTGTTGGCAGGACATTTCAGCCAAGCGCGCTGCGATGCGCGGCTATTTATTCGGTTTGGGGTCGTTCGGTTCGGGCGTATCCTGGGTTTATATCAGCATGCACGATTTTGGCGGAGCCGGCGCATTGGGCTCGAGCTTGTTAACAGGATTATTCGCTGGTTTTTTGGCATTGTTCCCGGCGTTGGCCGGCTATCTTTCGGTAAAAATAACGCCCATAAATAACGGGGCACTTCGATTCATATTGATGCCGGTCGTTTGGATACTCGTCGAATACCTGCGAGGCTATTGGGTGTTGAACGGTTTCCCCTGGTTCCAGATTGCCTACTCGCAATTGGAAACGCCTCTGGCAGGATACATACCGGTATGCGGCGTTTACGGCACCGGCTTCATTGCAGCGCTAAGCGCTTCGATTGCGGTTGAAATTTTTCAAATAGCTGCAAGGTGCGATATTTCACTGTTGAGCCATTATTCTTACCGTACGTCATTACGTGAAGTTCATCGCGATGGGCCTTTAAAAAATCTTCCGCCGTTAATCATGCTGCTTGCCGTCCTGTGGGGGGCGGGCGATCTGTTGAGGAATACCGCATGGACATATCCGATTGGCGAGCCCATTCGTGCAGCGATGATTCAAGGCAATATTGCGCAGGATCAAAAATGGCGGCCGGAAAATAAAATCAACACGCTGCTGAAATATAAAAGAATGACAGAACAGTATTGGGATTCCAACGTCATCATCTGGCCGGAAACCGCGATACCGGCCTATTTGGATCAGGTTAACGATACTTTTTTAGTACCGCTGGGCAACGACGCGAAGCAGCACAAAACCGATTTAATCGTCAGCGTGCCGGTGCACGATGCCGATCCGGATAAAAAATACAATGCGGCAATCACGATCGGCAAAGAGGAAGGCATGTATCGCAAAATCCACTTGCTGCCTTTTGGCGAATACCTGCCGCTACAGCCTTTATCGGGTTTCGTGTTGGACATGGTCAATATAAAGCTCGGCAATTTCACGCCGGGGGTGATAAACCAGCCGTTGCTGAAAGCGGGCGGTTATCCTTTCGTAACCTTGATCTGTTACGAAGACGCATTTGGCGAGCTAAGCGCACAAGGCTTGCCGGATGCCGCTTATCTGGTCAACGTGACCAACGACGGCTGGTTCGGCGATTCGATAGAACCTTATCAGCATATGCAAATGGCAAGAATGCGGGCGATCGAAACCGGACGTTTTTTGTTGCGATCCACCAATACCGGTATGACCGGAATCGTTTCGCCGAACGGTGAAATCATCGCTCAAGCGCCGCTGTTCCAGGAAACCGCGCTGACCGGAACAATAATCCCGATGGGCGGCATGACGCCTTATGCAAGGTGGGGAGATAGGCCGGTTATTGGCGGAGCGGTTATTTTGTTACTGGGTTTGATAGGGTATCGGAGATTTTTCAGGATGGCGTACTGACATCGCGGCAACGTTGGAAATTGGGGGGCAAGCCGCGTCCTGCTTGATGTTACAGGCGTTATAGTTATGCTGAATCGCTACGTTTAACAGGCAGCCACACTGTAAACGCGGCTCCTTTTTCTACCGCACTGTCTACAACAATCCTGCCGCCATGTTTGGTAATAATGCCGTAGGACGTCGATAGTCCTAGGCCAGTGCCTTTGCCGACCGGTCTAGTGGTAAAGAACGGATCGAATATTTTTTCGGTATTTTCGGATGCTATGCCGCAGCCGTTATCGATAACCGAGACAGTCACCCACTCATTCTCACTACGCGTTCGTAACGTGATTTGTCCTTTTTCGCCTATTGCTTGAGCGGCATTAACCAACAGGTTAACGAATACTTGGCTAATTTGATCGTACAGGCATTCGACCATCGGCACATCATCGTAATCTTTGATGACTTCCGCCTTGTGGTTAATTTCGTTCCAGGCCAGGTTTAACGAGCTATCCAATGCCGTATTCAGGTTGACTTGCCGCCATTCCGAGTCTCCGGGGTGCGAGAAATCGCGCAAATCCTGGACAATTTTGCACACTCTCTCGCTCCCATCGATTGACTCGCCTATCAATTCCATCACATCCTGGCGCAAAAACGGTAAATCGATTTCCTGCTTGGTTTCGTCTATCCGTTTTAGCATATCGTCCGGCGCATTGGTTTCCAGCAAGGCATATTCGTCTATCAAGCGCAGTAAGGAGCCGACATAACTTTTTAGGATATTGAGATCCGAGCTGATGAAACCGATAGGGTTGTTAATTTCGTGAGCAACTCCGGCGGCTAAAAGCCCTATCGACGCCAGTTTCTCGGATTGCAGTAGCTCGCTGCTCATTTCTTTCAAGCGTAAATGTGCTGCTTCCATATCACGCAGGCTGCGCTGAAGACATTCCTCGCGAGCTTTAAGCGCCTGGCGGGACTTAAATAAAGCCGTATGCGTCGCGACCCGCGCCAACACCTCGGCCATCTGGAAAGGCTTGGATATGTAATCGGCACCGCCGGCGTTAAACGCGGCCAATTTATCTTCAATGTCGTTTAAAGCGCTGATGAAAATAACCGGAATTTCCCGAGTCATGGGATCGCTCTTGAGCTGCCGGCAGACTTCGTATCCATCCATACCCGGCATGCGAACATCCAACAAGATCAGGTCGGGTAATTTGGACCTGATCGACTTCAAGGCGATTTCCCCATTTAGCGCCGGGCGCACGGTATATCCTCCCGATTGCAGAATCTCGCTCAAAACGCGAAGATTATTCGCTAGATCATCCACAATCACGATATTACTGCCAGTATTATTTAAGCTATTCATCAGCGAGTCTTAATTTGAGAAAACGGATAGCCGGATGATGGACTGTTCGCCGCAAGCATACAACTGATAAAAGAGGCCAGTGAATTCATATTCGCGTTGTCCCAGGTATATTGCCATTTTGATTAGGATAAATTTTATATAGCTTCAACGAATAAGAATATATCGATCTCATTATCGTGCGTTTCAGTCCGGTAAGCTAGCGTACGAGGTTGTGTAATCGCAGAACAAATGATCAGAGATAGTAGTTTCTTTGCCAAGCGAATTTTCTTAATTGTTTCCCGAAAACTGCGGCATTTTCAATGCCTGTAAATGCTAGACCGTCACCGGTTTCGGCGTCTGCGTAATTAACCGGGCGTGAACAGTTTAACAGGTCATGCTTTGATTGTTGCTGATGGAGAGATTGCTGTAACAGGCGAAGCACTAAGTCCAAACAATTGCCATCTGATTGATCGATTTCTTGTTTTAAATCTTTTTTGATTGTCATTGTAGTGCTTCTTATATTGAAATTGTCGATAGCGTTAGGCTTAAAATTGTAGGACAGTTTCGCTCGGGCAAACAGTCAATCGGTCATAAAAAACTGTTTGGAAACGTCCAGTCGAAGAATAAATGAAACCGTCTTACAGTTTTAAATGAAAAGATTAACGTAGTGCCCCACTTTAATAACTGATGTTACGCACCGTCCACGAAAAGCACGAAAAATATCAGCCGTAGATTGGCCGCTTGCAGCCGGTTAGACCTTCCAGGTTTTTACTGGAGCCGCTCCCGGCAGCTCCAGCACTTCCGCCATCCATGGCAGTCGTAAAACCTGGAAGGTCTGCCTATCGGACTGTTCTCCGCATAACGCCAGTTCCGGTTGCCGGAAACGTCCGCCCTTGCTGCCGTCGGGCGGCCTTACTTGTGCCCTGTGAGTATTCCGGCCTACATCTGGGAACGAGCGGAAGGTGAGCGCCGACGGATGGACTAAATCCCGTTTGCCGCCTGCTGACTCGCGCCCTCCCGGCGGATTGGTCTTTGGATACTTTCTTCTCGACTGGACGGATGCAGGAGGTAGAATCGCGTCTGGAACAGCGATCGAGAGCAACGCAGGGAGCAGTTGCCGAGGCGAAGCACAAATTCGCCTGGAGCGAATTTGAACAGCCGATAAGGCTGGCCCGCAGGGCGATCAGTTAATAAATTGAACCGTGGCGGCAATCGCTTCTTTGATGCATTCGGATATGGGGATTTGAGTTTCTCGATACCGGTCATTGGCCAAGTAATAAAACTGACACATACTTTTAATAAAATCTAGTTAAACTACTTTTCGATTTAACTAGATGCTTAGTTTAAAGATACTTAAAAATTTGGCTAATGAAGCTTTTGCGCTTTATCTCAGCATTTCAAGCATCGAATACGATTCATCTGATTCTATGGCTTATATAGAGCGGCTAAGGAAATTAGAGAATCGCTGCTATAGGCGATATGAACGCCGAATTTTAAGGTATGCTCGCAAGGATAAATATCTAAATGGCTTAACATCAAAGCATTTACTCACAAATCCAAATAGAAAGTTTGATTTGTCGTTTCTGGAAAATGTTAATTTAGATGTATTGGTTTCTAAAAAGTTCAAAATTTTTCAGAAAAGGCTTTCTCAACTAGGCATAGATATTACCTGTGATTTGAGTGAATCCCTCAAGGGCCGTACCGAGCTATTCGAAATCTCCGCTATATTCACTGCTGCAAAGCGGACAGTCGCGACGGGCAGAAGTTGGCCGAGAACAGCAAGTAAAACTAAACTTCAAACCTGCCACGCTTAGTAAAAATGACACGGACTTAAGCTTCGGTTATTTAAAAAATCCGTATAAATCAGCCCAGTCCGTGTCATCCGTGTTCTATTCCTAAACTAAATCACTGCCTTAAATCCTTAACCACCTGCACCACTTCGCTATCTCCGGCGATGCTTTCAATACTGAAGCCCAGCTTGGTAACCAGAGACAGCATCGGCTTGTTAATCGCCAACACCTCGCCTTCAAAAAACGCGATGCCTTTGGATTTGGCGGTTTGCAGTAGCGCTTTCATCAGCCGGGTGCCTATGCCCATGCATTGGGAGTCGTCGGCAACGACCAGCGCAAATTCCACCGAATGGCCGTCCGGGTTCGCCATATAGCGGCCTACGCCCAATTCGTTCGGCAGGTTTTCGTCTTCGGTGACCGCGACAAAGGCCATTTCGCGGTCGTAGTCGATTTGCGTGAAGCGCACGATCATCTCCGGCGTCAGTTCCTGCAAGGCTTGCATGAAGCGGAAATATTTAGTGCGTTCGGATAAGCGGTGCACGAAATCTTTTTCCAGGCCCGCATCTTCAGGGCGGATAGGCCTGATCGTAATATTCGCGCCGTTCGATAATTGGTGATGCTGGATCAAGTGGTGCGGATAAGGATGGATAGCCATATGCGAATAGGAAGTCAACTGGTGCGACGTTTCCGCTTTAATCCGCGCATCGACGGCCATTACGCCGTGTTCGTCGACAATCAGCGGGTTAATATCCAGTTCTAAAATTTCCGGCAATTCGCTGACCATCGCGGAGACATTCAGCAACACGTCGACCAGGGCTTGTTTGTTCGCGGCCGGTAACTGGCGGAATGCGCCCAGATACTTAGAGGCTTTGGTTTTGGCGAGCATTTGTTCAACCATATACGCATTCAGCGGCGGCAGCGCGACGGAGCTGTCCTTCAAAATTTCGACCATCGTGCCGCCCAGGCCGACGCTGATCGCAGGGCCGAATACAGGGTCCCTGACCACGCCTATCATCAATTCGCGGCCGCTGGGCGATTTGTACATCGGCTCGACGGTCATGCCGACTTCTTTAACTTCCGGATGTCTTTGCTTGATGGCGGTTTCCATTTCCTGGTAATGATGCGAAATCTCCTGGACGCTGCCGATATTAAGCCGCACGCCGCCAATATCGGACTTATGGCTGAATTCGGCCATATTGACTTTTAACACGACCGGAAAACGCATCGTTTCCGCCGCAATCATTGCATCTTTGGCATTCGAAACCTTAATGGTCTGGTTAACCGGAATATGGAACGCGGCCAGAATCGCTTTGGCTTCTTGCGCGGTTAAAACCTGGCGGCCTTCCGCAAGCACGCGTTCGACAATCAGCCGCGCGCCCGCAATATCGGGCGCTGCCAATTCATCGCTAGGCGAGGGGATTTGTTTCAGCAGGATTTGATTTTGCGTATAACTGGTCAGGAACGAAAACGCATCGACAGCAATTTCGGGCGTGCTGAAGTGGGCGACTTTACTGTTCGCGAAAAGATTGCGGCCTTCCTGAACCCGCGCGCCGCCTGTCCATGACGCCAGTACCGGTTTTTTGCTGTTTTTGGCGCCTTCAATGATGCATTCGGCGACTTGCTTCGGATTGGTCATGGCCTGGGGCGTCAGTATTACCAGTATGCCGTCGACGTTTTTATCTTTAAGGCAAATTTCCAGCGCTTTTTGGTAACGCTCGGAAGTCGCATCGCCCAAAATATCGATAGGGTTCGCATGGGACCAGTGGACCGGCAGGACTTCGTTCAGTGCGTCTATGGTCGCAGGGCACAGTTCAGCCATTTGCACGCCGACGTCTTCGGCGCGGTCGGTACTCATCACGCCGGGTCCGCCGGCATTGGTGATAATCGCCAGGCGGTCTTTTTTGACGATGTAATTGTTCGCCAATACGCGGGCCGCCGAAAACAGTTCGTTGATGCTGTAAACGCGGACGACGCCGGCCCTGGCAATCGCCGCATCGAAGACATTGTCGCCGCCGACCATCGCGCCGGTATGTGACATCGCGGCCTTGCAACCGGCTTCGTGGCGGCCGGATTTGATTAGGATCACCGGTTTCAGCCGCGCCGCCGCTTTCAGGCCGCTCAAGAAACGGCGGGCGTCGCGTATGCCTTCGACGTACATCAAGATGCCGGTGGTCTTGCTGTCGGTCGCCAAATAATCCAGCACTTCGCCGAAATCGATGTCCGCCGCGCCGCCCATCGATACGACCGTCGAAAAGCCGATGTCCTGGGATTTGGCCCAATCCAGGATCGCCGTGCAGACCGCGCCGGATTGCGACAGCAGCGCCAGGCTGCCGTCCTTAATCGTGCCGTCGCCGAAGGTGGCATTCAGTTCGCCGCTGGGACGTGCAACGCCCAGGCAGTTCGGGCCGATGATACGGATGCTGTAGCGGTGGGCGATGTCCAGCACTTCCTGTTGCAGTCGCTTGCCTTCCGCGCCCAGCTCGCCAAAGCCTGCGCTGATGATGATTACGGACGTCACGCCTTTTTCGCCGCATTGGCGCATCACGTCGGGAACGCTGGGCGCCGGCGTCGAAATCACGACCAGGTCGATTTCTTCGGGAACTGAACCCAGGTCGGGATAAGCTTTCAAGCCTAATAAAGTTTCGCGCTTGTTGTTGACCGGATAAAGCCCGCCGCTGAAACCGGCTTCCTGCATGTTCAGCAACAGCCGGTAGCCTACGCTGGCCTCGCGTTCGGAAGCACCAACGATAGCGACGGATTTAGGGGTGAAAAAACGGTTCAGGTAATGAGGTCCCATTGACGATGCTCCAGAAATAACGGAATAAAGATGCGGTTTTTGAGCCAAAATTCTAGCATTGTTAACCTGCGGGCCCGATTAAATTTTAATGACGGAGCTTAAAGCTGAGTTGAGCAGCTTGTCTGCTCAAACGAAACTTATGCCCTTGGGGTATAAGCTACGCGATAAATTGATAAACTAATCTTTTTACATTGGCGGAAAGTATTTTGAAACATTTAGCAACCAAGCCAAATCGAGCGTACTTGCTGATTATCACGCTCCTCATTTTGTTGGTTCACCGGCCGGCATTGGCCCATAACGGCGTCGATCACAACAATAGTTGTTTCCTGACAGTCGGCGATACGCGCCTGAGAATCAGCGGTTATCAATTCCAGCCTGAATTGGAAGGCAAGCATTTTTGCCATTTTTTTCCCGAACTAGGGCAAATAGTGCTGGCCGTTGAACCGTTGCAAGCAGGGAAGGGCAAGGACCTGGTCGAATTGGAGTTGGCAGCGTTGACTTCATGGTTGCATCCCGGCGAGGCGTTTACCGTGATTAAACGGCAACCTGAACAGCCTATCGACACGGGCCTTGCTTCAATTTCGCAAACTATTGCGCAACGCGGCGTCTACAGGCTTACCGTCAACTTAAAAGACGAGGCCGGCAATCAGCGGCAGCAGCGTATGACATTTTTGGTCGGCGTTCCGGTGACTAAAATATTGGTGATCATTGCCGGCGGCTTGCTGGTTTGGGTGCTTGGCTTCCTGCTGGTAAGCAGTTTAAAGCAAGAGCCTGACTAAATAATGGCGGATGCTTATGATTTTAAAAACGGAACACGGATGCGACGGATTGGCGCGGATTTTTACGGGGCTAAGTCCTTAAGTCATCTCGCTAAGTTTTCCGGTATTTTGGCGTGCAAGCTTCACCTCGGCAACTGCTCCCTGCGTTGCTCTCGATCGCTGTTCCTGACGCGATTCTAACTCCCCCATCCGTGGGGTCGTACCTCCTGCATCTTTGCAGTCGTAAAGCGCCTACTGTTGGCGCTTGTAAAGCAGGCGGAGCCTGCACTCCGGCTTTGAGCACGAGTTGGACACTTATGTTCAGTACTTATACCCAAAGGGCATAAGTTTCGTTTGAGCAGACAAGCTGCTCAACTCAGCTTTATCCGTGTCAATCCGTAAAAATCTGCGTTATCCGTGTTCCATCTTTACTTCCACATCAATTGCATCTTAGTGAATTACGGCGCCCGAATTTTGCCGTCCGGTTTTGATTTTATTCTTGCCGTTAACGTACTAGAGAGCCTTAGCGAACATATTTATTGAATTAGCCCGGATTATTATTGCGCCAGTGCCGATTTGGGGCTGTTGAACAGCCGCTATAAGCGAAAACCGGAACGGCAACAATAATATTGAAGTTTGTTGATCGGCTGGAGCGTTATACACTAGTCGTGAAATCATGGGCTCGGATTGAGCCTGAAACACAACTTATCAATCGGCATATGGCAATGAAATATACTCCTCTAAAAGATCACGATACGCCTATCAAGGTATTGTTCACCGGTTATCTATGCACAGTCGGCATCGGCTATTTTTTTGCGCTGGTGCAGATATTGTTTACTCACGGAATGGCGGACGGCAAATTCGGCTTGTCGGTTGACGATATTGTTTACAGTTATTACGGCAACCGTTCGGGCACCGTATTGGAGCAGAAACTTAACGGTTCGATGAAAGACAAGGCGCCGGAACAGGAGCGTTTTAAGATCATGGAGTGGGTCAGGGATGGCGCGCTTATTGAAGATTATAAAGATGACGGCATCGACAAGATAATCGAGAGCCGTTGCGTGATGTGCCATAACGAAAGCGCGGCCGGCGGCTTGCCCGATTTTACCAAGTTTGAGCAACTCAAAGCCTTAACATCGCAAGACACGGGCGCGACCTTTAGCTCGTTAATCCGCGTTTCGCATATCCATCTGTTCGGCATCAGTTTTATTTTCATGTTTGTGGGGCTTATTTTCAGTTTTGCCGAGACCACGACAACGCAATATAAATGCATCGCAATCGGCATGCCCTATGCGTTCCTGATTGCCGACATCTTGTCCTGGTGGCTGACTAAAATTCATCCGATGTTTGCATGGCTGGTGATTCTTGCCGGCATGGGCATGGCGGTTTCGTTTATCTTTATGTGGGCGACTTCTATCCTGGAAATGTGGTTTTTTAAACCGGTATTCATCGACGGTTTCGGTTCGCGTTATTTACAGTGGCGCGATAATTCGGGAGCGTCAATCGCGGATCGAGTATGGTTTTACGTTAAGGAGTTGGCGAAGCAGGTTAAGCGGGCAGGAGTGTTTGCAAAAGAACAGTGGTTAATGCACGCCTGGCCCGTCATTAAAAGCTGGCTGAACAAAACCGGCTAACCGATAGACAGACCTTCCAGGTTTTAGAAACCTGGAAGGTCTACGAACGCCCCGATTACCACCCTCCGCCCAAGGCCTTGAACAACGCAACATGCGCGGTCGCCCAAGCCAAGCGGCTTTGCGTCAATTGCTCGCGGGCGCCATGCCAGGCGCGGCGGGTATCCAGCACGCTTTGCAGGTCGGCCTCGCCTTCCGCGTAATAGGCTTCGGCGGTTTCGGCGGCCTTGCGGGCCGATTGCTCGGCGTTTTCCAAGGCCAGACGCCGGCTTTGCTCTCCCTGAAGCAAGGCCAGATTATCTTCCACTTCCCGTAACGCCGTTAGCACGGTCTTGTCATAGGCTGCCAAGGCTTCCTGGTGCCGGGCTTCCTGAGCGTCGATATTAGCCATCAGCCGCCCGGCCTGGAAAATCGGCAACGACAGGCGCGGGCCGAAACCGTAGAAACCGCTGGACAGATTCGTGAAATTGCTCAAGTCCTGGCTTTGAAAGCCGGCCTGTCCGGTCAGCGACAGTTTCGGAAACAATTCGGCCACCGCCGCGCCGATCGACGCGGACGCGGCTGCGGCCGTGCGCTCCGCCTGGCGGATGTCGGGACGGCGGCGCAGCAAATCCGACGGCAGGCCGGGCTGGATTGCGGTGGGATTCGGAATTACCGCCGAAACGTTCGCCAACTCCGCTTCCAATCCTCCCGGCGGCAAGCCCGACAGCAGCGCCAGCGCGTGCCGGGCGTTCTTGATTTGTGCGGCGATAGGCGCGGTAGCCGCCTCGGTCGACTCCAGTTCCGTTTTTGCCCGTTGCAGATCCAGCGCGGTCGCGATGCCTTCCTGGAAACCGGCCTCGGCCAGGCGTAGCACCTCACGCTGGTTTTTGATGTTGTCTTCGGCAATCGTCAATCGGCATTGGTGGGCGCTAAGTTCAAGATAGACACGAGCCGTTTCGGCGGCAAGACTGACCTGAACGTCGCGCAGGCTCTCGTTTATTGCTTCGGCATTGGCTTCGGCGGCTTCTTGTTGACGGCGGATGCCGCCGAATAAATCCAGCTCCCAGGCGCTGTCGAAACCAGCCTGAAACAGGTTAAAAGGCGTGCCTATCGGGCCGAACATCGAAGACCGGTTTCCGCTCTGTAATGATCCCAGCGCGCCCAACAGCGCATTCGGACTAATCCGCTGGCGTTGGTAGGCGCTGGAAGCATTGACGCTGGGCCAGCGCTCCGCGTCGGTCGCGTTACGCTGGGCTCTTGCGGCCTGGATGCGGGCCTTGGCCGCCTTGATGTCGAGATTGCCTTGCAGCGCGCGCTCGATCAGTTTGTTCAAGCGCTCGTCGTTGAATCCCCGCCACCACTGGGCGAGGTCGGTATCGGCAGCGGCTGCTTTGGGCGCCGGTTCGAGCCAGCTTGCCGGCATCGCCGGTTGCGGCGGATGATAGTCGGGGCCGACCGTGCAGGCGCAAAGCAGGATCGGCAAGCTTGCCGAAGCGAATCGATGGATAGCCATTTTTATTCCTCCCGTATTCCAAACCATGCCGCATACAGCGCCGACACGAACAGCGGCGTTAACAGCGTCGCTACCAGCAAACCGCCCATGATCGCGACCGCCATTGGTCCCCAAAACACGCTGCCGGTCAACGGAATCATCGCCAGGATGGCGGCCGCGGCGGTCAGCAGGATAGGCCGCAACCGGCGCACGGCGGCTTCAATGATCGCATCCCACGGACGAACGCCGGCGGCGATGTCCTGGTCGATCTGGTCGACCAAAATCACTGAGTTGCGCATGATCATGCCGGCCAGCGCGATTACGCCCAGGGTCGCGACGAAGCCGAACGGTATGTGGAACAGCAGCAGAAAGGCCGCCACGCCGATCATGCCCAGCGGGGCCGTTAGCAGCACCATCGCGGTCCGCTTCAGGCTTTGCAATTGCATCATCAGCAACGTGACCAGGCCGAACAGCATGACCGGCATTACCGCGTTGATCGAGGCTTGGGCTTTCTGGCTGCTTTCCACCGCGCCGCCCACTTCGATCCGGTAGCCGTCCGGCAGCTTGGTGCGCAACGGTTCCAGCAACGGTTCGATTTGCGCGGCCACCACCGGGGCCTGCGTGTTGTCGCGGATGTCGCTACGCACGGTAAAAGTCGGGAAGCGGTCGCGCCGCCAGATGATGCCTTCCTCGAAACCGTATTCGCTATGCACCAGTTGGCTCAGCGGCACCGCCTTGCCGTTGCGGGTATGAATATTGATTTCTTCGATTAATGCCGGATTATTGCGTTCGCTGGGCTCGCTACGCCCCAGCACCTTGATCAGCTTGTTGTTTTCCCGGTAATCGGTGATGCCGAGTCCCGACAACATCGTGTTCAGCACGAAAGAAATATCCCGGGAACTGACGCCCAATACCCGCGCCTTATCCTGGTCTACTTCCAGATGTACCGCCTTGCTCGGCTCGCCCCAATCCAATTGCACGTCCTGAGTGTGCGGATTGTTGCGCATGACTTTGGCAACTTCCTCGGCAATCTGGCGGGTCCGGGCGATGTCGCGCCCGGAAACCCGGAACTGGACAGGGAAGCCGACCGGCGGACCGTTTTCCAACCGGTTCAGGCGGACGCGCAACCGCGTAAAGTCGTTGTCGAAAGCCGTGCGCAAGCGGGCCAGCAGGCGCTCGCGCGCTTGCAGGTCCTTGGTCAGCACGACGATCTGGGCGAAGTTGTTATGCTCCTGCTGTTGGTCCAACGGCAGATAAAAGCGCAGGGAACCGGAGCCGACATAACTGACATAGTTGACGACGTCAGGATCGTCTTTCAGCAAAGCTTCGGCCTTATGGGTTTCCTGCTCGGTTGCAAGGATCGAAGCACCCTGCGGCAGCCACAAATCCACCAGCACTTCGGGCCGATCCGAAAACGGAAAAAACTGCTGTTCGATCAGCCGGAACGACGCCATCGCCAGCACGAACAGCAGCGCTGTCGCAGTCAACACCCAACGGCGATGTTGCAGACAGCCGGCTATCAGCCGCCGGAAGCGGGGATAGATGCCGCTATTGTAGACTTCGGCCTCGCCGTGCACGCCTTGTCCTTTGATGTCCGGCAGGATTAAATAGCCGATATAAGGCGTGAAGATGACCGCGACCAGCCAGGACGCCAGCAGCGAGATACCGACTACCGCGAATATCGTGAAGCAGTATTCGCCGGCCGACGATTTCGCAAAGCCCACCGGAGTGAACGCGGCTACCGTGACCAGCGTGCCGGTCAACATCGGAAAAGCCGTGGAGGTATAGGCAAAGGTGGCGGCCTTAACTCTATCCCAACCTTGCTCCATCTTCACCACCATCATTTCGACCGAAATGATCGCATCGTCTACCAGCAGTCCCAGCGAGATGATCAGCGCCCCGAGCGAGATGCGTTGCAAGTCGATGCCGAACAGTTTCATGACCAGGAAAGTGATCGCCAGCACCAATGGAATGGATAGCGCCACCACCAGTCCGGTGCGCCAGCCCAGCGACAGGAAACTGACGGCCAGCACGATGACCACGGCTTCGCCGAGGCTTTTCATGAATTCATCGACCGAATGCCGCACCACGCGCGGTTGATCGGATACTTGATGAACATCGATGCCGACCGGCAGGTTCGCCGACAGGCGGCCGATTTCGGCGGACAGTTTCTCTCCCAGTGCCAGGATGTCGCCGCCCTTGGTCATCGATACCGCAAGGCCGATCGCATCCTCGCCTCGATAGCGGAACTTCGGCGTCATCGGTTCCGAGTAGCCGCGATAAACTTTGGCAATATCGCCCAGGCGGAATTGGCGTCCGTTGGCTTCGATGCCGATTTCGCGGATCGCATCGACCGACTTCAGGTCGCCGCTGACGCGCAAGTAAATTTTGTCGCTGGCCGTATCGATGCTGCCGGCCGGACTCATGTCGTTTTGCTGGCGCAGGCTTTGCACCATGATCATCGGGTCGATACCCAGGTTGGCCAGTTTGCGGTGCGATATTTCGACGTAAATTTTTTCCTGCTGCACGCCGATCAGGTCGACTTTGGCAACGTTCGGAATCCTGAGCAGTTCCTGGCGCACGTCGTCGACGGCGTCTTTCAGTTCGGCATGCGTGAAGCCGTCGGCCGTGAATGCGTAAATGGTGCCGTAGGTGTCTCCGAACTCGTCGTTGAAAAACGGTCCGCGCACGCCGTCGGGTAAAGTATGGGCGATGTCGTTCAGCTTTTTATGCACTTGGTACCAGGCGTCCGGCACCGCCGAATTCGGGGCATAATCCTTCAGGTTGACAAAGATCAGGCAGTGGCCGGGCTCGGAATAGCTCTGCACGAAATCCAGCCACGGCGTTTCCTGTAATTTCTTTTCCAGGCGGTCGGTTACTTGCAGCTCCATCTCCCGCGCGGTCGCGCCGGGCCATTCGGCGCTGACGATCATCGTCTTGATCGTGAAATCCGGGTCTTCCGCCCGGCCCAGGTTGAAATAGGCCATCGTTCCCGCCAGCATGACGACGCCCAGCAGGTAGGCGACAAAGGCTTGATGGCGTAAAGACCAGTCGGACAGGTTCAGTTGCTTCATCGTTGCTCTCCCAGTACGCGCACCTTCTGTCCTGCGACCAGTTTATGCACGCCGGCGGTCACCACGCGTTCGCCTTCGTTCACGCCGCCGAGCACTTTCGCTTTTTCATCGTCGTAAGCGGCCAGATTGACGGTGCGCGGCTGGACGGTCCCGGTGGCCGGATCGAATACCCATACCGCCGGTTGGCCGTTATCCTGGGTCAGCGCGGTCAACGGCAGCCAGGCCACCGGTTGCGTCTCGTTCGCCAGTACATGCACGGTGGCTGTCATGCCCAGCGCCACCGCTGCATCGGCGTTCGGCACCGACACCTTGGCGGTATAGGTGCGCAACACCGCATCTACGCCCGGCGAGACTTCGCGCAGCTTGGCTTCGTAGAATCGTTTGGGTTTGGCCCACAGATTGACTTTGACCGCGGAGGCCGCTTGCAAATCGTGCAAATGATTTTCCGGAACGCTGACGACGACTTCCTTCTCGTCTGTTTGCGCCAGCCGGACGATGTTTTGGCCGGGTGAGACGATTTGTCCGGGCTCGGCATCGACGGCGGTAATTACGCCGGCGTGCTCGGCCCGCAGTTCGGCGTAGCCGGATTTGCGGGAATAGCTTCCTTGCGAGGCTTGAGCCGCAGCGACCCTGGCTTCGGCCGCATGCATTTGGTCCCGGCGTTTATCCAGAGCCGCCTGGCTGGCGAGTCCCTTTTCCTGAAGATTAAGCAGATGGCCGAGATCCTTGCGGGCTAGGTCCAGCTCTGCCTGCGCCGCCGCCACTTGCGCCGTTGCGCCGGCTTCGTCGAGACGGACGTCGGCCGGGTCCAGGATTGCCAATATTTGGCCCTGCTTGACCAACGTTCCTACATCCACCAAGCGCTTGAGCAGTTTGCCGCCGACCTGGAAAGCCAGCGGACTTTCATGGCGGGCGCGGATTTCGCCGGAATAGCGGGCGGTCGTGGCGGTTTGCCGGTATTGCGCAGTAATTAACCTGACCGGGCGGGGCTGCGGCTCGGCCGTCGTGGATTCGTTACAGGCCGACAGCAGCAATGCGCCGGCGACCGTCGCGGCGATGAGCATCGGATAGACCACCGTTCCTATAAGTTTAGAGTTCTTCATCGTTTCAGCCCGTTAATCATCGCGTTTATGGTCAGCTCGGCGGTTTCCTCAAGGCTGCGCCATTCGATCCAGGGATCGCCGTACAAGGCGATATGAATCGCGACGACGCCATGAGTGGCGGCCCAGAAAGCCTGCGCCAATAAGTCGGGATCGGTTAATTCAGGCGCCAGCAGTTGCCGGTCTATCGCTTCCCGGCAGGTGTTCAGCAACAGCGCATAACCGTCGGTTTCCGGCTTGCCGTGTCCCATTTCGGCCAGGTCGGCCTCATCGTTTTTCCGGTTACTCATAAACATCAGCCGGTAATGGTTCGGATGTTCGATGCCGAATGCGACGTAGGCCATGCCGATCTTGCGCAAACGCTCCAAAGGCTCCGGTTCGGCGGCCACGCTTTGGAAAGCCTGCGCCAGCGACAGCGCGTCAACCCGGCACAGTTCGCGTATCAGCGCGTCCTTGTCCTTGAAGTGCAGATAAATGGTGGTAGCGGAATATTCGATGGTATCGGCGATGCGGCGCATTGTTACCGCATCGTAGCCTTCGGCGGCAAACAGCTCGCGCGCCGCATCGAGAATTTTAGTGCGGATTTTCAGGCGGTCCCGCTCACGCCGTTCGGAAATGCTCATAAACGCTATTCATTAACTTAACACCGTTAATATAATGATCTTTGTTATGTTAGCTGTCAACCATCCTGCATTCTCAATGGCAAATTCTTGAGCTATCCGGGTTTAACATCGGGTATTTAATCGGCGCGGCAGTTTTGATGTTTAAAGCTGAGTTGAGCAGGGCGGGCAATGAAATATGTTAGATATATCAAGCTATTGATATAGGCCGGAAATCGCATTCCGATGTGGAAAAGGCGAAAGAAAATATCCTGAGATTTCGGGTAGTTCTTCCGAAGATACATGTGTTTTGTTAAGTGATTAAAGTATGTTGCTGATTTTAATCTTTTGTTGATATTGGCTTTATGGAAATTTAAGAAGCGTTTAAGGATACTGGTATCGTAATGGCTGGGTTAGCTCGTCAACATGGAGAGACAGCCGTTACATCCTCATCAGATATTTTTATTGAACAACGTCTGGTTGTATTTAATTTAAATATATTCATGGAGTAATAACGATGAAACAATTTAATAAAAAAATATTAGCTACAAGTATTCTTATTGCATTGGGTTCGGCTTCCAGTGCATGGGCTGACCCTGCGACTCAAATAAGCGATAGCTTTAATAGAGCGATTACAGATAGCAGTACTCAGAATACGGATAACTCTGACCGTTCCACTACGGATATTAGTACTAACACTACCAATACCAGTACGAATACCGCCGATAATTCCAACAGTTCCACTACGGACACCAGTACTTCCGATAGTTCTAACCGCTCCACTACCAATACCAGCACTAATACCGCCGATAATTCCAACCGCTCTACTACGGATACTACGACTACCAGTACAACGACTAACACCTCCGATAGCTCTAACCGTTCTACTACCGATAACAGCATTCACGCTTCCGATAGCTCCAATCGCAGTGTAGCAACGACAACTACAGCGACGGCAACCGATGCGGCGGCTAATAACGGTAGTACCGCTACTTCAGACCGTTCCAGCGCTACCGGGACCGATGCCGCTGCCAATAACGGCGGTACAGCGACATCGGACCGCTCCGATCACAGCTTGGCGGCAGCGACAGCTCAAGGTTCTGCCGCTGCCAATAACGGTAGTACAGCATCCGCAACGACCGACAATAGCCAAGCCAATGCAAATGGATTGGGATCGGCTGCGGCTAATGGTGGCGGTAATGCAGCTACCAACAACACCGATAACGCCGATAACAGTTCATTGTCAGCGACTGGAATCGCTTCCGCGGTTTCCAAGAGCGGCAATATTACCACTGACTATAAAGTCAATAATTCATCCTTGTCAGGCTTTGTAACCGGTGCGGCAGTGAGTTTCGGCAGCCCTGTGCCGGATAGCACAACGACTTATACGGCCAGTAACAATTTGGATAATGCTTTCAATAGCAGCGCGGGTATTAACCAAGCCGTTCAAAACCTGGGCCATAATTCTTTGGCACAGCAACAAGTTTCTTTCCAAGGCAACGTAAATGTTACCCAACCCTCAGTAGCTCCTTAAGCTTTCAGAAGTTAGCAAGCTTGTAGTTGATGATTTTTGCCGGCGAGTTATTTCTCGCCGGCGTTTAACTGCATATCATCATAAAAAGGAGAATGTGTTGTGGGAACGATTTTAAAGAGCGGTTTTCTAACTTTGCTGGTCGTTATCATGCAAAGTCAGGCGGCAAAAGCTGATCTTGGCCAGGATCAGCATGAGTTAGGTTTTTCTTCGGCCGAAACAGTGTTGCCGGATGAGTTGGACACTATGCGGGGCCGCGAAGGCGTCGACATAACAACGCTCAACAACATGAATGTCCGGGCCACGCTCAGCGATAACCAGGCAAACAATAATGCGACCGGCTACAACATTATCGATCATGGTGCGTTTACGCAGGCCAGCGGCATTACCAGCGTTATTCAAAACAGCGGTAACAATGTGATTATCCAGGATTCGACTATCGTGAACGTCACGATCATCCCTTGATAATTGTCTACGGTGAAGCGCCAACATGATGCGATTTTTTATTAAATGCATTGTTCTGCTGTTGCCCGCATTTTGTAGCAGTGCAGGCACGCTGAACTTTAACGGTATAGCCGGCGCCGGTAACTATAACGTTGCTGTGACGAGTTATTTGGAGCGGCGGTTCAAAACCGTATACAAACAACAGTACGATTTTAGTTGCGGTTCCGCGACGCTGGCCAGTCTGCTGACCTATCACTATGACGATGCGGTGGATGAGCAAAGCGTATTCATTGATATGTACCAAAATGGCGACCAGCAGAAAATCCGGCAACAAGGTTTTTCGCTATTGGATATAAAACTTTATCTGGAAAGACGCGGGTATCGTTCCGACGGCTTCAGGATCAGTCTAAACCAATTGATTGCCGCGAATGTGCCGGCCATTACGATCATCAATAATAAAGGCTACCTGCATTTTGTGATTATTAAAGGCGCTAATGATCAGGAAGTCCTGGTCGGCGATCCGGCCGTAGGCGTCAAGGCGCTGCCTCGCGACGAGTTTGAAGCAATGCGGGAAAACCGCATTTTATTTTTAATCCATGACAAGCAGGATGTGGCGGCGAAACATTTTCAAGACCGGCAAGAGTGGGCGCTTCGCGTCAAAGCGCCGTTAGGCAATGCTGTCGACCGGTCCAGTTTAGGCCAATTCAATATGTTGCAACCGGGGCGTTGGGATTTTTAACTAAGGAACGAACATAAATAAACACACTCGTTTCCACGCGCCGCATACTCTCTGGAGCATAAATGGGAATGGAGCGCAGGACGCGCTGCGTCCTGTATACGCCAGGCGCTGATCGTGATTCGCGGCGCAGCGCGCCTTGGCGCATTCCCACGGAGTCCGTGGGAACGAGAAAATTCAATATGCGGCAACCCGGACGATGGGATTTTTAATTAAGCGGAGTGTTTAACGTGAAAGTATGTACGTTTTCTATTTGCGGAAAGTTCATCAGGTCAGGGCTTTGCACCGCGATTTTGAGCGGGGTTGCTTGCCAGTTATTCGCGGGTGAAAGCTCAACTGTTTCTCCTCAACGATTTAGCGGCTGGGAGCGCGTGTCCGATAGTGAATTGGATCGGCTCAGGGGCGGTTTTGTGCTTGCAAACGGAGTCAGCGTTGATTTCAGTTTGGACAGGATCACTTCGTTGAATGGCGCAGTCGTGTCGTCCTCGTTTTTCCAGACGCCGGGCAATGTCTCATTATTCCAGAACGGGGAGTTGAATCAAGCTTCGGAGCTGTCAAGATCGGCGGGTTTGGGTTCTATTATCCAGAATAACCTGGATAACCAAAGTATCAGTACGATTAATAGTATTAATATAACCGTCAGCCACTTAAAGAATTTCGATTTTAATAATAGCGGGATGATTTTTAATAATCTTATGTTGCCGAATATACATTAATTCAAAAACTAATAGTTCATCTAGGTAATTATACTAATTGTCCGGATTGGCTTAATCGCATATAACATTAACGGATAGCTTATTTGTTTGCGCATATCTGTTTTTATCGGGGTTTTATTTAAGTATCTGAACATAAGTTCTCAGCTAAGGTTAAAAGCTGGAGTGCAGGCGAGGGGCGTGAGCAGGAGCGGAAGCTTCGCCTGCTTTGCAAGCAGAGTTTGCACTCCAAAATACCGGAAAACTTTAGCTCGATTACTTATATAGAGTCCGGCTAATAAAAAGTATATTCAAAAACAATTAACGAGCTCTTCATGCGTATTAATTGGGTAGTTGAATTCCATTAAAAATAATAATGCAGGGGATTTAATTACTGTTAATTTACTATCTAAAATGGAAATAAAATAATATGCGGATGAAATTCTGGAGCCGGAAATTTCTTCTATTCAGGCTTTTAAATGGGGTTATTTTTTGCGTTTTTTTTATAAATAACAGTTATGCGGAACCGGGCAGGCAAAACAATTCGGTAGCACAATATAAAAAGCTGCTTGAAGCGCAGCAGAAAGAGTTTCAAATACAACGGCAGATCATCGCCGAGCAAGGTAAGGAACTGGAGCAACTGAGATTACGCCTCGATGCTTTAGTCAACCAGTCGGTGGAGAATAAACAGCTACCCGCCAAGCAAGCAGCCAATAAACCTCAAATCGTTGTGGCGAAAAACGACAATGAGCCGTCGGAATCGCCCAATAAACTCCCGTCTAAACCTGTCGGCCAGGCGCCCCCGGGAACCGCGGAAAAACCAAGACCGCCGGAAATCCCCAGATTAAGCGACACCGTAGGCGGCGTGTTAACCAAGAAAGGCAATATCGTGGTTGAGCCGTCGCTCTACTATGCCTATACCAGTAACGATAGGGTTTTTCTCGATGCGTTCACCTACCTGCCCGCCATTGCGATCGGTCTTATCGATCTTCGCGCCGTTAAACGGCACAGTGTGATAGGCACCTTGGGAGCACGTTACGGGGTCAGCGACCGCTTGGAACTGGAGTTCAGGGTCCCGTACGTATACCGGCATGACACCCAACGTTCCCGACCGGTCAGTATTGGCGCTGGCGCCGATGAAACTTTTAATGCCAGCGGCAACGATATAGGCGATCTTGAATTCGCCGGCCGTTATCAACTCAATAGCGGAACCGGGGGCTGGCCGATTTTTGTCGGTAATATCGTCGCAACGGCGCCGACCGGGAAAAGCCCTTTCGATATTGAATATGTGCAAGCGCAAGGCGTCCCCGGTGCGAAGTTCCCGACCGAATTGCCGACCGGTGCCGGATATTTCAGCTTCCAACCCAGCATCACTGCGCTTTACCCAACGGACCCAGCCGTTTTTTTCGGTAATCTTAGCTATAACTACAATGCGGAAACCAGTACCAGCGTCGGCAAGATTCAGCCGGGAGGAGCGGTCGGATTAAGTTTCGGCATGGGCTTCGGCATCAATGAACGCTCGTCGTATAGTTTGGGCTACTCTCATAAACATGTCTTTAACTCGCGAATTAACGGCGAAACCATTCAAGGCAGTACGCTGGATATTGGGCAACTTTTAATCGGTTATTCGTTTAAATACTCGCCAAGAACGACTTTCAACTTATCCTTAGGCATAGGAACGACGACCGATGCGCAAGACGTTACGCTGAATTTCAGGGTGCCGATGACTTTTGGTTTGTTCGATAGTTAGGGAATTTTTATTGCCTGATTTATGCAGTGTCCACGAAAAGCAAGAAAGGCACGAAAAAATATCAGCCGTAGCTTTCTCGCCAGTCGTGTCCAAATGCCCCGCCTGTTTGGAATGTTGCCGGTTAGACCTTCCAGGTTTTGCAAACCTGGAAGGTCTGCCAGTGGTTGGCTTCTCGCCTCACGTCAGTTCCATGACGGCAACCCGCGTAGAGCTGTCTATAACGATAACCACAACAGCGTGGGAACGATGTGGTTTCACTATGTTCGTGTCTTTCGTGTTTTTCGTGGACTACGCTTTTTTATTATCCATATGCGTAATACCGGTTATAAGCATAACTGGGCTATTTAAGAAGTTCGGCCATCGCGATAATGTTTTTTGCCATTTCGCCGATCGTAATATTCCTGTCCATCGCCAGTTTTCGCAGCGCGTGATAGGCATCGTCTTCGGTAAAGCCGCGGGCTTTGATCAAGATGCCTTTTGCCCTGTCTATCAGTTTTCGCTCTTCGAGCTTGGCTTTTGTTTTTTCCAGTTCGCTTCTTAGTCGCTGCTGTTCTTTAAATCGCGCCACGGCGATGGCGATAATGCTGTTAATGCGGCCCGCTTCCAGGCCGTTGACGATATAGGCGCTGACGCCGGCTTTAACAATCTGGTTGATGGTATCGGCCGTTTCATCGGCGGCAAAAATGATGACCGGCAGCGTCCGATGTTGGCTAATATAGTGAATATCCTGGAAATATTTCTTGGGGCTGTCGATATTAAAAATGACAAGGTCAAAGCTGCCGTCCATAACCAAAGATTGAATGTTCGATTTGGATTTTGCCGTATCGACGACCGAATAACCTTCCGTAACCAGTATGTTTTTCAATAACCGGCCGGCCGTTTCATTTTCAATAAGCAATATGTTTAAAGCGTTCATTCTCGAATAATTAGCACAAACTACGCCATTTAGGGAATATCGTTGGGATGAGCACCAGTAAGGTAGGGTACGCTGTGCGCACCTCTTTGGGAACTGCTGATAAACGGAAGCGTTTGGAAATGGTACGCACAGCGTACCCTACCTAAATAGCTTGCACGATTAACAGGCATTATTTTTTTCTTGTGCACCACCTTGGTTCATCGAAATAATCGATTATTAAGATAACGATCCGGCAAACCGTGCGAATTACAGCATTGTTCAATGTGGCACAGGCATTGCTCCACAACCCCAAACAACAAACATCGCTAACGGGGTTGTATATGAGCGTAAAACAAACATTGGTTGTGATCGGCAACGGCATGGTCGGACAGTATTTTCTGGCGAGTCTGGTTGAAAGCACCATTAAAGAGCAGTATCAAATTATTACTTTTTGCGAAGAACCCAGGGTCGCTTACGATCGGGTGCATTTATCGTCATTTTTTACCGGCACAACGGCACAAGAGCTGTCTTTAGTCGAAGACGGCTTTTTTGAACAGCACGGCATTACCATCCACTTGGGCGATAAAGCCGCCGGCATCGACAGGGCCGCCAAAACCGTTACTTCGGCAAAAGGCTTGACGATAGCTTACGACAAGCTGGTATTGGCGACCGGTTCTTATCCGTTCGTGCCGCCCGTTCCCGGACATGACCGGGCGCAATGTTTGGTTTATCGCACCATTGAGGATCTTGAAGCGATTGCCGCTGCTGCAAAAACGGGCAAGGTCGGCACCGTGGTCGGCGGCGGTTTATTAGGTCTTGAAGCGGCCAAAGCGTTGATGGATTTAGGCTTGGAAACCCATGTGGTCGAATTCGCGCCGCGCTTGATGGCGGTGCAACTCGACGACGCAGGCGGCGCGATGCTGCGGCTCAAGATCGAGAATTTGGGCGTCACCGTACATACCGGCAAAAACACCAGCGTCATCACCGACGGCGAGCACTGCGTGAACAAGATGTGTTTTGCCGACGGCGAAGAGTTGGAAACCGACATCGTGCTGTTTTCGGCCGGGATTCGTCCGCGCGACGAATTGGCCAGGGCTTGCGGCTTAGAAGTAGGGCAGCGCGGCGGTATCGTCATCGATAACCAATGTCGTACGTCCGATCCCAGCATTTACGCAATCGGCGAATGCGCATTGTGGAACGGTATGATTTACGGCTTGGTCGCGCCGGGTTATACGATGGCGCGCACCGTCGTGGCCGATTTGGCGGACAATGAGGCCGGCTTTACCGGCGCGGACATGAGCACCAAGTTAAAACTGATGGGCGTCGACGTCGCCAGCATCGGCGACGCTCACGCCAAAACCCAAGGCGCGATGGTTTACAGCTATCAAAACGGCGACAGCGAAATCTACAAGCGCCTGGTGGTCAGCCAGGATAAAAAACAATTGCTCGGTGCGGTGCTGGTCGGCGATGCGTCGGGTTACAGCACCTTATTGCAATATTGCCTGAACGGAATCGAACTGCCTGAGAATCCGGATGCGCTGATTTTGCCGCACCGCTCCGACGAATCGGTCGGCTTGGGTCCCGATGCATTGCCGGCTTCGGCGCAAATCTGTTCCTGTTACGACGTGACCAAAGGCGCGATTTGTTCGGCGATTGAAGGCGGCTGCATGACGATGGGCGCGTTAAAAGCCGAGACCAAAGCCGCGACCGGTTGCGGCGGCTGTTCCGCGTTGCTTAAGTCGGTGCTGGATTCGGAGTTGTCGAAACAGGGTTTTGAAGTCAATACCGACATTTGCGAACATTTTGCCTATACCCGGCAGGACCTTCATAACCTGATCCGGGTCGAACAGATTAAAACTTTTGCCGAACTGCTGCACAAACACGGCAAAGGCCACGGCTGCGAAATCTGCAAACCCACCGTCGGCAATATCCTCGCGTCTCAGTGGAACGAGCATATCCTCGAAAAAGACCATTTAGGGCTACAGGATACCAACGATACCTTTTTAGCCAACATGCAAAAAGACGGCACTTACTCAGTCGTGCCGCGCATCACCGGTGGCGAAATCAGCCCGGATATGCTGATTGCACTGGGGCAGGTCGGTAAGAAATATAAGCTTTACACCAAAATCACCGGCGGCCAGCGCGTCGATTTATTCGGCGCGCGGGTCGATCAATTGCCGCATATCTGGAAAGAATTGATCGCTGCCGGTTTCGAGTCGGGCCACGCTTACGGCAAATCCCTGCGCACCGTTAAATCCTGCGTCGGCAGCACCTGGTGCCGCTACGGCGTCGACGACAGCGTCGGGCTGGCGATAGAGCTGGAAAACCGCTACAAGGGGCTGCGTTCCCCGCATAAAATCAAATTCGCAGTGTCCGGTTGTACAAGGGAATGCGCCGAAGCGCAGGGCAAGGATGTCGGCGTGATCGCGACCGAAAACGGCTGGAATTTATATGTTTGCGGCAACGGCGGTATGAAACCGCGCCATGCGGATTTATTCGCGACCGGCTTGGACAAGGAGACATTGATCAAATACATCGACCGCTTTTTAAGCTTTTACGTGCGCACCGCCGACCGGCTGCAACGCACGTCGGTCTGGATGGAAAATATGGAAGGCGGTCTGGACTATTTAAAATCGGTCATCATTGACGACAAATTAGGGCTGTGCGACCAGCTGGAGCAGCAAATGCAGTATGTGATCGACACCTATCAATGCGAATGGAAGACCGCGATTGAAGACGAAGCCAAACTCAAGCGCTTCAGGCATTTTATCAACAGCGACCAGACCGACGACAATATCGTCTTTGTCGAAGAGCGCGGCCAGATTCGCCCCGCCAACGACGGCGAGCGGAAACATTTTAAACTGATGGAGATTGCATAAATGGCTAAGTGGATCAGCGTGTGCCAGGTTGACGATTTACAGCCGAATTCCGGCGTTTGCGCATTGCTCGAAGGCGAGCAGGTGGCGATTTTCTGGATGCCTGTCCTGAGCGGAACCGAAGTACCGGAATTCGACGCGAAAGTGTATGCTGTCGGCAATTACGACCCGTTCGGCAATGCCAATGTGCTGTCGCGCGGCTTGATCGGCGATATTGGCGGGCAGCCGGTGGTTGCATCGCCGTTATACAAACAACACTTTAATTTGCAAACCGGCGTTTGCCTGGAAGATGAAACCGTGAAAATTCCCGTTTATGCGATCCGTATTGACAACGGCAGCGTTCAAGTCGACCTTTCATCATTGCCGCAGGACGGAGCACAAGCGTTATGAAATACAACTATTACATCGCCGACGTTTTCACCAAACAGATTTTCAGCGGCGCGCAAATCGCCGTGTTCCCGAAAGCGGAAGGCTTGAGCAAACAGCAAATGCAGTTGGCTGCCAGGGAGTTGAACTTGTCGGAAACGGTATTTGTCTTTCATCCGGATAAGCAAACCACCAACCGCGTGATGCGGATTTTTTCGCCGCAAAGCGAAATCGATTTTGCCGGGCATCCGATTATCGCGACTGCCTTTGTGCTGGCAAGTTGCGGCGAGATTCAATTGAACGGCGCAATTACGCCGATGGTTTTCGAGCAAAATACCGGCCCGGTCAACGTCAATATTTCCGCCGAAGACGGCAAGCCCAGTTTTGTGCAGTTCACCCGCAAAGTCAGTTCGATCATCGACCGCTTTACACCGAGCGATGAAGAGTTGGCGAGTTTCCTGTCAATACAGCCGTCGGAATTCGACCATAAAAAATATTCGGCGCGTTTGGTGTCTTGCGGTTTTCCGTATTTGATCGTGCCTGTTTGGCGTTATGAAAGCGTCAGGAATGCAAAATTCAATTACGCGGCCTGGAGCCAATCGATTGCACCGCAAACCGCGGCCCAGGAAATCCTGCTGTTTTCCCCGAAAACGCCGTTTGCGGACGCCGATTTTAACGCCCGCTTGCTGGGGCCGAGAATAGGCATTCACGACGATCCGCCGGTCGGTAGCGCGATGCCGGCGTTTGCTTCGTATTTGTGTTCATTTGAGTTTATGCAGAAAGGGACTTATACATTTACCGTGGATCGGGGAGAGCAAAGTAACCGGCGTAGCGTGTTGAATCTGGAGATGGATCATAAGAAAGAGAGTATGTTGACGATTCGGGTTGGAGGCGCGGCGGTTATGGTGGTTGAGGGGGTTATGAGTATTCCTGAGTAGGGTGGCCCTATTAATGCCAAAGGAAAAGCGGGTCAGGTCTTGGTTGCGGCTGGGCTATGTCGCCCAAGACCTGACTGTTCGCAGTAACAGTAGTCTATCTAGCGGGTTAAAGTCCCGTCCAAGGAGTTGTCCGTATACCTTGGTAGCATGAGGAAGCGGCGTTGGAGCGATTCAGGGTCGTGAGTTTTCAAACAGCAAAGTATCCCGACTAAGCCATATAAGCATACTGCGGCAGGTTGCGGTGGATTCCAATGAATTTCATAAGGCTCATCATCCAAAGCGGCGTCGCATACTACCGCTTGATTGCTTATTTCTGTGCCCGGCCATTGCATTTACTTGTCCAACGATACCGTCTGGACAATGTTTTCGAATTCGACCAGCACACCGGGGTGGTGAGTATGCAGATAGCGCACAACGTGTTCGTTTTCGAGCAGTTTGCTCAAGTAGCCTTTAGCTAGCACCAGATTCAGGACATCCTCGCCATAGTTTTGTTCGACCAGCTTGTATTGTCCCAGCAGATTGCTCATTTCTCGCTCCATTTTGGCTATTTGTTCAGGGGTGATTCCGTTCATTTTCTTGGCTCTATTGGGCTCAACCAGTAAGCGCTCAGGTGTCGCCATTAGCAAAGCCTTGGCATAACCAACGGAAAGATTGTTAGCCGAAACCATCAGTTCCACACACTCCATCTGCCGAATTGGCTTCATCTTGCGCAGCACTTGGCTGAGATTGACGGAAAACTGCTGGTCTTTCAAAATATTAATGACTTCTGCGCATAATCCGTCCAACAGGTTAAGTTTCTTGAGGACGTAACTGACATCCATGTTCAGGGCAAGCGCGAGTCGTTCCTTTGAAACACCGCGTTCGACCGCGCGGCGAATCATATGATGTTCCTGCACTGTCGAAAGCCGATTGATTCGATTATTGTATGTGTAGGTTTCATCGTCGGTGGCAATGAAGCACGGAGCGTCTTGATAGTTGAGCTCGCGCAGCACCAGCAACCGTAGGTGGCCATCCAATAATACGTGCTGTCCCGTCGCTTTATCGGCCTTACCGATGGTCAGAGGTTCAATCAGGCCGACGGTATCAATGGATGATCGAATCTGTTTGAGTTTGCGTGTATAGAGCGCTCCTTGCGGCGTTTTGCGCGAAGGTAATATTCGATCAAGCGCGATGCTCAACGGTTCGGGAATGAAACCAATGGGTAATTGAGGCATGATCAATGTCCTTCGGGCCAAACCCGTTCGGCCAGGTAGGTCGGCAGAGTGTCTAGCGCTTCGGCGCGCAACAGGGTTGTAAAATTTTCATCGGCGAACAATTGACGTAACGCACCGGCAACAAACAACAAGCGTTGCTGGGCAAACTCTGCTTTTTTGACCATCAGTTTTTGGCGATCGACTTCCTTCTGGTAACTGCGAACCAGACTGTTGGTCGTCACTTCTGAAGAGGTTTTGCGGGGAGGATGGTGCGCCACGGATCGCCCCAAACTCTGGCGCTGCATGACAATGCGCCGTGCCTGAATCAGTTGTTTTCCCCGCAGTTGTCCCGATTCATACAGCTCCTGTAATACTATCTGGACATTTTTTTCTTCATTGCCGACCCGTGCAATTTCCAATGCGGTATTCAAAGGGATGCGCCCGTTTTCGACGGCAACCAGTAGTCGCTCTTCGCCATGTTCCAACAAGGTTAGAATGCCTTTGACATAGTCGAGACTCAAACCGGTCTTCTGAGCGATGACCTGTTTATCATAGCCCTGATCGCGCAACTGTTTAATCCCTGCCAATAGTTCGAGCGGGCGGCATTGGCGGCGGGCGATGTTTTCGGCGAGACTCATGATAAATGCGTCTTCATCGTTGACTTGCACGACGAATGCCGGAATCGTGGGTTCGCCAATCGACTGATAGGCCTTGAGTCGCCCCTCACCGCATATCAGTAGAAATCGTTCTTTGCCGTCTGCCAACGGACGTGGAGTTACCGTAATCGGCTTCTTCAGGCCAATGGCCTTGATGTTGCCAACGATTTCCTCGAATTGCCGATGGTTGCGCTCACGCGGGTTGAGTACCACAATGCAATCAAGGGGAATCATTTGTATACTGCCTTGACGATGTTGTTTGCTCATGCTGCTCTCCTAATTCGTGTGCGTTCCGACATCCCGTACAAGTAATCAAGGCTGTGGAACCGGTAACTTTCAAATTCAATGCCGTTGTGTTCGCCCAGACTGATCTTGGCTATGCCGAAATCCAGTTTCGGTAACAAGTAGTAATCCAGAGGCGCCTGATTGGGCTGGTCCAGTCTGACAGCGATAGTGATATCAGGTGCCAGGCTGGTATCGAATCTGACTTTCCAGCGATAACGGCCGTTATCGAGTGTCTGGCATCTGGCGAGTACGACAGATACTGAAAACTCACGATTAATCAGCAGCAGATCGGTGGCTGGATCGCGCTCGACACTGCCGCCCAGGTCGGCAATTTTCTGTTCGGTTTGTAAAACGATCTGAGGGTGTAGGCGGCGAAGAAGCTGATTCACTTCGAGATAGCGGTAATCCCGGTCCGGGTTGAAGCCGACAGTTTGGTAGGCGCGGATCAGGCTGCCGAAGTGATGAATGTAGGCGGCTTTTGACGGCATGTCTTCGGCCTCGTCGATGATCAACCCGGACAGGAAGCCACGGCGTTGGTAAAGATTGCGGAGTTTTTCGATCAGTTCGTCTTTATTGTAACGATGCGCCCGCGCCCGGATAATGCCTTGCGCTGTGTAGAACAGTTCAGGGGAAACGATCGCTTCAAAAGCGCCTTCCTTCTTGATCCACATATCGGGTGTATTAACGATGCGGAGCTTTTTTAGCTTGAAGGAAATGCGGTTGTAAATATTATTGCCGATGTATTTCTCGTTGCTTAGGACTTCCCGAACGGTGGCACGCGTCCAGTGACGGTCCAGGTCGGTACGGACACTTCGTTCATTCAGGCGATTGGCTATTTCGGTTTCGCTGATGCCTTCATCGACAAACCACCGATACATCTGATTAACGACCTCAATTTCATTATTCGGACCCGGCATCAGGATGACCCGGTCGGTCTGTAGGCTTTTGTGTTCGCCTCTTGCCAGTTCGCCTTTATGTGCGCCCGATTGATCGATCAATACCCGGCGCAATCCGTAGCCGGCGGGCCCGCCTTGACGGAAGCCCATCTCAATCAGCCGACATTGCCCGGCAAATACTTTGGTAGATAGTTCGCGACTGTATTCGCCGGCCATCGCGCGTTTGACGCTTTTGACGATTGTTGAAACCGGCGAGCCGTCGTTTTCGAACTGTTCAGCGCAATAGGCAACCTGGATGCCGGCACGGCGGCAGATATATTCGTAGTAAGCGGATTCGTCAGCATCCTGAAACCGTCCCCAGCGGCTGACGTCGTAAACCAAAATAACCTGGAAATCTTGCGTGCCGCCTTCGACATCTTTAAGCAATTGCTGCAAAGCCTGGCGACCATCAATACGTAGTCCGCTTTTGCCTTCGTCGGCATAGGTTCGCACGATTTCAAGATTACGTCTGACGGCATATTCCCGAATCTTGTCACCCTGATTCTCTGTGGAATATTGCTGGTGCTCCGTCGACATTCGTACGTATTGGGCGGCTTTAAGCAGCGGGGGAGTCTCGTTGGGTTCGTTTGATTGCATAGTCAGTCCCGTTAGCGTCATCTTGATGGGTAGCGCTCGGCCGCCATATAGGAGCGTGGCAACACTAGCTTTTCAAGTCCCAGTGACCCCAGTTTCGAGAGCTCAATTGCGTGTAACGGTAATATCAGGCATTGGTAATGTCCATCACGTCATCTCTTTGCAATGTTCACGAAATTTGTGCAAACACAGGCATGTACCGTGATCTCTACGATCCACACGTCCATCTTTGCAATAGGGTCGTCTGTCGTTCGGCTAAGCTGATATATGCCTGGAGGCAGTGAATTATTTTGGGCTGACGCGTCCATATTTGCAATTGCGCTGGCAGTCGCTTGCCGATTTCGACCCCGTTGCAAAGATCGATTGCGCTCGGCGTACGTTGGATGTGATTTGCGATATTGACGCCAATAGTCTGGATTACGCTCAAGCCAAGCTTGTTGGGCACTGCGCTGGTTATCCCGATAATCGGGATCATTTTGCAACTTGTTACGTTGCCACCGATTTTTACGCTGGCCCTGGCAACTGGGTGCTGAGCAATAGGATTGTTGAGGGGTTTGAGGTCGCGGTTGAAAAATCCGACCACACGCCATGCAGTATTTGTTTTCCATGAAAAACTCCATACACAAAAATGTATATTGAGCCTCGATGGGCTGTAGCAAGCTATTTCAATCGTTAACTACCTTAAAAGATTAGAAAAGGTAGCGCTTTACAGAGTTTAGGGTATGGGGCATATTAAGCCCTATGAAAGCGAAATTATTAAGCCGCATCAAAGAAACTTGGGGGATAGGTATGATTGAGGGTGTGATTTGGGAAGTGCCTGAACCGGTACCGCCCTCTGAGCATCGTATTAAATACCGATTGGTCTATGTGGTTGATGGTGTGCGTGTCGTAGGTTATGACAATGAACGCGGCAAAGGCGACCATAAGCATGTCCGTGGACGGGAAATGCCTTATGTATTCACTAATGCCTCAACATTGATCAGTGATTTTATGCGAGATATACAGGAGATTGATCGATGAATGTACTGGAAATAAAGGTAGGTGAGCCGGTAACAGCAGGGCTTGCCCGGTTTGGTGAGGCATTGGACGCGGCTATGGGTGGGTTGGCGGTAGAGCCTTATTTTGGCGTGGGATTTAAAAATATGGCGCAATTTGGCGAGGTGTTTACACCGAAACGCTGGGAGCTGGTAGAGTCACTGAAGGCCGCCGGACCGTTAACTATTTATGCCTTAGCGAAGCGGTTGGGCAGGCATTATCGTAACGTCCATAAGGATGTAACAGCGCTGATGGAATGGTTAGTTGTTGAAAAGGATGCGTCCGGTAAGGTCTTTGTACCTTGGGATGAAATTGACGTGCGTTGCCCGCTGTTGAGTAGGGTGGCATGAGCCGATGTAGTAGCTAAGCGCAAATGCGGGGGCAGGTCTTGAATTGTATATTCTTCCGAAACAAAAATTTGATTGGAAGTTACAAGTCTTACAAGGTACATTTTCCTGAGCGGAACAACCCGCTAAAGCTGGTGGTTGTTCTGCTCTGAAGTTCTGTATGATACGGCCTACACAACAGCTTGGTGAAGTGTCCACTATGAACTCAAAACAGTTGTTTGATCAGGCGTTAAGCCTGCCATTGGCGGATAGAGCGGCTTTAGTTGAGCAACTGCTCGCCAGTCTGGATCAACCCGATCCGCAAATTGACGAATTAATAACCATTGAAGCCGAACGCCGAATCGATGCTTACGACAACGGTGAAATGCGCTCAATACCTGCCGACCAAGTTTTTAGCCGATTGGAATCGAATTGAAAGTCGGTTTTCTCGAAGCGGCGCAATGGATTACTACAACCGGCAAAAACAAGGCTTGGGGCATGAATTTCTTGCAGAGATAAAAGCCGCCGTAGGTCGCATAACCGACTTTCCTGAGGCATGGCAGCCGCTAACTAAACGCGCACGACGCTGTCTGACTCGCCGATTTCCGTATGACGTGATCTATCAAATCCGCAACGGAGAGATATTGATTATCGCTGTTAGCCATTTACATCAAAGGCAGATGTATTGGAAAGATCGATTGTAGTTTTGATGAAGTGCGGTAAGGGGCGCATCGCCCCTTTTCGGCTCTCCGCTTTCATTGTTGAAACACGAGCCCAAAATAACAACAGAATTTTCGCACCCTGAATCGCTTAAAGTATGATAATGCCTATTCACGCATATCTTTACTCTTGAGGCCTTGTTATCTCCATGCAACGCAAAATAATCACAATCACCGATCAGATGGAAAGTTGGGTTAAGTCTCAGGTCGATTCCGGTAAATATGAAAATGACAGTGAATATTTTCAGGATTTGCTGCGCCGGGACCAGGAAAAACGAGAAGCGGAAACTCGGCTTCGTTTTATGTTTGATGAAGCCGAATCCAGCGGCATCAGTGACCGTACTCCGCAAGAAATATGGAAAGAAGCTGAAGCTCGGTTCGCCGAAAAGAATGGCTAACTATCGTTTATCAAAACTTGCCGATAAAGATCTCGGCAATATTGCTTGTTATACGATTCAACGTTTTGGCATCAGGCAGGCAAGTCTTTATCGAGACGGTTTATTTAAAGCATTTGAAATGATTTCTGATTTTCCGCTTATTGGCAGCGATCAAAGTCAAATCAAAAAGGATATTCGTCGGCATGTACATGAATCCCACTCGATTTATTACCGTGTCGATGTCGATGAGATTCTCATTTTACGCATATTAGGCCCCGGCGAAGATCCCTTGCAGCAGTTAACGCTTTAAGCAAAGAACAGAAGTGTTAACTCTCGCATAGTGCATTTTCCTGGGCAGGACAACGACCCTCTAAAGCCGGGTAAGACGTATTGCCGCGCCCGGTTAGTTCTACGCTAGCACTCTTAACTTCCTGAGGATAATGTAATGTTTGAACGACTGATAACGTACTGGGTATATGGCGGCGCTCTGGCTGGGATTTTGCTGCTTATCATGTTTCCGCTATTGACCGCTTCCTGGTCCGTACCTTTAACGCTAACGTTTTTTCACCTGCCGATGTATATGCTTCATCAGTACGAAGAGCATGACAAGGATCGATTCAGGATATTCTTCAACGAGACTATCGGGGGCGGCAAGGAAGTGCTTTCGCCACTGGCTGTGTTCACGATTAATGTTCCTGGAGTCTGGGGCGTGATTGCTATCTCGACGTATTTGGCTGCGAACGTTAATGTTGGGCTAGGTCTTATTGCGGTCTATCTTGCCGTCATAAACGGCTTGGTCCACATCGGGCACGCACTGCTTTTTAAGCGCTATAATCCCGGATTAGTAACGGGAGCAACTCTTTTTCTGCCTGTCGGCGCGTACAGCATTTGGCAGTTCCAGCTTTCCGGTAGCGGCGGCTTTGCGGCGCAGGCAATCGCTATTGTCGTTGCGGTCGCTATACATGTTGCAATCATTGCCTACGCACGCGCGAAAGGGGCATTTCTAAGCAAGTAGCTTGGATGGAGCTGGAATTCAGGGTTTCGGGGGGAAACATAATCAACTCTTATATTTCGGACCGGGAATCCGGCTGTAGTCCAACAAGGTTGTTTTATGTGCGACTGAATGGTATTTTGAAAAGCTCTAAACGCTATTGAGATACACAGAAGGCATTATTATAGAACTTACGCATTGACAGCCGGTATAGAATATGAGGCATGAACTAACCCTAGGCAACGGAAGGCCCGCCCGTGATAAGAAAAATAA
>NZ_RYFG02000087.1 GCF_003994235.2 Candidatus Methylobacter oryzae
TATAACCGACTTAACCTGCTTGTCAACCCCAGCGTTCATTATTGCGGAACCCCAAGGCTGTCTTTCGCAACATCGGCCCCGAAAGAGCCGCACATTCTACGCCCTTCCTGCTATTCGTCAAGCTTTTATTTTCACTCTTGCAAACTTTCTTTTTCCAACTTGGTATATATGTTTAGCACCAACCGGAATCTCTAATTTCTGATCAGAAACTTTCTCTCCGTCAATCTTTACCGCACCTTGTTTTATCATGCGGATTGCCTCTGATGTACTTTCCGTTAAGCCCGCATCTTTTAATAGATTCGCTATCCCATAACTCGAACTATCGCACTTTAATTCCAGTTCATCCATTTCATCAGGCATTGCGCCGCGCTGAAATCTGGCTTCAAAGTTTTCCAATGCTTTAACAGCAGCGGATGAATCATGAAATCTTTCTATAATTTCCTGAGCCAATTTCACTTTATAGTTTCTTGGATTTGCACCTTGCTTGCATTCTTCTGCCCATAACTTTATTTCAGTCATAGGGCGAAAGCTCAACAATTCGAAATAACGCCACATCAACTCATCAGATATGGACATTAATTTTCCAAACATATCATCGGCAGAGTCAGCTATACCAACATAGTTATTAAGGGACTTAGACATTTTCTGTACGCCATCCAACCCTTCCAAAATAGGCATAGTTATGACAACTTGAGGTTTCTGTCCAAAAGCTTCCTGCAATTGCCGCCCAACCAGCAGGTTAAACTTTTGATCCGTACCACCCAATTCGACATCCGCCTTCATCGCGACCGAGTCATAGCCCTGAATCAACGGATATAAAAATTCATGTATCGCTATGGGCTGACTCCCCTTGAAACGTTTATTAAAGTCATCTCGCTCCAGCATTCGGGCCACAGTATGTTTTGCAGCCAGTTGAATCAGATCCGCTGAAGACATCGCATTCATCCAGCTTGAATTAAACATCACCAGCGTTTTAGTCGGATCAAGAATTTTGAATATCTGCTCTTCATAGGTTTTTGCATTCTCAATTACTTCATCCCGAGTCAACGGTTTACGCGTTGCATTTTTACCGGTTGGATCACCTATCATGCCGGTGAAATCACCAATCAGAAACAACACCTCATGCCCCAACTCCTGAAATTGTTTTAATTTATTAATTAAAACCGTATGGCCTAAATGCAAATCGGGAGCAGTCGGATCAAAACCGGCTTTAATCCGAAGAGGCCGCCCCTCTTCGAGCTTTTTAATCAACTCCTGTTTAACTAAAACTTCGTCAGCCCCTCTCAGAAGGTGCTCCAGTACGTCCTCTTGCAATTTCTTTCTCCAGTTATCTATAAATTTTTTTATTATAGAGTTATTAGCTTCTCCATTGAATAAAACTTTTATCTAACCTAATATTGGTAAAAACCTCAAAACCACTTAGAATAAATCTGTAAATCTATTAAGTCTTTTCTGATTTATCCAATTTTCAATTACTTAGCATAGCCTAGTGAAAAATAGAATCTATACCTCTTTGCTCTTTGGAATTAGCATAGCCTTTTCAATAACCGGTCATACACAAACAAAATCAGTAAAGAAACCTACAACAACCAAAACTATTTCTGCTACGCCCTCAAAAACCACTGATAAAAAATCCACAGTCGCAGTAAAAAGCAACCAAAGCAATAAAAAAACACCCGCTTTACCAGCACACTCTACTGAAAAAAAAACCGCAACCTTACCTAAGCAGAGCACCGTAAAAAAAGTTGTTGAAACCACTAAAGCTAATACCAAAAATCAGCCAATCGTCTCCGCCAAACAGAAAAATAATAAGCAACTATCAATCACTAAATCCGCTGAAAAAAAACAAACCTCTGTTGCATCTAACAAAAAGAACGATAAGCAAACTATTAGCTCACCCAAGTTGAGTCAAAAGACCAAAGATAAAGATATTGCTTCTATAGATTCTTCTACTAGAAAACACACGGTTATTTCCTCCAAATCAATTGAATCGACATCCGTAAAACTTACCAACTATAAAAAGTCCGATAAAAACGCTTCGACTGATTTAGACCTGGAAAATACCGAATCGGATCCGGTCGCCGATTCAATCCGCGATAAAGCATTCCGCCCAATTCCAATTGATCGCCCACAGCCTAAAAAAATCAATACCGCTCACGTATCTATTGAAACCTCTTTATTCCTTGACGGACTTGAAGCAGACCTATCAAAAGAGCTTATTTTGCAGCTTACCGAAATTTTTGCATGGGACATCGATTTTGCAACGAACTTACGTCCCGGCGACGAGTTTACAGTTGTTTACGGAAAAAAAATGGTCGGCGGTAAAGAAACCGATATCGACGAGATTATTGCAGCTGAGTTTATTAACCAAGGAAGACCTTACACAGCTGTCAGGTATGTAGATGAATCGGGAATTGCAAGTTATTACACGCCCGATGGACAATCCATGCAAAGGGCTTTTTTGAGTGCCCCGGTTGACTTTATAAAAATCAGCTCTCCTTTTGATATGCATCGCAAGCATCCTATCCTCAACAGAATCCGCGCCCATAAAGGCATTGACTATGCAGCCAGAACCGGCACGCCTGTAAAAACAACCGGCGACGGAATCGTTACTTTCTGCGGTCGAAACGGCGCTTACGGACAAGTCGTCATAATCGAACATAACGATCACTATGAAACACTTTACGCGCATTTGTCCGACTTCAAAAAAGGCTTAACGGTTGGCGATCATGTCAAGCAGGGAGACGTTATTGGCTATGTCGGTCAGTCCGGCTTGGCTACCGGCCCTCACTTGCATTATGAGTTTCACGTCGATGGGATTTACCGCGATCCGGAAACAGTCAAAATACCGCACTCAATGCCTATCAGTAACGAGTTACTGGCTGACTTTAAAGCTCAAACCCAAACGTTTGTCGCGCAACTTAACCAAGCAAAAGCCCAAAGTCTATTTGCCGAAACTCCCCCGGCAATTGTTCCAAGCAACGCCTTGCCTCCGTCACCGGCGCAACCATCTCATTTCGATTAATGACAATAATGCCTGAACTTTATATCGGACTCATGTCCGGAACCAGCCTGGACGGAATTGATGCCGCACTTGTCGATTTTACGGACGATAAAGTCCAGCTTGTCAGTTTTGAATACCAGCCTTTCCCCGCCGACATTCAAAACGCGATTCAACGGCTCAGCAAGCCCGACTCGCTAATCTCTCTCAAAGAATACGGAGCAATGGACGCCCGACTTGGCCATTTATTCGCGGATATTGTTAACATACTGCTTAGCAAAAACAGCATTTCCCCATCCTCGGTCAGTGCTATCGGCAGCCACGGCTTAACCGTTTACCATGCGCCGGAGATCAAATTTCCGTTTTCTTTGCAAATTGCCGATCCCAATGTCATTGCCGAACTTACCGGCATTACTACCGTGGCAGATTTCAGGCGCCGGGATATTGCCGCCAAAGGTCAAGGCGCCCCACTGGTTCCGGCTTTTCATAAGGCGGTATTTCATCACCCGGATGAGCACCGCTGCATAGTCAATATCGGCGGCATCGCAAATATTACCGTACTGTCTAAAGATCCGTCGACGGAAGTCATCGGCTTTGATACCGGCCCCGGCAACACACTGATGGATCTATGGATCAAGCTACAACAAAACCAGTCTTATGATAGAAACGGAGCTTGGGCCAAAAGCGGAAAAATCGACTATGGCTTGATTGATACTCTCAAAAAAGACTTATATTTCAACGCCGCCCCGCCTAAAAGCACCGGCAAAGAATATTTTTCACTGCCCTGGCTATATCAGTACTTTGACGCATTCAGCTACAGAGCAGAAGATGTACAAGCCAGTTTATGTTTTTTAACGGCGGTAACGATTTGCGATGCGATAAAAAAACACGCGCCGGATACTGGGCGCGTCTTAATTTGCGGCGGCGGCATGCATAACGATTACTTGCTGGAACTTATCCGGCAGCAACTTGAATGTCCTGTTGAATCAACCGAGTCGTACGGACTGCATCCCGATCACGTTGAGGCCGTGGCTTTTGCGTGGTTAGCCAGACAAACGCTAAACAGTCGGCCCGGTAATCTAAAAGAAGTAACCGGAGCTGTTAAATCCGTCATTCTTGGCGGCATTTATCCGGCAAACAAAAAAGGCGGCATCCTGCCGCCCGAATAGGGGGAACAATAAATGGATTTACGCTGAAAAAGACGACCCGCAACCGCAAGTCGTAGTTGCGTTAGGATTGCGAATAACAAACTGTGCGCCGGATAAATCTTCTTTATAGTCGATTTCAGCGCCGGTTAAATACTGAATACTCATCGCATCAATCAATACCGTGACGCCGCCGTTCTCAACGCAGGTGTCATCTTCATTGACTTCCTCGTCAAAAGTAAAACCGTATTGAAATCCCGAACAACCGCCACCTGAAACATAAACTCTCAGTTTCAGATTATCATTGCCTTCCTCGGCGATTAACTCGCTTACTTTAGAAGCGGCGCTGTCAGTAAAAATTATCGGATTAGACATATATTTAGCACTGTAAAATGGAGTTGAATGAATTATGACTATACCTATCTTTTTAGTCAAGAATTATGGGTACAAGGCAATTGTCTTTAAGCCTAGATCTTCTTTTAGCCCGAACATCAAGTTCATATTTTGCACTGCCTGTCCTGCCGCCCCCTTAACCAGATTATCAATGACCGACAGCACCACGATAGTGTGGCCGCTTTGGGGTTGATGAATCGAAATCTGGCAATTATTGCTCCCCCTAACATTGCGGGTATCGGGATGAGAGCCTTGCGGCAAGACATCAACAAAAGCTTCATTCGCATATCTTTTTTCATACAAAGCCTGCACGTCATCCAGGCTTCCGGCCACTTGACCATATAACGTAGCATGTATGCCCCGGATCATCGGCGTTAAATGCGGTACGAAGGTCAACCCGACCGATTTGCCTGCCACTAGTTCCAACCCCTGACTAATCTCCGGCAAGTGACGATGCCCGCTAACAGCATAAGCTTTAAAACTCTCGCCGGTTTCGCTCATTAACGTCGCCAGCTCCGCTTTACGCCCTGCCCCGCTGACGCCCGATTTAACATCGGCGATTAAATGCTTAACATCGATCAAATCGTTTTCAAGCAACGGAAAAAATCCCAATTGCACCGCAGTAGGATAGCAACCGGGGCAGGCAATCAGATTAGCTTTCCTGATCGCCTCGCGATTCACTTCCGGCAAACCGTAAACAGCCTCAGCAATCAGATCGGCACAGGCGTGCTCCATACCGTACCATTTACTCCACTCCTTGGCATCTTTCAGCCTGAAATCGGCGGACAGATCGATGACTTTTACGCCGCGAGCCAGCAACTGTTCCGCCATCAGCATTGCAGTGCCGTTCGGCGTCGCGAAAAACACCACATCACATTCAGCCAAGGTCTCGACCTCGGGCAAGCTAAATTCGACATCGATAGAACCGCGCAAACTGGGATAAAGCGCATCCACCCTAACGCCCGCATCGGCTCGCGAAGTGACGACTGTCACCTCAACTTCCGAATGCAACGCCAAAATCCGCAATAGCTCAACACCGGTATACCCGGTTCCGCCCACAATACCTGCACGAATCATCTGTTTTACCCTACCCACAACTTTGTTTATGAAAATAACTGGCGCATATAATAACCGCAACCCAGCTTATTGACGATGTTGTAACTATGTCGCTTTCTGAACAGATGATTGCGCTTGACACCAGCATTTTAAAACCGGCAAAACGCATGACTGCTCAATCCCGAGAAACTTTTCGTGCCTTTAACTCCACAGGCGCATCCTCGCCGACGGCGATAGGCTCTCCTTCAGACCAAAATACCGCATATTGTCCCAGTCGCCGCTTGCGATCCAGTGCCTTTGTAACAGCCAGACGCAGACAGTCGAGCATAGCTTGCGCTTCCTGATTGGGAGTTAGGGGTATTTGAATACTCATGGCTGAGCCTCTTGTTGCAAAAGTTGAAAGAATTCATGATGAAATACCAGCCGCTGCTTAGCGTTTTGGTGAAATACCAGTTCAGGCACTTTATCGTTATTCATGAAACAAAATGTCTGGTCGGCCAAAGGGGAAAACAGCTGAAGAAGATTATGCAGGCTACGCGGAAAGCGTCGGGCAATGTCGTCTGCGGGAATATCATGTCCGCCGTGAACAACACGTTCCGCAACACGCAAGCGCGACATTTACGCATTGGGCAAGGCCTAGGTAGATCAACCCGCCCCACCCATCGCTAGCCTTATTAATAGCTAATCACAAAGATGAGTTAAGACAAAAATACTTGGATAAGTGTATCTAATTCCTGTTGATAATTCCCAGGTGTTAAGGCGATTGCCCCAATACCTTTGTAGCTAGTATCAGCTTCACCGAAACAAGGGTATTTCTCAAGTTTATCGGCTTTCTGACCAGGATATAGCGCGTAAGCGCCCCACACATTATTGATAGCGTCTCGGTAAGCATGCATTTTTATGAGATCATCACTTTTTGCGTCATCCTTATTTTTGTCAATTTTATATTTGGCATCCAAAATCAGTTTGCGGCTACCTTGGCAAATCATAATATCAGGTCTTAATTTAAGCGACGAATAGCCACTCAAACCATCAGGCGCCAATTGACCGGGATCGGAACCGCGACAGTCTTTATCATAATAAAGACCGATATTATCGCCATAATCAAGCCATAAGCCCGCTTCTAATACAGTCTCTTCCTGATGATTGAACCATGTTATTGTTTTTGGCTGACGCTGCGATAATACCCGTTCAATGGCGCGCTTAACTTGGAAAAAACACCAATATTCGTAGAGCTTCGGTACATCTTTAAGTTCTATCAGCCTATCAAAACGAAATGCCGAGCATGTGTAACGTGTGGCAAGCTGCAACAAGGAATACAATTTGAACAAGTGGCTGTAACCATCACGCTTCTGTAAAACCATGGAATGGCTCGGTATATGCTGGAGATTGCCGACCGTTTGCCAAAGTGGATTTTGACTGAAATGCTCCAACTCTTGCACCAGCATTTTCAAGTCATCCTGAAGTTCCGGATTGAGAAAACTCTTTTTAACATTAAATTGACGCAAGCGGCTCAGTAAATCGCCGATAAAGAATTTAATGAATCGATTTTCCGGTGTATCGTGATCAACTCTACGATGGCATTCGGCTAATTCAATCGGAAACAAATGACGACCGGACAACGCCGCAGTGCGTCTGGCAATGGAGGAATTTTCCAACGAGTGACCAGGACGTAGTTCAGCAAGTGCGGATGAATTGCTAAATAGGGTGACAATACTCGTCAAATCTATCTGCCGCGCCAATTCAACGGGTGTTGTTTGCCGGATAGCTTGTAAACGGTGATGCGGATTACGGCAAATCAATTCGGCAATATGTTGTAAGTTCGGCGATGAATTCAGCAAAAAATGCTTGATAAAAAGAATTTGCAAATATAAAGGATCGTTACCGCTTTTTTCCTTACAACCGCTACTACCAACCGTTTGCTGAAAACTGAATATCAGATTGGCATACTCATCGCACAGTTCATGCAGCATCGCATCGAACTGATCTTCACTTATTTTTGTATTAATGACTCTTATCTGGAATCCGGCAAAACGGGATAAGCCAACATAATTTTTAAAGTTAATCCGGAAAACATTATCCGACAAGCGCTCGAAAAACTTGTTTAACTTATCCTTTTCTTGCAAGTAATCTTTCTGATGCTCTAATTCAAGAGGGATCTTATTTTTGTCATAAAACTTTAAATACCATGTTTCCAGTTCATTTATTTCTATAAGATCGGAAGATTGTTCGATATTACCCAGATCCTCCATTTCCGGGAACTCCGGTATTTCTGCCGAGAGTAATACCGCTTTATAGTTAGGGCTATAGTAATGCATTGTTATTGGATAAAACTGGTGTAACCGTCCTGCTCAAGCTGTTTCAACATAACCTCTAATTTTTTGGAGCTACGGTTATAGCTTTTATCATCACAAAGTGTTTTTAATGCCGTTAATGATTCCAGTAATTTGCCTTGGGTGCCATGAAACTTCGGCAGAATTTTTTGTAGAATCTGTATATCTATAGCTTCGCTTCTATGTTGTTCGCCAACCAAATCATCAGATAAATTAATGAAACGGGCAAATTCGTTAGCTACACGATAACCAAAATGAAGATTGCTTTTTTTAAGCTCCTTATGAATGTCATCAATTTCCTTTTTCGCCCGACAGTCATTGACATCTTGAAAATGACAAAATGCGCGGCGATTCTCTTTATCGAAAATATTGTTTATTTTTTCTATATTGGCCTCCATCAAACGAAATTGACTGACGACCGCCTGATTCCCGGGCAGTAAATTAACTTCATTAAACTCAATTACATTCGCCCTATCCAATACTTTAGGACTGAACATATAGGTTGACTCATCAATATTAACCGTGCCGGTAAAATAAACATTATCGGGAATATGAAGTGCTCGCGGAATTTCTGTACCGTCCGCATCTCTGACGATGCCGTGGTCATCACTATCTTGCTGTTTACCATCATGTAAATGCAGCTTTTCGCCCTTTTCACTACCCATTGTTCGGCTTTCCATAATGCTAAGAAAATCCGCGAAGTAATATTCAACTTTGGCTAAATTCATCTCATCCAGGATAATAAAATAAGGTTTTTCCTGATTTTCTTCTTTAGCCGCTTCGAGCAAAAGACGCAAAATTGGTGTGGACGAATAAGCTTGTTCAAGAATATTGTAATACCCCAGAATGCCACGGTTATCCAGCCAATCGGGGCGTACCGGTACGAAGGCTATGCGTCGTTCGCGCTCTTCTTCTGTGCAGTCTTGACACATATAATCGGCAAATAACTGGGCAATTTTGGTTTTACCTGTGCCGGAAATGCCGGATAACATCACAAATGGCTTTGTGGCTAACGAGAGAACGTAGCGGGTAATAACTTCTTCAGGGAAATTAAATCCTTTGGATGCAAAAAAACCAAAAATATTTTTTAGATCATATTCCACATCAATCTCTCCGGTATCAGGATTAAAGTCCTTGATTTTCATCTTCCAATTTCCATTCAGATATTTTATCTTTTAAAGTAGTTTCCCAATCGCTTTCAAATCTGCTCGTATCATAAGAATTTTTTATAAAATCACAAATTGACACTAACGTTACTTTTTCACCGGATTTTTTTAAATTGTTACAAGCATCATTGAAAATTTTGCGAGTAACTCCATTGTTTTGTAAATTCAAAGTTACAATCTGATTGTCCAAATTTGTATCTGAATGGTTAGTTCCATGGTGCCCCTCAAAAGCTTCCATTACTTTATCGTACACGGTTATAGCATGCGTATAACTACTAAAAAATTGTTGCAATACGCCCTGTTGTTTTAACGTACAAAAATACCGATATACTCTTTTCGCAAAAACATCATTGACAAAGTTTTCCTTACTACCTTTGCGGCCGTTGCGCACAATATTGCTGGCTTTAATTTCATAAAAATAAGCTATCGCCTCAGGCCACCACGGCAAACGGTAACAGGGGGCAAATGGATATGTAAGTTGAGCTTGGCCAAGACGGTATTCTTTGGCATTTCGTTTACATTCGGCAAGAAAGTCATCAGCCATTTCTTTATAAGATTGCATAAAATTTCTCCGTTAAGTTAAGATTTATTTCATTAAAGTGAAAAAGCTTGATCCTTGATCATAAATCTAAGCGGCAGATATATACTTTGCTTTTATTTTCAAGCAAACAAACACTCCATCAACAAAGGATCAAATTCCGCACGATGCGCATTGATTGCCGCTATGAACGACCGCACCCAGCGATAAAGCTTGGGACTATCGTATAACACTTCGACATCTATATCCGCTCGATGGTAAGCCCGTTTTTGAGTCAGTTTGGCGGCCTTCATAACGTCCCCCTTACCGATATATTTTTCAAGTTGTTTCAAGAATGCTTTCGCCCGTTTTTCCTGATTCATAAAAAGCTGCATAAAAACAATCTGATCATATAAAGATTGACTTTCGGCCAAGAGTAAACACAGGCACAACGGTTTCATGATTTTCATTTTGTGATAGTAAAAACGAGCCATGCGTAACCATTCCCTGTCATTCAATAAATCCTCTGTTTTAGCTTTTCTCAGGGCAGTTTTAATTATTCCCGCCAAATCCAGGCCGCTTTTAGCCTGATTGGCTATAACCGATACAATCACAATATTATCGGGACAGTAGCCGAGCGTATTGTCCACGCGATCAACCGACCAATCGGTGGCATTATTTTCCGCAAAGGTGAACGGTAACAGTGTTATTGGGCAACGGCCTTTGCTTTCCTCAAGTTTTGCAATTAAATCCTGTGTCGAGATTGATACCTCTAAGCCCTTAACTAAGGCGCGATCACGAAGGGTCATTAGTTTTTTCTCATAGAGATCAGGCTTTCTCTGGGATACTTTTTGCATTTTTGCCGCTTCATAACCATAGCGGATTTGCTGGCGCTGGTTGTCCTGGAATCTCGAAATATCCAAAGGTAAATCGTAGCGATAATGATCAAAACCGATTTCAAATGCTAAACTTGACATAGCTGCCTTCCTAAAGAATGTAATGGTTAATTTTGTTAAACAACTCTTTATTTCTGACTCGGGACGTAGTTTACTTCACCACCCTTACAAAATGCGTAAGGGTTAGCAATACCTGATAAAAAACAGCTATTGATTCAATATCTTGTAAAACATTCTCCAGGAAGTTCTATTGTGCCGGGTCAAAAATCACAAGCCACTCTTCAACGGCGATTGCAGGTATTGGAAAGCATTCGCAAGCTGAGCGGGCGTTCAGCGCGGTGGGTGACTGTTTCCGAAATCGTCAACGATTTAAAGAAACAAGGCTATGAAGTTAGCGTACCCAATATCCGCCGTGACTTAAAATCATTACTGGAAACTCATCAGCAGCTTGAATGTAACGACAATAGCAACCAGGATGGAGAACCGAAAAACGGTTTGGCTCACGGCTACCGTTGGGCCGGTAGGGATAACCCAACCGGCTGCGGAATCACCTTGCCCGAAGCCTTATCATTAGTCATGGTTGAACGCTATCTCAACCAATCCTTACCGGTATTACTTACGCGCTCCCTGCACGACATTTTCAATAAGGCCCATCAGACTCTGGAACTGCACAAAAAGAACCAGATTACCCAGTGGCCGGAAAAGTTTTGTGTTATCCAACCGACGCAACCCTTGATTCCGCCAACACTCAATCAGGAAATCTTAGGGAGCGTTCATGAAGCGTTATTGAACGAAAAACAATTAAGAGTGACTTACCAAGCCCCCAATCGACCGGAGGCAAAAGAATACCGCTTGCACCCTTTGGGTTTAATTCAGCGCGGCCCGGTCACGTACCTTGCCGCAATGGCTAATGATTATGAAGACCCTTATTTATATGCGTTGCACAGAATGCAAGCGGCTCAAATATTGGAACAAGACTGCCGCCACAAACCGGCGTTTAATTTAACAGAATTTTCAGCGAAACAAGGCCACTTCGGTTCCGCTGCCGCCATCCATCTAAAAGCACGAATTTGCGATCATTTGGCGTTAATACTTGAAGAAACACGCTTAAGCGAAGACCAAATAATAAGCCCGGCCAATGAATCAGGTTTCCGGGAAATTACCGCTGCTGTTTCCGATACCTGGCAATTACGATGGTGGATTTTAGGGCAATGTGATCGTATTGAAGTGCTTGAACCGGAAGCATTGAGGCTGGAAATTGCCGAGTCGGTTTCAAAATGCAATCAACAGTATTTATCGAAATAGAAATATATGCAGCCTTTGTAATTAACTATCCATTGGCTGTTCAATCGTGAAAAATGCGCTTCATGCCGCAATACATATACACTATCCGAATCGCGTCCCTGCCCAATTTAAGTTAGCATCTCAATAACTGGAGCATATAATAATCGCCCCCAGCTTATTAACGATGTTGTAACCATGCAACTACCCGATCAAATGATTGCGATTGAAATTGACAACGGTGTTTTAAAACCGGCGCAACGCGTCCTCCCAACACCATCGGCAAACCAAGTTTTAATTAAAGTCTCCGCAGCCGGCGTCAACCGCCCGGACATAATGCAGCGTCAAGGCCTGTATCCGCCGCCTGCCGGTGCTTCCGATATTCCGGGACTTGAAATCTCAGGCACCATCGTGGCATTGGGCGACAACATCAGCCATCTACATGAAGGCGACAAAGTATGCGCACTGGTCACCGGCGGCGGTTATGCCGAATACTGCCTGGCCTCGGCAGCCTTATGCCTGCCGCTGCCCAACGGGCTGTCATTTATAGAAGCCGCCGCGTTGCCGGAAACGTTTTTCACCGTCTGGAGCAACGTTTTCGACCGCGCCCGCCTGCAACCCGGCGAAACGTTGCTGGTGCACGGCGGCTCCAGCGGCATCGGCACGGCGGCGATACAACTGGCCAAAGCTTTCGGCACCAACGTCATCGTCACCGCCGGCACAAAAGCCAAATGCGACTTCTGCCGGCAACTCGGCGCCGGCGCAGCCATTAATTACAACGAACAGGATTTCGTCGAAGAGATAAAACGACTTACCGACAACCAAGGCGTTGACGTCATCCTAGACATGATCGGCAGCGACTATTTCCCGCGCAATCTCAAATGCCTTGCCGACGACGGGCGGTTGGTGCAAATCGCGATACAACAAGGCGTCAAAGCCGAAATCAACTTGTGGTCGGTGATGGTCAAACGCATCACGATCACCGGCTCGACGCTACGCGCCCGCGACGACGCGTTCAAAGCCGCAATCGCCGCTAATTTATTGGAAAAAGTCTGGCCTTTATTAGAATCAAAAAAAATCAAACCGGTTATATATTCAACTTTCACGCTGACCGAAGCCGCCCTAGCCCATCAACTGATGGAAAGCAGCCAACACATCGGCAAAATCATTTTAACGGTATAAAAACATGGCTTACACCACGCTCATTTCTGCTCAAACGCTGAATCAAAACCTGAACAATCCTAACTGGATCGCCGTCGATTGCCGCTTTTCGCTGGCCGACACCGAAGCCGGCGCGAAAGCCTACCGGCACGGCCACATCCCCAACGCCCACTACGCCCACCTCGATAAAGACCTGTCGTCGCAAATCACCGATTTTACCGGACGTCATCCGTTGCCAAACTTTAGTTTATTGGCAAAAAAACTCGGCGATTGGGGCATAAGCAACAACAGCCAGGTTGTCGTTTACGACGATGCCGGCGGCGCGTTTGCAGGACGCTTCTGGTGGCTGCTACGCAGCCTGGGCCACGACCACGTCGCGGTGCTGGACGGCGGCATCAAGCAATGGCAAAAACAAGGCTTGCCGGTCACGACAGCATTGCCAACCATTAAACGCGCGGTGTTCAGGCCGTACCTGAACGACAACGTCTGGCTGAGCGCGGCCCAGGTGCGCGACGGCTTGGCCGCAAAAACTATTTGCCTGATCGACGCCAGAACGCCGGAACGCTACCGCGGCGAACAAGAACCTATCGACCCGGTTGCCGGCCATATCCCCTACGCATTAAACCGCGCCTTCCAATTAAACTTGGACCGCAACGGCCTGTTTTTAGCGCCCGAACAATTACGCCAACAATTCAAGCAACTGATCGACTCGGTAGATTCCAAACAAGTCGTGCATTACTGCGGCTCCGGCGTCACCGCCTGCCACAACCTGCTGGCAATGGAACACGCCGGCCTAAGCGGCTCAAAACTGTATGCCGGCTCGTGGAGCGAATGGATCAGGAATAAAAACCGGACGGTTGCAAGAAACTGATAAGGATGTAGTCATAAATAACATCCTTTTTCACCGAGAGAGTTGGGGGACTCGCTTGTCAGGTGTCGGCGGCAGGGAGGCCGCCGCCAAGCCTACAGGGAAGTATTCACGGTGTCCTAACAAGCGAGTACCCCAACCCGCTCAAGTCGGGACGTTATTTGAAGCCAGACACTAAGCAATATAAAAGAAGCGGCTCCTCAACTCTTAAGACTCGATCTCTGCGCGAAGAGCCGGCTTCTTTTCTTATCCATCTAATTCTGCCGGCCAATGATCCGAAACCTTATCGTAAACCTCACGCAAACTTAAAACACAATCGATGCTTTGCAGCGGAATAGCGGCATCAAGCTCCGTTGCTTCCGTCAATATCCAAGCGTCGCCTTGCCGCAAATAACGCTCGATGCTCGGCCGGTCTTGCGTAACCAGCAGGTACTCACGCAACGTCGGAATTTTACGGTAATGCGCGAACTTGCCGCCCCGGTCATAGGCTTCGGTGGACGGCGACAGCACTTCAACCAACAACGTCGGGTTCAGCAGCGTATCGACATGCGCATCCTCGAATTGCGGCTTATCGCAGACGACCACGATGTCGGGGTAATGATAGCTACGCGCTTCGGCCGCTTTGACGCGCATGTCGCTCAGATAGGCTTCGCACGGACGTTTTTTGAGCTGGTTGCCCAATTCCCGCCCAATATTAAACGCTATCAGATTATGCTCGCGGCTCGCGCCGGTCATTGCATAGATCTGACCGTCATGGAATTCGCTTTTAATTTCGGCGCTACGTTCCAGCATTAAATATTCTTCGGCGGTATAGTAAGTTGGCGTAAGTACAGCTGACATAAATCACCTCGACAAAGAAAAATTACTTATTAAAAATCAATCATATCATAGCGTTTAAGCGCCACATGAAGAGTATTTAGACGCCGTAAACCTTACGCTTGCGCCAAAACGTCGCCCGGCTCATGCCCAGCGAGCGAGCGGCCTCGGATACTCGGCCGCTGTTTTGTTCCAACGCTTGGCGAATTGCGGCAGGCTCATCAACCCGCGGCGAGGGTAAGTTCTGCGCGGGCTGCGGCTCAACATTACGCGTCTCTCTAAATTCAGGCGGCAGTTCGGAACAGCGTAAGGTCGAGCCCCGGCCTACCGCGAACGCGTATTCGACGACATTATGCAGTTCGCGGATATTGCCGGGCCAGGCGTAATCCAGCAAAGTGCGCATCGCTTGCGGATCGATTTTCTCGATTTTCCTGAAATTCGCGGCATTATGCTGCCGGATAAAATGCCAGATCAGCAAGCTTATATCTTCGCGCCGTTCCCGTAACGGCGGAATAAAAATCGGCACGACCCTAAGCCTATACATCAAATCCTCGCGGAAACGGCCGTTTTTAACTTCCTCCCGCAATGAACGATGGGTCGCCGCAACAATACGCACATCGACATCAAACGAACGGTCGCCGCCAACCGGAATATAGTTTCTTTCCTGTATCACCCGCAGCAGCTTGGCTTGTAATTCAAGCGGCAACTCAGCGACTTCGTCCAAAAACAAGGTCCCGCCATGCGCGCGCTGGAATAGTCCGCTGTGATCTTTAACCGCGCCGGTAAAAGCGCCGCGCACATGACCGAACAACTCGCTGTCCAGCAAGCTACTGGATAAAGCCGCGCAATTGATCGCCAGGAAAGGCGCATTGCGGCGGGCGCTCAGATCGTGAATGGCCTTGGCAACCAACTCCTTGCCGGAACCGCTCTCGCCCCTGACCAATACCGTGGCTTCGGTTTCTGCGGCATTTTGGATAATCTGGAAAACCGCCTGCATGGCCGGCGACCGGCTTAACAAGCCTTGAAAAGCTTGCTTGTCGGATTTAGGGGCTTCGCTGACTACAGTCGAGCCGACCAATCGCTCCGAAACAGAAAACAGCAATCCCAAACCGCCGGAAAAAGCACCCTGTTGATCATATAAAGCTTGAGTCATTTTGTTCAACTCAAGTTCTTGCCCGTCAGCCCGAATTAACTTTATGAGTTGTTTTTTATGGTCGTCGCCCTCAGTAATGGCGTATTCTTGCAAGCAGGGCTTGCCTGTAACGTTCCCGGATTTCAATCCCGATAACTGCTCAGCGCCTCGGCTCCAGTGAATAACCTGTTGATCCCGGTTAACAATATACAGACCTGCAACATCGCAAAGATCGAGCATTTTAAAAAACAACGACTGCAACGGCTGTTGTGCCAACCAGTCGGATAAAGGTTCGAAAAACTGTTGCGTTTGTTTCATAGACGTTTCACCGAATCAGGCTAATGTTTCACTGAAACAATATATGAAACAAGCGACAGGAGCAAGGGGCAAAGTTAAAGGTTTATAATCCTTGGACCTTGAGCCTTTTACCTTGAGCCTTATTTTTTGGCACAGGCCTTGCTATACCCCTGATATACCTCATCACCAAACCGGAGACACAATATGTTATTCAAACAATTATTCGATCAGGAAACCTGGACCTACACTTATTTGATCGCTGATCCGGTCAGCAAGGACGCGGTCCTGATTGACCCGGTCAATACGCACATTGACGAGTATATAGAACTGCTGGCCTCTCGCGGACTGCAATTGAAATATTCGCTGGAAACCCACGTCCATGCCGACCACATCACCGCCAGCGGGCTGCTGCGCCAACGTCTGGGCGCGCAAACCGCAGTCAGCGGACTATGCGGCGCCGAGAACGCCGACATTCAAATTCAGGACGGCGATATTTTTAAATTTGCGGGCGACGAACAAATCAAAGTTATCGCGACGCCCGGCCATACGCGCGGCAGTGTTTCGTTTTTATGGCGCGACCGTTTGTTTACCGGCGACTCTTTATTAATCGGCGGTTGCGGACGCACCGATTTCCAAAGCGGCGATGCCGGAGCGCTTTACGACTGTATCACGCAACGCCTGTTTACGTTGCCGGATGAAACATTGGTCTATCCGGGCCACGATTATCAACAACGCTGGGTCAGCTGCATCATGCAGGAACGGACCGCCAATCCGCGCTTGGCAGGCAAAACCCGTGAACAGTTTATTGAAATCATGAACAACCTGAACCTGCCCAAGCCCCGGTTGATTGATGAAGCCGTACCCGCCAACCGTTATTGCGGCTTGGATGAAAATGAGCGCCAGGATGCGGTAGCGCTGAGGGACGCTACGCTGCCGGTCCGCGCTACGACAAAAACCGAAGATATGGTCGCCGCCGCCAAACAACAGATCGTTGAAATCGATGTCGCCAAAGCAAAACAACTGCTGGCAGAAGGCAACATCGTGCTGATCGATACGCGCGAAGAGAGCGAGTACGCGGCCGGGCACGTTGAAGGAGCATTACCGATACCGCGCGGCATGCTGGAATTCAAAATCGGCAACCAGCCCGAATTGTCCGACAAATCGAAAGCTGTGCTGGTCTATTGCCGCCTGGGCAATCGCTCGGCATTGGCGGCGCAAACCATGCAGCAATTAGGTTACACTAACGTGCTGTCCATGGCCGGAGGGTTCGAGGCCTGGAAAAAAAGCCAAACATCTTAAGACATTATAAAGCTGAGTTGAGCAGGCTTGTCTGCTCAAACGAAACTTATGCCCTCTGGGTATAAAGCTGAGTTGAGCAGCTTACCTGCTCAACCCCTACTTATGCTCTTTGAGTATAAACAATTAAAAAGGGAACGGTTATACGCGGCCAAAGTCACGTAACCGCTCTTAACCACAAATTGCGAGGAATTTATGACAAACCGACACCATACCGTACTTATCATAGGCGGCGGCGCAGCCGGCGTCTCCGTTGCGAACAACATGCGTCGCCAAAATTCTGAAATCGATATTGCAATCGTTGAACCGTCCGAAGTCCATTATTATCAGCCGGGCTTTACCATTGTCGGCGGCGGCGCTTATACCTTGAAAGAAACCATACGCAATGAAGCCGACCTGATTCATCCATCGGTCACCTGGATCAAGGATTATGCGGAAACGTTTCAACCGGACGACAACAACGTCACCTTACGCTCCGGCGATACGATCGGTTACGACTACCTGGTCGTCTGCCCCGGCCTGCAACTGGATTGGGACAAGATTGAAGGACTGAAAGAAACACTGAACAAAAACAATGTTTGCAGCAATTATTCGGCTGAAACGGTCGAATACACCTGGGAATGTATCCAAAATATCAAGGAAGGCAACGCCTTGTTTACCCAACCGCCGATGCCGATCAAATGCGCAGGCGCTCCGCAAAAAATTATGTACCTGGCAGCCGATCGTTTCCGCAAAAGAGGCACGTTGGACAAATTCAATATTGAATTTTTTAACGCCGGTCCCGGCCTGTTCGGCGTACCGTTTTTCGCCAAAGCCTTGAGTAAAGTCGTGCAAAGTTACGGCATCAAGACCAATTTCAACCATAACCTGGTCGCCATCGACGGCCCGGCCAAAATTGCGACGTTCGAAGTTACCGACAGCGAAGGCAACAAGGAAAGGATTACTCGTGAATTCGACATGATTCACGTCACCCCGCCGCAAAGCGCGCCGGATTTCATTAAAAAAAGCCCGCTTGCAAACGCGGCAGGCTGGGTCGACGTAAACCCCAACACGCTGCAACATAATAAATACAGCAATATTTTCGGCCTGGGCGACGCCGGCTCGACGCCTAACGCGAAAACTGCCGCAGCGGTGCGCAAACAAGTGCCGGTCGTGGTTGACAATATTCTTAGCCTGAAAAACAGCAAAGATGTCCAAGGCGGCTATGACGGTTACGGCTCGTGCCCGCTAACCACCTCGTTAAATACAGTCATGCTGGCAGAGTTTGCCTATGACGGCAAAGTAACGCCTTCATTTCCGCTGCTGGACCCACGGAAAAACCGCTGGATCTGGTGGTGGGGCAAGACCACCGGCTTCCCTTGGCTGTACTGGCACTTGATGATCAAAGGCTATCGCATTGATATTCCGCACTTAGCAAGCTATGCCGAGCGTTTTATGAAAGAAGAATAAATTATTAGGCGAAAGGCGAAAGACAAAAAGCTAAAAACCCGCTTTATACCCAAAGGGTATAAGTTTCGTTTGAGCAGACAAGCTGCTCAACTCAGCTTTAGACCCTATGTCCTTTGCCTTTCATCCTTTTGTCCTTTGCCTTTCGTCTTTCGCCCATGCCTCATTCAAAATCCAATAATTTACGCTTAATAGAATTCTTTCCGATTACAGGCTGGCTAAAATCCTACACTCGCCAGGAACTTAACAGCGACTTATTCGCCGGCACCATCACTGCTATTTTGTTGGTCCCGCAAGGCATCGCCTACGCGATCATGGCCGGCTTGCCGCCTCAACTTGGACTCTACGCCAGCATCCTGCCGCCGGTAACGTATGCACTGTTCGGCACCAGCCGTACGTTGTCGGTCGGGCCGGTTTCGATTGCCGCAATCATGATTGCCAGCGCGTTATCCGCACCGGAAATCAGCGCGCTGGGCAACCCGGTGCAAAGCGCGCTTATGCTGTCGGCGGAAAGCGGCATCATCATGTTATTGATGGCGCTGTTGCGAATGGGCGGGCTGGTGAATTTTATCAGCCATCCGGTGCTGACCGGCTTTACCAGCGGCGCTTCGCTGTTGATTATCGGCAGCCAATTGCCGCAATTGTTAGGCCTAAAAGCGCCGTCATGCGGCGTTGAACTTGCCTGCTACAGCGAATATCTTGCAGGCATAGTACCGGCCACTTTATTGATCGGCCTGATTGCGATCGGTTTATTAATATTTTTCGGCAAGCCGCTGGTTTTCATACTTAAAAATGCCGGCATGCAACCTTACTTAATCACTGCGATCAGTAAATGCGGGCCCTTGTTGACGATCATGCTGGCAACGCTTGCGGTCGCTTATTTTGACCTGAAGGCTCAGCAACATATCGCCGTAGTCGGTAACGTTCCGTCCGGCTTCCCGAAATTGAATTTTGATTTTTCTCCGATTGAAAAATGGTACGCACTACTGCCCTACTCCGGCTTTATCGCACTGATTGCCTATATCGAAAGCGTTGCGATTGCCAAAGTTACGGCCAATTTCAGGGGCGAAAAAATCGTCCCGAACCAGGAGTTGATCGCTCTAAGTATCTCCAACCTGACCGCCGCCGTTTCCGGCGGAATGCCGGTAGCCGGTGGCTTTAGCCGCACGATGGTCAATTTTGCGGCCGGAGCGCGCACGCAAATGGCGATGTTGATTGCCGCCGCGATGCTTGCTTTAGCGGTCATTTTCTTTAGCCCGTGGTTTGCAAACATTCCTAAAGCGGCGTTGGCGGCTATCATTCTGGTTGCGATCATTCCGTTGGTGAAACTGAGCGACATTATCCATACCTGGCGTTACGACCGCGGCGACGGCATCGCCGAAGCCGCCACCTTATTGGGCGTTTTGGTCTACGGTATTGAAGAAGGCATCATGCTGGGCATTATCCTGACGCTGATCAGCCACTTGCGTAAAACCAGCCAGCCGCATATCGCCGTGGTCGGGCGCATACCGGGCACGGCGCATTACCGCAATATCAAACGCCATCAAGTGGAAACCTGGCCTCATTTGCTGCTGCTGCGTATCGACGAAAGCATCACTTTCGCCAATATCAATTATATCGAGGAGTTCATCAACGCCGAACTTAGCCGGCAACCGGACCTTAAGCATATCGTACTGATTTTCGCATCGATCAGCGACATAGACACCACGGCGTTGGAGATACTGGAAAACCTGAACCATAGCTTGCAAGCGGCGAAAATCACTTTGCATATTTCGGAAGCGAAAGGTCCGGTACTCGATAAGCTTGAAAAAACCGACTTCATTAAACAGCTGCAACCCGGCAAGGCGTTTTTCCATACCGAGGATGCGGTTAGGGAGCTGAGTAAGGATGGGGCGTTATCGTTATAAGGAGCTCATGCACCATGAAGACACGAAGGACGCGAAGCTTTTTATTCTTCGTTCTTTTCGGGGTAAAAGTTATTTTGAAAATCCGATAAACGCCAGTAAGGCGAACCCTGCTTCCAAGTGCCGCAGGCTGGGTTGAATGCAATGAAACCCAACATTGGTGACATTTGGGCTGGGTTTCGCTATCGCTATCGCTATTGCACTCTACGAATTACGCCTTACCGCGTGTCATATCCACATTAGCGAGCCACAACCTATGCTGTCGTGTCGCTGAGCGAAGCGAAATCCGCATCAGGTGTGCGACGACAAACGGCGAGGCACCAGTAATAAACAGTTCTCTACAGCAGTTAATGCCTTTATCAGTGAGTTGACCACTTCTGTTAATCTGGTTGGGATGGCCGGGTTCTAACTTTATAAGCAGGCCAGATTGCTTCAATACTGAAATCATAGCATTGGCTTGTTCAACCTCAGTTCGAGCGGCGATAGCTTGCCGCCGAATTTTACGTTCAAGGATGGCCAGTTCTTCAGAGTAGGCTCGCTCGGCCGCTTCAAACTGAGGACCACGAAAGGAAACCGAGAGCACAAATTTCTGCCTCATCTGAGAAGAAAGCTTTTTATGAAAATAAAGCACCCTCTTAAGTACGCCGTTTTGATACCGAACATCATCAGGAAGACGTATAGACAGATATCGACCGACATCACTAGTTAAGTCATGCATCTGGTGAGCAATAAGATTTCGATAGTCGATGAGCTCTTGCAACTCATCTGATTCACATTTAGTTAGAACTCCAGCATCGACTAATATTTCGAAAGCCTTTTTATGCAGCCGCTTAGTTCCGTCCGGAAGCCGGTCACCTCCGGCATAACGACGCAATAGATCAGTAGCACGAATCGATTCCACGATAAACTGTTTGAGGTCTTCGACATAGAACAGCACCAACACCATTTCCAGAGCCCGCCGTTTCAGATCGTTTTTCTCCAGGGCGCTGAGGCGGTTACCACGCGGATAGTATTCTTTCATAAACTTACTGCCAATGGATCAAACGATAGAACACAACGAGATGTCACCAGTCGATCAACAATAAACAACGCTAATCAACCGGCACATAGTACATAAATTATGCAATGTCATTTCACAATTATGAACTCCGACAGTCGTTCCTCTCTTCGTGGTAAAAACGTAACTACCTCGAAAACCCGATAAACCGCCGGTAAGGCGAACCCTGCTTCCAGGTAAACGCTTCGGTGTAGTAATGCATTAAGGCCAAATAACCCAGCACTCCCAGGGTCACCGCTTTGTTGATCTCAATATCGAACAGGTAACGGGTCAAAGCATTGACCGCCTCGTCGCCGTATGACTGCAACACAAAGGTCAGCGCAAACGAGGCTAGCGGCAGGACGACAAATATCGGCAAATGTATAAGTGCCGCAGAGCGATAGATAAAGTTACGCGGCTGGCGACGATGTTTGTTGTAATCGTGCACAACGTAAAAAATATACGCCGTTGCATCGTGCACCAGTCTCGGCACCAGAATCGCGAAAAAATAATATTGCTGCACGAAAAGATAAAAACTGCTCAGCACCAGCAGCACATTGGCCCACAGAAAATAGCGGCCCGACGTCGACGTCTGGTAGCGCTCGCATAATAAGGCGCAAGCAACCAATCCTCCGCATAAACTGCCGGCAATCAGTTTTATCCACTCGACCTGTTGCGGCTCCAGACTGTTTTTCAGGAAAATGCCGATATAAACAAATAAACCCGCCGTGACGCTAAGCCACAGCAGCAGGTAAAACGCCCAATCCGGCAAGCGGTACAGGCTGCGCCCCACGCCCAACTGCTGCTTCAGCACATGGTAAACAGTCCAGGCGGCGACCGTGACATATAAAACCTTATAGGGAATGAACAAGCTGCCGATGCCGAAAACGGCAATGATCGCTGCCGTCATCAAGACGATTTTCAGCTTATACAATTTCAGGTATTCGGTATTGCTGGCCAATAGGATCGAGCTGGCGACAATATGCGGCGTACCGAAAATGACTTGGAACAATAGAAACTGCTTCGGGCTGCTGGGCAAATTCTGCTGTAAAAACCCGTGCCAGAACCAACCGTCGAATAACTGTAACGACAGGCATAACGGGATAATCGTGTACAACCCCAGCAATAACCGGTACGAGACGGTCAACCGGTTATCGTTAGGTATCTCTTGAGCTGAAATGGCCTGGGCAGACATAAAGCTATCCTCCTATTATTGTTATATTCTCAGCCAAAATATTAAGTTAAACTGATTATTTAACCATTTTCAAGCATTGCTTTTAGTTTTTCGGATAGACAAAATCATGACATTTCAGCTACATCCGCGTCTGGAACAGGATTGCATAAGCATCGGCCGTTTCGAGTTATGCCGCTTATTAATGATGAACGACAGCCAGTATCCCTGGTTCATTTTGGTGCCGGAACTGGCTGATGTACGGGAGATTTACCAGTTGAACAAAGCGGACCGCGAATTGCTGGCCGAGGAATCCAATTATTTGGCCGAAAACCTGGCGACGCTTTATCAAGCGGATAAAATGAATATTGCGGCGATAGGCAATATGGTTCCGCAACTGCATATTCATCATATTGTCCGCTACCGGACCGATAAAGCCTGGCCGGCGCCGGTGTGGGGAAGGTTTGACGCCGTTCCTTATACGGAACGGCAAATTACAGAGAATTTAGCTCGCGTTAAAGCTCAGCTGGGAATGTAAACCGGCCCAAGGTTTTGCAACGTTAGTCGACCAAAAATTCAGTAAAATAGGCTTCCTTGAAATCTCTATCATCGGCCGGCTTAGCCTCTTTAGAATGCTCTTCCCCGCCCCCGCTATGGCTCTCGCTTTCTATCATCTTGGCCAGCGTCTTGCGAATGACATTCGTGGTTTCTTGCCGCAGTGCTTCCCGCTGTTCCATGGTCTGCAAACCTTCAGACGACCTGCCGCTATAGAGCATGATTAATTCGTGTCTTAATGCCGGCATGTGCTTTTTTACCGCTGCAATTGTGCTGGCGCCGTCAATCAACAATTGAACATTGATCAGCAAAAACTTTTTCGGTTCCGCCAAATTAACGGTAAACTTAGGAGTCATTTCTATATATTTTACACCGGCTTCTGCTTCCGATTCCTTTGCGCCTTCATTCGCAACGGCGACAGACATAAACAGAAGACTTAATACCAAAACCAATAAACGCATAATAGACTCCGTGTAACTAGAAAAGTGACTCTCTAGTATAAAGCCAACCCCATCAATTTTAAAACGAATCCAAGTGACAACAACTAAACTCCCGATCGGCCCGATAATGCTGGATGTTGCGGGCTTAACCCTGACGCAAGCTGAAAAAGAAAAAATAAATCATCCCAATACCGGGGCAGTTATTCTCTTTTCGCGCAATTACCAAGACCCCGAACAAGTTACCGGACTGATTAACGCTATCCGCGCTGCGCGTAATGGCGACATACTGATTGCCGTAGACCAGGAAGGCGGCAGAGTCCAGCGCTTTCAACAAGGCTTCACCCGCTTACCGCCGGCATCGCGCTACGCGCAAAACCCCGAGCTGGCGGAACCCGCCGGCTGGCTGATGGCGGCCGAATTACTGGCGGTCGGCGTCGATTTCAGCTTTGCTCCGGTCCTGGATATCGATTGCGGCGTTAGCGAGATTATCGGCAACCGGTCGTTTTCGACCGATCCGGCGCTGGCAACGCAACTTTCAAGTTCATTCAGGAAAGGCATGAACGCAGCCGGCATGGCTGCAACCGGCAAGCATTTTCCCGGACACGGCGCGGTCGCCCTGGATTCGCACCTGACCTTGCCGATAGACGAAAGGGACCTGGACGCGATCAGGGCAAAAGATTTAATGCCGTTTAAGCAATTGATAGACGAAGGCCTGGAAGGCATCATGCCGGCGCATGTCGTCTATCCCCAAGTAGACCCGAATCCGGCCGGTTTTTCGCCGTTCTGGATACAGCAAATTTTACGCCGGGAATTAAATTTTAACGGCACCGTGTTCAGCGACGACTTGAGCATGGAAGGCGCCGCATCGGTCGGCGACTTTCCCGAGCGCGCCCGGCTCGCACAACTTGCCGGATGCGACATGATCCTGGTCTGCAACAATCCTGCCGCCGCCGAGCAAGTACTTGAAGCTTTGCCGGTAACTCACGACCTTGTCAGGGAACAACGGCTGGAGCGGATGCGCGGCAAACCGCAAATGAAGCGCGAGCAACTGATGCTGACCGAGAAATGGCAGCAATTATCGTCCCTTATCATTAACCACACTCTATAAAAATGCTTGAAGAAATCAAACACGTCCAGGCAACGGCCGATTTGCTGCACAGCGAACAAGAAGTTGAAGCCGCCCTTGATAATATGGCCCAAAAAATCAATAACACTCTTGCCGGCCACAATCCGCTGCTGCTTTGCGTGATAAACGGCGGCATCGTCACTGCCGGTAAATTAATGACCCGGTTAACGATCCCGTTAACGATTGATTCGATCCATGCCAGCCGTTACCAGAACCAAACTTTAGGCGGCACTATTAAATGGCTGGTTAAACCCGAAACGCCGATTAAAGGCCGGACCGTACTGATCGTTGACGATATTCTCGATGAAGGCATTACGCTTGAAGCCCTCTATGACTATTGCTGGGAACAAGGCGCGGCCGCTGTCTACAGCGCGGTATTAGTAGATAAAATCCTCGACCATCAAAAACCGGTTACGCCCGATTTTATCGGACTCGAAGTGGAAAACCGTTATTTGTTCGGCTACGGCATGGACTATAAAGGCTTTTTACGCAACGCACCTGGCATCTACGCCTGCAAGGAATAAGCATCATGACTCAATTAGCCATCATTGGCGGCACAGGGCTGACCCAACTCAGCGCCTTAACCATCCTGAAACACGAAAAATTGGACACGCCCTACGGCGCGCCTTCCGCTGATTTTCTGATCGGCCGGTTAAACGATACAGACATTGTGTTCCTGGCCCGGCACGGCAATCCGCACACGATCGCCCCGCATAAAATAAATTACCGGGCCAATATCTGGGGCCTTAAGCAGCTCGGCGTTGAACAAGTCATTGCTGTCGCCGCAGTAGGCGGCATTACCGCTGAAATGGCTCCCGCACATATCGCCATCCCCGACCAAATTATCGATTACAGCTATGGCCGGCTGCATACTTTTTATGAAGACGAAGCGGTCACCCATATAGATTTTACCAACCCGTACAGCCAGGAATTACGCGCGCGCTTGATCAGCGCCGCCGACAAGGCCGGCATCAGCATCACCCCAACAGGTACTTACGGCTGTACCCAAGGGCCACGGCTGGAGACCTCGGCTGAAATCCTGCGCATGGAAAGAGACGGCTGCGACCTGGTCGGCATGACAGGCATGCCGGAAGCCGCGCTGGCTAAAGAACTCGGCATCGATTATGCCGCGATCAGCGTAGTCGCCAACTGGGCGGCAGGAAAATCGGAAGGTGAAATAACGATGGAAGAAATCGAGCGGCACTTGCACAAAGGCATGGCAAATACCGCAGCAATATTAAAAACGTTTATAGGTTAGAACGATAGCTCAGGGTACCCGCAAACGCCTACCCTGGGGAAATGCATGCGTCTAGTGATGATGGCAGCCGGCGCCGTGAATATGACCATGCGCCATTTCTTCTTGAGTCGCAGGCCTAATGTCCACAACTTCGACATCAAAAGTTAAGGCCGCTCCCGCCAATGGGTGATTGCCGTCGATGGTAATATCGTCGCCGTCAATTTTAACAATCGTGACTTGACCTGAACCGGAACTGACATCGGCATGAAAGTGCATGCCGACTTCAAGCTCATCGATACCTTCAAACATTGAACGCGGAATCACCTGGATCATTTCATCGTGTTGTTCGCCGTAAGCATCTTTCGCTTCAACGCGCACATTAAATCTGTCGCCAACAGCTTTACCATTCAATGCGGCTTCCAGGCCGGGAATGATGTTTCCCACGCCGTGCAAATAAACCAAAGCCTCATCACCTCTTGAACTATCCAGTACTTCGCCCTCATCGTTAGTCAAAGTATAGTGAATTGAGACAGCCATATTGTTAGCTACTTGCATGGTAAAACCTTTTTTGTAATGTGAAAGGCGACTATGATAAAGAGTTGTAACTGTTTTGTCTGAAAAAAATTATTTCAATCCGCCATACCTTTGCAGGAAACCAATCATGTCGCGCTGGAGACCGCCAAGCCCAAAATCGTCCCCTTACATCACACAGGAAGGCTATCAAACATTGGAAATTGAATTAAAAGACCTGTGGAGCAAGCGCAAAGAAGTCACCGCGGCTTTATCGGCGGCGGCAGCGGAAGGCGACCGCTCCGAGAATGCCGAGTATATCTATCGTAAAAAAGAATTGCGCGGTATAGACCGGCGCATCCATTATCTGCAAAAACGCTTACCTAGCCTTAATGTCGTATCCCGGCCGCCTGACGACCAAGACAGGATTTTTTTTAGCGCCTGGGTGACCTTAGAGAACGAAGTCGGCGAAGAACTGACCTACCGTATTGTCGGCGCTGACGAGCTTGACCCTAAAAAGCAATACATCAGCCTCGATTCGCCATTAGCAAGAGCGCTGCTAAAAAAAACCTTCGATGACGAAGTGATTATTAAAAATGAGCTTAAAGAAACCCGCTACACTGTCGTCGATATTAACTACGACAGCCAATAACAGACCCTTCTTATTAAGCAATAAATACCCTCGCATAGACTTAAACAGCCTTTTGCGATTTAAACGACGAATTAGAGTTGCAATAAATATCAATCTCTATATAATACGCGGCTTACGGAGAGGTGGCTGAGCGGCCGAAAGCGGCGGTCTTGAAAACCGTTGAGGGTTGATCCCCTCCCAGGGTTCGAATCCCTGCTTCTCCGCCATATATATGAAGAAACCGATTGATTCTTAAGAACAATCGGTTTTTTTATGCCTGCTTGCCTACCTTGCGGGGTGGCTCATATTGAACTTCGTTGAACAAACCGGTGTTACCCGGCTTTGTCAAACATGGTTGCGGGAACCGGATTTAAACCTGCGACCTTCGGGTTATGGGCTCTGCGAGCTACGCCCCCGCGATTGCGGGTTGGCTTTCAATCAATAAAAACACCTTACAAAACCGGTCGAGCCGGCCGAACTCTTCAGTCTCTCGTCAAAAACGTAAGTGAACCTTTTGCCTCATACGGTTCTTGTTATGCTGGTATTAGTTGATTTGCACCATTTTCTAGTGGGATGGCTTAGCCTAAGACAAGAATTGTCAGCAATATCACTACACCAGAAAGATTGGCACCCGATATGCTAGATCAAAACCCATCTTTTAAACCTTTCATCATGATTCTTAGCTATAGCCCACAATGAACAATCAGAACAACAACGACCTCTCCCACCATATTTTGCCTAATTCAGCGACTATGGTCGGAGTTTGCATTATGGTTATTAGTATTGTTAAAACTCAGCCGGCCGACATGGTTAGTTATGTTATCGATAAAGCTTTAGCAATTGACAGCTTGCTGTTCACTCTCAGCGCATTACTTTCATTTTTATCAATTCGTTTGGAATGCGCCAACGATAGCTTTGAGCGTTGGGCTGAAATGATTTTTATATTAGGATTAGTATCGCTCACCCTAATTGCGGTGATTTTTTCCTTTGAAATTGTGTAAGCAAACGTTTTACGGCAGCAAATTACCAGAAACGCTCGATAATAGGCGCGAACACCTACAAATCCTCATCCCCCTCATTGTCGTCAGCTATGATCAAAGGCGTGTTACGCTCCCGTTTCTGCAATTTTTTCATGAGCGAAGGCGGGCACCTGTCTTTTAGCTTATCCAGTAAACTCTGAGTTTTAGCGTAATCGGGCAATTCATCCCATAGTTTTAATATCTCTGCCTCATAGGCTGCTGATTCATCATCAGTCATAAATTCCAAATACCTCTGCTTATTACTTTCAAAAAGCGCGGTATTTAAATTATCAATCTTAACGAAGTCAACCCCTCTTTTAAGCGGAATTCCGGCTACCGGCTTACAGCCCTCACCTTTTTGGCTTCAAAGTTCGGTTTGCAGTCCAGGTATACCGATACGCTGGATGCGCATCGCATTGTCGCCCTCCTCATAAACAAGCAATTTCTTTTCTTTCTGCCAGAGCCTAAAAGCCAGTGCATGAGATAAAACACGAATCGGATAATCTCGAGGCAACTGCTGCAAATAAGGTTGTATCGTCACAAAATCCGTTGCTCCATACTGCTGCATGATAAAGCGGAGACCGCCATTGGCCGGACCGATGTTATAGGCCAGCAGCCCCAGAAACAAATCGCCATGCATTTCGGCCAGGTAATATTTGAGTGTAGCCGCGGCAATAAAAGCGTTGTGCCTCGGATTCAGTAACAACGGTTTGTCGACCGCTAACCGTTTACCGGCTTGTTCGATAACGGCTTTAGGCACCTGGGTGATTTGAAACAGGCCGTGGCCGCCGTCACGGCTGTCTCTGGGCAAAAAAGAGGATTCTGTCGCAGCAATACCTTGCAGCAGATTGACGTCGATATCGAACACCTTGGCCGCTTCGGCAATAGCCGGATTATAGGCCTCTGCACGCTCGACTATATGCTGTAACTGTGCCCGGTCGTAACGCCGATAAGCTGCGTAGACTTGATGAGCCAGCGTCACACGGCCGGCCTCCTGCTTACCGCCGACCAGCAAACGAAAATGGCCGAATGCCTGGGCAAAATGGTTGTGCATCGCAAACCAGCCGACAACAATCGCCAAGCCGACAGCCAGAACCGGCGACAAGATTACCGCCCCGCCCTGCAAACGTTTGCGTAGCTTCCACCAGCCTATCAACAGCAACGCCGCTGCAACGATCAATATCAATACCCCGATCGCAAACGGCAATAAACTGGTGAAAAAACGGGTGCCGGAAAACCAGCTGGCCGAATAGCCCAACAAAACCATGACGACACAGGTCGCAGTGACCGCCAAACCCAAGGTTTCAAAACCGATTATTAACAACCTGCGTTTGAGGCTGCCAACCGGCTGTCTGGGCTGCGCTTTTTTTGCAACTTTGCGTATCGAACGAGGCTTGGTTGTTGGAGGTAAGTCCTGTTTGACAATAGCCCGCTTGCGCGGTGCGGCCGGCTTATTCATCTAAACGGATCATCCAGTTGGCGAGATATTGTGGAGCATAAATTCGATAAGCGTTGAAGTCGCCGAATTATAGGCCGAACCCGTTAATCGCGCTTGGCAAAGATAAGCTTGCCGGCAGTTTCAGCAAGTATTCACCAGTAAGGGCAATATTTTCATGCCTGAACTCCGCTAAAGCGGCTAACTATAGCCGCCAAAGTTCGTGCAATTAACCTAAAGACACTAAAAATGCGGGCCGACAGGCGGCAATAATTTGCCAATGGCCAACGGCGTGCGCGCGTTTCAACAGTCTTTGAATCATAGCGTTGCATCAACTTAACATTAGCCGAAAATCCTTAACATTCTTTAACTTAACTTTACTCTTCCGCGCCTGTTTTTAGCCCCGTATTGGCCGTTATATTGCTCAAGAACTTATGCTGTTTTGTTAAGCCAAACGATTGGACTCAACAAGGCCGCAGTAGGGACGGCTAACAGGCCATCCTGTAACGATCACCAAGATGAGGAGAAAAATCATGAGTATCAGCAGTATAAACAGCAGCAGTCCGGCGATGGCGATGAGGGGTATGCACCGACCCGATCCGGCGAAAATGGCTGACGATTTATTTTCAAAGCTGGATACCTCCGGGAAAGGCTATATTGAAAAAAGCGATTTGCAATCCGCGCTGAGCCAATTGTCGAAATCGGATAGCTCAAACAGCTCAAGCAATTCCAGTGCCGCTGATGACATGTTCGCCAAAATGGATAGCGACGGCAACGGCAAAGTTACCAAGGAGGAGATGTCGGCAACAATTGAAAAAATTGCCGCAAAACTGGACGGTCCGTTTCCGCGAATGCGCATGCAAGACAGCCAAGGCGAACAGAGAGACATGCCTCCGGGCGGTATGCCGCCTCCCCAAGGCGGCGATCAAGGTCTCAGCAAAGACCAGCTGACCTCCATGTCGAAAGAGCTGAGTTCGACGAACAGCGAAAGATCTAAGGTAATCAGCGACGTAGCGGCTAATTTCGATACCGTCGACACCAACGGCGACGGCAAGGTCAGCGCGAGTGAAGCGAGAGCCTTCGAGAAATCGAAAAACTCGTCGGGCGCCGGCAGCAGCACCGATCAATCATCAACAGCTTCCAGCTCAAGCTCCGATGCACAGTTTATGAAGCAGATGATGCACTTGCTGAAATCATACGGCGGCATCAATCAAGCGGCGGAAAATAATAATTTTTCCGCATCCGCTTAATTTAATTGTAATAGCAAAGAAATTTCCATCGCGTCGGACGGGATCTGCCATCCCGTCCAAAACGTTAAGACCGGAGTAGCCACCCGCACAGACTGTAGCTTTCTTACCCGGCAAAAGGAATACCGATTTCAACATGCAAACCGCCTTCCGGGCGATTACTGGCCCAAATAGTTCCGCCATGCGCCTCTATCGAACGATAGGCAATAGCTAAACCCAAACCTATGCTGTTAGCCTTGACTCGGTCTCCACTGCGAAAAAACGGTTCGAAAATCGCCGACAAATCGCTTTCGGCAACGCCGGGCCCCTGATCGTCGACAGCCACCTGCAAGCGCTGTTCGGCACTATCGAAACGAGCCGTGAACAGCACTTCCCCGCCTGTTTTGCAGTGCTGTACCGCGTTGCGCAGCACATTTTCAATCGCGCGATGCAGCAGTTCGCTGCAACCTTTAACCAACGTTTCTTCAATCCCGTCATAGCGAATCGCAACCCCATGCTGCTCAGCCTCGAACCGTGCATCCTCGACAATGTCGTCCAGTAATCCGCCGATGTCGAAATCATGGCTTCCGCTAGCGCCGACGCCGGCTTCCAAACGGGACAACACCAATAATTCGCCGACCAAATCGCTGATCCGTTGCGACTCCCGCTCGGTACGCTCCAGCATCGCCTGAATTTTTTCCGGCTGCTGCTGGGCCAGGCCGATAGCGGCCTGTATCCGCGCCAGCGGCGAACGCAGTTCGTGGGACACATCATGCAATAAGCGTTGCTGGGCATGCACCAAACTGTGAATCTGCCCGGCCATGTGATCGAAATCCCGGCCCAGGTCGGACAGCTCGTCGCGGCGTTCTCCCATTAGCGGGCCGACACGAATATCCAAGTTGCCTTGGGCTACGGCAGAAAAAGCATTACGCAAACTGCGAATCGGCTTCGCAAAATACCAAGCCAGAGCCAGGCTGAACACCAGGCTGGCAAACGTACCGGCCAGAATCGGCAGCAGCGGCGACGGCGGCTCATCGTCAGGCGGACGATCGCCCGGCGGCTCAAACCGGCCACCCTGCATTGGCGGCGGATGGCCGGCAAAACCGTGTTCGGGCAGCGGCACAAACAGCAAATATCGATGACCGTCATCCGCCGATACCCGGCGAATGGCTTCCGGATAAGCCGCTTGCGAGAACAAGGTACGCGCCTGTTGCAAAACTTCCGGCGCTACGTTTCGTTGCAATAACTCACGGTCTTGATCGTCAACCGCATAGACCGGCAAAAAAGGCGTATCGTGCATGACCGCAAGAAAGCTGCTCAACCCGGCCACACCGCCGTGATGCACAACATTCTCCGCGACCGCGACAAACGCGGCAGCCCGCCCGACATCGACCGAATAATTGCCCGCCTCTTTTTGCCAAGCGTTATGCCTTAGCCAAACAGCGGTGCCGACGCCGGCGCCGGCCATCAACAACGCCAACCAAAAAGTAAGGAAAAACTTCCAAAACAATCGTCCCATTCCGCTATTCTTTTACCAATTGATAACCCTGGCCGCGCACCGTCTGAATATACGAACGCCCGTCCTGCTGACAGCCTAATTTCTGGCGAATGCTGCTCATATGCACATCGATACTTCTATCGAAACGCGCCAAAGGCCGTCCCAACGCTTTTTCGGATAGCTCATTCTTGGAAACGATACGGCCGGAATTGGTCGCCAATGCTTCCAGCAAGTTAAATTCGGTGCTGGTCAGTTCCATATCCCGATCGAACCACGACACTTTGCGTTTTTCGCTCCATATTTTCAACGGCCCGGCAATAATCGGCCCGTTATCTGAAACTAAAGACTGGGTTCGACGTAAAATTGCGCGGATGCGGGCGGCCAGCTCCCTTGGCGTACAAGGCTTGGGCACATAGTCGTCAGCGCCCGATTCCAAACCGATAATCCGGTCGACGTCATCGCCCCTGGCCGTAAACATCAGTACCGGAATACGGCTTTCGATACGGATACGGCTTAAAATCTCGGTGCCTTTTATATCCGGCAACATGATGTCAAGTATCACCAACTGGTAATCTCCCGATAAAGCCAGCCGCAGCCCCGACTCGCCCTGATGGGTCATTTCGACGCTAAAGCCGTCCTGCTCCAGATATTCCTTGAACAATCCGGCTAACTCGACATCGTCATCAACAATTAAAATCTTCGCCACAATCATCACCTATTCATTTGTTGACCGCATCATAACGTTGCCCCCCGATAATCGCCACAACGCCCCATCGGATTTACCTGAATTTACATTTCAATAACAGCGCTTTACCAGCGCTCGAGCGATACTGGAGATGACGGAACCCAATCTATTCCGCCTCTATCATTAAACCTGTTTGGAGTTTTTTATGCATAAACTGCTGCTGATTTTATCTTTACTACCCGCAATAGCCCTGGCTAAGCCGCCTATCGATGACGAAACGTCTTGCAAGGATATGCCGTTTTTCAAGCATCATAGCCCCGAGAACGGAGAAGAAGAGCCTTTACCGCGATTTTTGCATCAACTCGACCTGAGCGAAACACAAAAAACTCAAATCAAATCCTTGTTCAAAGCGCAACGGGCCGAAATCGACGCCAAGCTAAACGAAGCGAAAAGCATTGGAAAAGAAATTCACCAACTCAGTTTTTCCAGCGACTATAGCAATGTCAAAGTTCAGGCGCTGCTTGACAAGGCTGCAATCAGCCATAAAGCCATCGCATTGCAAAAATCCAGATTGGACAACGCCCTTTTTAAACTACTGACCGACGAGCAACAAAAACAATTGCAAAGCCGGTTCGAGGATTAATTCTCGCGCATCTGTATCGTTCTTTGGCTCCGGCGTGGGAAGCGTCCATCTTTGATTTGAAGTTGTACGGATAACTTATGCCGATAGTCAGACCTTCCAGTTTTTTAAAACCTGGAAGGTCTCCGGTAGACGCCCTTAGACAATCAAATATCCAGTCCCAACAAGCGTTTGGCATTGTTGAACAACACACCATCCAACACATCGTCTTGAAAGCCCAAATTCAAAAAATCCCCGACCGTCTGCGCCATCGCCCGGAACGGATAAGAGCTGCCGAACAGCAACTGGTCGCGTAAAAAGCCGTTGGCCGCTTCGACGTACAACCGGCCGCCGGGCAGGAAAATATACATATCCGGGACCAGATAAACGTTGTCATAGCGGAACGCGACGCCGATGACCTCGTTCACATACGGATAAAAGCCGTGGTAACAAACAATCGGCAGTTGCGGAAACGCCCGCGCGACCCGGCCTACCGCTTCCGGCCGGGCATAATCCAGGTCGGGCGTGGTCGGCCCCGACATCAGGAAAACCGGCACGTTGAGCCCAACGCAGGCTTCGTAAACCGGATAAAGCAACGGATCGTCGGCGTGCAGCGGCGGATTGCCGAAACCCGGTTCGATATTGACGCCGCGCAAGCCGAACTGCTTCACCGCGCGTTCGAGTTCGTCCAACGCATCGGGCTTTTGCGGATCGACGGACGCGATACCGATCAGCTCCGGATGCGGCGCGATGATTTCCAGCACCTGCGCATTCGAAACGATAAGGTTCGGCGTATCGCGGCCGACGACGACAGCTGCGGTAATGCCGGCTTCGCGGATCTCCGCTACAAAAGCTTCGGTATTAACGGAACGCGTGAAATGCTCGTCGTGTTTCGAGCCGACGCGCCGGTTCAGCCATTTGGCGACTTCGTACTCGCCGGTTCCCGGCGTCGCGCCGTAAAAATCGTGCACAAAAGCCGGCCGGCTGCGCATGTCGATTATTTTTCTAGTCATTGATTACTCGATTTAAATTAATTGATGTAGACGCCGTCGGTTAGACCTTCCAGGTTTTACGACTGCCACGGATGGCGGCCGAGACTGCTCCCGGCAGTCTTCGGCATTTCCTCCATCCATGGAGGTCAGAAGTGCTGGAGCCGCCGGGAGCGGCTCCAGTAAAAACCTGGAAGGTCTGCCTAGCTGCTTACTCCGGCTTGTTCAACACCCGCTGCAATATAGCTTCCTCCAGCTCTATCGCCCTGGGATGATCGCGATGTCGCGGGCGCGGCAAATCGATCGCGACGTCCAGGTCGATTTTGCCGCCGTCGAGCAATATCACCCGGTCGGCCAGCGCCACCGCTTCGGCAATGTCGTGCGTCACCAGCAACGCGGTGAATCCGGTTTCCAGCCAAATTTTTTCTATCAACCGTTGCATTTCTATCCGCGTCAGCGCATCCAGCGCGCCCAACGGCTCGTCCAGCAGCAACAGGCGCGGCTCGTGCACCAACGCCCGCGCCAGCGCGACCCGTTGCCGCTGTCCGCCCGACAGCACCGACGGCCACTCGTCGGCTTTGGCTTCCAGGCCGACATGCTGTAACGCGGCCAATGCCCGGTCCTTGCGTTGCTTGCACAAACCCAGGCAAACGTTATCGAGCACTTTTTTCCACGGCAGCAGCCGCGCTTCCTGGAACATGACGCGGGCGCCGCCGTTAAGCCGGCGGTGAACCTGGCCGTCGTAATAAACGGCGCCGGTATCGGGCTGGTCCAATCCCGAAATCAACCGCAGCAAGGTGCTCTTGCCGCAGCCGCTACGGCCGACGATCGCGACAAACGTGCCGGGCTCGATATCCAGGTTCAAGTCTTCCAACACGGCCAGGTCGCCGAATTTCTTGCCGACTTGTTCCAATTTCAGGGCGAGGTTCGATGAGTTTTTTGAGATTGCTTGCGTTGCCACGGGATACTCTTCAGCGTTGGTTAGGTATAAAAGTTGTCCACGAAAAGCGCGAAAGACACTAAAACGATCAAGTGTTACGTTAATTTGCCCCCAACTTCAGCAACGGCTTACAGTTAATAAGCGGTTGAAAACTTAATTTCTTTTCGTATTTTTCGTGCTTTTCGTGGATGAAATGATTTTTTACATTCAACGGCGCTTAAAACCGGGATGCCATTGCAAAACGCGCCATTCCAAAAAGTGCACTCCGGCATCGGCCAATTTGCCCAGCAGCGCGTAGATCAGGATCGCCAGCACGACGACGTCGGTTTTCATGAACTCGCGGGCGTTCATCGCCATGTAGCCGATGCCGGAGCTGGTCGCGATGGTTTCGGCGACAATCAGCGTCAGCCACATCAAGCCCAGCGCATAACGCAGCCCGACCAGGATCGACGGCAACGCGCCGGGAAAAATGATCTGGCTGAACAACTGCCACCGGTTCAGGCCGTACACCCGGCCCATTTCGATCAATTGCGGATCGGAGGTTTTGATGCCGTGGTAGGTATTCGCGTAAACCGGGAAAAACACGCCCAGCGTCACCAAAAACACCTTGCCGGCTTCGCCGATGCCGAACCAGATAATGACCAGCGGAATCAACGCCAGATGCGGCACGTTCCTGATCATTTGCACGGTGGTGTCAAGCAAGCGTTCGGCCGTTTTGGACAAGCCGTTAAGCAAACCCAGCAAGAATCCGATGCCGCCGCCGATCAGCAAGCCCCAACCGGCGCGGACGGCGCTGGCGGCGATGTTGGCCGTCAGTTCGCCGGACGCTGCCAGATTGATCGCCGAGCGCACGATGTCGATAGGCGCCGGCAGAATCTGCGACGACAGCCAACTGTTTTGCACGGCAACGGCCCAAGCGGCGATCAGCGCGGCCGGCAACAGCCAGCCCGCGACGCCGCCAAACCACTTGAGCTTAATCATGACGCGGCCGCCAGTTTGGTCACGACGTCGACATGGCCGGTATCGCCGACCGGACTCATATAAACGACGGCGTTCTCGTCGCGCTTGCCGGCATCGACCGGCAGCAGCGGAAACAACAATTCGGCTACGCGGTAAGCTTCTTCAAGATGCGGATAGCCGGACAGCACGAAATGATCGACGCCCAAATCGGCGTATTCCTGCAACCTTGCGGCGACGGTTTCCGGCGAACCGACCAGCGCGGTACCGGCCCCGCCCCGGACCAGGCCGACGCCGGCCCATAAATTCGGCGACACTTCCAAAGCTTCGCGGCTTCTCGATGCGCCCCATTGCGTCAATTCCGCCATCCGGCGCTGGCCTTCGGAATCGGAGCGCTTGAACGCCTGCTGCGCTTTGGCGACGGCATCGTCGTCCAGGTATTTGATCAAATCGTCGGCGGCGGCCCAGGCTTCTTGCTCGGTTTCGCGCACGATCACATGCAGCCGCAAGCCGTATTGCAACGTCCTGCCGGCTTTAGCCGCGCGTTGCTTGACGTCGGCGATTTTTTCCGCGACTTGCGCCGGCGGCTCGCCCCAACTCAGGTAGGTATCCATTTCCTCGGCGGCGAACTGGTGCGCGGCAGCGGACGAGCCGCCGAAATACAACGGCGGATGCGGTTTCTGCACCGGCGGGAACAGCAGTTTTCCGCCTTCGATCCGGGTATGCTCGCCTTCGAAATGAACTTCGCGGCCGGCCAGCAACTCTCGCCAGACCTGCAAAAACTCCTTGGCGTATTGATAGCGTTCGTCGTGCGCCTGGAAAATGCCGTCGCCGGCCAGTTCGGCCGAATCGCCGCCGACGACAACGTTCAACAATAAACGGCCGTTGGAAAAACGATCCAGCGTCGACGCCATCCTGGCCGCGGCGGCCGGGTTCAACAGCCCGGGACGCAACGCGACCAGGAACTTCAGGCGCTTGGTCAGCGCGACCAACGACGACGCGACGATCCAGGCATCTTCGCAAGTGCGGCCGGTCGGTATCAGCACGCCTTCGTAGCCCAGTTCGTCGACCGCGCGGGCGATTTGGCTCAGTGCGTGTTTTAAAAGTAGCCATTGAGTTGCAAAACCTGCAAAATTTAAAATTTGCAATGGCTAAAAGAAAACACCGCAAGCGCTACCCA
>NZ_RYFG02000088.1 GCF_003994235.2 Candidatus Methylobacter oryzae
CGTCCGCTCAAACGAAACTTATGCCCTTTGGGTATAAAGCTGAGTTGAGCGGCTCGTCCGCTCAAACGAAACTTATGCCCTTTGGGTATAAGAGCCGGATGAAACTTCATTTTACGGTCCGCCGTAAAATGAAGAGGATCGAAAATAACTTTCTATCTTTACTGCCGAAGCATCGGCACAATCAAAAATCCCCCCATCCGGGTTCGGATTTTAAGACGGCTCAGAACGTAAAATGAGTACGTTGCCTATTGATTTATTTGTGGTAAGTTTTATATTCAATTAAAAAGAGAATATGTTTTGTCTTCATAAATAATCAATTAGGAAGGTGGATTATGAATCAAAGTTCGACAGATCAAACCGATATTGAAAAATTACGTTCATTAAAGCGGCTGACAGCAGGTGTATATCTTTGTCAAGTGCTGGCTTTTGCATTGGCAGGGCTGCCGCTGCTAATAGGTGCCGCGATCAACTTTATCAGAGTTGACGACGTCAAGGGAACTTTTCTGGAATCCCATTTCGACTGGCAAATCAAAACCGTATGGATAGCTCTGGCGGGTCTTGCAGCGTCTGGATTGACGTTTGGGTTTGGCGTCGGCATTTTTATACTGATCGCCACGTTAATGCTGATGGTCTACAGGATTGTCATCGGCTGGAATGCGTTGAATTCCGACAAGCCGGTTAGCGAATAATCGGCGCCCGATGCCTATCCAGGATTGTATCCAAAGGGCATAAGTAGGGTTTAAGCAGACAAGCCGCTCAACTCAGCTTTATACCCAAAGTGCATAAGTTTCGTTTGAGCGGACGAGCCGCTCAACTCAGCTTTATCACGCCACCGCCTCAACATCAACCGGAGCGAAATAGCCGCTCTTTAAAACCTGATCCTCTAACCCGATCTTAATCATTTCCTAATGTTTTCTTCGGGTTATTTTAATCTTTGCTTTTATATACTTAGCGTTTGTCACTTTACTCGCGCTTAATTATATGATTGGCCAAGAAACCTTTAGCATTGATCTGTTCAGAATTAAAAAGTCAGTCCTGTCGCTCAGTTTGGCGCTGGGGTTAATGTTGCTTAGCGGCTGCCAAACTTTATCATCGCTGTTCCCTGAAGATAAAACGGTAGCTTTCGAGCTTCCCGAGCCAAAACCGGAAGCCATCGTGACTCACGAATTCGAACTGTCCGATGGCGAAAACATGGTCGGCAGCCTTGCCGCACTCGAAACCCGCGACAATGACGCCCTACCGGATATCGCAAGGCATTTCGGTCTTGGCTATAACGACATCAGCATAGCCAATTTCTCCGTCCCGCCCTGGACGCCGGAGCCCGGCAGCCGCGTTCTGTTACCGCTGCAATTTATACTTCCCGATTCGCCTCATAAAGGTATCGCTTTAAATCTGGCAAATATGCGATTGTTTTTTTATCCCAAAAAACAACCGGGTAAGGTTTATACCTATCCGGTCGGCATTGGCCGTCAAGGTTGGAGCACGCCGATGGGACAAACCAGCATTGTCGCGAAAGACGCTAACCCAAGCTGGACTGTTCCCGAGTCGATTCATCGCGAACACGCCGAGAAAGGCGATTCGTTGCCGAAGGTAGTCGGCTCGGGGCCTGATAACCCGCTGGGACTTTATGCGATGCGTTTGGGCTTTTCCGGTTATTTAATCCACGGCACCAACAAACCTTACGGTATCGGCATGCAGATCAGCCATGGCTGTGTACAACTGTACCCCGAGGATATTGAAGTGCTGTTCAAAAAAGCGACCGTAGGCACGCCGGTACGCATCATTCATCAGCCTTATTTGACCGCATGGCACCAGAACATGTTATATCTTGAAGCGCACGAGCCTTTATCAAAATGGGCCAAGGACAAGCCTAATTTAAAAAAGCAGGTCATAAAGCAGCTACATGAAGTCAGCGCGAAAAAAGGCGTGACTGTCGATTGGGACAAAGTCGAACGCATACTCCAACGCTCCGACGGCATTCCCACGCCAATACTGGTCAAAAGCCCGGATGTCGCGGAACTGTCCGCAAATGCTGTGCAATTGGCACATCCGGAACAGTTCTACGGCCAGCCTGTCATTAGCGAACTAAAAGATAGCGACTGGTCCATATTGGTAGCGAGTTTTAATGACGAAGCCAAGGCACAACAACTAGCCGCCATGCTGAACCATCAAGGACCGGTCATACCTGCCCATAAAGTCTTAAAGAACGACGGCTATCAAGTTATCGCAGGCCCTTTTAAGAGCAAAACGGAAATGAACACAGCAATAAAACGCATCAAAATGGATTTTGAAATTAATAGTGAGCCGTTAATTCCCCGATTATCTTCAATAAATTAATCGGATTAATTTTCTGCCCGACAGTAGGCCTACCGTCTGTCGGGACACTATCGCGGTAAGGCCGCCGTTAAAAAGCTTTTTACTATCACATAGGCATAGCCTATCAATTCATAACAACTCGGTATTATACAATGGCTTCATGCACTTATAAGATGCAGGCTCTGTTAACAACACCATACGAGAAAGCTATGAAAACTGCAAAATTAATCGTCATGTATCCTCAACCGGCCGACCTTGAGACGTTTGAGCAACGTTATGCTGACGAACACGTTCCGATGGCTGTAGAAAAGCTGGCAGGAAAGACCCGCTTTGTTGCATCGTTAATAACGGATAGCGTAGGCAATGGTCCCTCACCTTTTCATCGCATAGCGGAAGTTTATTTTCCTTCCATGCAAGCATTGAACGATTGTTTGAATTCAGCAGGAGGACAGGAAACAGCGGGGCACGCGGTTGAAATTTCAACAGGAGGCGCCCCTGTATTTTTAATTGCGGAAGTTGAAAGTTTTGATTTCTAAGTATTAAATCCGTCGAATCTTTCGGTAAGCCTAGGTTTTAGCCCGGTAGATGAACATTGGATAACTCCCGACATGAACATGAATGTCAAAGCTTTCCGTATTTATCTACCGTGCCGGCTTGGCGTTATTCCTTGGCTCCTGCTTCGACAAGGATTTTTTCTATTTCCTTATGCCCTCTTGTTCGAGCATATTGAAGCGAGTTCGACGTCGGTTTTGCGCCTTTAGCCAGCAGTAGCTTTACCATCTCAAGCTGTCCTCGGCCTGACGCCAAGCCAAGAGCGGCCCCGCCTCCGGCGTTCAAATCCATTCCTGCATCAAGAAAAAGCCCGACAGCAGTCATGTCGCCCTCACCGGCGGATTTTGCAAATTGCTGTTCCGTGTACTCGATGCCCATCTGCTTCAAATCTTTTCTTGCTTCGACTGGATCGGCGGCAACAGAAATACCGGCCTGCAAAGCGGCGAAAAATGCGAATGCGATAGTAAATACAGCACGGCTGTATCCGAAAGGTATTTTGGCGATCATCGTTGTTACTCCTTCGATTTAAGTTAAAAATAATAGCCGGAAAGGGGACGCGCATCTTTCCAGAATCTGCGGAAAGCACATGTTACGCCCCCTATTAAGCTCGAATACTGTCTTATTTCTCACTTCCGGCCATCATAATATAAGAAACGACCATCCCAGATCACGATGTCGCGTCCCCCTGTATGCTTGGAATCGGTGCTCACCTTCCATTGCTTGTTTTCAACGGTGTCGATAAGCACTACCGGATAATCGGAGTCTCCGCGTACCCAATTGCCTGACTTTCCGCCGTATGAGTTCCAAATATAAGTTCCGTCGGGGCGAATGATCAGGTCGCCGACCGCAATACCCGTGCTAACGTGCAGCCAATCCGTGTATGTCCCAGGGGAAGTCCATACCGCCCCAGGTATACTGGTGCGCCAGACGCCATAAAGGGCTGAGGGATCGGCGTTGGCGACTTTTACTAAATTTGCGACAGTATTAACAAGCACTGGAGACGGACCGAAAACGCCGCCAAGTACGTACACACTTTTATCCTGGTTATTAACACCGGCATAAGTATTGGTTTTTTGATAGTACCGGTAAAGCCAGGGATTGGATATTTGGGTTGTTTCGTTAGATGAAAAGTATTGCGGATAATCGTGTTCCGCCCAATTGAAAATAGTTTCCGCATCATCGCTGAGGCTTGTAGTAAGCGTAACACAAACATGGTTTTGCAATGTTTGCGGTAAAGGGCAAACAGGATCGGCATTAAAAATGGCAATTGAACCGTCGCTGCAACTTGATGTTCCTACCAATACTGCCGGGGATGTACAGCTGTAATAGCCGCCGGCCCAAGCCGAACCGGATCCCCAGAAAAAAGTACTGATGACAAATGTGGCGACAGCCCAAAAAGTACTGTTCTTATTTTGTAAAATCATTTCTTTCTCCTTAATTAAAGGGCCAACAAGAAGATTAAGGTATCTCCATAAACCATAGTGTACGCAGCCTTAGCGGCTAATAATCAACCGGCAAGCGCGCCGCCAATTCGTCCCATTGAACACAATATCCTCATGCACAACGGTATCGCGATCAATTCGTGTCAAATAATCGCCGTAACAACAGTATTGCACATCTTTAAGGCTAAAATTATGTCATCTTCTCCTTATATTTTGCCGACCGGTATCAATGGAAAAAAGCATAGCACAGCGTATAGACTCGGAGTAATGTTTTGGCTGGAAGACTATTGAGTTCGGCATTAAAGAGATCAGGGTGTGTAACCGCACAGACCAATCCTGGCTACAGGTATAAATTAAAATACAGACGAGAAAATGCCGAATTAATTATTCAATCATCGACCGGCTCTCCGGCTAAAGTTTGAATAATCCGCTTTTTATTTTAAAACTTGTCTGAATTGCTGACTGATATATTCCATAACCACTCAAGTTGAGTTAACAGGAGCAAAGCCATGACTACCGCAACAACAATTAACACCAATACAATTAAGCCTGGCATGCCGGTTGTGTGTTCTCAGGACGGCCAGTTTGCCACTGTCGATCACATGGAAGGAATGGACACCATCAAGTTGAACAAAGATAAGACCGGACAGCACCATTATATTCCGGCCAGCTGGGTAACCTCGACTGAAGGAGGCAAAGTTAAAGTGGATCGTCCGGGCGATCAAGCGATGAAAGACTGGTCGACAACGCCGCCGATGTAGTTTTATCCCAAGCACTGGCAAAAGCATTGTTAGCCGAGCGAAGTTAAAGCCCCGATAGCGGCCTCGGCTTTCTCTCAGCGAGCGCTAATCTTTGTTCAGATAACACAAGGAATCGAGATGAAAGGCTTTGTACAAAACATTGAGGATATTGCGATCAAAAACGAGGAGTTTCGCCGGGTACTCTATACGGCGGAACACTGCCAGCTTGTAGTGATGTCGCTAAGGCCGAAGGAAGAGATTGGCGCGGAAGTCCATCAGCTCGACCAGTTTTTTCGTGTAGAGGAAGGGAGCGGCGAAGTCGTTTTGAATGGTGTTCGCTCTGCTGTCAGTGACGGTTTTGCGATCATCGTTCCGGCCGGAATGAATCATAACGTCATTAATACCGGCAGCGTTCCACTAAAGCTTTATACGCTGTATGCGCCGCCGAATCATCGGGATGGCGTCGTTCATCATAGTCGAGACGATGCGGAAGCCGATAACGAGAATTTTGACGGCAAAACGACGGAGTCAATACGGCATTGAGCCGGCATTATCAGTTTTTATACCCAATGAACATAAGTTTCGTTTGAGCGAACAAGCCGCTCAACTCAGCTTTATACCCAAAGGGCATAAGTTTCGCTTGAGCGGACGAGCCGCTCAACTCAGCTTTATTAATGGCCGACTTCCATCACAACGGCATCTATGCCGTTTTCCCTTAGCCGGCTTCGAATGGTGCTAACGCTGGCCATCTGAGTATAGGGGCCCATTTTGACGCGGTTCCAGACGACGTTGCCCACTTTGGCTTTTTCAACCTTCGATTCAATGCCCATTAAAGCCAATTTGGCTCTTAAGCTATCGGCATCTTTAAAATCCCTGAATGAGCCGGCCTGCAAAATATAACTGGCGGCTTTTGCCTGCCCTACACGCTCTTCTCTGGCCCGGGTGTTAATTTCGTAATCCGGTACGATGACTTCTTTTTCCGGCAGGATGGTATAAAAATCGAATTGCGGTAATACCGGACCCGGTTCGGGTTCCGGTTTTTTTTCTTCGACCGGAGCTTCAACTTTTGCCGCTTCCGGAGCTACCGGTGCAACCTGCTGAGTAGCCGCAACCTGTTTCGATCCGTCACTACCCAAATAAACCAAAAAGACTACAAACAAAATAATCAATGCCGTAATCAGCATCCACCGCCACACACCAAAGTTCTTTTTATAACCTGAGTTGTGCCTGTACGATGCGGCGGTATGCTTATTTTGCGTTCTATGTTTGTAGTCTCTAGCCATCTTACATTGCTTCAGGTGTGTTGATATTCAGCAACCCCAAACCGTTCGCCAATACCTGTTTCACTGCGCAAATCAGATTTAACCTGGCATTGCGAATTTTGGCATCATCAACAAGAAATTGATGAGCATTGTAGTAAGTATGAAATTCGTTCGCCAACTCGCGCAAGTATTGAATCAGCTGATGCGGCTCGTACTGTAACGCAGCACGCTCCAGCACTTCAGGGTAGCGCGTCAAAGTCACCAGAAGATTGGTTTCGTGCTCTTCGGTTAATAGCGTCAGGCTTTCCATGCCCAGCGTTAAATCCCGTCCCCAGTTTTTTTCATCCAATTGCCGCAACACACTGCATACTCGGGCGTAGGCGTATTGAACATAAAAAACCGGATTTTCGTTGGATTTTGAAGTCGCCAATTTCAGGTCGAAGTCCATGTGCTGTTCCGATCTGCGCATTACATAGAAAAAACGCGCCGCATCCTTGCCGACTTCATTGCGCAATTGCCGTAAGGTCACAAACTCGCCGGAGCGGGTCGACATTTGCACTTTTTCTTCGCCGCGATACAGCGAGGCAAACTGCACCAATAGCACTTTTAATTTGGACTCATCGGCGCCCAAGGCTTGAATAGCCGCTCTGACGCGAGGAATATAGCCGTGATGATCGGCGCCCCAGATATTAATGATCCGGTCGAAACCGCGGTCCAGCTTGTTCATGTGGTAAGCAATATCGGACGCAAAATAAGTGGTTTGGCCATTATCGCGAACAACTACCCGGTCTTTTTCGTCGCCTAACTTGGCGCAGGCAAACCAAGTCGCACCATCTTTTTCATAGAGGTAACCGCCGGCACGTAAGCGCTCCAGCGCTTCCTGAACTGAGCCATCATCCATCAGCCGGCGCTCTGAAAACCATTCCTGATAGTCAACGCCGAACTCATTCAAATCAATCTTGATGTCTTCCAGAATGTTATCCAAACCTATTTGGAAAAAGTCCTGGTACAACGGCGCACCCAGCAAAGTCTTGGCGCGAACTATCAACGCATCGATATGTTCTTCCTTATCGCCGCCCGCAGGTTCATCGAGAGGAATATCTTCAAATACCAGTTCTACCGGCCTACGGTATTCGTTGCCGGCGTTTTTATGAATGTTCCAGGCAATTTCACGAACATACTCGCCCCGGTAAGCATTGCTGGGAAAATGCACGACTTCACCGCACTCTTCCAAATATCTCAGCCAGATACTGGTAGCTAGAATATCCATCTGCCGGCCCGCATCGTTGACGTAATATTCGCGATGTACGTCGAAACCGGCAGCCTGCAACAAGTCGGCAACGGCTGAGCCGTAAGCGGCTCCACGTCCATGCCCCACATGCAACGGCCCGGTGGGATTAGCTGAAACAAACTCAACCTGGACTTTTTGTCCGGCACCGACGTTACTCAAACCAAACTTGCGGCCGTCATCATGAATTTGTTTGATAACCTGATATTGGGCAATCGGATCGATAAAGAAATTGATAAAACCGGGCCCCGCCAATTCAACTTTAATAATTGCGATGTCTTGAGGCAACGCGGCAATCAGCTTTTCAGCCAGTTGGCGCGGGTTTGTACTTACCTGTTTCGCCAATGTTAATGCCAGATTCGACGCAAAATCGCCATGCTGTGGATCGCGGGTCCGGTCAATAGTAATGTTTGGGATGATGTCCTGGGCGAGAATGCCGTCTGATTTAAGAGTTTCAACGGCTTGCAGGATAAGTTCCTCTATCTTTTTTTTCATTGCTTCATTGCGTGGGTTAGATCAAGTAAATAGGCGTACATTATCCATTAAAATCATTCGATTATCCATCCAATCGACATCGGCACCAAATTGCCGGATATTATCCAGCGGTTAATACGGGGTTTACCGGTTTAGTTTTTTCTTGTTTTTTGAGGCGATGCATCAAGTAATTCATGAGATTACTGATGTTTTGTATGCTGAAATAAACTTCAGGCGGTGCAAGATAAGTTTGGCGAGATGCCGGAGCTTAAAGACTGTTATTTACAACGTTTAAGCTCCGCCGTGAAAAACGATTTATTTTTTGGTGAAATACATGTAAGTACCGTATTTATTGTCTTTAAGCACCATAGACTTCTCGGTTTTTTCCACTAACGAATACACGTCGTATTTACCCGCCCTGCCCAGGATGCTGACTTTTAACGTACCGTCTTCAACGACATAGTCTACTGCCGGCGCATCATAAGGATTGCCTCTAACTTGAGGAATGTCTTTTTGGGTTAGCTGGCTGTTATCAATAACCCAAGTCATGCCCATCGGTTTGGTTTCAGTATCTTCCGGCGATTTTTTTGTATATTCCAAAAACCAACTGCCGATGACATCTTTATTTGAAGTAAGCGGGGCGGCAAATACAGCCGAGCTCAAGCCAAACGACAAGGATAATGCAAGTAATAGCTTTATTTTTTTCATTATTTTTCCTGGGTTAAAAACTGAACATAAACTACGGTTTCACTCTAGCAATGCTATTGTACAAGAAACAGAGAGCCGGACAGCATTTAACTTTCTCTTTATAGGGTTTATTTGGCAATACGTTTGCATAAGCTTATTCAATTAAAACGGCAAGACAATATCGGGCTTGATCTTTTTCATCAACTGCCTGAACTGCTCTTGAATATTGTGCAACGCTGCTTCCGTATCAGCTTCAAAACGAATAACCAGGGACGGGGTTGTGTTTGATGCTCGTACTAACCCCCAACCATTCGGAAAATCGACGCGCATACCGTCTATATCGGTGATCCTGCCGCTGGAAAAATTGGCTGCCGCTAACAGGCTTTTCATGAAAGTGAAATTTTCCCCTTCTTCCAGTGCGACATTCAATTCCGGCGTGTTAATGCTGTCAGGAAAGTCCGCAAATACTTCGGCGCTGCTGCGCGAATCTCTGGACAATATTTCGATCAATCGCGAAGCCGCGTATAAGGCATCGTCAAAGCCGAACCAGCGATCATTGAAGAAAATATGCCCGCTCATTTCACCGGCCAATTTGGCTCCGGTTTCTTTAAGCTTGGCTTTTATCAATGAATGCCCGGTTTTCCATAAAGTCGGCCTGCCGCCGTGTTTAATAATCTGGTCGGACAAGTGGCGCGAACATTTCACATCATAAATAACTTCAGCCCCGGGTTTGCTTGCGAGCACATCTTTGGCGAACAGCATCATTTGCCGGTCAGGCCAAATGATTTTGCCGTTTGAATCGACAACGCCCAAACGGTCGCCATCGCCGTCAAAAGCGATGCCAATATCGGCCTTATAATGTTTGACGGTTGCAATCAACTCGCTGAGATTTTTAGGATTGCTGGGATCGGGATGGTGATTGGGAAAAGTACCGTCGATGTCGCAGAATAGCTCCTTCACATCGCAGCCCAACGTTTTCAGCAGCATCGGGCCCAGTTTACCGGCAACGCCGTTGCCGCAGTCCAGCACGACACTCATCGGTCTGGCGATACGGATATCCTCGGAAATAATACCCATATATTCATTGCTGAACGTGCCGTTCTGTTCGACGCTGCCGGGTTTACCGGTAGTAAAAGCTTGATTATCAATACAGGTTTTCAGTTGCTGGATTTTTTCGTCGGCCAAGGTTTCACCGTTGACAACCATTTTCAGGCCGTTATAGTCGGCAGGATTATGACTGCCGGTAACCATCACCCCGGAGCGTCCTTCCGTATGCCTCGCGACGAAATAAAGCACCGGCGTAGGCGTCATGCCTATGTCCAACACGTTGACTCCTGTAGTAATAATGCCTTGAATCAAGGCTTCCGCCAGCGCGGGACTGGAAGTCCGCCCATCTTGGCCAACGACAATTGTTTTACAGCCATGCTCCTTGGTTATAGTACCCAGCGCACGGCCAATGTCATAAACCACGTCTTTAGTCAGCGTCTTGCCGACTATGCCGCGAATATCGTAGGCCTTAAAAATAATGCCTGTATCAACAGTCTTTTTTGCGGCAATGGGCATGTCAAAGAAATCCGGTACGGTTTTCTCGACTATTGCCGGATTACTTGTTGCCGCAACCGGCTGGCTAGAACTCGTCTTGTCGGTTTGAAATTTAGACGTTTGGCCTGCCGGCTTAGAAAGCTTAACAGAAGGAAATGCGAGCTCAGTCGGATCGTCAAGATCATCAAAAAAATCGCGGCGTCCAAAATCGGCGACATTATTACTGGCTGCGTCATCGGTTTCCTGATTATCCAAAACCCGCTTAAATTGTGCCAGCGTTGAGACGACGACATGTATTTCGGATAACTTAACAGGATAGCCGATTTGCAGTTTGTTAGTCATCATGTCCTTACAAGCTTTCAGCACCGTGCTCAGATCCTCCGTCAACCATGCTGACAGTTTTCGATAACCGATAAAGAAAGCCAGCAGCGCCAACAACGCAGAAAGCGCAACGATGCCGGCAATAACCGTCCATGCTGTGGAATTTACCGTGTTGGCATATTGATAATAGAGTTCCCAGCCGGTGCCCGCTACCTTCATCGGTGCATTGTCGTTTGGCTCCGCAGCGACAGGCTCACCCGTGGCGCCTAATACCAGCGCGCCTTGCTTTAATTCAAGATGTCCGCTTTTCAGCTCCACTCCCTGCACGGTTTTGCCGATAAAATCATAGCTTAAACTGGCCAGGATAACGCCGACAGCTTGATTGTCCTGCATAATCCTGCGAGCAATCGCCAAATGCCTGTCAGGCCCGGTATCGCCTTGTATTGCCGGCAGTTGGTTTTTGCTAAATGCCTCCCGTACCATGTCCAGGTCGGCATAGCCCATTTTGGGCACGCTTTTGTCGTCAAGTTCGCTAACGCCAGGCAATAACAGCCTGACCTTTAATGCACCGGGCAAATGCTTTTCAAGTTTTGCCGATACCGCTGTTAATTGAGCCGCATCGGCGCTGGTAACTGCGGCTATTACCTCGGGGTCCTGAGCCATTCTTTCCAGTGAGCCGGTTAATAAATTGATCTGTGCGCTTATGCCCGATGCGACACTTTTCGCAACGGCTACCGTTGAGTCCTGTTGTGATTGCGTGATTTGTGCCGCACTGATCCAGTAAACCCCTATCCCGGCGGATAGAACCATTAAAACGGCAAAGGCAGACAATAAAGAGAAGAGTCGTATCATGTTTTATGCCCTCAAAGAAAAACAGCTTAATGCCGGCCGGTATGACCAAAGCCGCCGCAACCGCGCAAACTCTGATCGAATTCGGGAACTTGTTCGAATTCGACCTGCACGACCGGCACAAAAACCATTTGTGCAATACGCTCGCCGATATTGATAGTAAAAGCGGTGTTGCCACGATTCCAGCAGGAAACAAAGACCTGTCCCTGATAGTCCGAGTCGATCAACCCGACCAAATTGCCCAGCACGATGCCGTGCTTATGCCCCAAGCCGGACCTTGGCAACAATACCGCGGCTAATTGGTGATCGTTGATGTAGATAGCCAACCCGGTTGGAATTAATACAGTCTCTCCCGGCTGTAGCTCAACCGGCTCATCCAGGCAGGCGCGCAAGTCCAACCCCGCCGCCCCCGATGTTGCATACTCAGGCAGCGGAATGTCTTTGCCTAAACGACCGTCCAGAATTTTAAGCTGTATTTTTGTTGCCCCTTTCATATTCCCTTCTCTCTGCGATTAAACTGATTAGTTGTTCGGCTAATTGATTTTTGTCAGTCATAGCCAAGTTTTTTTGGCCGTTCTTCCAGAAAACCTGCAATGCATTTTGCTCGCTGTCGAAACCGCCCAGATCGCGGCCTACCCAATTTGCGGCAATCATATCCAGATTCTTACGCGTCAGTTTGTCTTTAGCGTATTGTTCAAGGTCGTGTGTTTCCGCGGCAAATCCGACCGTGAACGGGCGGTTAACAAGCTGCGCGACTTCGGCCAGAATATCCCTGGTTTTTTGCAGCGTTAAGGTTAACGTGGTTTGATCGTCCTGCTTTTTTATCTTCCCTTGTTCTGTGATCATCGGGCTGTAATCCGCGACAGCCGCAGCACCTATGTAAATGTCATGTGCCGGAGCTTTGCCGATAATCGCGGCGTGCATTTGCGCCGCAGTCTCGACGCTGATTAAGTCGGCATTAACAGGAGGCGAAAGCATAACCGGTCCGCTGACCAGCGTAACTTTGGCGCCTGCTTTTAACGCGGCATTGGCAAGCGCATAGCCCATTTTTCCGGAACTGCGATTAGTGATGTAGCGTACCGGGTCCAAAGGTTCGCGAGTCGGGCCCGCGCTGATTAAAACCTTAAGTCCGCTTAAACACCGTGTTGGCGTTTCATCCATTAAACGATTGCAAATCGCCAGCGGTTCGGACATCCTGCCGAAACCGGTTTCGCCGCAAGCTTGATCGCCCTGTTCAGGGCCGATAATAATAACGCCGTGGCTTTTGAGTTTTTGAATATTTTCCTGCGTGACGGTTTTATGCCACATGGCCTGATTCATTGCCGGAGCAACATATACAGGGCAGGTTGCCGCCAAGTACAGCGTAGATAATAAGTCGTCAGCCAAACCGTGGCTGCATTTTGCAAGGGTATTGGCTGTTGCCGGAGCAATGACCAATACATCGGCCCAGCGCACCAGATTGATATGGCCCATCGAATTTTCTTCGTCCGCATCAAGCAGTTCGCTATGCACCGGATTGCCGGAAAGCGCCTGGAAAGTCAGCGGACTAACAAACTGCATGGCCGAACGCGTCATTACCACGCGTACTTTAGCGCCTTGTTTTCGCAGCAGTCTGACCAATTCGGCTGATTTGTATGCGGCAATGCCGCCGCTGACGGCCAATAAAATATGCTTGTTAATAATAATGCCCGATTAGTTGAACAAATAGCGACATTATGGCAAGTATGCGGAAATTCTTCTATGCTTAAGTTTCAACTATATGGAGAGCCTATGTCCATTAAAGACTGGTCGGCAGAAGACCGGCCCCGAGAAAAATTGTTGCGCCGCGGATCATCCGCTTTAACCGATGCCGAACTACTGGCTATTTTTCTACGTACCGGTTCGCCGGGCAAATCCGCAGTTGATTTGGCTCGTGAGCTGTTGAATGATTTCGGCTCGCTGAATGCCTTGTTAGGCGCCGACCAGAAACGCTTTTGCGAGGGTAAAGGCTTGGGCGAAGCCACTTATGTCCAGCTCCAGGCAGTATTGGAAATGGCTCGGCGGCATTTCAAGGAAGCTTTACAACGCGGCGATGCGCTAACCAGCCCCGAAATTACCCGCTCATACCTTAGCGCGCAACTGCGCGGCTACAGCTATGAAGTATTTGCCTGCTTATTTCTCGATAACCAGCATCGGGTTATACAGTTGGATGAATTATTTAGGGGCACCATAGACGGTGCGAGCGTTTATCCCAGAGAAGTGGCCAAACAGGCATTGCGCCACAATGCCGCGGCAGTCATTTTTGCTCATAACCACCCGTCCGGCATTTCCGAACCCAGCCAGGCCGATAAACATATCACCGAGAAACTTAAACAAACCTTAGCCTTATTCGATATACGGGTGCTTGACCATTTTATTATCGGCGAAGGGCAGCCTTACTCTTTTGCCGAACACGGATTGTTATAAGTAACGGTATCTCCGATAAATGAATATCCGGAAGCGAGGATTGATATTCGTCAAGAATCTTATAGTATTATGGAAACGGGAAAATAATTTCCTCTTTCTCCTTTAAAGAAATAGTCAATAATTAGACTCAAGAACATTCAATAAGCACCAGTAAAGTTCAAGCAACTGATCTATATATAAATTAAGAAAATGGTATTGGTTATGCTTTAACTTTAATAAACTAAACGACTTGGGATTAAAAAATACTTGGGGCTCAAATATAAGACATTTAACTTAATAGCCGCTTCGCTTGATAGGTAATTGGACTTATTGATTGAAGAAATTGAATGATCTACTCTGTAACCGTTATATGAGATCCAATCGAAGAATAAAGGCCTAAGCCGACAAATTAGGCAACTGAAGTTTTTTTGCCGCTACGGGAACTTTTTACAGATAAAGTGTTATGAATGATCATTGCTAGGGATTTAATATTTATTGCCTCGAATAATAAAGCCTTCAGCCGATAATTATATTATGAAGAATATTGATCGATATGGCTGACAGATTGAATAAATTCGCTTTATACCCAAAGGGCATAAGTTTCGTTTGAGCAGACAAGCTGCTCAACTCAGCTTTAAGGAGATCGTCATGAAAACTATAGCATGGATATTGAATATCATTGTTCAACTCACATTAATGTTAGTGCTGCTCTTTGACCGTAGAATTTATTTACATTGCGTCGACCTTGACAGCTAAATTGAGAGGAGCGGTTCTTAAAATTTGTAATTGAAGCGGACTGAGCCAATCCTTAGTTTCTTCAAGGATTGGCAATAAGCCTCTTTGTGTAGATACTTATCCTTCAAACTGCAAAATCTGGTTTGTATATACACGTATTAGATTCGAAATATTAATATAAGAATATGAAGAATAAGGGCATGAACAAACGCAAAATAACGGCATGCCATTAAGCCAGCCTTTCTTTAATTTATCGGAGACTATACTAAATGAAAAACGCAAAGATAATGCCCCTGACAATACAGCAATATGCGGAAATCTCCGATGATATTCATGACGAAGTTGAAAGGGTTGAACATGCCGGAATGCTTGCGGCCAAGTGCAGCAAGCATCCTGAATATGGGGACATTATCCTTGTTTCGTCCGCCGAAGGGGGATGTTTAATGATTCATTTTAACCAAGCGCCGAGTATGTAGCCGCAAGACTGTTTCTGAGATTGAAACGTTTCAATTGTTTTAAAACGGGCAAGGTCTACTAAATAGCGGATCTAAAATGCTAACAAGGAAAAATTACTACTAGAATTTCCCGCGTTACGGCCATATAAAACCTTAGTCTTATAAATTTTTAAATGGTTAGCAGGAACCAAGCTTTATAAAATTAATTCGTTCCGGTAACGAGAATAATCTTTGCAGGTGCTTGTTAGTATTTATTGGCGTTAATCTATTGCCTCAACCCGATAACGGTAAATCTCGATATTCTTAGACCAGTAGTCCGGCGGCAATCCGGCTTTTTGCTTCAAATTCCGTAAAAAATGCTCAGGTTCCGGCAATGACTCCCATACTGACGGCAAAAAGGTTCCCTGATAACGCCCTTCTTTTAAAACCAACCCGTCAATTCCGGGTTGCAATTGCAATAGTAAATCCCGTTCGGAACTAAACAATATCGGCTCAGAAGGCGTCAGAATAGATAAATGTATTTTCAGCTGCTCGAATTCATAAGCTTCGAGCGGTAAAAATCGAGGATCTTTAAAAGCCGCGCAAAATGCATTTTCGGCAACATCTTCGATCAGCGGCCTGACCGCTACCAGCCGGCCGATACAGCCGCGTAGTTGATGGTTTATGTTCAACGTAACAAAACTGGCTCCAGGTTTTATCAACTCTCCCTGATAAATACCCAAATCGACTTTTAGCGGCCGGCCGGTTTGCAATCCGTGTTGAATGGAGTTTTTCGCCAACTCCAGCAAGCATTGCCGGTTCGAATTATTCAATGACATAAGCACCATAGCCCACTACGCTGGCTTTATCTCCCGCTGTGTCGCCGGAGTTGCGCAGGTCGATATTTTTCACTGATAACGACTTTTTCCGGGCCAGCTTTAATAAACCGCTGAGAGGAACTTTACCGCAAGCCGATTCAGAGGCCAGCTGCTCATATTGCAGTTGTTCTATCGCGTCAGTCGTTGACTTATCCATCTGCCGGGCAGTGGCATAATCATGATAATGACTGAGATCCGAGCTAACCACAATTAGCGTTTCAGCACCTCCCCACAATGCACTCAATACTTGGCTGACTTGCTCCGGCGAAGCTTCGCCGGCAACAATCGGCACGATTTTAAAATCATCCAGCACTTCCTGCAAAAAAGGCAGATGGACTTCCAAGCTATGTTCATAGGTGTGAGCTCGCTCAATGTATTCGACAAAAGGCAATTGCACTATCGCCTGTATCGCCGCTTGATCAACCAAAACATCTCCCAAAGGCGTAGTAAACGTCTTCGCCCTGCTAACGGCCAAGCCCCTGAAAGCGACACGGTGAGAGGGGCCTATCAACACCACACGCGTTATTTTGTCATGGGCTTTCTTTAGCCGGCTATAAGCGCTTGCGGCGATTGGACCGGAATAAATATAGCCGGCATGAGGTGCGATGATTGCTTTGGGAATTCTTTCATCGCTTGCAGCGTCATTCAAAAACCGATCTACCATCAGATGGAGTTGCTCTGGATTTGCAGGATAAAAAGAACCTGCTACGGCGGGCTGTCTAGTCATTAGCTTGTCCTGTCATTTTATCTATACACGTGCATAGATCAGGGTAGATTGAGGTATTTTTCCAAGTAATATTTGCGAAGAAAATTCCGGCAATGTTCTCGAAGTCTTGCTCGATAAAATAATAACACTTCTTAGCTATTTAACACTGAAAGTGTTCCACAACGCAGCCGATACGGCAACGGAAAATAATAGAGTTAAAGCTATCCGGTATCTATATGTACTATTACCTAGCTATACGAAAATGGTTTATTTTGTTGATAGACCATGCTAAAAAAACAGAGATTCCGTTATTTAAATAAATTTTTCATACGCTATCGACGCATGAGGACAAGGCCTCTTTTTACTGTTTATTCGCAGAAACCGGAGAATACCCATGACTGATTTTGTTACCGAAGATACCGTAAGAACCCGTTATTGGCATGTCTTGACGGATGGCCGGGTGCAATGCGATCTCTGTCCCAGATTTTGTAAATTGCATAAAGACCAGCGCGGCTTGTGCTTTGTCAGGCAAAACCTGAACGACCAGATTGTGATGACCAGTTACGGCCGTTCCAGCGGTTTTGCGATTGATCCTATCGAGAAAAAGCCGCTAAGCCATTTTTTACCCGGCACCTCGGTATTTTCTTTCGGTACCGCCGGATGCAACCTGGCTTGCAACTTTTGCCAAAATTGGGACATCAGCAAGTCGCGGGAAATGGATACCTTGATGAGCAAGGCCTCGCCCGATGCGATTGCTCAAACAGCACGGGATAACGGTTGCCACAGCGTCGCCTATACCTATAACGATCCGGTCGTTTTTCATGAATATGCAATTGATACGGCTCAGGCCTGCCGGAATTTGGGCATAAAGTCGGTTGCGGTATCCGCAGGTTATGTTTGCCCCGAGCCTCGAGTCGAGTTTTATCAATGGATGGATGCGGCTAATATCGATTTGAAAGCTTTCACCGAAAAATTTTATTACAAAATTGCCGGCGGGCATCTGGAGCCTGTATTGGAAACAATCAAATATATCAAACATGAAACCTCGGTTTGGATGGAGCTGACCACCTTGATTATTCCTGACGAGAACGATTCGGAAGCGGAACTGGAGGCGATGACGCAATGGGTTGTAGAAAATCTCGGACCCGACGTACCGATGCACTTTACCGCATTTCATCCGGACTGGCGGATGCGTAACAAACCGCCCACGCCGCCTTCATCCTTATCGCTGGCGCGAAAAATCGCTTTAAAAAATGGCATGCATTATGTCTATGTCGGCAATGTGCATGATAAATCGGAACAAAGCACTTATTGCCACAGTTGCAAAAGACTACTGATAGGCCGCGATTGGCACGAATTGTCAGACTGGAATCTGGATGCGTCGGGAAATTGCCGTTTTTGCGGCGAACGTTGTGCAGGAGTATTCAACCCAGAACATGGAAATTGGGGAGCGAAGCGAAAAGCAGTGCTGATGGGATAATTTGGGCAGGGTAACAGCGTTGGGTTGCAGCAGGATGCAACCCAACTTATCTGAGTCTACTTACAGCGCATCGCCAATATATTTTTTATAAAAAGGCCAAGTTTTGACATGCAGATGTTTTCTGATCGGCGTCTTAATGACCGATACGCATAGCGCGATAGAGAACAAGCACCAAACCGCTGAGTATTCGTTCGGATCGGTCGTGGTAAGATCCGAGATAAACGGGCCAATTAAATAATGGAAAGCCACGAAGCGCCAGGAGCCGTATATCACCGGCAAATAAAACGCGACCAGGATATAAGTCAACGCATGCAAGCCCCAGTTAAAACCGAACAGCCAGTCGATAGGATTCGATAACAGCCCGTTCAGCGGCATTTGCCAAGCGATATGCCAAGAGCCGGAGGTAGAGCAAACGCTCGGTCCGCAAAAACCTTCTATGCCGATATTGCAGGAACCCGCCCAACCGAAAGGATACATTTTCATCAGCATGAACAGAGTGCCGATTGCACAAATGGTATAGACGGTGGTGCGGATTTTCAGCTTAACGCTTTCCGGGATGAAATACATCGCCACCATGTTGACGAAAAACGGCTGGAACGAGACGTGCAGATACCCTAAAAGCGTAAGTATCTGGTTACTCGGATTGTCGCACATGTCGATATAGACATAAGTGACCGCCTGCAATAATTCCATTAAGGCAAAATAAGTTAACGGAATCCAGAGCTCTTTCGATTCCCCTTGTTTAATCGCAACATAAGCTGCGGTACTAAGACCTGCGACGGCTAGAACGCCTGACGCTTCACCACTCCAACACATAGAACTGACCTTTTTTTAATTATTAAATACTGTCTAGCCATGACCTTATCGGCAGAGCCAGCAATAATGTTTTTATAAGCTATGCGGATGTCAGAGCGGTATATAACTATTGATCCTCAATAGACAATATCGACAACTGACACAGCTATATTCTTGTTTTTTATAACCGTATAAGTTGATCTAACAAACGGTTGCAAACTTCTCCATTGTATTACAAATAGCGAGGAATTGAGAAAGGCTAATCCAGTAGTTTCAGGCGGTTAATTAAATGCCTCTATAACCGGAAGTAATCGGATAACGCCGGTCGCGGCCAAACGCCCTGCCGGTAATCCTGATGCACGGCGGGGATTGTCTGCGTTTGTATTCGTTGCGGTCAACCAGGCTGATGGCTCTCGCCACGTCTTCGCGCCTGAATCCGGCGGCGATGATTTCATCGGCGGATTGGTCTTTTTCGATATAACGCTCCAGTATCGGGTCCAGCACATCGTAAGGCGGCAACGAATCCTGATCGACCTGGCCGGGCGCCAATTCGGCGGAGGGCGGACGGATGATAACCCGCTCCGGTATCGCCGAAGACAGTGAATTGCGGTAACGCGCCAGCCGATACACCAGCATTTTAGGCACGTCTTTGATCGGCGCAAAACCGCCGGACATATCGCCGTATAGCGTTGCGTAACCGACGCTCATCTCGCTTTTATTGCCAGTGGTCAATAACAGCTTGCCTTGCTTGTTCGACAGCGCCATTAAAATCACGCCGCGGCAGCGCGCCTGGATATTTTCCTCGGTAGCGTCTTTGACGGTTCCGGCGAAAATATCGGCCAGCATGCCGGTAAACGCGTTAACGGCAGGCTCTATCGGAATAATATGGTAGTGAACGCCCAAGGCTTTTGCTTCCAGTATCGCATCCTCGTTGCTCATATCTTGCGTATAGCGCGACGGCAGCAGTACGGCTTCAACATGCTCGGCACCCAACGCATCAACGGCCAAAGCCAGAACCAACGCCGAATCGATGCCGCCGGACAAACCTAAAATCGCGCCTTGAAAACCGTTTTTTCGCACATAGTCTTTAATGCCCAATACCAATGCCTGATACTCGCTGGAAACTTCATTGTACAAAGGCGCGCAGGTGCTTTTTATCGATTTATTGCCTTCAAACTCGACTACACTGATCTGCTCTTTAAACTCCTCGGCACGAAAGACGATTTCTCCTTGAGCATCAACGACAAAAGACGCACCGTCGAAAATCAATTCATCCTGGCCGCCGATTTGGTTGACGTAAACCAACGGAATTTGCGCGGTTTTAACTTGGCTACAGATAGTCGCTTCGCGCTGATGGATTTTTCCGGAATTAAACGGCGAGGCATTGATGGTCAGCAGCAGCTCCGCTCCCGCTTGTTTGTTATCTTCAATAATGCCGAGCTTCCAGACATCTTCACAAATCGTCAAGCCTATAAACGTGCCGTTGAACTCAAACACGCACGGCTGGGTGCCGGCGATAAAATAACGCTGCTCATCGAATACGCCGTAATTAGGCAAGGCGCGTTTGCGGTAGCAAGCCAGAATCGCGCCCTGATGCAATACCGCCGCACTGTTATAAAGCTTGTCGCCGTCGCGTTCAGGAAAGCCGACGACCATTGCAATGCCGGTAACGCGGTCGGCCAGTTGGTACAGCGCATTGTTGGCGGCATTGATAAAATCGTCTCGCAACAACAGGTCTTCGGCCGGATAGCCGGTCAGCGTCAGCTCGGGAAAAACGATTATGTCCGCGCCCAGCTCATCGCGGGCATGGGCAGCGGCTTGGGCAATGTTGTCGACATTGGCGGCGATGTTACCGACCAGAAAATTGGTTTGGGCTAGGGCTATTTTTAGGGTCATGTAAGGGGTAAAAATTTAAAGATACTATAGAAAAATAAGGGCTGTACCCTATAAATTTTCCAATAAATTGACAAACGGATAATGGTTTTTCCAGCGGTAAGTATGGAAATCTCGTCTATCCGTAGAAATAATGCGTCCATTTCCCAAAAATGTTCCGTTAATAAAATTAGTGAAGCATCCGCTAAGTCCATCGGTAAATCAGCATATTTGTGCATCAGTGCAGCCATTTTTGGGAATTCTGTCTCGCCAATCATGAAAAGCTGAAATAATCCGTCGCCTTGCGCTAATAAAAACTCTGCGGCGATTTCGGTTAAAGGTTTATTTAAGCGTTGCTGTAGTTTCAATAGACGCTCAGAGTGGATATCGTCTAATTCAACTTCGATATGCACGGTGGTTCTCCTACTGTTTTGCTGATTGGGTATTGTTGCTGATTTCAAGTTTAATCACAGCGGCTTAAAAACACCCTTTCATCGCCACGCCAATATCCGTAGGCGAACTGACCACTTCAATTCCTGCTGCTTTAAGCGCGGCAACTTTGCCCTCCGCAGTGCCTTTGCCGCCGGTCACAATCGCGCCGGCATGGCCCATGCGCTTACCGGGAGGCGCGGTTTGCCCTGCTATATAAGCAACGACAGGCTTGGTGACATGCGCTTTGATATATTCCGCCGCATCTTCTTCCTCGCCGCCGCCGATTTCGCCAACCATCACGATGCCTTTGGTTTGCTCGTCGTCTTGGAAACGGCTCAGCACGTCGACGAAGTTCATGCCGTGAATAGGATCGCCGCCGATGCCGACGCAGGTGCTTTGGCCCAGGCCTTGCGCAGTGGTTTGATGCACCGATTCATAGGTCAACGTGCCGGAGCGAGAGACGATGCCGATCGATCCGGGCAAATGAATATGGCCGGGCATGATGCCGATTTTGCATGCGCCGGGAGTGATCACGCCGGGGCAGTTGGGGCCGATTAACAACGCACCGGTGCCTTCCATTGCCGCCTTAACCCGCAACATTTGCAATATCGGTATGCCTTCGGTAATGCAGACGATCAGTTTAATGCCTGCATCGACCGCTTCCAGAATCGCGTCGGCCGCATAAAAAGGCGGCACGTAAATCACACTAGCGGTTGCTCCGGTGTCATTGATGGCGTCCTGCACGGTGTTAAACACCGGCAACCCTAAATGGGTTTCGCCGCCGCGTTCCGGAGTCACGCCGCCGACCAGCTTTGTGCCGTAATCCAGCGCCTGCCGGGAATGGAACGTGCCTTGCTTGCCGGTAAAGCCCTGACAAATTACTTTGGTGTCTTTGTCGATTAAAATGCTCATGCGGCCTCCTTAGCCAGTGCGACGACTTGTTCCGCGGCATGCGCCAAATCATCCGCCGCATAAAGATTCAGTCCGGTGTTAGTTAACAAGGCCCGGCCTTGCTCGGCATTAGTGCCTTCCAGCCGTACCACCACCGGTACGGCGACATGAACCTGTTCGACCGCGGCCAGAATGCCCGCCGCGATAATGTCGCACTGCACGATACCGCCGAAAATATTCACTAACACGGCTTTGACGCTGTGATCGGACAGGATCAGCTTGAACGCCTCGCAAACTTTTTCCACGCTGGTACCGCCGCCGACATCGAGAAAATTGGCCGGTAACCCGCCTTTCAGTTTGACCAAATCCATCGTCGCCATCGCCAGTCCCGCACCGTTGACCATGCAGCCGATATTGCCTTCCAGAGTGATGTAATTCAGCCCGAATTGCTGGGCTTTGTTTTCTTTTTCGTCTTCCTGGTCGGCGTCTTTCATCGCCTTTATATCGGGATGCGCTTCGACGGCGTTATCGTCGAAATTGATCTTGGCATCCAGTGCCATCAATTCTCCGCTGTCGGTCTCTATCAAAGGATTGATTTCAATTTGGCTCGCATCCTTGGCTAAAAACAAGTCGTACAAGCCTTGCATGATTTTTCCTAAAACCTTGATCTGCGATCCTTTGAGCCCCAACGCGTAAGCAACTTTACGGCATTGATAACCCTGAAGACCGGAGGCCGGATGTACCGGCACCGAGATAATTTTTTCCGGCGTTTCGTGGGCAACGGTCTCGATGTCCATGCCGCCGGCTCGCGATGCAATAAAAATAATGCGCTGGCTGGCGCGGTCAACCAGTACGCACAGATATAACTCGCGCTTGATCGGATAAGTTTTTTCTATCAGTACCGAATTAATCGGCAAACCTTCCGCTCCGGTTTGATTGGTTACCAGCCGCGTACCAAACATGCCTTTGGCGAACTCGGCCACTTCGGCAGGGCTTTTCGCCAACTTTACGCCGCCGACTTTGCCCCGGCCGCCGGCATGAACCTGCGCTTTAACCACCCAACCGTCACCGCCCAGTTCATTAGCAACCTGCTCGGCGCTTTCCGGCGTGATCGCCTGCTTGCCGACAGGAACCGGTATAGCGTAATTCAAAAACAACTGTTTAGCCTGATACTCATGAATATTCATTTATTACTCCTTGATTGACTGGATCCGGCAGGTATTTTTTCACACAGATGACAACTAACTGCTACGCTTAAAGGCCTTAAGGTACAAGGTACAAGGTTCAAGGCGCAAGGTTTTTTAGTCTTTAACCTTGTACCTTGCGCCTTGAACCTAACTAAATCCCTGCAAAACGCCATTTTAAAAGCAATATGCCGCCAAATACCAAAGAGACTATCTATCCCTGCCCGTTTTCTAAAGGTTACGGTATTCCCGCACGGCAAGCCTGGATATTATTAAAAGTTTTTTTAGTCTATCGCCTGATCTTGGCCGGACTATTTGTCGCTTTATTTTATAGCTACACAGACTCTTCATTACTCGGCACTTACGATAGCAAATTATTTACCTACAGCAGTCAAAGCTACTTAATACTTTCAATCATCTCCGGGGCTTGCATAACCTGGCGGCTCACCAGCTATACGACCCAAGCACAGCTGCTTATTTTCACGGACATAATCATCCTCACCTTAATCATGCACGCTTCCGGCGGCATTAATAGCGGCATGGGGACGTTGCTGGCCGTGTCGATCGCTGCAGGCGGTTTATTGATCGGCGGCCGTTGCGCAATGCTGTTTGCTGCATTGGCCAGTTTGGCGGTATTAGCTGAACAAGTTATTGCCGATTATGTCTACAGTTTTAATTCGACTTCTTACGCGAATGCCGGAATGCTGGGCGCAGCATTTTTTACGATTGCCCTGCTGTCGTATATTCTTGCGCAACGCAGTGAGCAGATATTTCAGCTTGCCGATCAGCAAAAACAAACCATCACTAAACTGGAAGATCTGAACAAGTACATTATCCGGCATCTGCAGTCGGGCATCATTATCACTAATAAGCAGCAGGCTATCCAAATGGCCAACGAGTCTGCATTACGGCTGATAAATTTATCGACAATGCCGGCCAAACTTGGCGATATCTCAGGCCAGTTACCGTTAGCATTTGAAACTTGGCTAAGCGATCCGGAACAAAATCTTGCGCTGTTGCAGCTACCGAATCAATCTGAAATTCATAGCCGCTTTATGCCTTTGCCTGCGGGCGATGATTTTTTTTATATGATTATTCTTGAAGATATTGCTCTTTATAATCAGCATGTACAGCAAAGCAAGCTCGCATCGCTAGGCCGGCTCACTGCCAGCATCGCCCATGAAATACGCAACCCGTTAAGCGCCATCACTCATGCAGGACAATTACTCTCGGAGAACCCTCTGTTATCTATCCAAGATCAAAGGCTGACAGAAATCATCCAGACTCACTCAGACCGGGTTAATCATATTATTGAAGATATTCTGCAGCTTTCCAGAAGAACTGATTCAAGAAGGGAAAAAATTCATCTAAAACCATGGCTGGATAATTACCTGAAAAATTTTATATTTGAACATTCCGTTAATATCGATGCGTTTAAGCTCTCGTATCAGCTTGAATCCCTATGCGTGCTTATCGATCCGGGGCATTTAAGGCAAATCATGGACAACCTGTGCCGGAACGCACTGAAGTACGGTAAACCTGGGGCAGGACCAATCGTATTACGTATTTTTGCGATACGGCAAGTGCCGTGCATTGAAGTCATCGATAACGGTTCCGGTATTCATCGTAAGCATCTGCCTCACTTGTTCGAACCTTTTTTTACTACGTCTTCCAGCGGCACAGGCTTGGGACTTTATATCTCAAAAGAATTAGCTGAGTTAAATCAGGCAAAATTGAGCTATTATTTAACCGCCGATAACCGGAGTTGTTTTCGACTCTGCTTGCTGAATGCGGAACAGACCATAATTGAACTATGAATAAACCACTGGTATTGATTGTAGACGACGAACCCGATATTCGTGAGCTGTTGGAAATCACTCTCAACAGAATGGATATCCAAACCTGTTGCGCTGAAAATATTGCCGGCGGCAAGACATTATTGCAACAAAAGTCTTTCGACCTTTGTTTGACCGATATGCAATTGCCTGACGGCAACGGCTTGGAGTTGGTTGATTTTATACAAGCTCTGCCTGACCCGATACCGGTTGCGGTGATTACCGCGCACGGCAGTATTGAGTCGGCCATTTTGGCAATGAAAAAAGGCGCGTTCGATTTTGTCTCCAAACCGGTCGATTTATCTACGCTAAGACAGCTTGTAAACAATGCGTTAAAACTTTTCAATACGGAAGGCGCTGTTGCTAAAGAAAGGCGGCCCCGGCATATGCTGCTGGGCGAATCTTTAGTTATGCAGGAGATCAGGGCAAAAATAGACAAGCTTGCCCGCAGCCAGGCACCCGTCTATATCAGCGGCGAATCAGGCTCAGGCAAAGAGCTGGTTGCACGGCTGATTCATCAGCAAAGTTCCCGTAGCGACCGCGCTTTTGTCGCAATCAACTGCGGAGCGATTCCGCACGAGCTGATGGAAAGCGAGTTTTTCGGCCATAAAAAAGGCAGTTTTACCGGCGCCGTCAGCGATAAAAAAGGCTTATTCCAAGCTGCTCAGGGCGGTACCTTGTTTCTTGATGAAGTCGCCGATTTGCCTTTGCCGTTGCAGGTAAAACTGCTGCGCGCGATACAGGAAAAGAAAATACGCCCGGTCGGCGATCAGCAGGAAATTCCGGTCGATATTCGCCTGCTTAGCGCGACTCACCGGAATCTTAGCGACATGGTCCAGGACGGCAGTTTCAGACAGGATTTGTATTACCGTATCAATGTCATCGATCTGCACGTACCGCCGCTACGCGATCGGCCCGACGATATACCTGTTCTTGTCGATCATATATTGGCCAAATTAACCGGGGCCGGCAAACAGGATAGGCCAAGCTTATCGCCATCGGCATTATCGGCCTTGCGTCATTATTATTTTCCCGGCAATGTCCGCGAGCTTGAAAATATCCTGGAAAGAGCCCTTGCACTCTATGACGGCAACATCATTGAAATCGATGATTTGAGTTTGCCGAAAGCTGTCCGTGGCGGCACCAAAGCGCCGGAATACGACGAAACGGCCGGCTCACTGGAGGAGCATTTGGAAAGAATTGAAAAACAAGCACTCACTCTTGCACTGGAAGCCAATAAGTGGGACAAAGCGGCTGCCGCCGAGCAATTGGGGCTATCTTTCAGATCCTTGCGTTATCGTTTGAAACAGTTTGATATGGATAGTTAACAGACAAAGAACGATAAGCCGCGTCAGGTACCGCATTAGCTTCTAAACAAAGCCACCAAGCTCTTCAGCTGCTGCAAATCTTCTTCGCTTGCAGACCGCCCGTAACGCAGTTTGATAAAGACATCGGTGATGCGATCGATGTCTTTTGCCAGGCTAGGCAGCTTTACTTTGGCTCTCTCGGCAAAATCCTTAGCCCCTTCCCCCGCCCCTCTGAAGAGCCCGTGCTTGGAGAGCTTCTTGCAAAACCGGTTATAAAAAAGCAGGGCTTTATTATCGGGAGCTTTCGGCTTTTGATAGAGCAGAAACCAACACAGCACGGCTGCAATCGATCCTACAACGGCAATCATCCAATAAACCATGGTCTTAAGATTGTTTATCCCGAATGACGACATTAAGCTGGATTGGTTTTTGTTGTCGTAATTGATAACCCAGCGCTGCCAGTTATAATCGACACTGCCCCATAGCTGCCGGGCTTGTTTTAGCCAGTCATAAGCAGATCGGGGTAAATAATTATTTGCTGTTGCGATGCCGTATGAGGTTCGCCGGTCCATGCTAATCTCCCGTTCGATTCTCTCCGGCGCAATTGCAGCCGTCGGGTCGACCCGGACCCAGCCCTTATCCTTTAGCCAGACTTCGACCCAGGCATGTGCGTCGGCTTGCCTTATTTCCATAAAATCGCCGACTTTGTTCATTTCCCCGCCTTGGTAGCCGGTCACGATGCGCGCCGGAATATGCGCGACGCGCATCAAATACACAAAAGCCGAAGCATAATGGCTGCAAAAGCCGCGCCGGGTTTGGAATAGAAACGTCTCTATCGGATTATTGTCCATGACCGGCGGTGTCAAGGTGTAATGAAAATCTTCCGTCCTGAAATAACTCAGTAATTGGTCGATGAAATTATCGGGCGCGCCGTCAAAACCCTGTAACTGCCCGACCAATTGTTTAATCTTATCCGACGGTTCGGCGGGTAGCTGTATTGCGGCTTTATATTCGCTAGCGTTGAGCGAGCCGGTGTTGTAATAAGCATAAGACGTCACTTGATACTCGGCGCGCTTATCGTGTCTGTCTGAAGTAACCAACTGATAAGCGGCATTCAGGGTTAAGGGCGGGGAAAATTCTTGCGGCATATCCAGCGCAAAAACCCAGTTTTTGTCCTGCGGCTCCATCAGCAGCGTGTATCGATAAGGCGCACCGGTAACCGAAGGCCTAGTCAACGGATTTTGAAAAGACGATTGAGTCCAGCGCTTGCCATCGCTATAAGACAAGACCGGTCCGCGCCAGTAACGTTGATTCGGCGGCGGAATCGCGCCGGCAAATTTCACCCGGAAAACCAGCTCTTCGGATAAAACCAGATCGCTGATCGAGCCGGGCTCCATGCTGTCGCTTAAGCCCGTTTTGTTTTGATGCAGGTCTTTAAACAACATCCATCGCGGTGCTTCAATGCGCGGAAACAGGATAAATAAAGCCACGGCAATCGGCAGGGCCTGAGCGATGATAATGGCTGATGTTTTTAACGCTGCCGAAGTCTGCATTTTGTAGCTGTTGATAGCAACCAGCACCGCCAACAATGCGCAGCAAACCAGCAAGATATACGCCGCCATCGCTATGCTTTGCTCGTATAGGAATTGGGAAGCCGCGACAATAAAGGCCAGGTAGCTGATCAGGTAAAGATCGCGCTCTGCTTTTATTTCCAATAACTTGAGCCCCAAGGCAGTAATGAACAAGTTAGTTCCGGCGTCCCGTCCGAATATGCCTTGATGTTGACTATAGAGCAGGCCGATTCCGCAGATCGCCAGTAACAATATAACCGGCATTTTAGGTAGCCAGTTTCGCTTCCAGATACCGGCAAAGCGCCAGCCGAGCAGCAAGCAGAAAAAGCCGAAAACGGCTGGCGGGATATGGTAGACGTGCGGAAAAACAATCAAGCCGATCGCGGACAGTAGAAAAATCAGGATGTTTTTGTCGAGTTCCGCTTTCATGATCATCAAAACAGCGCCAACGCTTCCAGGCATTTTCGATAATGCGCCAAACCGTGGTCAGGCTGTAGTTTTAGTCCCGGCAAGATAAAGCCGTAGCGAATCCCGGCTTGTTCCGCATCGATTACCCAACGGCATAGCCGGCTTAAACGCTCTTCAACATTGTGTCCGGGAGCATGGTCGTAAGTCAGCCAGATTTCCTGCAACGGCTGCTCGCCGTCGTATTGCTTGCTAAACACGCCCAAGCCTTTAGCGAAGGCTTTCCAGTGTATATGCTTGATTGGATCGCCGGGCTGGTATTCCTGCAAGCCGTAAAATTCATCGCCGCCTTTGCTGCCGGCCCCCTGCTGAACTTGCGCGGATGACGTTTGCGGAAAAGCTATGTCAAGATTCGCCGGTTTTGGATAAGCCAGGGCCTTAAGATCAAAGCGAATCGGCGACCAAGCCCGAAACAAGCCCAGAGGATACGTACTGGAAAGCGTGACAGACCGGGCTTGATGCCAGCCCCGCTTTTGCGTTACCGAATACAGCATCACATGCGTTGTGCTTTGCGGCTGCATAGCCAGGCTGTGAGTATCTTGTAATGTAATCTGTAAATGATAGCGTTCCATGTCGCCAGGATTATCGACTTGGACGCCAAATTCGGCGGCCTCTCCTGCAAACACGGCATTAGCGCGGCCTTTTTGCACCACCAAACCGGCTAACGATTTGTAGCTGTGCAAAATGACAATAAAGAAAATACTCGCCAGCAAAAACGCCAGCATATAAGCCAAGTTATTGTTATAAACGAACGCAATCAGCAACAGCAACGCAATTAATACCACGAAGCCCAATCCTCGTTGCGTCGGTAAAATAAAAATTCTCCGGTGATTCAAGACGACCGGCGCGTCGACCGGTTTTTCGCCGGAAACAAACCGGCTCAGGTTAAAGCGTTCTTTTAAGTTCAATGGACAGGAACGTTAGCTAAGATCGGGGCTACAATGGCTTCCGATTGGCTATTGCCTGCCCGCAGCCGATGCCCCGCAACAGCCGCCAGCACGGCTTGAAGATCTTCCGGGATAACCGCGTCGCGACTATCCATAAACGCCCAGGCTTTGGCCGCAGTCAAAAGCGCCAAACCGGCCCTGGGCGACAAACCGCAGTGATACTCGGATGAGCTTCGTGTGAAGTTAATGATGCCCTGGCAATAATCAAGCAGCGCATTCGAGACATGAACTTGGGCCACCGCCCCCTGTATGCTTTGCAATTGCTCCGGCGGCAATTTTACAGGCAACGATTCGCACAAACTATGACGGCTTTGCCCGGTCAGCAGTTGCCGCTCGGCCTGAGGGTCGGGATAACCCAGCTCAACGCGCATTAAAAAACGGTCCAATTGCGACTCGGGTAACGGAAACGTGCCTATTTGATGAGACGGATTTTGCGTGGCAATCACAAAAAAAGGTTCAGGCAGCGGATAGGTTGTCCCTTCCACCGTCACTTGGCGCTCTTCCATGGCTTCCAATAAGGCGCTTTGCGCTTTGGGCGTGGCGCGGTTGACTTCGTCCGCCAATATCATCTGGTTAAAAACCGGGCCGGGATGAAATTTAAATTCGTGGCTTTTGGTATCGAAAACAGAAGCGCCAATGATGTCGGCAGGCAAAATATCGCTGGTGAATTGGATCCGCTGATAATTTAAGCCCAGCAATTTTGCCAAGGTATGGGACAGCGTCGTCTTGCCGACTCCGGGAATGTCTTCTATCAAAAGATGGCCTCGAGCCAACAGGCAGCAAAGCGCGAGCCGAACCTGCCGAGGCTTGCCGAGAATGACCTGGTTGGCTGAATCCAGAAGCTGATTGATTGCATTTTGCATGATGGGTGTTAGGATGTCGGCATAAATATATTGAAATTCGGCTTTATTATAGAGCAAGATTCAAGCGCACACAGGCCGAAACAAAAAGGGGTTTGCCATGAAAGAATATGAAGAAGTACGCAGCAGTTTAATTGAAATGCTGGAAGATCTTGATGATCGGCTAAGTAAAATCACTCACGATGTCAAAGAACCTTTAGACAAAGACTTTGAAGAGCAGGCAACGCAACAGGAGAATGATGAAGTGCTGGATAGCCTGGGCAATGCGGCCAGAACGGAAATAGATTTGGTCAAGCAAGCGATCGCCAGAATAGATAAAGGCCAGTACGGCCTGTGCCAAGTTTGCGGCAATCCGATCGGTAAAGAGCGATTAAGAGCGATACCTTATTCCACCTTATGTATAAAGTGCGCCAGCCAGGCAGGCTACTGAGCAAAAAATCCAAATAATTAAGGTTTTGAGGGCGGCTAATCGGCCGCCCGTTAGATCGAGGCAGTTTACTTCATTAAAATTTATCAATATAAAACCAGAGCTTACAAGACAATTTGCTCAAATCCTTTGTTTAATAAGCTTCCCGCCCTTATAATCCAGCAAAACTCCAAAGTTTTTTCCATTTCTTATTTATTCCACTACAACCAGAGACTTGTTTAACGATGAAAATGAAAATCGCCCTATTTTTAGGACTGTTATTGATTACCAATATGAGCTTCGCTGACGACTTAAAGATCGGCTTTGTTAACATACCCGCCGTACTTGAAAAAGCGCCTCAAGCCGAAAAAGCCAAAAAACGTCTGGAACAAGAGTTTTCGCCGCGCGATAAGCAATTAGTTGCCCAACAAAAAGAAATTCAAAACATGGATGAAAAACTGGCCCGCGATGCTGCCGTGATGGGTGAATCGGCTCGCGCTAACATGGAAAAAGACATCCTGAACAAGAAAAGAGACGCAAAAAGAGCGCAACAAGAATTCAGCGAAGACTTCAACGTCCGCCGTAATGAAGAGCTGGGTAAACTGCAAAGCAAGATTGTTGAAGTGATACGCGATATCGCCAAAACTCAAAATTTTGACTTGTTACTGACTGACGGCGTTATCTATGCCAGCGAACAAATCGACGTTACTGCCCAAGTTCAACAAAAGCTGTCAGCTTTGCCGAACTAATTGATCTTTATTGTTGTTGCTTGAATAGCCTAACAATACTGCAATCCCGAGCATAAAGGCGACCGATAAGTCGCCTTTATCACACCCAAAGCCCACTCTCCTCGAACTTTCCAGCGCTTTCCCCGGCGGCAGCCATCGTCTCGTTACAATTTGCGTTAGATCGAATGATATGAACAAGCGACAACTGATCGAAAAACTGTCATTGGTTGCCCATATTGAGGGCGGCTATTTTTCCAGAACCTACAGTTCCGAGCTCAAAACCTGTCTATCAGCCGATTCAAAACCAAAATCGTTGCTGTCCTCCATTTTTTACATGTTGACCGACGACAGCCCTATCGGTCATTTGCACAAGAATAAATCGGACATTATTCACTACTTTCATGGCGGCTCGCCTTTAACTTATCTAATCCTTCATCCCGACGGCCGCCTTGAAAAGATAATACTTGGCGCCGATCTCGATAACGGCCAGCAACTGCAATTGATTGTCAAAGGAGGATGCTGGAAAGCCACCGAACTGGAATCGGGCGAATTCGGCCTAATCAGTGAGGCCGTAACACCTGGTTTTGAATACGAGGATATGGAATTGGCGGAAGAGAAGACCATAAAAGACCAGTTTCCACAGCTATGGAATCAAATCTCAAAATACATCCGGTAAAAACCTCAATCCCAATCGCTTTTCCCCAATCGCTTTTGCCGGTTTACCGCCGACAGTAGCCGATAAAACAGTGTCTTACAGACACCGATAACCTGCGGCGCATAAAGTTTTACCTTTTGCAGCAACAAAACGCCCAACCTGAAAAGCACTAAAACGGCACGGTAACCAATTTCCTGCAATCGGCGGAGCAGCGGCCGTAGCTCGGCAAAACTTACCTCCCTGTCCTTGACCTTACCGCGCCGATGCAGCCAGTGCAATAAACCGCTGACATAAAGAACGAATAACGCGATACCGGACAAAAACCAGATAAACCGGCCCGTCCCGCCAAACGCCTCGCCGGTATGCGTAGGCCATATCCAGGTTGTCAATGTCTCGCCCGGAGTAAACCCGGACGGATCGCGCACCTCCCTGATCTGCCCGCTCCAGCGATCAACCCAGACCGTAGTGTAGGGATGCCGCCGGTTAACTTCGCTACCTTGCCGCAAATTGATGCGATAAATGCCGCTGTCGCCGGTCGGCGTCGTGACCCGTCTGAGCTCGGCTTTCGGGAATGGGCTGCGCGCTATAAATTCGGCCGCTTCCAGGCCGACCGGATGATTATTCGGAGTCGCCGTGCTGATGATAGTACGCCCTGTTTCGCCGTGTTCCATGCCCGACGAGCCGATCAGCGTTTCCGGAATCGAAGGAAAACTCAAGTTAAAGCCGGTGACGGCCAGCAGCAATAAGATCGCTGCGCTAAGCAGCCCGATAATGCGGTGCAGGTCGAAGGCTAGCTGCATCATGCTTGCCGTGCCAGGGGGAACTTTTACCGCCACGGACGGTCCGTATGACGGCAGCCTGTACGAGGCGCGCCCGGCGAATGACTCCCAAATTCCCCTGATAGCCGGCCACCACAGGTACACGCCGGTAACGATAGAAACCATCAGCAATAAGCCCAAAACGCCAACCGCATTCCAGCCGAAGCGGCCGAATCCCAACTGGGTGTGTAAATCAAGCAGCCACGTGACGATTGTCTGCCCCCAAAACCGGCTGGCAACGACCTCGGCGGTATACGGGTTGACCGATACCATTAACGGCGCATACAGCTCAAAGAAAGTTTCCCGAGGTTTGTCGTACCAGACCGTAATCATGCCGTGCGTGGACCTGGGCATTTCCAGAGTCCAGGAACCGTGTCGGTTAGGATGTGCCGCCTGCACCGCCGCGATAATTTTATCGAGCGACTGGCGCTTGCCCGACGGTTGTTCGATAACCAATTCCGGATTCAGTAATTCGTCCAACTCTTCATGGTAAATGCCGATACTGCCGGTTAGGCCTATCAGTGCAAAAAAGAAGCCTACGATTAATGCCAAATAAACATGAATCTTAAGCCAAGTTGTCCGGGTGAGCAGGCGTTGAATAGGAAATTGCATGGCGTTGTAGCAAGATAAAAAAGCTCATTATCCCATACGGAGTTATGCGGAACTAAACAATTAGCTTCCCTCGGCAAGATCGAAAAAACTGTGTGATATGCCTTATTTGTACTGCGTCATATCGCGCAATTTTACAAAACCCAGCCGCGCGAGCGGGCTTGATAATTCGCCGTAAGCCTTATCACATCTTGCCTGCCGTTATAGATACAGAGAACTTATCCTCCTCTGGCATGGATGCTGCACTTACCTGTCAAACACTTGCTATTCGATAGCCTGATTTCCAATGCTAACAACAATGCCCCAATCCAAACACGATCTACTCAACAACCTGTTCCATTATCACAGCAAAGAGCTGTTGGCATTCGCTGGCTGCCGGGTGGGCGATTTTGCCGCCGAAGATCTGGTTCAGGAAACCTATCTACGTTTACTACAGCATCCCGAGCCATCATCTATCAACAATCCGCGCGCTTATCTTTATAAGATAATAGCCAATCTCGGTTTCGACCATCATCGTAAAGAAAACGTTCGCAGCAAATACGCCGAAACCGATGAAGTCGAACTGGATGAGCTGGTTTCGCCGCTGCCGGGACCGGAAGCGTTAATGGAAGGTGAAATACTATTTCGTAACTGTTTGACCGCGTTAAAAACACTGCCCGAGGTCTACCTGCATATTTTCTTGCTGAGCCGGGTCAATGGCTTAACCCACAACGAAATCGCAACCAACTTGCAGCTTTCCAGGCAAACCGTGGAACGCTATTGCTCGAAGGCGCTATCCCAGTGTTTTCCCCATGCCCGGCAAAACCGCGACTCAAGCAGCGAGAATCGGTAGCCGTTATTGCCTTATACTGCATCAGTCCGTCTTGACGAATCATCAGCAAATGGCTGATTAAAAGAACATGAAATAACTCGCGGCGTAAGTTTTCCGGTATTTTGGAGTGCAAGCGCTGCTTGCAAAGCAGGCAAAGCCTGCGCTCAAACTATTGGCAACTCGCTCAAGCACACGTTCTTTAATTAACACAACAAAGAGAAAACTAAACAATGAAACTATTAACCCTATTTCTTCCGGCCGCGTTATTTATAGCGGCGCCTGCATTAGCCGTAGAGAAAGCAAGCGAGGAGCGGCTTGACGAGGTTGTGCAACGCGGTTCGCATATCATGCCTTTCGACTTGGAGCAAACCATGCATATTTTCTCAAAAACCGAAAAAGGCGGTTTACAGCAAGTCATCGCCGAAGACGGCGCCAATACCGGGCAAATCAAGTTAATCCGTGAACATTTGGCGAAAATTTCCAAAGAGTTCATTCAAGGCGACTTTTCCAACCCGGCCAAAATTCATGGTGAAAATATGCCGGGCTTAGCGGAGCTCAGGATGACAAAACCGGGTCAAGTCAAAATTGTTTACAAGGAGCTGCCCGACGGCGCCGAGATCGACTATTCAACCGACGACCCGAAATTGATTGAGGCTATCCATCGCTGGTTCGACGCGCAATTGAGCGATCATGCCCGTCATGCCGTTCCCGGTCATCCCCATCATTTAATGCACCATAAACCGTAACAGCGGCTTGGCCGGAACTCTCGCGAAGCCTCGAAAGAGTGCCAGGAGCATACGCGCCATGTTATGCTTTTTCCTATCATTAAAGGTCTGTATGAAACACACGAGGAAACGGCTATGGGTTTGGCATTAAAAGATACTCAGCACCATTGTTACGGCGATTATTTGACTTGGCCGGACAATAATCGCTATGAACTGATCGATGGCAACGCGTATGCGATGTCTCCGGCTCCCTATCTGGCGCATCAGGATGTAGCCGGGGAAATTTATCTACAAGCTCGCTTAGCACTTAAAGGTAAACCGTGCCGCGCTTTCATTGCCCCTATCGATGTCCGCCTGCCAAAACAGAATGAAGCGGACGAAAACATCGATACCGTCGTGCAGCCGGACGTGTTGGTGGTCTGCGACAGCAACAAACTGGACCGGCGCGGCGTGCGCGGCGCGCCGGATTGGATCGTCGAAGTGTTGTCACCCTCCACGGCCGGACACGACCAAATCAAAAAGCGCAGTCTATACGAGCGTCATGGCGTAAAAGAATATTGGCTGATTCATCCGATTGACCGGGTGTTGACCGTTTACCGATTGATCGACGGAGAATACGGCAAGCCCGAACTGTACGAATTAAACGGCGAAACCCAGGTCAGCGTATTACCGGATATTGTGATTCAGTGGGACGAATTGGCTGCTCGGTTGCCGGTTGATTATTGACCCTATGACTTGGATAAAAACAAATGATGAGGAGGAGTTAAAAATGCCGATTTTGTCCATGTTTTATGGCATTGTGGTTTATATGTACTGTTATGACAATCAGCGTCATCATGCGCCGCACTTTCATGTTGAGTATAGTGAGTTTACTGCTGTTATTGCGATTGAAGATGGTGAAGTGCTGGAAGGCGAGTTACCGCGTAATAAAATGAAGCTAGTGCAAGCTTGGCTTGAAATTCATCGCGATGAAATAATGGCGGACTGGAGTCTGGCTGTTCGAGGGATACAGCCTGAGCGAATTAAGCCGTTACAGTAGGAGGCTCTAAATGAATAAGGTTATTACTGTATACCCCTTGTTACATCAACATTTGTTTGTTGAAATGGCTGATGGTCAGCGTGGTGAGTTTGATATGACGCCATACCTGGAAAGCGATTTTTTCTCTGCATTAAAGGATGACGCCTATTTCAAGCAGGTAACGGTCTTTTTTCGTGGCGTTGGCTGGCCTGATGGGCAGGATATTGGGCCCGATACAATTGAAGCGGGATTGGTAAAATCCAGAAATTTGTAAGCATTGAAAAAGGGCGCGATGCGCGCCCTACCCGGCTCATTTTCTCCGCCGCGGCGAAGGAGTTGTCGTTGAAAAAACACTCTCCCAAAAAAAACCATTTTGGAAAGCGAAAAGATATGCAGACAAATTATCAACTGCACCACTACTAACTTTATATACTGTGAAAAACAGTATGGGTGAGAAGAGCAAAGCCAACAGAACGGTCGGGCTACTGAGTAAATAAGATAATAGCTGACGAATGTTATTTAACCCTGAGTTAGTGGCTTTTATTGCCTCTATTAAAAGAGCTGAAAATATGCCTGCCAGCATAGCACCCCCAAGAATAATAGGATTCCAAATAGATTCTTTTGGGCTGGAAGGCGGTGTCATGTAAAACACTGAAAATTTATCTACAGCGGCCCATTGTGCGCCAAACCATATAATAAGTGCATAAATAAACAGAGTGCAAAAATACCCGATTGAATAAAATAAATATTTTTGATTCATTCTGAATTCCTCATTCCCAATGATTTTTCCATCATAAACTGTTCTGGTCTAGCCTTATAACGCAAATCTTCAGGCAAATTAGAAACGTCTTGAAGTAAGTCGCACGGTGTGTAAATTTGGGAATTTATGGGAATGTTCCATGAACATATGTCTACTGGCTGCTGCAGATTCTTAAGGGATTTAACCCAGGAGTTCATGATGTGCTTTGCATCATCTTTTTTCCCTGCTCCGTAGAGGGCGGCACTATATCGAACAAGCAAGTCCTTATAGTCTTTGTCTTTCCCTGCTCCCTGATAGTCCACCCAGCGCTGAATCGCCTCTTCTGCTAAGGAAACCGCTTCTAGACTCCCTTTTTGCGCTGTAATAGCCAGAGATAGCAGCGACAATGTATTGTAATAGTTGGTGGGACTATTTATTTTATCAACACACTTGGCTAAGCACGTTCTTAGTAATTTTTCAGCTTTTTGGTAGCCACCGACCTTAATTAAGAAAACCGACGTGTTAATAATTAACGATGCTACCTTTGTGTTTTCGGCAGGAATATTTAGAGCATCTGTAGCATCGACGGTATTGAGGATTTGAAGTTGAATATCCGCTAATTCGCTCAATGCTTTCACTGATTCGTCTTCCTCTGCCAGATCAGCCAGATGTTCGATTAGATTGCTAACAGCTTCGTTTACTAATTCCGCCATGTCCAGTGTGAAGTCTTTACAAACTTTTAATGCTGATACGCCTGCAAGTGATGATGCGCGCATGCTGTGATACTGCTCGCTTTGAGCCTGAAAACTGGCAAGTTGGAAAAGTTGCTTGCCTTGCTCACAAGGTTGTGCCGAGAGCTTAGGCCCTTCAATATATCGTGTCCACAAATTGCCGATAAGCATTATTTCAGCAGCCCTTAAGCCAATTTTCTCCAAGCTTGCTCGCGCTATATCTGTTGGTCGCTCAGATGCTCCCCATGTTTCCATGAGCATTTTCCAATTCGACAAAAGTGAAGCCGTTGGTGATTCATCACCTGAATATTGTAAGACTTCTCCATGCTCCAATCTGCTGGGATGACCAACGCGGCTTGATGCATATAAATAGTCAAATCCTACGGAAGGAGGCACGAGAGCAGAAAATATATAAGGTTCCACTTCCTTTACTAAAATTTCCTTTGCTTCATCGACGTTCCCAGTCAAATTCAATCCCTCGGCAAAACGTAACTTTAGCTTTATGCGATCAGAGACACTAGTGCTCGGGAGATATTTAAAGTTAGATTGATAATAGGCAACGGCTAAAGCGCCATAACCGCGAGACAAAAGGGTATCCAAGTACAAAAGCTCAGTATTTACAGAAGTCTTTACTGGTAAATGGAGGGATGGCGAATTTAATGAGCATGAGGATTCAAAACTTGGTTCGTCTCTCTCCTCTTCAATAATAGAGCGTCTCAGTTCACTAAAACCGTCGGTGTCGTCCAAGATTTCATGAAAGTGATTATTAATAAATTCACCTAGTGTTAAGGCCCGAAGAAGAAATGGAGGGTGCCTATTTTCGTTAACATATAATCTCATCTTTTCATTTTTTTTTATATTTTGAGTGCGTACTTCATCTTGATATAGCCGCTCCGCTACAACCCAAAGCCCCTCTATCATATTGAAAGTATCAAATCTATTTAACAGTATTTTCCTCAACATTAATCCATCATAGAACTTACGCATTGACAGCCGGTATAGAATATGAGGCATGAACTAACCCTAGGCAACGGAAGGCCCGCCCGTGATAAGAAAAATAAGC
>NZ_RYFG02000089.1 GCF_003994235.2 Candidatus Methylobacter oryzae
ATGTTGGACATGGTGGAATCAGATGTAAATCTAATGAGTCATGATCTGGAACATTTTCTGGATGAGCTTTTATCTCATTCAGTTCTATAGACTCGCGTTCACTGGATTTTACCAGTTAGTCAAACGGCAGCTTTCCCCTATTTGACCTGAATTTGGGATAAGAAAACTGAGAATGAGCGCCGCCTTTTTCGTGTAAAATTTTGTTTCCGCAAACAAGTCTTAACCTGAACCGGGAGGCGCTCATGGACAGTTTAACTGAGCTTTATTGCCTGATCGACGATTTTTGCCGTGAATTTGAGCCGGCATGGCAACGGCATTTGCTGGCGATGGGGAAGAATCGGCGCCAACGGCCCGCCCTGTTGAGCCTAGCGGAGCTGATGACGCTCGCCATCAGTTGCGCTACCGCCAGTTCAAGCCCTTTTACCTGAGTTATGTCTGCCGCCATTTACGTGCCGAGTTTCCCAAGCTGCCGAGTTACCCATGTTGCGTGGAACTCCTGTCCCACTGTGCGGTACCGCTAGCGGCTTTGTTCGATCTTCTCAAGGGGCAATGCGACGGAATCTCCATTGCCGATGCGACCGCCCTTGCGGCCTGCGACAACAAGCGCATTCCGCGGCACAACGTCTTCAAAGGCTATGCCGAACGGGGCAAAACGTCGATGGGCTGGTTTTACGGCTTTAAGCTGCATGCCATCATTAATTCGAAAAGCGAATTGCTCCGAATCCAGTTAACGCCCGGCAATGTCGATGATCGCAAGCCGATGCCTGAACGGTGCCAAGGGCTGCAACTGATTACGCCGCTGAAGAAAAACATGAAACCCGTGCCCCGCACCGACTTTGACAAAGCCATTCTGCGCCGCCGCTCACTGATCGAGGCCGTATTCGATGAATTAAAAAATCTCTGCCAAATTGAGCATACCCGCCACCGCTCTCACTTTAATTTTATGGTCAACCTGATGGCGGGCATCGCTGCCTATTGCCTGTCCGACAACAAGCCCACATTGTCTCTGACCAAGGTCAATCTCTTGCAGTAAGCTTAATGGCTTATCCCGAACTCAGGTCACTACTAGATCACAAAAGTTAATCGAATAACATAATGAAAAAACTTCTTTTTCTTTTTGTGTTTGTGGTAATTCTTGTTTTGCCTTTTATCGCACAAGCACAAAATATGCCCTGTTCTGGCAAAAAAGGCGGAATTTCCCATTGCGATGGTTCCAGATTTGTTTGCAACGACGGCAGCTATAGTCGATCCCACCCAGAGTTTGCTCATACTGTTGATAGCCCTACTGCTGAAGCAAGTACCCAAATAACCAGACAAGACGAACTGTTAGAGCTGGACTATCAGGGCTTTGCTATCTGGTTGGATTGCCGACAGCGAGTGCCGGTGAAGTTTCGCTATAACGCTCAGCATGATACTGGCAGCGAAGCTCGTGCCAAAAATTTTCGTTGAGATCCGGATGTCTGACACTTGTTCCTATAAAAAATTGGCAAATTTTTGACGCCGAATTACAACTAATGCGATGGGAAAGGAGTTCTCACCGTTACCCATCGGCTAGAATTGCTAGGATCTGCGCAAATCCACTTAGATACTGCTGCTTGTATCTTGGTATCAGGAACTGGGACCCTTGTAGGGTTTTTATAAAAATTAACACCCATTTGGAACATGCCATCATCTGTTGCCAAAACCTCGGCTTCTAGATAATAAGACTGTTTATCAGCTGCTTTAGGCCGGGGCCAGACCGTATTCCAGCCATGAAAGAGTGAGTTAGGTTGTGTTCCAGTTGGAATTTCAATAATATTATCCACTAACTTGAAAACCGATCCGTGATTTTCACGTATCCATGCCGATGAGTTGCGCCATTCTGATTTTGGCATGTTATATCCCCATTTTAATGCCAATTTTAGAACCGCCTCCGTTTTTAGAACTGTTTTCGTTAGACATAGGGAATATATAGAGTGGAATTTGGACTGGTGTTGTAATGCTAGACATTTTAAGACTCCGTTAATAGAAAAAATATTCGATTATCTGCCGAGCGCGCTCGAATGCATAAATATGAAGCCGGTTGCTCCATGTATATAAAACTATTTTGCGGCGGGGCAATAGCGGTTTTCCGCTATTGCGTCCTTTCAACATGAAGATTGCAGGTTAATCTGCCGCTTCCAAAGATTTGAAGCCCACCTGGTTGTTGCTCGGATCAAAGACCATGCCGTAAGCGAACAGCGGGTTGAAACCGGTATTGATGAAAGCGTTGTTAGCAGGATTGCTGATAACATGCACTAGTGTTGGTGCTGACGTGTTTACTCTGCTGTTATCCAATAAGGCGACATTACCGTTCGTTATAGCACTATTTTTTGTTGTATATACGGTTGTAGCGACGGCATTGCCAGGGGAAAGCTGCGCCGATGCGGTGCCTGTCAATGGGAAGCTAAAACTAGGCGCCGATCCGCTATTGGCATTAATTCCAAGCGCGATATTGGCGGTATTCCAATCTGGATTTGTGCCGGGTGAAGGGAATAAAGTTCCCATATTATTCACCATCATCAGGTCCAGCCCGGTATCGATCAGCAGGGATACCGGCGTCGATTTCAATAATGTTGTTTCATTAGCGCCAGTCACGGCAATTGTGCCCTGAGGCGTACTCCAACTCCAGTCTTGGTAAGTTCCTTCGGAGCCCTTGGTCTGCGTTATCAGCGTTTGGAACGCAAATGAAGACGGGTTCGGATTTGAGGGATTAAGGCCAAGCTGAACTGTTTGGTGATCCAGATAATAGGAAGGATAGAGCAGCGTAGCATCCTTGGCGGAAATCAGATTAGCCAGAAATGCATTATCGGCAATCATAGGACGATCGAAGCCGACGCCCATCATGAAAGGACAACCGCTGATCGCGCCGATCACTTTTACGTTTTTAGCGATCACTTGTGGATTTCCGTTGCCATCGTCGCCTATGCCCAACGCCTCGACGTAATAATAGTAACCGATTATCGAATCGCCGGAAGGTTGATAGATAATAGCGGCCGGCTCGTATTTCGTGGTAACGCCGGGCAATAACGGGGATGCAAGGTGGGTTGCGTTGTATGTCGTCGTTCCGGTTGTTGAATCCTTGGAGGCGGACGATATAGCGGATATTGCCGCTTTGCCACCAACCAGCTGATATAAGGCTGCGGCCGGTATTACGATACCACATGAGCCGGTATCGATCTGCACCTGCAAGCCGACGTCATAGTTATAAGCGTTGTTTGTTTGGTTTGCGATTCCTATTTTGATCTTGAATTTTCCGGTAATGCTTTGATCGAACGGTATGTTAATCGGCGTAGCATAGTTAGTCATTTTTGTATACCTGGTTATTTAAGTTACTCAACGTAACGTGCGAAAGCCGGCACTAAAGCGGCCTTTAGCACGCGTCCGGAAGTTGCTGAATCACCGGCGATCCGGCCTAGCCCTTAAAATCACGGGCTTATGTCGTCAAAAAAGCCGAATAAATAAAAAAAGCACGGCGATTTTTGATTCTTATGCCGACGGCGGATAGCCGACGTCGCTAGCGATTTTCAGCGTATATTCGTAGTTATGAGCGCTATCGGCCGATAACGTCCAATTGAATATCCCTGCCAAACCTTCATAGTCCGACTGAGCCGGATAATCGGGCGTTGTCGGCTCGGTATCGATACCCCAGGCAATCTGGTTCTTTGGATAACCTAAACCCTCTAAGTCGCTCGGGAACGAGCCGCCATAGCATTGGGCATTGATAAGATCGAAATACTTCATATTGGTACTGTCGACCTGCGCGCATCCGCCGGCCGGCGTAATCGTGAAATAATAAGGTTTGTTGTCTTTCGTGCTTGCGGCATTAAGCGCATTGCGAATGTTTTCAATAACCGCATTAAAATTGCTTTGGGTAATAAAACCGGAACTTCCGCCGATGCTTTCATCGTCAATATCGAATCCATCCAATTGATATTGACGGATAAGAGCGACCACACTGGCCGGGAAACTGTTGACGCCGCTGGTGTAATCGTCACTGATATAGTCCCAGTCATTTTTGCCCCAGCCGAGCGAAATAAGAATTTTAATGCCGGGATTTACTTTACGCGCAGTAGAAGTAAGGAGTGGAAGCCGGGTCGGTTCGTCCGGCTGGCCTTGCTCGAGTTGAAGTTCGGCACCGCCTGCCTGGGTAGGATAAGCATGGGCAAACGCGACAAATATGGCGCTTATCTTATCGAACGGCATGCTTTCTGTAGGGGGAATGTATTGATTCGGGCCGGAGTTGTAAATAGGGTAATACGTGCCGGCATAAGGTGTTGGAAAGCTCATGAAAATTCCTCTTCATTGTGAATAGTTGAATGACGCAGGCCATTGGCTGTAGCCTGAAATCGACTATAACCACTCGAAAAAAAGAAAGCTTACAAAAGCCTACAAAGAAACGCGGGAGAGCGGAGAAATTGCCAATCGATGCGTGCGGTATTGTGGACAAAACGGTATATGCCGGTCGCCGGACATCGCTACGGATTAGACCTTCCAGGTTTTACGACTGCCAGGGATGGCGGCCGAAACTGCTCCCGGCAGTCCTCGGCATTTCCTCCATCCATGGAAGTCAGAAGTGTTGGTGCAGCCGGGAGCGGCTCCAGTAAAGACCTGGAAGGTCTGCCTTTCGGGCTATTTTTCGCCTAACATCAAGCCAGAAAATCAACTGGAAGATTGATTAGGAACAACTTGATAAGTCAGTACGCTGGCTACCTGAGGCTGGGTGACATCGATACCAAATGCCGCCAAATACCCCCAAACATGAATTATGCCCAAGTAACTGGTTACCGTGGAAAAATCAGAAATCGACGCTGGCGGCTGGGGAAATGTTTGTTGCGTAGGCGACGCGCTTGACTTAGAGGCAGCATAATAAGTAAGAGGCCAACTACTCGTCCAAGGAATCCGATGCGTCGTCATTGTCATATCGGCACCATCCCCCTTAGCCTGACAAATATTCGCAAGCAGATACAGGGCATCGGCTGCCGCAGGAATAAGATCGGCAAGCTGGGTTTTTATGGAAACTGTTATATCAGCAACTGTCTCGTCATCCCAGGAATAATACTGCATCGAACCTGGAGCCGTTGCTTGCGTTGCGTTATAAATGTATTCCCAAGCATGAGGTACTATATCCTGTATATTATAAACGAGAGCGTTTAGAGCGCTAACGCGGTTTCCGCTATTAAGGTTGGTCTCCTGTTGTACGCTAAAAGTGCTATCCCAGTTACTCGCAAAAATGGCATTTCCCGGCGTAGGTCCTGCCGTCGGCAATGCGCAGACCTGCGTACCAGCGGTCCAGTCGTGAGCATTATAGTTAGCGAACCAGCTTGCCAGCGTTGGCGCAAGCGCTCCCCCTAAACTGTGCCCAGTAAAAATCAATTTCGTTGTAGTAGAGGTTGGCGCCAGTTCGGACAGATACGCTTGAAGCGTTTGATTTACATTAGGTGAACAGCCGGATTGCACCAACTTATTCAACAAGTAATAAACGCCTTCGGCTGTTCCAAGTGAAATCTGGGCTTGTGCGGGATCGGCAGGAACAGGTGTTGGCGGATTATCAAGCGGATCAGGCCAGTTCACGCAATCGTTGGGGCCAACCTCAAAATCTTCATCGAACCAATCTAAGAACGCGGAAGGATCGGTACCGGCAATTGCCACGACATATGCATCTTGCGTCGTGCTGTAAACGATAAAAGCAGTATTATCGGCTTTTCCACTTTGGACATCTATCTCATAAACTCCCGGTCCCCAAACAACCTGCCAATCTCCACCAATCAATTGCGGGCCAAGTGTTTTAATAAGACCGGAAACTTCAATATTTTGATAAGCTTTGCCAACATTACCATCCATCAACGCGTCATATACAAAGTCGGCTACGTTCTGCTCGCTGCCTGTAACATGGCAAGAGCTGTTTGAAATCCAGTTAAACAAAAATACGGTTTGCGTAAGATCGAAACTATTTGAAGACATTATTGCTACCTCGATTTATTAAAAAATTAACTCAACGTTAAACACGGCACCAGCCTCGGTTTGAACTCAGCCAGCATTCGGTCGGGGTAACAGGGTTGCGCCCGTCACTTATCCAACACTACTGGACATGCGCTTTTCTGCAACCGGGAATTGTTTAACACCGTTTGCGAGACGGGACGATATGCATCGCGCCAAACGCCCATCCAGCGCTGCCTAGTTTCAGGTGATTTGTTAATATGTTGAACTACAGAGGTCATTGGCGATGACCTAAAATCGACTATAACCAATCAAAAAAAAGAAGCCCTACAAAAACCTACGAAAATCATGCGTCCAACGGATTCGCTCGGAAATTCTTTTTATTGCGGCAAGCTGATGAAATCCTTTGAGAAATGTGGTTTGTCGTGATAAGGAAGATATAGCCCGTTCCCATGCGTCCTTCCGCTATTTCCTAAATTTGAAAACCGGCCGGAAAATTGCCGGTAATCGGAATACAGGCTTCGTCTGTAAGCGCAAGCAAAGTTTGCACTCCCGATACAATAAAACCGGCACGAATGCGAACAAGAGCAGTGACGGTTCAAATATCCTTGCTGAAAACAAAATTGTAAAAACTTGAGTCTGCTAAGTGGAGATTCCGTTAAGGCACGAATACGGGACAAAGTAACTATTGGGCAGAGTTGTGTGTAGCGGTAAGCGTAACGCGCCACTATCATTAAGTTAAGGACGAGCAGTTCTTTCTCCCTGGTGAAGAAGGTTGGGATAAGAGGAGTCAAATAAACTTTTTGCCTTACTCATCGAATAGTTGATAGCCGGAAGGGCTAAGTGTGGAAGAATCAGAGTATGACCCTGGCAGGCATTCCTCCGGTCGTCTGAGCGTTGTTTGAGGCATCTTTTTCCGTCATAAGGAACGGGAAAATGCTGCGTTATGCGACGGTCACCTCGATACATAGCTGATAGCCCTGCCCACGCACAGCCTTGATCGGTTGATCGACGGCGCCCGCTTGCATGAGCTTCTTGCGCAAACGGACGATCTGGACTTCCAATGTGCTTTTACTGAGGTCCGCATCCGCTTTGCCGGACAATTCAATCAATTGCCAGGATTCCAGCCGGCGTCCAGGAGCACGGGCCAATGCCGACAACATCGCCGCTTCATGCGCGGAAAGGCCGACGCCGCCCTGGGAGCCTTGCAAAAATAACCCGGATCGGTTTAGCACAAACCCAGGACGATCTTGTTCGCGGCGTTTTATCCGCCTTGCCAGGGCGCCTACCGCGGCGCCAAGCTCTTCGACCGAAATCGGCTTGGTCAGGTACAGATCGGCGCCGTTTTCGTAGCCGGACAGTTTTTCACTGATTTGGCTGCGCGCGGTCATCATGATGATGCCGACATCCGGTTGCACGCTTCGCAGGCGGCGCGCGAGGCTGATGCCATCCTCGCCCGGCAGGTTCAGGTCGACGACCAGCAGGTCGATCGGAAACGCGCCGATTTCGTCAACCAGCGCTTCGGCACAATCGACGCCGACCGCGTTATGGTTCATGTTGCATAATGCTTCGACGGTCACTTCGCGCAAGGCGTCATGGTCTTCGACCACGACGATGTTCAGAGCGGTATCCATAGTTCAAACCTTACTTCATTTTCAAAAGGGCAATAGCGGATCCAGCCGCCAAGCTGTTCGATCACGCTGCGCACCAGGTACAGGCCAAGCCCCGAACCGGTCTTGCCTTGGGCGCCGGGAGCGCGGTAATACTTGTCGAATACGCGCTGCGGGTCGGGCATGCCGGCCGTGCCGGAAGCGTTGGCGATGCGTTTCAGAATGCCGCTCCGCCCTTGGTGTTCAAACAGGCTGACATCGATACGCACGGCGCTTTGCGGTTCGGCGTATTTGAGCGCGTTGTCGATCAGGTTGCCCACGGCAATGCGTAACAGTTGCGGGTCGGTTTCGAGCGCCGGCAGCGTTTCGGACTGAATCATCAGCCGTTGCGGCGTGGCGCTGGCGCTACGCAGTTCGGCGAGCAATTGGTCTACGCGGCAGGGTTGGCGTCTTGGCGCAAGCTGCTTCTGCTCCAATTGATCGGTTTGCAGGCAGCGCTCGATGATCGCATCGACGTCCCGCACCGATTGCTGGGCAAGATTTTTGACGGCGGCCGTTGTTTGTTTCATGCCCAAGGCCATGCGGATCACCGATAGCGGCGTCTTGAGTTCATGATTCAGCATGGACATGAAGCGGTTTTGTGCCTCGCGCTGGGTCCGTTCGATGTCGAGCTGCTGCCGGGTCAACGCCAGTTTCAGCAGCGCTTGTTGACCTTCATGCACCAACTGGCGGGAGCGAAGGTGCAAAAGAATGAACATCAGGCTCGCCGTAATAGAGCCAAGTACCAATATGACGTTCAAGTTCCATTCGATAGCCTTGACCCAGCCCAACACCGGTAATTGGGAAATCACCAGCGAAACGGCTTGCAGACTGTATACCGTGCGCAGGACACGGCGGCCGGGAATAACGTCTTTACGCGTGCTGAAAGCGAGGGCAAGTCCGACAGGAATAAACAACACAACCATCAGCGCGTTGATATGCAATGCAAGGCGCACATAGCCGAAGGCCATGATCGCTAATTCACTCAACATCACCAGAACCATCGCATCGAATCCGCGCATGATGAATTTCGACGGCGCGAAAGGCGCCAGCAGTACGCGATGGAATATCGCGGAGAATAAACAGTTAGCCCATACCATAAGGCTGGTCAGATGATCGACCAAATCCGGCGGATAGGACTCGAGCAGCGGCGCGAATGCGCCCAGAAACGCGAAGTTAAGGGCAATATAGGTAGCCTGGTGAAAACCGAACCAGGCTACCACCCGTTGGCGGCTGGACAGGTAATCGTTGACGGCCCAGACCAGCAGCGCCAGCATGAAGCCCAAATATACCGTCTGATACAGAGTGAGCCGCATATCCTTGATCTGGGCCTGATGGGGGGCGAGCGCTTCGACATTCAGCAAGGAAGTGCTGGTGGTTTTGAGCCGCAAATAATAGACATTTTCCGGCTGGGTCGGTTTGATCGTAAAGCCCAATACCATAGACGCCCTTTCGCGTTCCAAATAAGGCGTGCGGTCGCCGGTAACGCGGGTTTTCCATCCGCCAGGAACGGAGGGGGCCGCTTCGTACAGTTTTATTTCATCGAGAAAAGCGGGACGAATACGCAATATCAGTTCGCCGCCGTCAGCGCGCGGTCGCACTACGATACGTAACCAGTGGACTGAATCGGTATAACCTTTGGATAGAATAGGTTCAGAGGGTAGGAACTTTGCCTGAACGGCTTCTTCTATCGACAATGTGCCGGAGCGGTCTTCAAGAACGGTGCGCGAGACAATGAAGTCATCGCCCCAAGCAACGGAACAGAAACTCCAGACCATCGCCAAAAGCAAAAGAAAGGGAAGAGAACGCATGATTCAATGATCGGACTAAAAGTTGCCAGGATATAAGTTTTCAATTTTGTCTCTAAAGCCGGAAGGCAGACTTGGCCTTGCCGACTGCTCCGGTATTGCTAAGCCGCAGGGATGTGGTGAATAAAGAACTGACTGGAGCAGTTGCGGCCAGGCGCTCGCATTTTCGGCCGCCTACTACTTTGCAAGCGGAGCTTGCACGCCAAAACGCTCGAAAATTTTAGATAGCTTGCTTCGTAAGAGTGCGACTAAACGTAATGCAAGCCTATCGATCGGCTTGAGTTTCCGTCGGCTCCCTAAATTCTATCTTTAAAAATCAGTTGCTTAAAATTCTAACGCCCCGTTTCCCAGCCGCGAGCTGCGGTTATATTTGCCCGGCCGGAAGCCTGGCTGGAGTTTTGGCGTTTTTTATATCGGATTAGAGCTTGCAGCGATACCAATGTCGTCATCCTTGAAAACTTTGGTATCTTATCGCTACTTTGGAATTTATACCACGATTACAACCGCTTAAATCGCTATCGAGCAATCGTCGTCACGCGTCTGGAAGGAGCCATGGTTCTTGATAAAACGCTTTGTTCCGTTCCCGCAACGCGTCTCGTCGGCAAGGGCTCTCCGGCGCTTGCCGACGGGTTCGAGCAAGTTTGGAGAGCCTTACTCCGGCTTGTATCGAGATGGGTATAGCAATGAATGTTCAGCTTACCGCAGGCTTTAACCTACAAACCAAACAACTCCCGCATCTTTTGTCCCGGACTTTCCGCGCGCATGAACGCTTCGCCGATCAGGAAGGTGTAAATGCCGTTGTCCAGCATCAACTGCACGTCTTCGGGCTTATGGATGCCGCTTTCGGTGACGATCAGGCGGTCGGCCGGAATATCGGCTTTCAGGTCCAGCGTGGTTTGCAGCGAGGTTTCGAACGTGCGCAGGTTGCGGTTGTTGATGCCGATCAATTTAGTGTCCAGTGTTAACGCGCGTTGCAGTTCTTCGGCGTTGTGGACTTCGACCAATACGTCCATGCCCAGTTTGGCCGCGGCGTCGGCCAGTTCGTGCATTTGCCCGTCCTCCAGCGCGGCGGCGATCAGCAGGATGCAGTCGGCACCCAACGCGCGCGCTTCGTGGATTTGGTAAGTATCGATCATGAAATCCTTGCGCAACACCGGCAGCGGGCAGCGTTCGCGGACCATTTGCAGGTACACTTCGGCACCTTGGAAGAACTCCTTGTCGGTCAATACCGACAAACAGGCCGCGCCGTTCATCGCGTAATCCTGGGCGATCGTGACCGGCTGGAAATTCTCCCGGATCACGCCCTGGCTGGGCGACGCTTTCTTGATTTCGGCGATAATCGCCGGTTTTTTCGCCAAGGCCTTGCTTTGCAGCGCATTGTAGAAGCCGCGCGGGCTCTCGACGCCGGCGGAAACTTCTTCCAGGTTGGCGACTGTCATCGCTAATTTGCGTTTGGCGACTTCCTCGGCTTTTTTCTCGAGGATTTTTTTTAGGATGTCTGGCGTATCGGTCATGGCTCTCGTCATTGTTATTGGTTTTTTGAATAAGCGATCAACGCGTCGAATTTGGCTTTCGCGGCGCCGCTGGCGATCAGTTGTTGGGCTTTGTCCACGCCCGCGCTCAACGAATCGGTAATGCCGGCCGCGTAAATCGCAGCTCCCGCGTTCAGCGCGACGATGTCCCGGGCTGGGCCGGCTTTATTTTCCAGCACCGATTTTACCATCTCCAGGCTGGTCGCCGCATCGGTAATGGCCAACTCGCCCAACCCGGCGCGCTGCAAGCCGAATTGTTCCGGCGTGATCGTATAAGTGCTCACATTGCCGTCTTTCAGTTCGGCGACCGTCGTCGGCGAGGTGATGCTGATTTCGTCGAGGCCGTCGTCGGCGTTGACGATTAGCACATGCTTGCTGCCGAGTTTTTTCAGCACCTGCGCCAACGGCTCGACCCATTGTTTGGCGAACACGCCGATCAACTGGTTCGGCGCGCCGGCCGGGTTCGACAGCGGCCCGAGCAGGTTGAATAAAGTCCTGACGCCCATTTCCTTGCGGGCGTTGCTGGTGTGCTTCATCGCGCCGTGGTGTTTCGGCGCGAACAAAAAGCCGACGCCGATCCGGTTGACGCAGTCCGCGACTTGCTCGGCGTTCAAATCCAGATTCACGCCGGCGGCTTCGAGCAAATCGGCACTGCCGCAACTGCTCGAAGCCGCGCGGTTGCCGTGCTTGGCGACTTGGCCTCCGGCCGCGGCGACGACGAACGCGCAAGTCGTCGAGATGTTGAACGTGTTCGCGCCGTCGCCGCCGGTGCCGCAGGTATCGATGACGTGGTCGCCGCGCACCGGCACTTTGGTCGCCAACTCGCGCAGCACTTCGGCCGCGGCGGCGATTTCGTCGACGGTTTCGCCTTTGCAGCGCAACGCGATCAAAAAGCCGCCGATCTGTGCGTCGGTTGCGTTGCCGGTCATGATCTGGCGCATCACGGCGCGCATTTGTTCGGAACTAAGGTCTTGCTTGTTCAGCAGGGCTTGCAGGGCTTGTTGTATTTGCATATGAGTTTATTTATTTGTCCACGAAAGCCAAAAGTAGGCGCCTCTAGGCGACACGAAAAGCACGAAAAACGTTTTTCGTGTCTTTCGTGCTTTTCGTGGACTGCGATTATCAAAAATCAGCTGGTCAACGCATCCTGCAACCGCTGGTAAATGCCGCCGAAGCTGCCGTTGCTCATCAATACGAAATGTCCGCCGTAGCGCGCTTCGAATTTGAGCTTGGCGATAATCTCGTCCAGCGATGTGCAGATTTCAATATTGCCGGCGTATTTTTTCAGCGCGCCCAAATCCCAGCCCAATCCGTCCGGCTGGTAGATCAGCGCAAGGTCGGCATTACTCAGCGATTCGGCCAGCGTTTTGGTATGCACGCCCAGGCGCATCGTGTTCGAGCGCGGCTCGACGATAGCGACGATGCGCTCGGCGCCGACTTGTTTGCGCAAACCGTCCAGCGTGGTTTGGATCGCGGTCGGATGGTGGGCGAAGTCGTCGTATATCGTCACGCCATTCCCTTCGGCTCCGCTCAGGGCAGGAATGTTGGCGATGACTTCCATCCGGCGCTTGACGTTCTTGAACGCTGCCAGCGCGGCTATCGCATCGGCCGCCAGAATGCCGACGTGTTTCGCGGCCGCAATCGCCGACAATGCGTTGTAAACGTTATGCTCGCCGGTCAATGCCCATTGGACGCGGCCTTGCAATTGCCGGTCGAAGAATATGTCGAATTCGCTGCCGTCGCTGTTGACCAGTTCGGCGTTCCAGCCGGCATCGCTGTTGATCGACGACCGAACCACCGGCGTCCAGCAGCCCATCGCCAGCACGTCGTCGATATTGGCTTCGCGTTTCGGGCTGATAATCAGGCCTTCGCCCGGTATCGTCCTGACCAGATGGTGGAATTGTTTTTTGATTGCGTCCAGGTCCGGGAAAATATCGGCGTGGTCGTATTCGAGATTGTTCAAAATCGCGGTCCGGGGCCGGTAATGGACGAATTTGGAGCGCTTGTCGAAAAACGCCGAATCGTATTCGTCGGCTTCGAGTACGAAAAAATCGGACTCGCCCAGGCGCGCCGAAATACCGAAATTCAACGGGATGCCGCCGATCAAAAAGCCCGGCTTGAAGCCCTGGTGTTCGAGTATCCAGCTCAACATGCTGGTGGTTGTGGTCTTGCCGTGGGTGCCGGCGACGCCCAGCACCCATTTACCTTGCAGCACATGCTCGGCCAGCCATTGCGGACCGGACACGTAGCGCAGCCCGCGATTCAGCACGGCTTCGACTTCGGGATTGCCGCGTGACAACGCGTTGCCGATGATGACCAGGTCCGGGTTGCTGTCGAGGTTTTCGGCCCGGTAGCCTTCGATCAACCGGATGCCTTGCTGTTCGAGCTGCGTGCTCATCGGCGGGTAAACGTTCTGGTCGGAACCGCTGACTTCATGGCCCAATTGCCGGGCAATCACGGCCAATCCGCCCATGAAAGTCCCGCAAATGCCTAAGATATGAATATGCAATGTCTTGTCCTTGCTTGGTTATTTTTTTTCTGCCGGTTTCGCGCCTGCACCGTCTTTCGGAGCCGCTTTCGCATCCTCTATCGGTGTTTGTTCTTCTTCTTTTTTCTCATCCGTTGCCCCGGCCTTTTCGAGTATTTTAATGACTTTTTCATGGCCGATTTTTTTTGCCCTGGCCATGACAGTCGCATTCTGTTTATCAACCGCATTCACATCGGCACCGGCTGCAATCAATGAATTGACGATCTCTTCATCGCCAAAAACCGCTGCATCCATCAATGCGGTCGTTCCCAAATTATCGGCAATGCTGACGTCGGCGCCATAGGCCAGCAATGCTTTAACAATCTTTACATTGCCGTTGAAACTCGCGGCCATCAACGCCGTACGGCCGCTGGCCGTCTTTCCGTTAACGTCGATTCCTTGCGCGAGTAAAGCTTCCGTTCTCTCAAGCTTGCCCATCATCGCCGCGGCAAATAAATCTTTTGCGTCTTCCGCCTGGGCAGCCAGGGACAAGGCCAATAACAAGATTAGAAAACAGTCTCTATATTTCATACTGAATAGTCGCTTGCGTTTAATGAAAAGTTACGATGAAATATTCAACATATAACCTATATGATCTAATAATGAACGAAAAAAACAAAATATTAGTTGAAGCCACGCCTTTTTTTATTGAAGCGCAATCCTCTCCGGAAGAGGACCGCTATGTCTTCGCCTATACGATCACTATTACTAACGTCGGCGAAATACCGGCCAGGCTTCTGCAGCGCCATTGGCTGATTACCGATTCCAACGGCAAGGTACAGGAAGTCAGGGGCGACGGCGTCATCGGCGAACATCCTTATCTCAAACCCGGAGAATCTTTCCGCTATACCAGCGGCGCTATGATAGCAACGCCGGTCGGCACCATGCAGGGCGCTTATACGATGCATTCGGACGATGGCGATGATTTCCGCGCCGATGTGCCCCGGTTTACCTTATCTATCCCAAGAACCCTGCATTAGAGATGTCTATTTATGCTATAGGCGATATTCAAGGCTGTTTTGATGAATTATTAAGGCTCCTCGATACTGTTTCTTTTAACGCACAGTCCGATCAACTGTGGTTTGCCGGCGACTTGGTTAACCGCGGTCCCAAATCTTTAGAAACCCTCCGCTTCGTCAAGTCACTGGGAGATTCGGCGGTTACCGTATTGGGCAATCACGACTTGCATTTATTGGCGGCGTCTTGCGTGCCCAAAATAGCCAATAAAAAAGACTCGTTGCTGCCAATTCTTGAAGCGCCTGACCGGGACGAACTGATTCACTGGCTAAGGCATCGGCCGCTGTTTCATTCCAACGATGATTTTTGTTTGCTCCACGCCGGTCTTCCGCCGCAATGGGATTTGAAAAAAACCCAAAAAATGGCTTCGCTGGTGGAGCAAGTGTTAAGGTCTGACGACTATCAGTCGTTTTTAAATCAAATGTACGGCAATAAGCCTAACTTGTGGTCATCGAGCTTGAAAGGCGTTGATAGATTACGCTTTATCGTTAATTGCTTTACCCGGATGCGTTATTGCGATCTGAAAGGCCAACTGGATTTTATCCATAACGGGCCTCCCGGCTCACAGCCCAAAAACCTGATGCCGTGGTTCGAAGTGCCCAAACGTAAAAGCGCAAACATGCGTATTATTTTTGGACATTGGTCGTCTTTGGGATATTACGAAGGGGCAAACTGTTACGCGATTGATACCGGCTGCCTTTGGGGCGGCCAATTGACCGCGTTAAAGTTGGGCGAACAGATGCAGCGTTTTAGCATTGATTGCCCGGAAGCTAAAAAACCGCGTAAGAATAACTTGGCTGTGCCGAGTTAGCTTAAAATATAGATGAAACACGGATGACACTGATTAGACGGATTTAAACGGATTTTTAAAATGTTCTAATAATTTATCCGTGATTATCAGCCAAATCCGTCTCATCCGTGTTCTATCTCTTCATCTTTTCCAGCTTCAAAAAGCTGTAACTGAAGCCGGCATCGGCATCGTCCTGTATATCTTCACGCTCCACTTCGATCCACTGATCCGGATCAATTTCGGGGAAAAACGTGTCGCCGGGAAAGTCTTTATGTATTTGCGTCAAATAGAGCGTATCGGCAATCGGCAACATTGACTTATAAAAATCCGCACCGCCGATAATGAACACTTCGCCGCTATCGCGGCAACTTTCCAGCGCCTCGTTAATATCGTTAAACACCAGACAACCCGGTTGTTTATAGGACGGATTCCTGCTGATAACGATATTGGTGCGTCCCGGCAACGGCCGGCCTATCGATTCATGGGTCTTCCGGCCCATCAAAATCGGCGAGCCCATGGTTATTTTCTTGAATTTTTTAAGGTCGGCGGATAAATGCCAGGGCATTTGATTATTCAGGCCGATGGCCCGGTTGCTAGCCATCGCGACGATAAGTGATATTTTCATTTTAATGCAGTATGCTTTTAGTAATTTATTGCTACCCATCATACTATGAAAAATATACTGGTTGTATTTACCGGCGGAACGATTGGCTCTGTTGCAACTGGCGGCACGATTAATACCGAAGGCAGCACATCGTTCCAATTGATCCGGCTGTTTGAACAGCATTATGAAAATCACCGGCAAATCCATTTCGACACGATCCAGCCGTTACAGATATTAAGCGAAAATCTTGCTCCCGCTGCCTGGAATACGCTGATTCAAGCCATAGAAACGGCCCGGCCCGATCAATACGACGGCATTATCGTTACTCACGGCACCGATACGCTGGCTTATACGGCCTGCGCCTTGAGTTTTTACTTTAACGCGATCGACATTCCAATGCTGTTGGTTTCCAGCGATTATCCGTTGGCTCATGCCAAAGCCAACGGGCTTGAAAACTTTATCTGCGCCGTTGAGTTTATCCTGCAAAGAAATGAAACCGGTGTTTTTGTGCCGTATCGAAACCAACAACAAACGGCCCAATTGCATCGAGGCTCCCGCCTAACCTGTTCTTTACAACTCAGCGGCGATTTTTTCAGCGTGCAGGACAAAAGCTATATGCGATTTGAAAACCGGCAGTTTTCATTGCCGAATCCCCCGGAGCAGCAAACGCCGGCCCGGCATGTCCCGCTAAAAGCCGATTTTTCGGCGCGCATCTTAATGATCAAACCCTATCCGGGGCTCGATTACGGCAGTTTTAACCTGAACAATGCCGATGCTGTTTTGCATGACCTATACCACTCCGGCACCGCTTGCGCTTCATTGCAATGGGGCGAAAACTATTCGTTGCTTGAATTCATCAAGCGCTGCAAACAGCAAGGCATTAGCGTTTATCTTGCTCCGGCGCTTAAATCGGCCGATGCCTATCAAAGTACCCAAGCTCTAATTGAGCAAGGCGCAAAAATAATTTGGAACATGTCGATTGAGGCTGCTTATGTGAAATTGCTGTTGGCTTACGGCAATTGCGATCATCGGCAAGAAATAATGGATTTTATCGATGCGGATGTTGCCGGCGAACACCTTTAGCCGGGCTTGTGCGGATAAACATCGCGGCGTAGACCTTCCAGGTTTTTACTGGAGCCGCTCCCGGCGGCTCCAGCACTTCTGATCTCCATGGCAGTCGTCTTAACTGGAAGGTCTTAAAGTTTATTCGGCAATAAAACGACTTTGATAATCTTCCATCGAGCGCCTGATCACTTCATGCGCTTCTTCCCTGCCGTACACATTGGTTATTTCGCAGGAACTCTTCTCGCTCGGCAACTGTTTATAAGTCAAAAAATAATGCTTCAGCCGGTTGATATACGATTCGGGACAATCCGACACGTCGCGCCATTGCCGGTAAAACTCGTCGCCTTTCATGACCGCGATGATCTTGTCGTCGGCCTCGCCTCCGTCCAGCAAGCGAAAACCGCCGACCGGAACGGCCTGTAACAGAATATCGCCGTGCGTCACGCTACGCTCGCTTAAAACGCAAATATCCAACGGATCGCCGTCGCCTTTGGTAACCGGCTTGCCGGACATTAATGCCGCATATTCGGCAACCCTGTCCGCGCAATAGGTCTGCGGAATAAAGCCGTAAAGCGTAGGAACCGTGTTGGAAAATTTTTGCGGCCGGTCGATTTTAAGGTAGCCGGTTTCTTTATCGACTTCATACTTAACGGTATCCGACGGCACAATCTCAATGAAGGCCGTCACGACGTCCGGTGTATTGTTGCCAGGGCTGATGCCGTGCCAAGGATGCGCTTTGTATTGTATATTCATGAGTAATGGTTGGTTTTCTTAGAGAAATGGACAGCACCTATCTTAAAACTAAGTTGAGCAACTTGTCCGCTCAAACCCTACTTATGCCCTTTGGGTATAAAGCTGAGTCGAGCGGCGTATCCGCTCATACGAAACTTATGCCCTTTGGGTATAAACATTAAATAGAAATCGGCGCTTTAATATGTTCATGCGCTTGATAGTCAACGACTTCAAAGTCCTCGTATTGATAATCGAATATCGATTCGGGCCTGCGTTTTATTTTCAATAGCGGCAACGTATAAGGCTGACGGCTTAACTGTAAATTAGCCTGCTGCCGATGATTAAGATAAAGATGCACGTCGCCCCCGGTCCAGACAAAATCGCCGACGTCCAGATCACACTGCTGGGCGACCATATGCGTCAATAACGCATAACTGGCAATATTAAACGGAACGCCCAAAAACGTGTCGCAGCTGCGCTGGTAAAGCTGGCAAGACAGTTTGCCGCCGGCGACGTAAAACTGGAAAAATGCATGGCAGGGAGCCAAGGCCATCTTTCCTAACGCGACGTTCTGCTGCGGGCTGATACTCTCATCCGGCAAATCCGCAACATTCCAGGCGGAAACGATTATCCGGCGGCTGTTCGGCGTTTTTTTAAGTTGTTCGATAACTTGTTGAATCTGGTCGATATGCCGGCCGTCAGGCGCCGGCCATGAACGCCATTGATGCCCGTACACAGGGCCTAACTCGCCGTTTGCATCGGCCCATTCGTTCCAGATACTCACATTATGCCGATGCAAAAAGTCCAAGTTAGTATCGCCTTTTAAAAACCAAAGCAATTCATAAATAATTGATTTGAGGTGTATCCTTTTAGTTGTCACTAGCGGAAAACCTTCCGCCAGCGAAAAACGCATCTGGTGCCCGAAAATAGACAGCGTACCGCTACCGGTCCTGTCGCCTTTTTGATGACCTTCAGCCAAGATTTTATCTAATAATTCCAAATATTGCTTCATGTGTTTTTTTATGACTCTGGAGGGCGACAAAACGTACGGATCAGTTGGGTATCTCGACAGGAATATTATCCTATATTCGCACGTTCAATAAGTTTTATACCCAAAGAGCATAAGTAGGGTTTGAGCGGACACGCCGCTCAACTCAGTTTTATATTTCACGCTATAAATACCTATTGGTTCCGCTACAAGGTAATGCCAATAATTAAAATTTTACCATGTTTAATAAGTAAACACCGGCGCAAAGATATTTTATTTATGAATTTTTGAGGCCGCTTAGGTTGAGTCTAATCTTATACCCAAAGGGTATAAGATTCGTATGAGCGGATACGCCGCTCGACTCAGCTTTATACCCAAAGGGCATAAGTAGGGTTTGAGCGGACAAGTTGTCCAATTCAGCTTTAAGCCGGCAGCGATCAACAAACAGAAAAGAAACGATTCATATCATCTCGCCTATTGGATACAACATCATTATCTAGTATTCCTGCAATACCTTCCTCATAGGAAAAACAGCCTGACAAACCAATTGTCGCTATTACTTATCAGTATTCGTACCAATAGAAATAATTTATCGCAAAGCCATATTATTAGCTACTGGTTAAATCATGGTTAATATAATACCGGTAATTGTTTCAGAATAAACAAGTGCTTTAATTATAAATATTAAGCATCGATAAAGCCATTTTAGATTCCTACATAAAGTTCGCTGATTACCATTCCATTCAGCACATAAACGAATTTCATGCAAAGCCTAGTATTTTTCAACTTAGAGAATACTCTCGAGAACTAATATGAGCCAACCTGAATTACTGTCATGGAAAAGTAGCAATCAAGAAGAATTAAAAATTACAAAAAACTGGATAAACGAATTTCTATGCAGCCCTCATCCCGCATTAGGACGCACGGGGGATGTCTGCCCATTTACAAAAGAAGCCATTGATAAAGATAGTATCTATTTTTCGCTGGAAAAGTCTTTTTACCTGAACCAAGAGGACGAGATAAAGAAGATAACCAGTCAAATCAGATTATTCAAGGGATTAAAAATCAATAATGAAAACTATAAAGTGATAATAAATGCTTATCCTTATATTGATAAAAGTGAATATAATAAAATCGAACTGATACAAAACAAATTAAAGCCGGTATTTGTCAAGGAAGGTTTGATGATTGGACAGTTTTATCCGGGATGCAGAGAAAAGGGTTTATGGAATGATAACTTCTTTCCGCTTGATAGTCCTGTTAGTCTATTAGCTATTAGAAACATGGCAATAACCGATATTGCCTTTTTGATGTCGGATAATAGTTATATAGAAAAATATTTACAGGTATTCGAAAAAAAAGGAGAAGATTTTTTAACAAAATTTATGGAGCGCAAGAGATCGCCTTGATTAAATATAACAGTCATTTACCAGCCGGTTAGCCAGCATCCGATATTATTTTTAATATATTTTTAAACGCTATTTCATCTTATGTCATCAACAATACATGCAATAAAAGATAACCTCTATGTGAACTCTGTTTATATAGATAAATTAGGGCTGTCGTTCAACCAGTTTATATTAGTATCACCGGACCAAAGCATAACAATTATAGAAACAGGATTCAGGAAAGATTTTAATCAGCTATGTAAAAACATCGCATTTACCGGGCTGCAACCTGAAAATATAAAAAACATAGTCATACCGCATTTCGAAGCCGATGAAATGGGAGCAGTGCCTGAAATATTACAAATCAACAAAAAGGTAAATATCTATGCTCACCCTATTTGCGCATTTGGTTTAAACGATGTTTTTGATGCAAAGGCTAAACCGGTAAAAGACAATGAAGTTATATCCGTCTTCGCAGGATGCTCTTTAAAATTTATCCATACAAAACATGTTCACCAATGGGATAGCCTTGTTGTTTATTGGATTGAGCGGAAAATATTATTTTCTTCCGATTTGTTTATACAAGCCGGTGAGTTTACCGGTATAAAAACAAACGACTGCACGGCGGAAATCATTAATTCGATCAAAAAAGACAACTACTTACCTTCACATAGCCATCTGCTTAATGCGTTAAATAAAATAGAAGAAAATGAAATCGAAATTATTTTGCCAATGCACGGGTCAGGGTTATCGAATCATATTGGTCTTTATATCGATTCATTGAAAAACCTGGATTTCAATGATGTTTAGGATCAATAATCGGTGACGGCGCCGTGACCCGGCTCCATTCGGTTAAAACTTAAGGCTGGCGGCCGTAACTCAGCTTATACGCTTGACTGTTTTTTATGCGCAAAATAAAACAACGCCGCACCGATCAAGATCATCGGCGTTGACAGTATCTGCCCCATCGTCAACCAATTTAAAGCCAAATAGCCTATTTGCGCATCCGGCATTCTGAAAAACTCGATAAAAAACCTGAAGCAGCCGTAAAAAAACAGCGCCAGGCCGGTCGTCGCCATAGCAGGTCTAGGTTTGCTTGAGTAGACCCAAAGGATTGCGAACAGTACAAGGCCTTCCAAGAAAGCTTCGTACAATTGCGAAGGATGGCGAGCCAACGTGCCGCCGTTAGGAAACACCATCGCCCACGGCACATCGGTAGGCCTGCCCCATAATTCGGAATTGATAAAATTGCCGATACGGCCGGCGCCCAAGCCGATAGGCGCTAACGGCGCGATAATATCGGTCAATTGCCATAGGCTGCATTGCTGCTTTTTGGAAAATAGCCACATTGCGACAAAAACGCCCAACATGCCGCCATGAAAAGACATGCCGCCTTGCCATATCTTAAACAGTACCAACGGATTATTCAGGAAGCCGGAAAAGTTATAAAACAGGATATAGCCGATCCTACCGCCCAAAACGACGCCGAATGCGCCGTAAGTTACCAGGTCTTCTATCGCTTCCGGCTTAATCGGCGACCAGGGCTGTTCGGCGCGTTTTTGCCCTATAAACCATACCGCGGCAAAACCGATTAAATACATCAGGCCGTACCAATGAATCTTTACCGGACCTAAACTTAAAGCAATGGGATCAATTTGGGGAAAATTCAGCATAATCGTCGAATGAGTGATTTTTGAAAAGGCGGCTATTAATGGATGATTTATTGTTCAATTTTAGTGTTGTTATCTCGGGATATGTCATCTTGTTATAAAAATGAAAGCATCCGGAACCATGCCGTTAAGTAACTTCCGAGCACCTAACGGCACAGGTTGATAGTTATTATCCAAACTCGTGGGTTTACTTATTATATCTTTAGCTCCATCTACCAGCCTAATAAGATATGTCTTGAGTAAGAGCGGATTAATTACAGCGTTGCGTAATATGGGCAGGAAGTGGAAGCGGCCGCCGAATATCGCCATTAATCGTTATCAACCGAGCTGCCGATATATTCGACTTTTACTTGGGCCAATCCATGCAGTCCTATTTCTTTTGCCGCATCATGCGATAAATCAATCAGCTTGTTTTTCTTGAAGGAGCCGCGATCATTGACCAATACAATAACGGGCCGGCCATTATGCAAGTTAGTCACGCGTACTTTACTGGGTAACGGTATGGTCTTGTGCGCAGCTGCTAATCAAGCCGCTTGCTGGCATGGCAAGACCAAGCAATCCGGGGCGAGAATAATCCCTGGCATCATGAAAAAAGTGTGACCTGCGTATCACGGCTTATACCCAAAGGGCATAAGTAGGGGTTGAGCGGACACGCCGCTCAACTCAGCTTTATCTTCTCCGTTTATGGTTAATTTGTATGTCCCTATCTGACCCGTTCCAGCATCTGTTGATATTAACACGATGAATAAATCCGAGGTTATTGCAATCCGGGCTGGTTTTCGGAGCCGATGAGAGTGCCTCCATTAACGTGGCAATCATTAACGACTGGATCGTTGGAAATAGTGCGGCGGCAAATTTGCCGCCGTGCTATTTCCTGTTCTAAAGCTTATTTCATCATTGATCTTCTGAATCTTCCATCCAGTTTTCTATTGGCATCTTGAGATAACTGGGAGGCTTGATTAGCGGCCGCTTCCGCAGCGGCTGACTTTGCCGCCGCGTCGGCAGCTGTAGCTTGCGCATCGGCCGCATCGGCCGATGCTTTTTTCACGGAAGTATCCAGGCCGTTAACTTGCGACTGTAAATTTTCAATATCCGAAGTACTCGCGCAGGCCGTAACCAGACTAAAAGCCAAGGCAATCACGGTTAACTTTATTACTTTTCTCATGTTATTTTTTTCCTTACTCAAGATTATTACCATCAAAGAATATTCATTCCCTAATTTTTCGAAACCGGCGTTACGTACAAACCGCAACGGCTGAGTCAAGGTTACATAAACAACATGAAAGGAAACCTGTAGGTTTAATTAAGATTAAATGAAGATAAGGGGATAACTCAGGGGCACCGGCAATGCCGTTAAGTTAAGACTTGTTCCGTTCGTCCTGAGCCTGTCGAAGGGCGAGCGGAACAAGTCGTTAAGCCGCTCATGGTTCGCAGGGCTCTCCTGAATTTATCGAAGCCTGCCGTGAGCTTGTCGAATGGGGCTCACCACGAACGGCTTAACTTAACGACATTGGGGGCTCCGGGGGAAGGCGGCTGTTTCCCCGGTGTTGTATCGCTATAGGTAGGTGTCGTCGATGTCTTTTTTTCCGGTCAGCATGGTTTTAACCAGTTTCTCTTTATCGATGTAACTGGAAACGACGACGCCAGAAATGTGTAAAAACACTAGCAATAGCGTCAGGTTAGCGAAAACCTCATGCAGCTCTTCCCAATACTCTTCGCCTTCTTCCTTGTTATCTTCTTTTTCGTCGATAGGAGCAGGGTTGCTCGGTTGTATTTCAGTCCGGGCTTGTGTTGCCGATATGGCGAGCGGCCCTTTATTATTTTCTACGGCGTATAATTTCAAACCGGTCAAGGCAGTTACAGCCAAGCTGAGTAACAAGGCGACCACCATCGCACCGCCGGCGGGGTTATGGCCGATATAATGCTGCGGCTTGAACGCTATCAGATTTTTCAGGTATGCAACAATCTTAACCGGGGAATATATAAAATTACTGAAACGCGCATACTTTCCGCCTACAAGGCCCCACAGTATTCGCGCGAGCACGTAAGCTGCCACGACGTAGCCTGCCCATACATGCAGGGCCATAAAATCATCTTCGGTAAAGTAGGCTGTAAAAAATGCAATTACTAAAGTCCAATGTCCAATACGAATTAACGGATCCCATACCGTTAAGGTTTTTTTATTACTTGTCATGTTATTTTTCCTGATACGTTGCCGGTACAAATTAATTAAGCCAAATATTGCGTTAAACTGGTTTCTTTGGCATCCGTCATCCGACGTATAGGCGATTATCTATGGCACTTATTAACGATAATAAACGGTTTATACAGTGGGCTATTGCACTCAGCCTTTTTGTTTCTGTGCTGATTACACTTGATTTTATTGGCGACTATCGCGATGGCGTTGCATGGACGCATTTACTCACTGAAGTGCTAATTCTGACGTTCTCTCTGGCTGGCATCGTCTATTTCGGCCGGCTTTATCATCAATTTGCGCAATCCAAAATCAATTTGCTGAGGCAGGATTTGGCATTGGCCAATCAACAAGCTCAACAGTGGCGCGAGGCGAATCGCGGGCTTATCGAGGGTTTGGCGGCTCAAATTAAAAAGCAGTTTGATAGTTGGCAACTAACGCCGGCTGAAGCGGAAGTCGGCATGCTGATGTTAAAAGGTCTCAGCTTTAGCGAAATTGCCGGTCTGCGTAACGCAAGCGAGCGTACCGTACGCGACCAGGCCCGGGCGATTTACCGCAAATCCGGGCTGGCAGGACGCACCGAGCTGTCCGCTTTTTTTCTGGAGGATTTACTATTGCCACGTCAGTAAGAGTAAAGCGTGAATTCCGTTGATACGCCAGATTTGAGCGCGAAAACTTATGCGACCTTTTATATATGTGGTGGCCCCGCTATAGAGCAGTCGCAGGCTGCATTTTTACATTGCACGTTTCTACCGGGCGGGGCGAGCGAAGTGAAGCGCGCTGCACGCTTCACTCCTCAAACGTCTACGAATCGTCAACCTGATCGGCCAGCTCGGCCAGTTTCTTAACCGATTCCGATAATTGTTCAGCGTTTTCCGCCCGTATCGTTGCATGGGCCACTTTGCGGCCTTTGCGCGGGGCTTTGTCGTACAGATGCAGATGCGCATGCGGGATCGCCAGCACGTCTTCGGTCGCAGGCAGGCCGCCGATGAAGTTGACCATCGCCGCATGGCCTACCGGCGCGGTCGAACCCAGCGGCAAATCCAGGATCGCGCGCAAGTGGTTTTCGAACTGGCTGGTTTCCGCGCCTTCTATCGTCCAATGGCCGGAGTTGTGCACGCGCGGCGCAAACTCGTTGGCAAGCAGCTTGCCGTTCACGTCGAACAGTTCCAGCGCCAGCACGCCGACGTAACCCAACGCTTCCAGCAAGCGCGATACGTAGTCTTCGGCTTGTTGTTGCAGCGGATCGTTCGCTCGGCATTCGGATACGCGCAGGATGCCGCCGCGATGCAGGTTTTCCGATAGCGGATAGAACACCGTTTCGCCGGATACGCTGCGCACGGCGATGATCGACACTTCGCGCTTGAACGGCACGAACGCTTCGACGACGGACGGCACGCCCTGCAACAGTTCCCATGCCGGTTTTAAGTCGTCGGGCGATTTCAGCACCGATTGGCCTTTGCCGTCGTAGCCTTGGGTGCGGCTTTTCAGGATGGCCGGATAGCCTATTGTTGTCATCGCCTGTTCCAGGTTTTCAAGGCTGTCGATCGCTGCATAATCAGGCGTCGGGATGCCGATGTCGTGGAAGAAGGTTTTTTCGAACAAACGGTCCTGGGCCACTGCCAAGGCTTTAGGGCAAGGATGCACTTGCGTGTGCGAGACTAAAAATTCGGCAACGTTGGCCGGCACGTTCTCGAATTCGTAAGTGACCACGTCGGCGCGCTCGGCCAATTGCGCCAGCAATGCCGGATCGCGGTAATCGCCGACTAAAGGCTCGCCCAACCTATTCGCGCAGGCGTCGGCGGACGGGTCCAGGAACACGAATTCCAAGCCCAACGGCACACCCGCCAGAGCTATCATTCTGGCCAATTGGCCCGCGCCCAATACACCCACTCTCATAATGCGTCTCCCGGTCTTGGATCTGAGTGCGCAAGCACCGATTCGGTTTGCTCATTCCTGAACTTGTTTAAGGCGTCCTTATAGTGGACATGTTTGTTACTGATGATGGCCGCAGCCAGCAAGGCCGCGTTGATTGCGCCGGCTTTGCCTATCGCCAAGGTGCCGACCGGAATACCGGCGGGCATTTGCACGATGGATAATAAAGAATCCATGCCGTTTAGCGCTTTGGACTGCACCGGTACGCCCAATACCGGCACTGCGGTTTTTGCGGCGGTCATGCCGGGCAAATGCGCGGCTCCGCCCGCTCCGGCAATAATCACTTCCAGGCCCTTGGTTTCGGCTGTTTCGGCATAATCGAACAGTTTATCCGGGGTACGGTGTGCCGAAACGACTTCAACTTCGTGAGGGATGCCGAGCCGCTCCAGGGTTTCCGCAGCAAAGCGCATGGTTTCCCAGTCGGACGTCGAGCCCATGATGATGCCAACCAATGCGGTCATCTGTTACTCCTTATTAAGCAGGTAATCATAAATGTCTAAATAGCATGTAGGCCGGAATAAGTCTGTTTGAGCGGGAGCGAAAACAGGCGTTTCCGGCATATTGCATAGCAAGCCGGAAACGCTTTCCTTGCGCTACGCTCGGGAAAGCCTTATTCCGGCCTACGATTCTATATCCAAAAATCAAAGCCGCGTAGTATCGCATAAATGCAGCTATGTTCATCTTTATACACAAGTATTTTAAGAGTCGTCATTCCGGCAGGGATTGCCGGAATCCAGGTCACAGGGATGTGAACGCTTGATTTATCTAATCAACTCTTATTTTGTAAGACTTATTGTTGGCTTCGGAATTGCTATCCATGGCATCTGGATCCCGGCAATCCCTGCCGGAATGGCGCGGTTAATAAGCGCATAAATAATTTCTAATTTTCATCGTTATCCAACCCTGCCTGATCGGTAATACTTTTCGGGAAAGCCTTTTTGACTTTAACGCCCAGCTCGACGAAGCTGCCGGCTTGGCGGATCAGGTTGCCGTTGCCCTGGGTCAATTTATTCATCACGCCGTCATAGGTGCTGTTGACGGTGCTTAACTGCTTGCCCAGTTTGTCCAGGTCGTCGACAAAGCCGCGTATTTTGTCGTAAACCAGGCCGGCTTTATCGGCAATCGCACGGGCATTTTCGTTCTGGCGTTCATAGCGCCAGATATTTTCTATCGTGCGTAGCGTCGCCAGCAAGGTGGTTGGGGTAACGACAACGATTTTATGTTCGAAAGCGTCGGTAAACAAACGCTCGTCGGCTTGAAATGCGGCAATGAAGGCCGCTTCAATTGGCATGAATAACAATACAAAATCCAGCGATCTCAAGCCTTTTAAGTCCGAATAGTTCTTGTTGCTGAGCCCTTTGATATGTTCCCGGACCGCGTCGGTATGCTGCTTTAACGACAGCGTCCGCTCCTGGTCGTCTTCGGTCGAGCAATAACGTTCGTAAGCCAGCAGGGATACTTTGGAATCGATAACGACATCCTTGTTTTCCGGCAGGCGAACAATTACGTCCGGTTTGAACAGCCGGTTATCTTCATCCCGGAACGCGCCTTGCGTTTCGTATTCGATGCCTTTGCGCAGTCCCGATTTTTCCAGCACTTTTTCAAGGATCATTTCGCCCCAGTTGCCTTGGGCTTTTTTATCGCCTTTTAGCGCGCGGGTCAGGTTCAGCGCTTCCTGGTTCATTTGCGCGGTATCGCGCCTCAATGAGACGATTTCCTCGCGCAGGGAAATACGGTCTTTGTTCTCGTTATCGTAAACCGTTTCTATGCGTTGCTTGAATTCGCCCAGCTGTTCGCGCAACGGCGAGACGATGTGATCTAGGCTGGTTTTATGGTGTTCGGTGAATTGTTTGCTGCGGTCGTCGAAAATCTTGCCGGCCAGGTTTTCAAACTGGGTATTCAGGCGCACTTCCGCATCCAGCAATAATTTTAATTTTTCCTCGGTATTTTTCGCCTGTTCGTCGATGCGGGTTTGCAACTCGGCATTGTGGGTTTTGGTCTCGATAAATAGCTGCTGCAATTGCTTGAATTCGGCTTCGCGGTTTTGAAATTGCTTGAGTTTTTCTTCTAAAACAGCCTGGCCGGTTGAGAGTTGGCGAATCAGGTTTTTATCTTTGCCGCTTAGCAGGCGCATTGCCAATGCGCCAACCAGGAAGCCGGTAAAAGCCCAAATCAAAGGTGGTATATTACTGATAAAGCTCATGTTGACTAATTAGCAAACGGGGCGAGCAATTTTCCGACGCTATCGATATGCGTTACAAACAGTGGGTTTCCAAGTGCCTCATAATGCACGACGTCAAAAAAATACGGCAAAGGCAATTCTTCATTGAGTAAGAAATGTAACTGTTGAATCGTTTTGCCGGTGACGGCTGAGCCTTTTACCGCCAAGTCGACATCGGATGCTTTACGGTATGTGCCTCTGGCGCGGGAACCGAAAATAACCGCGTTTTCAATTTCAGGGAATTGTTGAATCGCGGTTGCGATAAGTTTTATATCGCTACGGCTCAATCCTGTATTCATCGCTCCAGCTCGATACTCATACGGCGATGCAATTGCTGTAAAGCCGGGAAATAGTCGGACTTGATTTTGTCGACCACTTCGATGGCCCTGATTTCTTCATACGTATGAGTGTTCAGGTTTGTATCGCTCAATGCATCGATCCACAGCTGGCCGTCAGCCAGAATATTGGCCTGAAAAGCCAGTTTTATCGCATCTCTTGGCGAATTAACGGTGTAGCCTTGATACTCCAGATAATCTTTCATGCATTTCCATGCCAGTTTAAAAGCCATTTTATAGAACTGGATGATGCCGCCGCGCTCAATTTCGGTTGGCGTTGTAATGGATAGCCCGCGTTCCAGCAATAAAAAGGCTTTTTCGTAATTATGGAAACGTTGTTGCCAGCGAATATCGTCAGTCATGGTTATTAATCTAAAAATTACGTAAAACTGTTCAGCATATAGAAGATAGAACACGGATAGAGATGGATTGACACGGATTTTTAGCTCGCCTTCGATTTGTTTGGTTTTTTATACCCAAAGGTCATAATTAGGGTTTGAGCGGACGAGCCACTCAATTCAGCTTTAAATCCGTGTTTATCCGTTTAATCTGTGTCATCCGTGTTCTATTGAACATACGCTGACCAGTTACAAAATTACAAACTCTTGAATACGGCTTCCGCAATATCCAAGGTTCTTTCCAAATCTTCATCGCTATGCGCAGCCGAAACAAAGCCGGCTTCGAATGCGGAAGGAGCTAGATAAACGCCTTGCTCCAGCATCGCGTGGAAAAAGCGTTTGAACAGGTTTTGGTCGCAATTCATGACCTGGGCGAAGCGGCTGACTTGTTGCTCGGCCGTGAAAAACAGCCCGAACATGCCGCCGACGCTGTTGGTCGTCAATGCGATACCGGCCAGGCCGGCGCGTTGTTTCAAGTCCGAAACCAGTTTTTCGGTTTTCCCCGTCAATGCTTGATAAAAACCGGGTTCGGTGATCAATTCCAGCGTTTTCAAACCGGCGGCCATTGCAACCGGGTTGCCGGACAACGTACCGGCCTGGTACACGGGGCCTAACGGCGCAAGATGTTCCATGATTTTGCGCGAGCCGCCGAAAGCGCCGACCGGCATGCCGCCGCCGATGACTTTGCCCAAGGTCGTCAAATCGGGCTTGACGTTGTAATAGCCTTGCGCGCCGGTCAATCCGACGCGGAAACCGGTCATTACTTCATCGAAGATCAACACACTATTATATTGATCGCAAACTTGGCGCAAACATTCCAGGAAGCCGGGCTCAGGCGGAATGCAATTCATGTTGCCGGCAACCGGCTCGACGATAATGCAGGCGATTTGTTCGCCCAGTTCGGCAAACAGGGCTTTGACCGCTTCGCTATCGTTGTAGGCCAGCGTGATCGTGTTCTCGGCAACGGCAGCCGGTACGCCGGGAGAGCTGGGTACGCCGAACGTCAATGCGCCGGAACCGGCCTTGACCAATAATGAGTCGGAATGGCCGTGATAGCAGCCTTCGAACTTAACGATTTTATCCCGGCCGGCGTAACCGCGGGCCAGACGGATTGCGCTCATCGTCGCTTCGGTGCCGGAGCTGACCATTCTGACCATATCGATAGACGGCAACAGTTCGCAGATTTTTTTCGCCATTAGCGTTTCAATTTCGGTCGGCGCGCCGAAACTCAGGCCTTTTTCGGCAGTTTGCTTAACCGCTGTAATAACGTCCGGATGGGCGTGGCCCAAAATCATCGGCCCCCATGAGCCGACGTAATCGATATAACGCTTGCCTAAACTGTCGTAAATATAAGCGCCTTGGGCACGGTCGATAAAAACCGGCGTGCCGCCCACGCCGCTAAAAGAGCGTACCGGCGAATTGACGCCGCCTGGAATTACAAGTTTTGCATCGGAAAATAACGCGCTCGCTTCTGTCATGATTTTTTATTGCCAAGGATGGTTGCCGCAAGCCTAACAGGCGCAGGCATGGAGTAGATTGAATTTAAGGCTTACAAGGATAGGATAAGTTTGCCTGGATTGAAAGTTTATCGTTAACGCTTATGAAAAATAAAGGTAACTATTCAGCCACGGATTAAATGGATAAGGCGAAAGGCACAGGGCAAAAGGCAAAAAAAATCGGCGTCGACAGGACCTTTGTCTTTCGCCTTTTGTCTCGCTCTTTAATATCCAAAGGGCATAAGTTTCGTTGGGCAGGAAAGCCGCTCAACTCAGCTTTAATCCGTATGCATCTGTGTCAATCTGTGGCTGAATAGTTACAAATAAAGCTTTTAAAGCTAAGCTGCGGAATGGACCGGTTGCTCGTTGAAACGGCTGTTTCTATCGTTTATAGCGTTTTTAGCATGCTTATTCAGGCTAAAAGAATGAACTTCGCGTCCTGAAAAAAATGGCAGTACCTTAATAATAAGATTATTATTCTTCGCTTAATACCACAGATAACTGATGTCAGAAGAGATTTATGTCAACACCATTGTCGCCGTCGCAACATTCAAAGCGTAATTTTCTCCGGTCGTTAAGCGTTGTTATTCTGGTTGTCAGTGTTTCCGAAGCGCTGGTAATGTTATTGCTTCATGCGGCCCAGCAATCGGGGATGGTCTTATCGCCCGTACAAAATATTGTTCTGGACGTTATTTTGCTGGCAATGCTGACCGCCCCGCTGCTGTGGCTATTGGTAATACGCCCTTTGGTTTTACAGATTGTCCGGGAAAGACGGTCAACCAATAGAGAACTGCTGAAGGCTTTGGAGAATCATGTCCTGGTGAGTATTGCCGATGTGCAGGGCCGCATTGTCTACGCAAACGACATGTTCTGCAAAGTCTCCGGTTATGAACAGACTGAGTTGCTTGGACAGGACCACCGCATTGTTAACTCCGGCCATCACGACCGCGATTACATCCGTAACATGTGGAGCACCATTACCAGCGGGCAGGCGTGGCGGGGGGAATTTTGCAACCGCCGTAAGGATGGAGAGTTGTACTGGGTGGATAGCACTATCGCGCCTGTGTTGGACAAGCTCGGCAAGCCCGAACAATATATTTCGATACGCCGGGATATTACCGAACGCAAAGCGGATGAACTCAAACTGGCGGCGCTGAAGCGCGGGCTGGACGCCAGCAGCGAGATGATTCTGATCACCAATGCCGAGGGCTTCATTCAGTATGCGAACCCGGCTCTTTGTTTGTTCACAGGCTGGGACGAACATGCGTTGATGGGGCAAAAACCTTCGGTACTGGACAGTCCTGACGCCGATCAACAAATCCTGGCCGAGTTGCAAAGCCGGCTGCATTGTTGCGAAGCCTGGTCGGGCCGGCTGAAATGCCGTCGACGCAGTGCGTTGGAATGCGTGGAGCAAGTTTCCGACGATAAGCTCGAATATTGGGCCAAAACCAATATTACGCCGATTCTGACTGCAAACGGCGCGCTGTCCGGGTATGTGCAGATTCAGCACGATGTGACCGATCAGGTCGAGCAGGAAGCGGCGTTGCAAATCGAAAGCGACGATACTGCCGCGCGGCTGGCAATCTCGGAGGCGCTGCATCAATCCCTGCCGCTGGAACAGCGTTTCGTTCAGGTGCTGGATATTCTTTTCAACCTGAAGGCCTTTGATTTGCAACACAAGGGCGGCATATTCCTACGGCATCAGAATGAAGACTATCTGGAAAGTTTTGTAAGTCTTGATGCCAATGGGGTTGGGAGGCATCGGGTCGCTTTTGGCGACGGTTTATGCGGCCAGGTTGCTGTTTCAAAGAAGCTTGTCGTTGCCGATCAGTGTTGTTGCGATGAACAGCGGGCTCACGGACATTACGCAGTGCCTATTGCGTCGGGCGAGGAAATCCTCGGTGTCTTATTTATATTTACCGATCCTTATCCTGTGCATAGCGAAGCCCGTATTGCGATGCTGAAGGAAGTCGGCGACATGATAGCGCTGGCGATACTTCAATATCAGGCCAATGCTTCGCTGGAAGCCGCTCGGGATGCGGCTTTGCAAGCAGCGCAAACCAAGACGGAGTTCCTGGCTAATATGAGTCATGAAATTCGCACGCCGATGAACGGCGTATTGGGCATGCTTGATCTGTTGCAGGATACTCAATTGTCTCGTGAACAATGGGATTTGATCGATATTGCCGCGCACTCTGCAGAATCCCTGTTAACCATCATTAACGATATTCTGGATTTCTCCAAACTGGAGGCGGGCAAGATAGAGTTGGAGCGGATCGAATTTAACCTGCCCGATTTAGTGGAAGAAGTTTGCGCGCTGCTGTCTAGCCGCGCTCACGGCAAGGGTTTGGAATTAAACTGCTTTTTGCCGCCGAATCTGCCGCAGCGTTGGCAAGGCGACCCGACGCGCATACGGCAAGTGTTGACTAACCTGATCGGTAATGCGGTTAAATTTACCGAGCAGGGTGAAGTTTCGGTGAAAGTCTCGGCAACTGCTCCTTGCGTTGCTCCCGATCACTGTTCCAGACGTGATTCTACCTCCCCCATCCATGGGATCGTATCTCCTGCATCCATGCAGTCGTCGGCAACTGTTCCCGGCACACCCTCTGTAGAGGCATTGCGTTTTGATGTTATCGATACCGGCATCGGCATCAGCGCCGAGACGCAAGCGCGCTTGTTCCAGGCATTCTCGCAGGCCGACAGCTCGACTTCGCGGCGTTATGGCGGTACCGGGCTTGGCCTGTCGATCAGCAAGGATCTGGTTGTGCTTATGAATGGCAGCATTGGCGTAGAAAGTGCCGAGGGACAGGGGGCAAACTTTTGGTTTACCCTGCCATTGACGCAAGTGGAGAGTGAGGCTCCGGTTCCGCCGGCAAATTTCACCGGCAAGCGGGTCTTGATAGTCGATGACAATGCTACCAACCGTATAATTTTGACGCATTACTTAAGCAATTGGGGATTTTCTTCAACTGAAACGGATTGCGGGCCGGCGGCGCTTATTGAACTTGAAGCCGCAGCCTTACGAAATGAACCTTATGATTTGCTGTTGTCGGATATGCAAATGCCGGACATGGACGGTTTTGCGCTGGCTCAAGCTATTGCCCGGAAAGCCATTATTGCGGATACGCCGCGTATTCTCTTATCTTCGGGCTCTATAGGCACCGAATCCGAAAGACTGGCAACGGGATTTATGCAAAGTCTGTTGAAACCGGTACGGCAATCGCAGCTTTTCGATGCAATTATCGCTGCATTGTCGTTTCCGTATCAAACATTAGCGCCTGTAAACCAGGTAAAAGAAATCTTGCCCGATTACAGCGATAAGCGCGTGTTGGTCGTGGAAGATAACAAGGTTAACCAGAAAGTGATAATGGCGCAGCTGGCTAAATTCCAGCTTAAGCCCGACTTGGCCAATAATGGGCTGGCCGCGTTGGATCGTTTGGATTGTCAAACGTACGACCTGGTGTTTATGGACTGCCAAATGCCGGTCATGGACGGCTATGAAGCCACGCGTATTTTGCGCGAACGGGAAAGCGGCGAAACGCATACTCCGGTAACCGCATTGACCGCACATGCGTCTACGGGTGAGCGCGAAAAATGCTTAGCCGCAGGCATGGATGATTATCTCAGCAAACCTGTAAATCGAGCCGATTTGGCCGTGGTTCTGGAACGCTGGATGGGCTTGCCGTCGGTTCCTGAAAGTACGTCCGTCGCGCAGGATAATACCATTGCAAACGAAGTGTTCCGTTCGGTCAGTAGTGCTGACGATAAGGCAGCGGTTTATTGGGACGAAGCCGCTGCACTTAAGCGGCTGGATGGCGACTATGATTTACTGATCGAGATGATGGATTTATTCCTGGAAGAGGCCCCTGTACAATTATCCGAGCTGAAATCGGCGCTGTCCGAGTCCGATTTTCTTGCACTGGCCGATGCGGCTCATGCGATTAAAGGCATGGCCGGACATTTTTGCGCTGAAAAAATAATCAACCTTGCGGTAAAACTGGAGCACTCAGCCCGCAACGGCAGCGTAGATGCCGACTTTCAGGTGATGGCCGATGAGCTAAATCAGGCCACGATGGAGTTAGTCGGCAATCTGTTAAACAGAACAAGCAAAATCAATGAACACTGAATTCAATCTTAATGAACTAAAAGCCACCGAACGATTGCCTTCCCCTTCGGGAACGGCATTGGCTATCATGCAGCTTGTGCAGCAAAAAGACGCCACCGCGCAGCAGGTCAGCCAGTTGGTTAAAGTTGATCCCGCTCTCAGCGGGCGTATCCTGCGTTTTGCTAATTCGGCCGCTTTTGGCGCACGGCGTCCGATTGCCGATGTGCAATCGGCAGTCATGATGATGGGCATGCAGGCAGTGCGCAATTTCGCGCTGAGTCTGTCGCTGATCAGCGACAACGGCAAGGGCCATTGCCCGGCTTTTAATTACGAGATTTACTGGTCGCGGTCCTTGGCAATGTCGGTGGCTATCGCGGCGATTACCGCACGGGAGCGCACCGTCGTCCCGGAGGAATCGTTCACGATCGGCCTGCTTGCCGATATAGGCAGCCTTGCTTTGGCAACCGCATGGTCTGAGGTTTACGGGGAATGTCTTGGAAAAGCAGAGGGTAAGCAGCTTCTTGCTTTAGAGCGCGAGCGTTTTGCAATCGACCATAATGCGTTGACTTTGATGCTGTTGGAGGACTGGGGATTTCCGGCGATATTTCTGGACGCGTTGAGGCTCAGTTTTGAAATGAAGGTAGCGGGAATTAGCCGAACCGACCAGTTCGCCAGACAACTGGTTCTTGCCCGCCTGATCGGCGAGTATTGCGTAAGCGACGATGTCCAGCGAACAGTATTACTGCCGGATTTAATAGCTGAAGCCGGCCTGCACGAAATGGACGAGCAAGCGCTGCTCGCGTTTGTAGATAACGCCATTGAGGTTTGGCACGAGTGGGGAAAATTAATCGATGTAAAAACCGATGTACGCCAGTCTTTGCTAAAACCGGACACGGCCCTGGAACCGGCGCTACCCGGCCTGGATATATTGCTGGTCGACGACGACCCGATGATGCTGGCGCGGCTTTCCAAGCAGCTTGTAGCATCCGGAAATCGGGTCGCGGTATGCCGTAATGGCGAATCCGCATTAAAACATGTGATTGAGTGCGGACCTCAATTGGTGATAACCGACTGGCGGATGAAACCGATGGATGGACTAGCGCTTTGTAAAGCATTGCGGGCATCGTCGTTCAGCAAAAATATCTATCTAATCATGCTGACCTCTACCGAAGACGAGGATGCGTTGGTTGAAGCTTTCGATGCCGGTATTGACGATTATGTAACTAAACCGATCAGTTTGCGTGTGTTGCTGGCTCGCCTGCGTGCAGCGCAACGCATCATCATGTTGCAAAACGAGCTGGAGAAAGAGAGCCGGGATATCCAGCGCTATACGGCGGAGTTGGCGGCAGCTAATCGCCGTCTTAAGTCTATGGCAAACACGGACGTTCTGACCGGTTTGCCTAATCGGCGCTATGCATTGAACCGTCTGGAACAGGAATCGGCGACGGCGTTACGCGCGAATCAAGCCTTGAGCGTTTTAATGGTGGATCTGGATCATTTTAAATCGGTCAATGACACCTTGGGGCACGATGTCGGCGACCAAGTGCTGGTCCACGCGGCCGGCTTGATGCGAGCGACTGCGCGCACTAATGATATCGTGTGCCGGTTAGGCGGCGAAGAGTTTCTGGTTATCGCCCCGAATACTGACAGTGCTACGGCGATGTTATTGGCTGAACGCATCCGCCGGTCTATTGAAAAAGCTCAGCCGAAAGGATTGGCGTTGCGTTATCCGGTTACGGTCAGCATTGGCGTGGCAGGGGCCGTGGGCGCCAAGCCGAGCTGGAAAGACTTGATCAAATGGGCGGATGATGCGCTGTATCTTGTCAAACAGGGCAAGCGCAACGGCGTCAGGCTTGCTTCACAGAATTAGCCTGACGATGAGGCTTGCTATCGGTTCGGCTGGAACGCTCTGCCAATAGCAGCGGTTGCGCTTACCGTGTTTCAACTTTATCCGTATCAATACGAGATCATGCAATGAATGTATTAGCTATTTATAGCATCAAGGGAGGTGTCGGTAAGACTTCAAGCGCGGTTAACCTGGCCTACACAGCCGCCCGCAACGGTTATCGTACCTTGATTTGGGATCTCGACCCGCAGGGAGCCAGCAGTTACTATTTTCGGATCAAGCCGAAGATCAAAGGCGGCAGCAAAGATTTAATCGCCGGCAAACGCGAACTGGACGACCTGATTAAAGGCACCGATTTTGAAAACCTGGATTTATTGCCGGCCGATTTTTCGTTCAGGAATCTGGACCTGGTTTTGGATGCCAAGAAAAAACCGACGCAACAACTCAAAAAACTGCTGAAGCCGTTGGCGGACGAGTACGATTTTATTTTCCTGGATTGCCCTCCCAACATTTCATTATTATCCGAGGCCGTTTTTGAGGCGGCCGATATTTTGTTATCGCCGATAATTCCCACCACTTTGTCGTTAAGAACGCTTGAGCAATTGGAAAAATTCATCAACGATAATGACTTGAAGAAATTGACGCTGATCCCTTTTTTCTCGATGGTCGACCGGCGTAAAAAAATGCATCGCGACATCATGGAGAATTTGCTGCAAACGCACCCTGAGATTTTAACGGCAGCGATCCCGTGCGCGAGCGATATTGAGCGGATGGGATTGGAGCGCATGCCGCTGGGCGGCTATATCAAAAAAAGCCCGTCGACAATCGCTTATAATGCGTTGTGGCAGGAAATTCTGGTCCGCATGACCGATCATCTATAACAGACAACAATGGAACATCGCTTGAGTTAATACCTTTTTTGCATCAACCTCTTGGAGAAACCTATGCCTAATAAACGATTTATTTTGAGCAAGCCCAAATCTTCAATAACAGATGTCGCAACGCTGGGCGTAACGAAAGAGGATTTTATCGATGACTTTAAACAGTATTATGTTCATTCATTGGGCCGTGACGAGAATTTCCGTTCATCGCCTTTCTATGCTTGTGAAGCACTGTCGTTAGCCATACGCGACCGGCTGATGGAACGCTGGAAAACCACGCATAAAACCTATAACAAAATGGACAGCAGGCGCTTGTATTACCTTTCAATGGAATTCTTGATGGGCAGGACCTTGAGCAATGCGATGCTGAATCTGGGCGTAACCGATGAAGTGACCCGGGCCATGCATGAATTAGGCATTGTGATCGAAGAGCTGGTCGACAGGGAACTCGATGCCGGCCTCGGCAACGGCGGCTTGGGGCGTCTGGCCGCCTGTTTCATCGACAGTTGCGCGACCTTGCAATTGCCGGTCGTCGGTTACGGTTTGCGTTACGAATACGGCATGTTTACGCAAACGATCGTCAATGGCGAGCAAATTGAAAAGCCGGATCACTGGCTGCGCTACGGCAATGTATGGGAAGTTGAGCGGCTGGAATATTCGTTACGCGTCAAACTCGGCGGCCATACCGAAATACAGACCGATGAACAAGGCAGGCAGCGGGTTTGCTGGATCAGCACCAACGATGTGCTGGCCGTGCCTTTTGACACGCCGATACCGGGGTTTAAAAACAACACCGTCAACATCTTGCGCTTATGGAAAGCCGTCGCGACCGAGGAATTTAACCTGGATGAGTTCAACGCCGGCGGTTATGCCGAATCGGTCGCCGCAAAAGTGACCGCGGAGCACATCACGATGGTGCTGTATCCGAATGACGCGAACGAAAACGGCAAGGAATTGAGGCTGCGCCAACAATATTTCCTGGCCTCGGCGAGTTTGCAGGACGTTATCGCGCATTGGATCAGACAGCACGGCCATGATTTCAGCAACTTCGCGAAGAAAAACTGTTTCCAGTTAAACGATACCCATCCGAGCATCGCCATTGCCGAATTGATGCGCCTGCTAATGGATGTACACGGCCTGTCATGGACGGCAGCCTGGGGAATTACCGGACAAACCATGGCTTATACTAATCATACCCTGCTGCCTGAAGCGCTGGAAAAATGGCCGGTCCAACTGATGCGAAGATTGTTGCCGCGATTGATGGAAATTATCTTTGAAATCAATGCTCATTTTATGTCGGAAGTTGCCGCGCGTTGGCCCGGCGACAGGGCACGCTTGAGCCGGATGTCGATTATCGAGGAAGGCACGGAACAGCAGGTACGCATGGCTTATCTGGCTATCGTCGGCAGTTTTTCGGTCAACGGCGTTGCGCAACTGCATTCCCAGCTATTACAGCAAGGCTTATTCCGCGATTTTTATGAATTATGGCCGTACAAGTTCAATAATAAAACCAACGGCGTAACCCCGCGTCGCTGGTTGGCTTCGTGTAATCCGGAATTAGCCGCGTTGATAACCGAAACCATTGGCGACGGCTGGATAACCCATTTGGATGATTTAAAAAAACTGGAGCCTTACGCCGAAGATGCCGGGTTCAGGAACCGTTGGCGAGAGATAAAACAGCGCGCAAAGCAGCGCTTGGCGGAATACAAACGGCAGCAACAAGAAGGGACTGATTTGAGTCCCGAAGCATTGTTTGACGTACAGGTTAAACGCATCCACGAATACAAGCGGCAGATTTTAAATGTACTGCACGTGATCCATCTTTACGACCGCATTAAACGCGACGAAACGCAGAATTGGGTGGCGCGGTGCGTATTGATCGGCGGCAAGGCGGCGCCGGGTTATGCAATGGCAAAAAGAACGATTAAATTAATTAATAATGTCGCTAAGGTCGTTAATTCGGACCCCGACGTCGGCGACAAATTGACGCTGTTTTTTCTGCCCGATTACCGGGTTTCGGGCATGGAAATGATTTGCCCTGCGGCGGACCTTTCCGAGCAGATTTCCACTGCCGGGAAAGAGGCGTCCGGTACCGGTAATATGAAACTGATGATGAACGGCGCGTTAACTATCGGCACGCTGGACGGCGCCAATATTGAAATAAGGGAAGAAGTCGGCGATGAGAATTTCTTCCTGTTCGGCCTAACCGAAGAACAGATCGAAGCAAGGCGGCAGCATTACGATCCTGTTGCGATCATTGACCAGGACGAAGACTTGCAACGGGTCATGAACCTGCTCGAAAGCGGGCATTTTAACCAGTTTGAACCGGGCATCTTCGACGAGCTTATCGCATCGATTAAAAGCAAGTACGATCCGTGGATGACAATTGCCGATTTCAGGAGTTATATCGATGCGCAAAAACGCGTCGAAACGGCCTATCAGGATAAGGATCATTGGACCCGGATGAGCATATTGAATTGCGCAAACAGCGGCAAATTTTCCACGGACAGAACGATCAACGACTATAACCGGGACATCTGGAAGCTGGAACCGGTGCCGGTGCAATATCCTTAGGATTTGGTTAAAAATAACTTCTCGAAATCACTATTTTCGGTCGTCAAGCCGTTCGGGCTGAGCCCCATTCGGCAAGCTCATGGCAGGCTTAACTTAACGACATTAGTTCAAACCTGCCCACCCACGCCTTTAAACTTCTCAACAAAAGCGGCAATTTTTTGGAAAACACTTTGTTTTTTAGTTAAGTATTGCGGATTAAGCGGGCTCATTTTGGGAAGAATTGCATTGAGTTCAGTGCCATTTTCACTGGCATATTCTCGTTTTAACGATGCAGCAATATAACGCTTAGCCGCTTCCGCATTCAGGTTTTCAGCACTAATTAATTCTTCCGCTTCACGCTGTTGTTCAGCTTGCGCATAGGTAAAAAAAGCCTCAATAATGCCGGGTTTGTCGAGAATGTTGTCCAAGTTGGTTTGGTTAATAAAATCAACCAGCAAACTTTCTTTGGCACGATTGCCAACGCTAGCACGAATTAAACGGCGCACCTCATCAACCAAGGTCGCTTTATCTTTAAGCTTTTTATTGTGCTCAAAAATCAACTCCAAAATGTAATCCAGATTAATCTCTTGTGATTTAAGCAGATCCACCTCAAATACCACATCATCCCAATCAATGGTGGAGGCGGCTTTCTCGTTGGCGGATTTTTCACGACGAAGCCAATCGCGAATATCGTTATAGGTTGAACGGTAATCTTGAATGGTGCGCTCGGCCGGTATCTTAATCGCTTGCATAGCAATCAAGTCATCATCGCTTAAATAGTGCTTCGCTTTAAACGCCTCCACAGCTGCCGGGTCGGTCATATCCAAGCTTTGCAAGGCTTTTAAGCCAGCAAATTCGTCGTAGTTTTGCAGCACATTCTCGACACGCAAATATTCGCCAAACAATTTAGCGAAGTCTTTTTTATCTTTTTCCGTAATAATCTCATCAGGATTAGAAAAGCGCTGTTGTAATTCCGCCACCACGTCCATATAGCCGCGCCGTGCTTCGCCTGTTGCCACATCGGTAAAGCCTTGCATATATTCTTTGTAGCTTTTCTCCAGCACCACGTTTTTAGTGTTCTTGTCACCAAACAAGGTAATAGCATCAATGGTAGCTTTTTCTAAATCGCGGAAGGTAACGATATTGCCAAACGTCTTGGTCGCATCATAAATACGATTGGTGCGTGAATAGGCTTGTATCAAGCCGTGGTAGCGCAGGTTTTTATCCACAAATAAGGTGTTCAACGTGGGCGCATCAAAGCCTGTTAAAAACATGCCCACCACAATCAATAAATCAATTTCCTGATTCTTCACGCGCAGCGCAAGGTCGCGGTAATAGTTTTGAAACGCATTGCTATCAACGCCGTAATTGGTTTTAAACAACGCGTTATAGTCAGCAATGGCCGCACTTAAAAACTCTTTAGCGCTGCTCTCCATGGCCGTGAGTTCAAAGCTTTCTTCGTTGCTTAGGTAATTTTTGGCAATGCTGACATCAAATTTCTGAATCTTGCCTTGGGGGGCATCTTTCCATGAGGTTAAGCCCATGTTGGCTTTTTCGGCATCGGCGCGGGTGTAAACCACTTCGGCGGCGGTTTGCCCGTGAATTGCCCAGTGCAATTTGTTTTGCACGGTTGCAAAGAACCGCTTGGTAGCGATGGCCGTGACATCATAGTCCAGAGCGGTGGCGTAAATGTCGGTAATCTTTTGATAAAACTAGAAGTTACGCATTGACCGCTGGTTAATATTGTGGATTGAGCTGGTCTTTGCCCGGCATAAAGCCGGTGATGAACGTGGCGATAACCTCA
>NZ_RYFG02000090.1 GCF_003994235.2 Candidatus Methylobacter oryzae
ATGTTGGACATGGTGGAATCAGATGTAAATCTAATGAGTCATGATCTGGAACATTTTCTGGATGAGCTTTTATCTCATTCAGTTCTATAGATTTGCGTACACTGGGCTAGCAATGTTAAAAATGACCCTGGCAAAATGCCTTTAATGTTTTACCAGACAGCTTCTTAAAAATGCGTTGCCGGACATTTTGGCTTTATCCTTCTGTTTGTTGCTTTTAATGTTCTTTACGATTTTCCCGCCCGTGCCATACCCGAACCACCACTACTTGAGTATCAATGATGTAACGCAGCACATAGTTACTTGCGCCAAAGGGCAGAAACAACTCGCGGCGATCGGTGCCGTCATTCATCGGGTAACCCGCTTCCGGAAAACTGGCGAGCAGCTTTGCGCCGCCCTGTAAAATCTGGCCGGCACGGGCGGCGGCCGTTGGATTTTTATCTGCTAAGAACAGGCGTAGCCTTTGGACATCTTCCAGGGCTTCCGGTAGCCAGACTACTTCGGGCATGGTAATTCGCAGTCACTGCCCCAGGATTCCAGCCAGCTATTAACCGTTTCATTGGGAATAGCCTGACCCGATAGCTTATAGCGTTGCCAGCGTTCCTGGTCTTCGCGTTTTTCCTGTTCGTAAATCTCTTCCCGTGCCACATAATCTTCAATGGCGGCTTTCATCAGCCAATGGGGGCTACGTGCTTTAATAGTGCTTAGGGCTTTAAGGCGTGTATGCAGGGTTTCATCGAGTTTAATCCCCGTGTTAATCGTTTTTGCCATAATTTTGGTTTCTTATAAAAGGTTGTAATATTCGCGACCTTAGCACAGTTAAAAATTCATAGCTACCGGAACCGGTTCTGTTTCCACTCGTGGCCATCGATCAGCCTGGGTGATAATAATCGGCATAATCCCAGAAAAACGGGCTGTAGCCGAAAGCATCAAAGTTGCGGGTGACTGCGGCAAAGCCCACGCGGGCCAACACCAACGCTCCGGTTACCCAATACTCGCCGACGGCGCAAAAGACGGCGATGACATGGTGCCAATCTCACAGCCAAAGCCCGAACAGCAAGCCAAACAACCAAACAGAAGGTAATGAGGATGGTGCGATGTCTAACATACTGCCCCGTTGCTTTGTAAAGCCATTCCGACCAGTCCGGCGCTGTGGCGCCGAGCACGGGCAACGGGTACCGGTTCCGGCCGCCAGACAGCGGCAATACTTCCGGTAATGGCGATATGTATCTATTAGCCTGGATCAACAATTTAATATCATTAAAGAGATTGCCATGCCCAACAAACAAGCAATAGCCGACAAGCAAACCCATGCGGGCAATTTACCTTCGCCGATTGCCCTGCCGCCGCTGCAAAGAGTGAAGTAGGTGCCCAAAAGGTGCTGTTTGACTGTTCCATCGGCATTGTCCGTAATCGAAAGTATTTGGTGAGAGCCGTCTTCGGGATTGACCTCCTCCCATAATCTTCATTCGTTGAAGCTTGCCTATCCAGACAATGCACTTTTAAAATGCTATGATGCAATCACGCTAAATTACAACAAAATGATTTTTCAACCTAGTTCCGAAAATCAGCAGTTAATCGAACTTCACGATTGGCTCCTGCCGATGTTAATGAACAGCCAAGTAACTATTCAATCATCAATCGAACGCCCATGAGCCATCAGACTGAGTTTACCGGCCGACAAAACCTTAACCTAATCCATAGGGCATCATTATGATTAACGCTGTAAGGTGGTTTCGCGCAGCAAACCGCCCCACACGCACAACATCGATGACAGACGCTCGCTGTTGTGACGGATTGCCTAACAGCGAATCCGCCTACAGATCTAACATATCTATTCTGTTTATCGATGCCGGCAACCAAGGTAACATGGTGCTGATCAATACTTCGGATTTGGGCGAAAAAATCAAGGACGGCAAAAAACAGAAAACCGTGCTGACTTGGCAAGAAAAACAATGCATCATCGACGTATTCAACGGCCAACGGCAGGAGGAAGATTTTTCAGTCGTGGTCGATTACGAGTAAATCGGGGGTAAGAACTATTCGTTGAGCGCCGGCCAGTATTTCGACGTTAAAATCGGCTATGTCGATATTGCGCCTGAGCAATTTGCCGAGAAGATGGAAACCTTTAACGATAATTTGGACAATTTATTCAATCAGTTGCGGGATTGGAAAGTTGAGATTAGAAAATAGTTGGCGGGTTTGAAATATGAATGACTTTGACATGAACACAGACGCGTCTTTTTCCATTCAGTATGCCGGCTTGTTGATCATCAAGCAACGCTCCGGCATGTCCAGACACGGACAATGCTGGCGGTGAATGCCGAGTTGATCCGCCTCTATTGGGAGCCGGCAACAGAAAGAAGGCTGGGGGACTGGCGTGATTCCCCGCCTGGTACACGACCTGCGCAATCAACTGCCCGAAGAAAAAGGCTTTTCCGAGCGCAACATCAAGCGCATGCTGGCCTTCTACCGTGAGTATCCAACCTTGGCATTTGTGCCACCGCTTGTGGTACAAACGGAAACGGCAAAGAGCTTTCGGAATAACAATTTGAGAATTGACCATGTTAGATAACTGATCACTCGTAAAACGCTTGAGAACCTAGCCGGTACGGCGGCTTTTCAACGCGGCATGGATTATTTTTCCGCAGGTTCGGTAGGAGCGCTTCGCGATACCGGCAACAAGCTCAGCGCTCGCGTTGAAGGCACGGAAACTTACCGGGTTAGTTTACGGGAAGATAAGGGAGGCCTCGATTACGATTGCAGTTGCCCGCGCGCGGCCGACGGTTATTTCTGCAAGCATTGCGTGGCGGTCGGCTTAGCTTGGCTTGCCGGACAGACGGAATCCGGCGCTGCTGTCGCCGCTAAAAAACAACGCCGCGATCCGTGGCGCGATATTCGCGATTATTTGACGACGCAAGCGCCGGAAGTATTGATAGCGCTGTTGCTGGACACCGCCGAACGCGACGACCGCTTGTATCGATCCTTATTGCTAAAGGCCGAGCGCGCGGCCGGAGGAACTGACGTCGTCAAAGTTTTCCGTAAGTCGATAGAACAGGCAACGAGCGTGACCGATTTTATGGAATGGGGTGGGTTCGGCAATTTTACCGATAATCTCGAGCAGGTCGTCGAATCCATGGAGGAACTGCTGACGCCGGATAGCGCCGGGATGTTGGTCGAGCTAACCGAATTCGCCATTCAACGCTTGGAAAAATCTTTGGAAATGATTGATGATTCGGACGGCGAAGTCGGCGCTATCGTGGAAAATTTAGGCGATTTGCATCTTCGCGCCTGTGAGTTGGCGAGACCCGAGCCTATCGCACTGGCGGAACGCCTGTTTCGCTTGGAGATGACGTCGGCTTTCGGGATTTGCAGTTTCGATGCTAATACTTACCAAGATATTCTCGGTGACAAAGGCCTGCGCCGCTACCGGGAGTTGGCCGAAGCCGAGTGGGCCACGGTTAAACCGCGGCAGGACGATAGTGGTTACGACGCGCGTCGGTATCGTATTACCTCCGTCATGGAGTCCCTGGCCAGGGCCAGCGGCGACGTGGAGGAATTGGTGGCAATCAAGTCGCGCGATTTGTCGTTGCCGTATCATTACTTGATTATTGCCGAAATATGGGGCAAGGCCGGACAGCAGGATAAGGCGCTGGATTGGGCGGAGCGAGGGTTGCGAGCTTTTCCTGAACGGTCGGACAACCGCTTGCGCGATTTTTTGGTCGCGGCTTACCTGAAACTGAAGCGCGACGATGAAGCTTTAGCGTTGACTTGGGTTCAGTTCGAAGAATCGGCGTCGCTGGCGCATTATAAAAAACTGCATGCCGTAGCTGAACAACTCGGGATATGGCCCGAACAGCGCAAGCGCGCTTTGGCGAAAGTCGATGAAGTCATTGCCGCCCAGGCCGCTTTTACGACTTTCTGGAAACCGAAGTCTTCGATACCCTATTATTCTTTGCGGCTTGAAATCGCTCTATGGGAGAATGATTTTGATGCTGCCTGGGAGGCTATACATGCCGGCAGCTGCAAACAGGACTTACTGATTATATTGGCCGGTAAACTGGGGCGGACGCGTCCGAACGACGCTTTGATCCTTTATAGGCGCGTGATTCCGGCCATCGTCGATCAAACCAATAATACGGCTTATGCCGAGGCAATAAAGTTGATCAATAAGGTTGGAACGATCATAAATGGCGTCATAGCGAGTTCGGCGATTACTTGGCCGAGCTACGAGCCCGTTTCAAGCCCAAGCGGAATTTCATCAAGCTTCTGGATGGCGTGGTTATCGCTACGTAATAATCCAAGCATAAAATTTTTTATGAACAAAATATATAGAGTGCAAACATGAAAGCCGTAAAGCTAATCCTGATAGCCGCAATGCTGATACCCATGTCGGCAAACGCCGGTTTCAACGCTTTTATCGATGGGCATAAGCTGCAAGGCAAGTCCAGGGCTTATAAGAGCGGCGATATAGACGATGCCGACTTATACGATGCTGGGGCGTATGTGTATTACATCATGGGCGTTATCGATTCCAATATCGGCTCGGGCCTGTTTTGTCCGCAAAACATATCGTCAGACCAAGCCGCAAACGTTGTGACTAAGTATTTAAACGAGCATCCGCAATCGTTGGATTCTAGCGGCGAAGCGTTGGTTAAGGCGGCGCTTGCACAAGAGTGGCCTTGCAAGCCGTAACATGACCATCGATTACTCTACTTTGGATGCCCTGCGCAACCACCATCCGGCATGGCGCCTTTTACGTTCGGATCATGCGCCACTGGTTGCCAGCTTTTTGCATAGAACGTTTGTCGCGCCTAACAAACGGGTCATTGCAGCGGCCGACCTGGCCGAAGCCTTGGAAGACGAGCTTTATGCTTTACGGGAAAGGCTGGGGCAGGACGTATTTCCAAAGCCGGCGGCGGATTACCTGAACGATTGGGCTAACCCCGATAAAGGCTGGCTGCGCAAATTTTATCAACACGGCGCCGACGAGCCGCAATTCGACTTAACGCCGTCAACCGAAAAAGCGATTGCCTGGCTCGGTACGTTGGCCGAGCGCAGTTTTGTCGGCACCGAGTCGCGCCTGTTGACTTTGTTCGAACTGCTCAAACAGATCAGCGAAGGCAGCGAAGCCGATCCGGCCAAGCGCATCGCCGAGTTGCACAAACGCCGCGACGACATCGATGCCGAGATCATCAGAGTGCTGGCGGGCGACGTAGCGATGCTGGACGATACCGCGTTAAAAGACCGTTTCCAGCAATTCATGCAACTGGCGCGGGAGCTGTTGAGTGACTTTCGCGAAGTGGAACATAATTTCCGGCTGCTGGACCGGCGGGTGCGCGAACGTATCGCGTTGTGGGAAGGTTCCAAGGGCGCGCTGCTGGAAGAAATCATGGGCGAGCGCGATGCGATAGCCGATTCCGATCAGGGCAGGAGCTTTAGGGCATTCTGGGATTTTTTGATGTCCAGCCGGCGCCAGGAAGAACTGACCGAACTGCTCGCGCAAGTCTTGTCGCTGGCGCCGATCGAACAGTTAAAGCCCGACGCTCGGACGCGGCGCATCCATTACGATTGGCTGGAAGCCGGAGAACATACGCAACGCACGATAGCCCAGTTGTCGCAGCAGCTCAGGCGATTTCTGGACGACCAAGCCTGGCTGGAGAATCGCCGCATCATGGACATTCTGCATCATATCGAAGCCAAGGCCTTGGCCTTGCGCGACACGCCGCCGGCCGGCGATATAGCGGCTATTGCCGATACCGCCGCCGCACCGGAATTGCCGATGGAGCGCCCGCTCCATGCGCCGACCGTCAAGCCGGTGATTGCGAACATCGAACTCGAAACCGGCGATGCCGACGTCGACATCGACGCGCTGTACTCGCAGGTCGTCATCGACAAAGCGCAATTGATCCGGCACATCCGCCATGCGTTGCAGGACAAAACGCAAGTTACGTTGCGCGACTTGACCGAAATGCAGCCTTTGCGCCAGGGTCTGGCCGAGCTGGTCGCTTACCTGCAATTGGGCAGCGAAACATTCAAAACCGTGGTCGACGAAGACACTTCCGAGTCGATCGCTTGGACAAGCATCGCTGCGGACGGCGCCGTTCGTAGCAAACGCGCCCGCCTGCCGCGGGTCATTTTCGTGAGGTAACGATGGATCAACAACAGTCCACGACGGACAACAGTACAGGGCTGTCCGCGCTGGCCATTACTTTGCTCAAGGGCGTTATCTACCGCGAGGCCGACGAACGCCTGTGGCTGGCCTTGCTGAATCTGCAAGCCCAGGTGCGCGACTACATGGCCGTGCTCGGCTTGGCTTTGGTGCTGGATGAAGCCGAAGGCTATGCCTTCCTGCAAGCCAAAGCGGAGGACGGCGAAACCGAAACCGATAAATTGCCGCGTTTGATCGCGCGCCGGCCGTTATCGTTTCCGGTCAGTTTAGTGCTGGTGCTGCTGCGCAAGAAACTGGCCGAATTCGACGCCGGCGGAGGCGATACTCGCCTGGTCTTGTCGCGCGACGAAATTGTCGAACTGGTCCGGGTGTTTTTGCCGGACAGCAGCAATGAAGCCCGGCTGATCGACCAAATCGAAACCCATATCAATAAAGTGGTCGATCTTGGGTTTTTGCGCCGGCTGAAAACGGCTAGCGGGCCGGCCGGCTATGAAGTCAGGCGCATTTTAAAAGCCTTTGTCGATGCGCAATGGCTCGCGGATTTCGATGCCCGATTGGCGGTTTATCAACAGCAACTGGCCGGCAAGGACAGTGTAGAGGGAGAAACTTTATGAACGAGCCGTACACGCTCGAATTGGACTTTGTCGCCGACGACGCCTTGTCCGGTTTCCGGCTGAAGCGTCTGGAAGTGTTTAACTGGGGAACTTTCGACGGTCGCGTTTGGACCTTGCAGCTCGACGGCAAAAACGGCCTGTTGACCGGCGACATCGGTTCCGGCAAATCGACCTTGGTCGATGCGGTAACGACGCTGCTGGTGCCGGCCAATCGGGTGGCTTATAACAAGGCCGCCGGCGCCGACAGCAAGGAGCGGTCGTTGCGCTCTTACGTGCTCGGCCATTATAAGTCCGAACGCAACGAAATAACCGGTACCGCCAAACCGGTGCCGCTACGCGACCCGAACAGTTATTCGGTGATTTTGGGCGTGTTCCATAACGCCGGTTACGACCAGACCGTCACCCTGGCGCAAGTGTTTTGGCTCAAGGACGCGCAAAGCCAGCCGGCGCGCTTCTTTGTCGGCATCGAGCGCGAGTTGTCCATCGCCGGCGACTTCTCCCGCTTCGGTTCCGACATTGGGCAATTGCGGAAAAAATTGCGCGGCATCGGCGCAGAAATCGAGGACACTTTCCCGAAGTACGGCGCTTGGTTCAGGCGCCGTTTCGGCATCGACAACGAACAAGCCCTGGAACTGTTCCATCAAACCGTGTCGATGAAATCGGTCGGCAATTTAACCGACTTCGTGCGCAGTCACATGCTGGAGCCTTTCGACGTCAGCTCCCGCATCGGCGCGTTGATCACGCATTTCGACGATCTTAACCGCGCTCACGAAGCGGTCTTGAAAGCCAAGCGGCAAGTGGAATTGCTGACGCCGTTGATCGCCGATTGCCAGCATCATGCCGGCCTGGCGCAAGACATCGATGAGCTGAGGCAATCGCGGGAAGCCTTGCGCAGCTATTTTGCCGGCTTGAAACTGGCGTTGCTCAACAAGCGCATCACGTTGTTAAAAGACGACTGGGAAAAACAGGACAGCCAGGTCAAGCGCCTGGAAAACCGCCGCGACGAGCAGCGTATCGGGATCGACGAATTGAAATCCGCCGTGGCCGAAAACGGCGGCGACCGGTTGGAACGCCTGCATGCCGAAATCAAACAGAAAGAGCAAATCCGCGACCGGCGTAAACAACGCTTCGACCGTTATGCCGAACTGGTGAAAAAAGTCGGCGAAAGTCCGGCGGAAGACGAGCCGGCGTTTTTGACGCAACGCAAACGATGGTTGGCGTTGGTTGCAGAACTTAAACAAAGCGCGGCCGATGTCGAAAACCGGGAGCGCGAGCACGATTTTGCGTTTCGCAATTGCCGCGAACAACATCAAGCCTTGAACGCCGAAATTGCCGGCCTGAAAACGCGGCGCAGCAATATCGACGAACCGCAGATCAGGATTCGCGCGGCCTTGTGCCAGGCGCTGGATTTGTCCGAGGACGCAATGCCGTTTGCCGGCGAGTTGCTGCAAGTCCACGAACAAGAGCGCGACTGGGAAGGCGCGGCCGAACGCTTGCTGCGCGGTTTCGGTCTGTCGCTGTTGGTGCCGGATGCTCATTACGCGGCCGTCGTCGATTGGGTGGAGCGCAATCACTTGAAAGGACGCCTGGTTTATTTCCATGTCCGCCCGAACCGGCGCGGCGACTTGCCCGATTTGCATCGCGATTCTCTGGTGCGGAAGCTCTCGATTAAGCCCGACTCGCCATTCTACGATTGGCTGGAGCGCGAATTGGCGTATCGTTTCGACGTGGCTTGCTGCATAACGCAAGAGCAATTCCGGCGGGAAACCCGGGCCATTACCATGGCCGGCCAAATCAAGGACCCGAGCGGACGCCATGAAAAGGATGATCGCCACCGGCTCGACGATCGTAGCCGCTATGTGCTCGGCTGGACCAATACCGCCAAAATTGCCGCGTTGGAAGCACAGGCCCGGCAGTTGGAAAGTAAGATGGCCGAGACAGGAAGCCTAATCGGCAAACTCCAGGCGCAGCGGCAAGCCTTGGCAACGCGCTTGGAAGCGTTAACGCGGCTGGAAGAATTCGGCAATTACGAAGACCTGGATTGGCCGTCGGCCGCTACCGACATTGCCCGGCTAAGCGAAGAGCTGCGAAGTCTGGAATCGGCGTCGGATTTGTTGCGCCAACTGACCGAGCGACTGAAACAGGCGCAGAACGAATTAGCGGCGACCGAAATGGGACTTGAGACCGCCAAGGACAAACGCTCTAAGACCGAACAAAAGCAACAGGATGCCGATAGCTTGAAGCAACAGACCGCGCTGCAAGCGGCCGGCGACATTTCGGCGTTGCTCGGCAGGCTGGACGAGATACGCGGCCAAGCGTTGGGCGATCACCAACTCAGCGTTGAATCCTGCGACAACCGCGAGCAGGAAACGCGCAAATGGTTGCAGGACAAAATAGACGGCGAGGATCGCAAACTGAAGCGGCTGAGCGATAAAATCATCCAGGCGATGATGGCGTTCAAGGAGCAATACAAACTTGAAACCGCCGAATTCGACGCTAACATCGAAGCGGCTTTCGAATATCAAAACCTGCTCGACAAGCTCGGACGCGACGACTTGCCGCGTTTCGAAGCCCGCTTCAAGGAACTCTTAAACGTCAATACCATCAACGAAATCGCCAACTTCAGCGCGCAATTGGCGCGCGAACGCGAGACTATCAAGGAGCGGATCGAGCGCATCAACGAATCGCTGACCCAGATCGACTACAACCAGGGGCGTTACATCGTGCTCGTCTCCCAGGCCAGCCCCGATGCGGACATTCGCGATTTCCAGCGCGACCTCAGAACCTGTACCGAAAGTTCGCTGACCGGCTCCGAGGACGCGCAATATTCCGAAACCAAATTCCTCGAAGTGAAAAACATCATCGACCGCTTCCGCGGCCGGGACGGGCGTTCGGAGGAAGACAAGCGCTGGACCGCGAAAGTGACCGACGTCCGCAACTGGTTCGTGTTTGCCGCCAGCGAACGTTGGCGCGCCGACGACACCGAGCATGAACATTATTCCGATTCCGGCGGCAAATCCGGCGGGCAAAAAGAGAAACTGGCCTACACCATCCTGGCCGCGAGTCTGGCCTACCAGTTCGGCTTGGAATGGGGCGCGTTGCGTTCGCGTTCGTTCCGTTTCGTCGTCATCGACGAAGCGTTCGGCCGGGGTTCGGACGAGTCGGCGCAATACGGTTTGCGCTTGTTCGAGAAGCTGAACCTGCAACTGTTGATCGTCACGCCGCTGCAAAAAATCCACATCATAGAACCGCATGTTTCCAGCGTCGGCTTCGTCTATAACGACCAGGGCCGTGCGTCGCAACTGCGCAATTTATCGATCGAGGAATACCGCGAGGAAAACGCGCGCAGGCAAAACGCATGAAACCGGCCTGGACCCGCCCGGCCGATTTGCGCGCCCAGCTGCAAAAATGTTGGGATCGGGGCGAGCTGCTGGCGCGGATGCAGGATGCGGATAGCGGCTTCCCGAAGCGGTTGACGCTGAAAGGCCCGACTTCGTCCGAGATCGCCGACCGCTACGAAGCCGTGCGCTTGTGGGCGAAAGACATCATGGCCGCGCCTTATTGCCGGATCGAATTGCGCTCGTTTGCCCACCGCGTCGTCGGCTTCAACTCGATTCCCGCCGAGGCCTGGATCGATAGCTTGGACGATGCGCTGGCCATGCTCGGCAAGCGCAACGAAGCCGCCCGTTTTCGCGCTCTGCTCGACTTGACCGGACAACGGCAGCCTGCGTTGCTGAGCTGGCTGGCCAAGCGGCCGCTGAAAGCACTGGAACTGGGCGAGCGTTGGCATTTACTGCTCGATATCGTCGAGTGGATGCAGCGGCATCCGCGTCCGGGCGTTTATTTGCGGCAAGTCGACGTGCCGGGCGTGCACAGCAAATTCATCGAAGCGCATAAAGGCGTATTGGCGGAACTGTTCGACCTTAGCTTGCCGCCGGATTCCATACAGCCCGGCGCGACCGGGGCCGGCCAATTCGCCGCGCGCTACGGTTTTTTGGACAAACCGGCCCGCATACGTTTCCGGGTATTGGACCCGGCCAAATCGCCGATAGCCGGCATCGGCATGCCTGACATTACCTTGGACAGCAACAGCTTTGCCGAACTTCCGGCGCTTGCCGGCCGGATTTTCATTACCGAAAACGAGACCAACTTCTTGGCATTCCCGCCCCTGGCGGACAGCCTGGTGATCTTCGGCAAAGGCTACGGTTGGGATAATCTTGCCGAGGCCCGGTGGCTGGCCGATTGCGTCGTTTATTACTGGGGCGACATCGACACCCACGGCTTCGCGATTTTGAACCAACTGCGCGGCAAATTCGCCCATGTCGAATCGTTCATGATGGATCGCGCCACGCTGATGGCGCACGAGCCCTTGTGGGGGACGGAGGACAATCAAGTGCTGCACGACTTGCCGCTGCTGACCGCGGACGAACGGGATTTATTCAACGACCTGCGCGATAATCGCATCCGCAAGAATCTTCGCCTGGAACAAGAAATGATCGGGTTTAGCTGGATTGAAAGCGCATTGGCGCAACTTGCTGGAAAACGTTAAAAAGCATTTCCTGTTATTAGCAGAGTTACTTGTTACAAGTTGTACAACAATGTATTCTCAGGCTATATACAAAGGAGTATAGCCATGCCAAATGTACAAACCAAAGAAGCAGCTTCCGTTTCCATCAACATCCGCGCCAAGGCCAAACAGCGCGATCTGATCGACCAAGCCGCAAATCGCCTGGGCCGCAGCCGCTCGGATTTCATGCTTGAAGCCGCCTGCCGTGAAGCGGAAGACGTGCTGCTCGACCAAGCATTCTTTACCGTCGATGAAGGCACCTTTGCTAAATTTCAGGCACTGCTCGATCAGCCATTGCCGCCGACAGACAAGCTACGCCGTTTGCTCAAAACCAAAGTGCCCTGGGAGAAATGAGCGCGCTTGATTTCACGCCGCCCGCGCCGATTAAGGCTGACCATGTGTTGGCCGATTTTGATAGCGGCGAACCGTCCCTGAACGAGTGGCTCAAAAAGCGCGCGTTTAAGAATCATGCCTCCGGCGCTTCCCGCTGCTTTGTGTTATGCGTAGGCGCGGATGTTATTGCTTACTACAGCCTATCGGCCGGAGCGATCAGCCACGAGGCCGCACCCAAGACGATGCGGCGCAACATGCCCAACCCGTTGCCGGTCTTGCTGCTGGGACGGCTTGCCGTCGATAAGCGTTACCACAATCAGGGAATCGGGCAGGCGCTGCTGCGCGATGCGATGCTACGGGCAGTCAATGTCGCCGGTAATGCCGGTGTTTTTGCGCTATTGGTTCATGCGCTTTCCGACCAAGCCAAGCAGTTCTACCTTTCACGAGGTTTCGTGGAATCGCCTTTACAACCGATGACTTTGTTTATGACGATGGAAACAATTCGGGCAATTTTGGCTGAGGCTGGTAGTTAGCAAAGTAAATGTCGTGTTCTTGGTGAACTATGGCATATTTATATAGCGTCATTTGCGACACGTAATAGCGGCTGATTTTCTTAACTTGTCCAGAAAACGTTTGTTTGATGAGCAATAGCAGACGTGTATTGACTAAAAGAGGTTAAGCGTAGTAACCGTACCTCGAACGGCGATTTTGCGCTAACAAATCGCCGTTCGAGGATGAACAGCTATAAAAATGACCAGTAATCTTATTTAAATAGAATGGAAGTTGCTAAAGAATATGAGCAAACTTAGTGAGCTTTTATGTGGAGACTATAGAGATTTAGGTGAATTATCTGAAGTTCTTGATCTTCTCGCTTCTACGATAGATGATTTTTCAACAAGATGTTTTGATTTTTTGCAGCGAGAAGAATCAGAAGATATTGTTACGTTAGGGGCTTATTGTGGAAGAGCTTTGTTGGAAGCATCTTGTATAGCATTAATTGGAAGAATAACGCCTTACCGCTTGCTGCTTTTAAAGCGTTATCAAGAACAACCTACTTTTGATTTAGGTATTCGTCATAAAATATCAATTGAATGGAAGGGAGATATTTTACCTAAAAATACAGTACCAAAAGATCAGCTATGGAATAAAGTAGAAGATAAGAATTTAACGAGTCCATTATTATCTGACTATATGTGGGATATATATTGGATACCAGCTTTTAAACGTCTGTTAGATGATACAGTAGACGAAAGCCATACTTATTTAAGAGATTTGGCAAGCATCCCACCAGAAGGTATTTGTCAAAGTTTAAGAAAAGAGGCTGAAGAACTTTATTCTTCTTTATCTAAAGGAATCCACCAAGAGTTTATTATTCCTCATGCAGTAGCTTACGATGCAATCACAGTACAAAATTTATTGCAACGAACAGTTATATTGGTTACTAGATTAGCTTTGATAAGCCATTATATTCCTACGTCTGCTGCATTAATAAATAAAGAAAAACTTCTTGAATTTTTAACTGATATTGAACAAAGAGATATGTCTTAAAATGGCTGAAGATCAAACAGAACAATATAGATTTATTTTAGCGGCAGAGGATTGTAGCCCTGATCATTTTGATGAAATTCATGTTTTTTCAAAATACGAGGAGAAAATAATTCGAAGTTTAATTGCGCATGGCCCTGTTTTAATTCGAGGTGGGCGAGGGAGCGGTAAAAGTGCTTTACTTATAAAGGCTCATAATCAAATTAAAGCTTCGTATAGTACTATTTTTAGTGTTTACCTGAGTTTAAGACATTTACCTTTATTGCGTAGTCAAGGAAAAGATTATGAGGAAATATTTTGCCGTCTTTTGTTGCAATCAATTACACAAGAAATAGAGAAACAGCGTTTAGAACGATTTGATTTATCTGTAAATCCCGATGTAGGAGAAGTTCAGCAAGCATTAGTTAAATTAAGCAGTACATTAAAAAAGCGAATTATATTGTTTTTTGATGATGCGGCACATATAGGTCGTGAAACTTCATTAGCCGAATTTTTCGATATTTTTAGAACACTTTCAAGCAGTACTGTTGCTTGTAAGGCAGCTATCTATCCAGGTGTCACAAAATTTGGCACTAGATTTGATGTCTATAATGATGCCACAGTTATAGATATTGCAAGAGATGAGAGGATGCCTGATTTCAGTATTTTCTTCGAGGATGTAATTAAAGCTCGTTATCCTCAATTATTAGAAAATACCTCGTCAATCCTGCAAAAAGATAATGCGCTAGCGTGGTTTCTAGGAAGAACAGTTGCTGGGAATATGCGAGCTTTAGTTTTTGCATGTAATAAATTAACGGAAGACAATAACAAAATTGAATTATCACAATTAACGCAATGTTTACTATTTCTAGCTTCTGATTATTATTGGCCTTTACTTGAGGAGCTATCACCAAAATTAGGTATTTATGAATCCTTAATAGAACCAAGCAGAGAGTTAGCGGAAAAGTTATTTGCTTATGTTACTGATAACAAAAAAGCAACTGATGTTGTAACCTCTGTATTAATTCATAGAGACTTAGTACAAGAATATGCAAAGTTATTTGAAATTCTTGAATACACGGGTTTTATTTCGAGAAGAGAAGTTTCTCGGGCAATGAAATCAGGAGGAAGAGGCTCACGATACATTTTAAATCTGTGTAATTTGCTAGAAAAAACCTCAGGGGCTCGTCTTTCTATAGATTTATTTGATGCATGGAAACAAAAAAATGAAACATCAGAAATACACCGAAATAGCAACACGTTAAAAATGCAATTACCTGAGCTGCCCAAAGAAAAGGAGCCCGCTATTTTGAATTCAGGTATAGAGCAACTAAAAAAATCTAAAGCTTATCCTTACGGACTTACAGATGGTAAATTTGAAACCTTAAAAGAGGCGAATTTTGATACGATTGGGAAATTAGCGGACGCAAGTGACGAACAATTGAAATCATTAGAAGGTATTGGAGATAAGTGGATACAACGTTTACGCAACGTAGTAGGGCAAGCCATTTGGATGTAAAACTCTGTAAGGTGGTTTCGCGTAGCAAACCGCCACACACGTACAACACCGATGACAGACGTTCGCTATTGTGACGGATTGCCTAACGGCGAATCCGCCAACAAGATCTGGGAGCCGATTATTCGCCAACCTTGACGAGATACGTCTATATCATTACCCGAGTTCCATGAACAACTTCACTTCCTGATTCGCCTATACGCCGAGCGCAACATTTGATAGCAAATACCCAAAACCATCCAGTGAATTCCACCCATATCCATGGCAATTAAAACCGCTCCGATTATCTTGGTCGCCTGAATCGATGCTAGCGTTCCAAGCGTCAGGGCTACGAACAGCGATCCTAAAATCGGGATGGGCGATATGTATTTGTAAGATTCTTCGGGAAGTTTCTTCATTCGATAGACGACCCAGTCAAGAAACAGCTTGAAATTAAGCACGCAGATAAAGCCGCCTGCAACAAAAAATACCCACGCCAGTCCGATGAAAACTGTTGCAGTAGCATCCAGCTCAGTTGGCGACAACATGTTTGAGTCTTCTCCTGGTCATAAGTATCCACACCACTTGTTGATATTATTTCGTGCCCACGCGTTGCGCGAGTTAGACCTTCCAGGTTTTTACTGGAGCCGCTCCCGGCGGCTCCCAGCACTTCCACCATCCATGGCAGTCGTAAAACCTAGAAGGTCTGTTTCTCTCCCAACGCCCAGTACGGAATTGTCGGCGCGTGGGAACGAAGAGCGGGCAATGGCGTCTATTTAACGCTGGTATTCATGCCCAGATCGAAACCAGTTCCAACGGCACATCATGACTATAAGTCTGTTCTTGCCGGAACGAGCTGTGCTGATCGCGTATCACTGAAATAAGGTCTTTAAACGGCTCGGATAATAAATTCGAGTCCGATTGCCGAAGCAGATAGCTGACGGCTGCGGATTGCTCGTCATAACCGTCGGGATTTGCATAGCGGGTGTTAAGCAACTGCCGCCGGGAAGCCTCGCAGGGACCCAGCCAGAATTTCGCAAAAGGGAAGGTCAGGGCAATTTCCAGTCCTTTCGGGTCCATGTCGCTAAAAACGACGACCGTCTTGCCGTCGCCGAAGCGTTTGATAAAGTCGCAGCAAGTCCCGGCCGTGGCACCGGTTTTATAGTCGCCGCGATAGACCCATAAGCTATGATTATCGATGGCCGGAATTTGCCAGTCGTGGCATAACGACATGATAGCCAGGTTTTCGACGATAACGACGGTATCGTGTTCGACCGAGCGGATGCCGGAATTCAGGCACATCAGGCCGGCGGAACTTATGCTTTCCGGATACAGCTGCATTTCCAGGCCGTTGATGCGCAGCACGCCGTCGGCACTGTTCAGCAAAAGATGATCGTTGCCGGCCGTCTTGGCCGCCAGTTTTTCGTTGTGATGGTATTTCGCCATTTCCAGGCGGTCGTCCGGCAATTGCTCGATCATGTAAGGATCTAGGCCCAGTTCATCGATGACCTGCTGACGCAGGCGGCGTTTGTGTTCGGCACTGAAGATCGCATTATTTTTGCTGACATAGCCGCAACCATAACGCGTCATCACCTCTTGGCTAAGCGGACTGGTTCGGCGTTTACTGTCTTGATCCGGTTTGTCCCTGACCAATGCGCTGATCCATTGATACATCTTTCGCTGATCCATTTCTCAGGCCACCCGTTGCAACAAAATTTCCTCAATGATTTGATTGCCGTCGAAGCCTTCCAGTTTCTCGCCTTGCATATTCAATGCAAGCGCGCGGCGCATGCGCTGCGGCAGGCAGCAGTATTGCGCGAACACCATGTCCAGCCATAGTTCGGCTTTAACCTCCAGGCCTTGTTCGCCCCAGTAGTGCAGGGCCGAAACCTTGCGGCCTTGCTGTTCCAGCGCATGCGCAAACAGGTTTTCGATATGGCTTTCGTAAAGGTCGCGTTGGTATTCGATTTGCCCCGGAGGCTGCGTGTCCACAGGCGATGTTGAGTGGTCCCTGGCCAGCGGTGCGACCGGTTTGGGTTGACGGCGCAGTTCCTGGACGATCGCGGTCAGCTCGGCCTGCAACGCAGGGCTGGCCATGTTAATGCAGGGCTCAAGCTTCAGCCCTGTTCCTCGCCGCAACAAATCGGGAACGGCGGCTTCGGCGCTCCAGTCCAGCGGCGACCATTCAGGATGTTGCCTCAAGAACTGGGCCATCGCCCGGCAGCGGTTGGCGGTTTGCTCCTGCTGCCTTAATTTGAACAACAGGGCCTTCATGCGGCCGACGATGCCGGTCAGGCGTTCGACGATGCTTTTATATTGATCGATAAACCGGATGATCTTGCGGCTCAGCTCCGGCGGTATCGCGGTCCAGCTCAGCCAGTCGTAGCACTCGTCAATGCGGACGTGGTTCAGTTCCTGCACCAGTTGTTGGGCATAGGCCAGCGCCCGTTGATTCTGCCTGATTTTGCCGTTCAACGAACTGACGAAGCCGAACTGGCTGGTAATCGCGGCAAACATCACGCCGAGGCTGTTTTCCAAGGCTTCGACCGCTTCGTACAGTGTGTCGTCGATTTGCTCCAGATGGTATTGGGCCTCGTCTTGTTGGTTTTGTTCCAAGGCTCGGCGGTAGTCGTCGATACCTTCCTCGACGCTGGCGATCAACTTGGCCATGTTCAGGTTTTGCTGATAGCGCTGGTTGCGCAGCAGCATGCGGTCGATCAGCCGTTTCAGGTCGGAAGTTAAGCGATATTCGTCGCTGGCGTCGGCGGTGCGCAACAGGCCGGATTTTTTCAGGCCGTCGATGGCAGCGCGGTTATCGTCGCCGGCGAATACGCTGCCGTTGATATAGGTTTGCGCCAACAATTGATCGGCGCCGGCCAGCTTGCGGATCAGGCCGGCAATTTGGTCATGGTCGAAACTCATAAGAACAGTTCCTGCTGCTCGCCGTCGTTATTGCCGGCGGCGTGCTGGTCCAAATCCAGGCTTTCGGCATCGTTCAAAAAGGCGATCAGGCCGTGCAGGTAGTTGATTTTACCGGTCGCGATATAAACCGAGGCCTGGGGATTGGGCCGGACCAGGTAACCTGCTTGTTCCAGTTTTTGCAGCACCCAGGCTAATTGCTCGTTCAAGCCGGGCCTGTTGGTCTTGAACAGCGTCAACTGCGTCAGCCGGTTCAATTGTTCCGACAGCGATGGTTCATGCTCTATCGCTTGCAGCAATTGATGCAGGCGGATTTCGTCGCGGGCGCGGATCGGCATGTCCTGGCCCAACGCGGTCATGACCATATCCATCCATTCGACGACCGGCCGCAATTGCGAGCGCACTTCGGAAAACGCGTCCCGGATCGCGGCGCGATTGCTGTCGTCGACCACGGTGTAAGCGGCGTAAAACAGTTCGCCGTCCAGATTCAGCAATTCCCGGTCCAGCGGCTTCAGGAAGGTATTGATCTTGTCGGCATTGGTTGCGTGCGATAAATACTCGAACGCATCCGGGAACGCGGTCGGGCAGATGAATTGACCGTTCAGTAACGCTTCCACGACTTGCTTAAACATCGGCGGTCTCCTTGGCTAAGGTGTTCAGCAGTTGATCCAACTTGCTTTGCGGCAATTCCACTTCGTGCAGTTTTTGCTGGTTTATCAAATAGCGGCGCTTGAACAGACCCAGCACGTGACGGTCCGCAGTCGGCGTCGCGGACAAAATTTGGATATTCTGTTTGGCCAGCAGTTGCATCATCGCTTCGATGTTTTCCGGCGCTAGGTCGCCCAGTTCGTCGATCGGCCAGCAGACTACTGTCGGGCTTTGCTTGCGCAACATCGACGTAACGCCGGTAAAGAATGTGATCAAGGCCAGGTAAGACAGGCCGGTGGAACTGACGTCCTTCAGCTCCTTGGCATTGCGGGCGTGCTTGAGTTGGCCGTTTTCGGAAATGCTGAATTCAATATCGAACAGCGCCAAATGTTTGATTTTGACGCCGGTTGCCGGCAGCAATGCGGTCAACTCGCCCATGGCTTGCACCAGCGCGTCCGGAACGTCGTTATGGCCGATCAAGTCGGCGTTGTCGCGGTATTGGCCGTAATGGTCGCCGAATTTCTTTAATGCCTGCCAATATTCCAGGTCGCTCATTTTAGAGCGCACGTTGACGGTGATTTCGCCGAGCGCGGCGAAATAGCGTTCCTCGCTGACGTATTTCGACAACTCGCTGCCGGTATGTCTGATCGCGTTCTCGAAGTTATGCAAGTGCTGGTAGAAGTTGTTGACGCTGGACGCATGCAATTCGATCTGCTGAGCGGTGGCCTGTTTGACATGTCCGACCATTTGCAGCACGTTCAGCAAAGGTTGTTCGATGCTCAGCATTTCGGCTTGTGGAAGTTCGCTGCCGTGGGCGGCCGCATTGACCGCTTCCGACCAGGCTTCGGCCAATTGGCTGCGCTGGTGTTTGTTGAACAGTTGCACCAAGGCTTGCTTGCCGCTTTGAATGTCGCGCTCCTGGCGCTTGCGCGCTTTCAGGGTATCCTGCGTTAGCCGCGGCAGCGTGCCGGGCGCGTATTCGGGCTGGTCCTCCGCGCGGATCGGCGCGCAGCCCCGCAATTGATCGGTACATTGCTCCAGTTGCGCCAACAGGCTGTTGTTTTTCTTTAGTTGCTCTTCCTGGATGCCGATTTGTTGATTCAACTGCGCCCGTTGCCGTTGATAATCCTGTTTCAGCCGCTCGATTTCGTCCTGCAACTGCCGGATTCGGCGCTGGCAGTCGTCGCGCTGCCGGCACAGTTCAGGATGTTGTTGCCAGCGGTTTTGCAGCCAGTCTTGGTACTCTTCGGCTTTGCGTTGGAAACTTCGCGCTTCTTTTTCGCGGCGCTCGGCTTCCTTCAGTTTGGCGCTCAATGTAACGACGGTATCGTCGCTGCCGCTGGCTTTTAAATCGCTTTTCAGTTGTTGCTCGATGCGCTGTTGCTCCTGCTTGAACTGCACGCTATCGGTTTCGATGTGCTCGGCTATCGTCTCCAGCAGGTTTTTACAGTCGGATTCGATGATGCCTTTGCGAGCCAGATGCTCGTCCTGCAAGGCTTCCAGCGCCTGCTTGTGTTCGGCTTCGATGCCGGCCAGGGCTTGGTCGCAGGTTTTGATTTCGGCGGACAAGCGGTTAATTTCCTGTTCCAGTTGCTGCCGGGCTTTTTCGGTTTCGGCTTTGACCTGGTCGGCCAGCGCATTGGCTTCGTTGCGCAAGGTTTCTTCCTGGCTCTCGGCCTGCTTCACGCGCTGTTGCGCGGCGTCAAATGCCGATTTGGCTTGCTCGCGCAGTTTATTGGCGGCATGCAAGCCGGATTCGAGCCCGTCGCATTCCTTGCCGAGTTTAGTCACCTGCTCGAACAGGGCTTTTTCCTGTTGTTCCAACTGCGCCTTGTCGGCCGTCAAATAGCTGCGATCGGCCAAAACCTCCAGGTTGATGCTAAGTCCGTAAAAGTCGCTGCCCGGCTGGCCGCTCCAGTGCGGATTCAGGCCGCTATGGTCCAGCAATTCCGGCGCGATGACCCGGCCTATGTTCTGTTGCCAGCCTTCGGCTTCCTGTTCCAGGAAATATTGCAGCGAACCGGGCTCCGGGCGCAGGCGTTTCTGGCAGTCGGCATGAAGCTCGCGGCTGCGTTTCAGTTCGATTTTTTTGTCCTTAAGCTCTTGTTCGGTTTGCTGGAAATGGCTCAGTGTCTGTTGGTAATCGTTTTGCGCTTTGGCCTGGATTTGATAAGCCTGCTTGGTGGCTTGGCCGGCCGCTTCCAACGCGTCCCGGTTTTTCTGCTGTTGTTCGGCCAACGCGGCCGGAACCGGCGGATTTTTCTGTTGATTTTGTTTGATTTGGAACTCGGTCGAAAATTGCCCGCGTTGCTCTTTGACAGGATGCAGGCGCGCTTCTTTATCCTGAAACAAACGCTCCTTGCGCTGCTGGAATTCGGCATCCGCTTCCCGTAAGTGCTGGCTTTGCCGCAGTTGCGCGTCGGAACGCTGCTGTTGGTAGAGCTGGATTTGTTTTTCGTGCCGGTGCTGCAATTCGCTTGCTTGTTTTTCGTAGAAGCGTTTGATTTCCTGGGCTTTGTGCTCCAGCGCTTCCAGCTCGGCCTGGATGTCTTGCCGTTCTTTAGCGTATTGCTCGGCTTTGGCGGCTTTCAGCGTAAAGCTTTCGGCGCCTTGCTCTTCAAAATCCAGTTTTTTCGCTTCCAGCATGCCGATCTGGTGGCTTAAGTCTTTCAGGCGGCTGTTGGCTTCGATCAACTCATCGTCTTTAGGCTCCAGTTGTTGCTTGTGAGCTTGGTGCAGTTGGTCGCGCTGGCCGCTTAACTGTTTGATGCTGTTGTCCAGCGCTTTGGCTTCCTGCTCGCAATGTTTGTATTGGCCTTGCGCCAGAAAATGCAGATGCGACAAAGACTTCAAGGTTTGCTTCAATTCCGCTACGGTTTGCAGCAAACGGTCGAAATCGCCGAGCTTGGCTTCGATTTCCCTGGACGCGTTCAGGTCGGCCAGCCAGGCGTCGATGTGTTGTTTGTTTAGTTGGAAAGGCTGTTGCTCGTCTTCGTTTTGGAAGAATGCCTGACTGAGCTTGCCGCGCGAGATGTCGATCAGCATTTGTTTAATCACGTCGAAATCGCCGATTTTCTCGATCACCGAGCCGATGACTTTCTCGATGTGATTGATCGGCGTGGAGGCCATCGCGTAGCGGCTTTGCAACAGACGAAGGTCTTTTTTGCCGCCGCTCAGTTGATGGCATTGGATGACGCTGCAATAGTCGTCGACCGCGACGAACTTGGAGACTTCCGCCGTCGGACGGTACAGGCGCTCGACACTGTGTGCATCGCGCGGGTAGCCGTTTTCATTGATGTAATAATCTTGTCGGTACGGCGCGTCGATGAATTTGTATTTGGCCGCACGGCCGTCGCTTTGCACCATGACGTGGCACACCTGTTCATTGATACGTTGGTATTCGTAAACCAGGTAACTGCTGGCGCGCGGCAGGTAATAATCCAGAAAGCCTTTTTTACTGCCGCTGCCGCCGACGATATTGCTGGGGCGCTCGCCCCAGAATAATTGCATCAAGCGTAAAAAAGTGGTCTTGCCGGCGCCATTGGTGCCGCTCAAGTTGGTGTGGCCTTCCAGTTTAAGCAAAACCGTTTTGCCCGGCCAAAAGCTGTCGATCAGGATGATTTTTTTTAGTTGATATTGGTTAGGCATTAATTTCCTTAAATGTATAAAGCTGAATATACGTTTTCAACTTTTGTTTCAATGCCGGAGTGCGGGCTATGCAAGCAGAGCTTGCACTCCAATTAGCTTTCGCTATGCCTGCTATTCTCGCCGGTTAACGCGAGCAGGCGTTCGACGCCTACCGGCTCGTGCCGAAGCAGCGGAACCACCGCATAACGCCGGGCATGCTGATTGGCGACCGCGTTGATTTCGCGAAGCTCATTCATGGCTCGTTGGCGCAGCAAAGGCGAAGTGACTGAAGTCGCCGCGATACTGTTATTGATAATCCACGCCCAAGGTTTTATGCCGGCACGGTTTAGGTCGGCTTGGAGATTGGCCGCTTCCAGAACCGGCGTAGTCTCCGCCAGCGTGACGATCAGCACTTTGGTCAGCTCGGGATCTTGCAAGCGCATCAACGGCGTCGTGTAGTGCAAGCCGGAGCTTCCCATCTGGCGGTTGATCTCGCGATGATAGGCGCCGGTTGCATCGAGCAGCAGCAAGGTGTGGCCGGTTGGCGCTGTGTCCATCACTACAAATTTCTTGCCTGCCTCGCGGATGACCTGCGAGAAAGCCTGGAATACCGCAATTTCCTCGGTGCACGGCGAACGCAGGTCTTCTTCCAGCAGGGCCCGGCCCTGGGCGTCCAGCTTGGCACCTTTGGTCTCTAAAATATGCTGCCGGTAGCGCTCGGTTTCCGTATGCGGATCGATCCGGCTTACGTTCAGGCTGCCGATTGTTCCGTTCAAGGTTTCGCTCAAATGAGCGGCCGGGTCCGAGGTGGTCAGGTGCACCAGCAAGCCGCGACGGGCCAGTTCGACGGCGATCGCGGCAGCCAGCGTAGTTTTGCCGACGCCGCCTTTGCCCATTAGCATCACTAAGCCGTGCCCATTCTTTGCAATGCCGTCAATCAATTCCGGCAAGCCGGGTTCATCGAGTTCAACTGCCGGATCGATAGAAGCTTGGGCTTGCGCCGGCGTAGCGCTTAGTAATTGCCGTAAGGCGGGGAGGCCGACCAGATTAAAGGGTTTAAGCGGCACATAATCGCAAGGGAGTTGCTGCAAAACCGCCGGGACCGCATTCAGGGCGGCTTGTTCGCGCTCGTGGATCGCGGCGGCCAACGGGTCGTTTTCTGCTTCGCTATCTGGAAGGATGCCGTTGACGATCAGGTATTGCTGCGACAGCCCAATCGAGGCCAGTTCTTTGTGAGTATGAGCGACTTCCCGCAAAGTCGCCTGTTGCGCGCGGGCCACCAGCATCAAGCGCGTGCGTTGCGTATCGGCTAAGGCCTCGACCGCCGCTTTGTACTGGGCTCGCTGTTTTTCCAAACCGGCCAGAGGACCGAGACAAGAGGCATCGCCCTTGCCGGTTTCGAGAAAGCCGCTCCAGGCGCCGGGCAGTTGCAACAGCCGAATCGTATGCCCGGTCGGCGCGGTATCGAACACGATATGGTCGTAATCGGAGGTTAATGCCGAGTCGGTCAGCAGCGCGGTAAATTCATCGAACGCCGCGATCTCGGTCGTGCAGGCGCCGGACAGTTGTTCTTCGATGCCGGCCACGACCGTTTCCGGCAGCATGCCGCGCACCGGGCCGACGATACGGTCGCGGTAGGCTTGGGCGGCAGCCTGGGGATCGATTTCCAGCGCGGCAAGATTCGACACGGCGGCAATCGCGGTGATTCGGTTGCCGATGGCGGTGCCGAACACCTGCCCGACATTGGAAGCCGGATCGGTACTGACCAGCAGCACTTGCCGGCCGGCATCCGCGAGTTGAATTGCGGTCGCGCAGGCTATCGAAGTCTTGCCGACGCCGCCCTTGCCGGTAAAAAACAGGAAGCGCGGGGCTTGGTCGAGAAATTTCATAGCAGCCATGGCTCTCTGCTATTTTTTAACAGCAACTGCTGCCGCCGCAGCAACCGCCTGCAGGTTTGATTTCAATCGCCGGTTTGACGATCCCGGCCCAGCGCGACAGTTCGGCACGGCTAGGATAGCGGCCGGCCAACGCCACTTCGCCGTCGACCAGGATCAGCGGTAAAGCCTCGGCGCCGGAGCGCTCAAGGAAGCTTTTTACGACCGCGCGCTCAGCAAAAGCCATCGGTTGCTGGGCCAGATTGAAGCGCTCTATTTGTGCGCCTTGTTGTTTGGCCCAATCGACATCGGCGGAAAAGTCGACTAATTGCTGGTCGACATCAACGCCGCAGACGCCGGTGCTGCAACACAACGCCGGATCGAATACTTGGATGATTTTCATAGGAGCCTCCATTAAACACAGTCAATAACAATTAGATAGCCGCTTGATTAACGCGCCGGGACAGTTCTTCGGCGCTTTCCTTCCGTTCGCTGTAACGGTCAACCAGATAAGGCGCCACGTCCCGTGTCAGCAGCGTGAACTTGAACAATTCCTCGATTACGTCCACAACCCGGTCGTAATAAGCCGAGGGTTTCATCCGGTTATTATCGTCGAATTCCATAAAGGCTTTGGCGACGGACGACTGGTTCGGGATGGTCAGCATGCGCATCCAGCGGCCCAGCACGCGCATTTGATTGACCGCATTGAAGGACTGCGAGCCGCCGCACACCTGCATCAGCGCCAGCGTCTTTCCCTGGGTGGGGCGGATGGCGCCAATCGACAGCGGAATCCAGTCGATCTGGGTCTTCATGATGCCGGTCATGGCGCCGTGACGTTCCGGTGAACACCACATCATGCCTTCGGCCCATTGGGTCAGTTCCCGCAATTCGGCGACCTTGGGATGCGTCTCGGGCGCATCGTCAGGCAGCGGCAGGCCGCTGGGGTTGAAGATCCGCACTTCGCCGCCCATGGCCCGAAGCAGCCGGGCGGCTTCTTCAGCCAGCAAGCGGCTAAATGAGCGTTCGCGCAGTGAGCCGTACAACAGCAGGAAGCGCGGAGCGTGCGTGGCAGGCGCCGCCGGCCGCAACTGGGGCAGGTCCGGGACGCGGAACAGGCCGCGCTCGATGTTGGGTAAGTCATTCAATAAGTCGGACACGTTTGGCCTCTTAAAGTTCAAGGTAACAGGGGGGCGGATTTGCCGGTACAAAGAAAAAAGACATTCATGGTATTTGATCGCTATCCGTTTCAGTGCCGCAGCAGCCGGGTTCCGGCGCTTCGGAAAAGCAATGGCCGGAGCAGCACTCCTCGGTCAGGTAAACAATCAAATCCTGCATCAACGGCAGGTTGGCGCGGTAGCGTTGAAAGCGGCCTTCCTGGGTTACGCTCAGCAGTGCGGCGTGGGTCATCGCCTTTAAATGAAACGACAAATTGGTTGGCGGCAGTTCCAGCGCCGTTGCGATTTCGCCCGCTACCAAACCGAACGGTCCGGCTTTTACAAGCAGCCTGTAAATATCCAGACGGACGCCGGATGAGAGCGATTCAAAAATTGAGGTTGCAGTATTTTTATCCATTTTTCAATGCTACAACAAAGTTTGAAGTATTGAAACGATAATTTCAAACCCAGCGCGATATTGCATATGCTGGCTTACTGTATATAAACGCTATCGGTCCAAGTTCCTAGGGGCGGAATTGAAGATGATGCGCTGCCGGTAAAATACCCGTTTTGCGCGCCATCGAATGAATAATAATCGAGATAGCCGGTGATCTTGTCCCCGGTTCCGCAATAATACAGCGCCGCGGAAGGGCCGCATACGCTGACTTTCTCATGAGTTCCGGCCGCAGCGTTAAGCGTGCCGCCACTCGCTTGGCCGTAGCCGTATTGAAAAGTCACTACGGTTATCCGGGAGCCGCCATGATCTTGCGTTGTTGCGGTTTGCAGGTCTTTCAGATATTCCCAGCCGGCATTGGATGAGCCGACCGCGTAAACTTGATAATACGATATGCCGGCAGGACCGGTCGGATTGATTTTGCCGGCTATGTCCACGCTCGGCAAATTCAAGCTCTGGCCGTCGATTGTATCGCCGGCGTAAACTTGACCGGCTTGAAAGCAAGCTGTCGCAACGACAGCGGCAATCGTCGGCAAATAACCCTCCGCTAATTTGACGATCTTTTTCATTTTTAAAAGCCTCCTGAATAGGTAGATATTCATCGATTTAGGAAGAAAGTTTCATTTAGAGCAATTCTCGATTAATTAGAATTAATCCACTGCTAACCCTTTCTGTTAAGCAATAGAAGCTTATTCTGGCAAGGATGGAATCCCGTTTGCCGCGCCGAGCACCGACAACGGGCCGCCTTTTCTTTGAATACTTTCTTTTGGCGGAGCACAAATTCGCCAGGAGCGAATTTGAACAGCCGATAAGGCTGGCCCGCAGGGCGAAAACCACGGATGGTTTTCGTAGCGAAAAGTATCTCGCCTTCGGGGGGCGAGACCCCGATTCAAATAAACGTCGCTTTAGCGGCTCTTTAAGTAATAAAGAAATACTCTAGTTCCGCTGAACATCGTTAGCCAATACCGGTTGATCCAACAGCCTTGACAACCAAGTCTCCGCCGTTTCGCGGTTGATCTTCAACACGCTGTTCGGAAAAAAACCAAAGACCAATATCAACAATGCCGGTACGCACAATAAGGCCAATTCCCTGGGGCGCAAATCCTGCACCTGTTTAACGCCGGCCTGAGTAACGGGACCAAAGAAAGCGCGGCGGGTAAAAGACAGCATATAGGCGGCGCTGAGTATCGCGCCGCTCAGGGCGGCAATACTGATACTCGGATGCGCGAGCATGGTGCTGATAATCAACAATAATTCGGCAGGAAACCCGCTGGTTCCGGGCAAACCTATACTGGCCAGCGCGAATAAAAAGTAAAAGCTGGTCAAGCGCGGCATGGCTTTAGCCAAACCGCCCAGATGAATCGCTTCGGTGCTGCCCAAACGATGCTGGATAAATCCGGCCGCCAGCATCAAAGATCCCGCAATCATCGTAAAATTCAACAGTTGGAAAATAGCGCCCTGAAAACCCGGCATATTCAAGGATGCGATACCGACAATCACCAAGCCCACATGGCTGACGCTGGCGTAAGCCAACAAACGGCGCAGATTGGTTTGCTGCAACGCAATCAATGCGGTGTAAACCAGCGTAATCGCGCCGAGTATGCCTAACATCCAACTGTATTGAACGGCGGCCGAAGAGGCCAGCGGCATCGCAAAACGAATAATGCCGAAAACGCCAAGTTTCAAGCCGGCCAACAAGGCCGCCATTTGCGTCGGCCCTTCCATCGCCACGGTGGGCAGCCAGGTATGAAACGGTACTAACGGCGCTTTAACGGCAAAACCGAGCAATAATAATAAAAACACCAATGCCTGCAGGTTATCGGGCAATGGCGTTTCCAGTAATACCGGCAGGCTGAAAGCCAGATTTTGAGGAATACCGCCGCCTACCGAAGCGGCATGATTGACTGCCAGTATGATAGTCGCAAACAGTAGCGGCACGCCGCTAAACAGCATGAACAGCGTATATTTTATCGCCGCGCCGCGCCGCCCTGAACCTACTCCCCACAAACCGATTAAAAAGAAAATCGGCGGTAAGGTCAGTTCCCAGAATAAAAAGAACAACGCCATATCCAGCGCCAGGAATACGCCAACGGTGATGCCTTCCAAAGCCAGCAATAAAGCCAGATGGAAGCGGGCCTGATGCTGTACCGAATTCCATGAAGCAATGATCACCATCAAGGTCAGCAAGGCGGACATCGGCAAAAACAATACCGAAATGCCGTCCACGCCAACCAGGTATTCGATATTCATGCTTGGTATCCAGGCGTGATGTTCGACCAGTTGAAAGGTATTGCCAATATCGGCATTAAACAACAGCAGCACTATTGCTGTTGCGATCAGTTCGATCACCGCAAACGCTAATCCGGCAATCTTGGCCAGACGGATATTAGCGATAACGCCTACCGCAAGCGCTCCCAATAACGGGAGAAAAATGATCAAACTTAGGATCGGAAAATTTGCATTACTCATGTTGATCATCCTTAGTACCGGCGCCCGAACCCTCGGCCGGCTGCTGCGAACCGTGCATCGGAAATTGTTTGCCGATAGCGGCTGCATCCTGGTCGATGAAATTCAACCACGGCGTTGTGTAAAAACCGGTGCCTATCAGCAGCAGGCAAATCACCAGCGTAATAATTCGCTCCTTCAAAACCGGATGGTGGGCGCAATTATAGGGCTGTTTGGCGCGCTTCGGACTCGCCATGAAAATCCGTTGGAAAGCCCATAACAGGAACGCGGCGGACATCACGTTGCCGATCAAAATAGCGATGGCAAGCAGCCAGCCGTCTTCCTCAATAATGCCTTCGACCAGCAAATGCGCGGCATCGAATCCGGGCGTACCGGGCATTACCATCGTGCTTAAGGCGGAAATCATGAACAATAACGCCAGCGTACCGTTAGTATCGAATAGCCCGCCCAGACGCGGCAGATAGGAGGTTCGGCAACGCTCATAAATCAAGCCGACGCTGAACAGCATGCCGGCTGTCGCCAGGCCGTAGGCTACCGACAGCAACAAGCTGCCTTCCAAGCCGTTCTCGTTAAAACAGAAAGCGCCGATGACCAACATGCCGGTTTGGCTGATCACCGCAAAAGCCAGTAAGCGGCGAATATTGATCTGCATCAGCGCCAGCAATGCGCCGTAAAAAATGCTGATTAGCCCCAAAGTGACCACGAAACCGGACCATTGCTCGGCAACGCCGGGCACCATCGGCAAAATGAAACGAATCAGCGCATAAATGCCCAGTTTCAAACCCACCAGAAAAATGACCGCGCTGGCGACCGTGCCTTGCTCCGCCAATACCGGCAGCCAACCGTGAAACGGAAATAAAGGCATACGAACCGAGAAGCCGAAAAACAGCAGCACAAAAATCAATACTTCATCGTTTAGGTAAGCGTTATTCTGTTTTAGCGTCAGCCAGTCGAACGTCAGCGGATGCGCGGAATCGATCAAGCCGAAGGCCAGCAATAAAAAACCGGCCAAGGTCATCAACAAACCGCTGACCCAGTATTGCAACAATTGCGCGACAACCCAGCGCCGGTTTTGCCCGGTGCCGGCGTGTATCGTCAACAGCGCCACGGGAATCAGCTCCAGCACGCACCATATCCAGAACTGCATCACGTTCAGCGCGGCAAACGCACCGATCAGCACAGTCTCATAGCCTAGCAGACAGGCAATAAACAAACGGTCGCCCACATGGCGGGTGATTAAGGTATAAATCAACGCCAGGAAAGTTAAAACAGCCGTTAGCGGGATAAATAAAACATTGGTGCCGTCAACGCCGACACGGTAACTCAGGCCTGCAACACGCACATCCTCAACCAGATGAATACCCGGAAGCGCTGAATCGAAAACAAACAGCAGGTAGATACTCAGCAATAGCGTCAGTGCCGCTCCGGTAAAACCGAAACGCAATGCAACTTTCGACGACGGCGAAAACAGGATAGCGATTGTGGCTGCCAGCGGAACCAGCGTCAGCACTGTCAATAGAGGAAAGGCCGCCGATTCCGACCAGGGTGTAACCGTAATATCCATCAGATCCTCAAAATGCAACGAGCAATGTTATAAACACAAACAACAGCAGATAACGGGGCCTGAGCACTGATTGTTCAAACATGTTGGCGATATGTCCAAGCTCGCGGCCGTAATTGACGGTATTCCTGCCAATGCCGCGTAATACGAAATGATCTTCAAACCAGTGCACGACGGCGGCTGTCCATTCGGTCAGTGTTCCGGCCAGCCCGCTGCCTTGAGCAAACTTATCCGAATCGCTTTCCAGGTGAGCGCCTATTCTCCGCTCTTCCAGTTGAGCCAGTGACGATATCGCTTTGATTGCCGGAGCGGGAGACCCCATCACGCGGTCAACGATATGATCGTCAAAATAGCTAAGATCATGCGCCAGGCCGCGCACCGGTTTGAGCAGCGCCCAGTCGATAATCGGGTCCAGCCAGAACCGTTGTAATGACGCGACATAAACCCAGGGCGGAACGTCGCCGACGCGGCGCAGATGACGGCGGCGAGCAGGCGAGGAAGATTGGCGCCGTGAAGTCTCTATATAATGGCCTTGCATGTTATGCATCAGTGACGGCGCCGTCAGGAATTGATAGCAGCGAACCACCGCGTGAGCGCAAAGATGCCATTCGGCCAGTTGCCAAAAGCCCAGGCCGCATTCCAGAAACATCAAGCCCAACTGGCCGGACGTTGCAAAAATCAGCGAGCTTTTAACGTCGGTTTGCGTCAAGCCGACCACAAAAGCATAAACGGCTGTGACCAAACCCACGATAGCAACTATTGCCATCACCAACGGCGCCTGCTCAAAAACAGGTCTCAGCAAAATGATCAGGTAGACGCCGGCGTGTACCATAACCGCACCGTAAAACACCGCGCTCGATGGCGTAGGCCCTTCCATTGCCCTGGCCAGCCAAGACGTGAACGGCAGCTGTGCCGATTTGGCAAAAGCGGCTACCGAAAAACACAACGTAATTGCAGCCGCTTCACCTGGACTCATTTGCGCGGCTAACGTATTGATAGCGTTCCAGTTAACGCCTCCGCCCCAGGCGTAACTTAAACCCGAACCCAACAAGAACGCGGCGTCGCCGATACGGTTGGTGATAAAAACGCGTGTCGCATTCGCGGAGGCAACCGGACGATCGTAAGCGTAGGCTATCAAAAAGTAAGAACACAATCCCGCGACTTCCCAACCGATAAAAGTACCGATTGTATTGCCCGACAGCACCAGCAACAGTATTGCCGAACAGAACAGGCTCAGCGTAAAGAAGAAGCGGTGGTAACCGGCCTCCCGATGCATATAGTTAACCGAAAAATGGGTGACTATCGCCAACAGTAGCGAAAACAACGCCGCCAGACGGACATTAAAGCCGCCGGTGACAAAATTGATATGTATGTCCAGCGTATAGCTGCTTAGCCACTGTCCTACATTGTAAAAGCCGGTATTTTTACCCAGTAAGTCGGCACCCAGCAGAATCAAGGCCAGCAGGCTGGACATAAAAACCGTCCAACTGGCAATGTCGGCTGTGACGGTCTCGCTTTGTTCACCGTCGATCGCGCCGAACAGGTGGCCGATACCGATAACCGAAGCGCCGATCAACGGCATTAACGGAATTAAAACGACTAATGCATCCATATTAAATTAAGATTCAAGGACATGTAGATGGGGGTTCAATTAATGCGGAGAAAAAGCCCTCTCCAGAGGGAGAGGGCTATTCGTAGCGCTCTCTATAATAGGCTGTTTAATTAGGGCAGGCTCTACCGGCAGCGTTTGCTCGCGGTAACAATCCGGCGAGTTTCCGCGAACCGGCAAGTCTTTTGCTTCCGCCCGCCAAGGCACAAAACCCGCATTGGCTTGGAACACGAAAATCTCGCCGCTGTCCGGGTCTTTAGCGCTCAAATGCACCCAACCGCCCGCGACCAATTCCCGTATGCTTGCTTGACGATGATAAATCTCTTCCAATACCGCTGTTTTTGCCTCAACCAAAATCTGCAAGCGCATCGGTTCATGTATTTCAATCATTTGCCGAGGCAGGCCGGTGCGTAAATCGCTGCTTGCCCCTTCCATCACGCCAAAAAAACCGGTGACGTTATGCGGTACTTTAGAACCGCAACCGAAACGTTCGTTATTAACGGTGGAAAAATAATATTCCAGGTTAATGCCCGCACCGACCGGGGCCACCGCCAGCAAAATGTTTTCCAGCACTTTGCCTTCCGGGTCTTGAGTCGGGTCGTAGGAAATCAAAAATACCCGGCGATCGAAAAACGCGCCTTGAGTTAGCGAGCGCCGTCCGACAACCGCTGCCGCATTAGTTGCATGGCCGAGTTCCGGGCGAACCTGGGAGAAATCGGCGGAACGTTCCTGGATATGCGCCAAGGCCTGTTCGGGCGTCGGCTTGCGCGGAGCCGACGCCAGCCTGCGGCAGCGTTCGTGCGCCGACATCCGTTGAGCATGCCGTAGTTCCTGCTGAAGTTTCTTGAGTCCGTCCTGCCGCTCGACTGGAAGTTGATCAAGGTCGTACCAGCTGATTTCTTCATTGCAAGTGTTATGCTCGGCGCCGATAAACCAAGTATCGTCCGGAATGTTGATGCCGCGTTCCGCCAGCAATTCGCGTATTTCAGGGCGATTAGCCATTGCGGCAAACACCCTGGCGTTCGGCCCGCCGTGCCGGCCGCTACAGGCGCCGCAATCGTAAGCCGCCAGATGCGGGTTATTCTGGCTGATGGAACCGTGGCCCATTAGGACAACCACTTCCGAAAATCCATAGGTCAGGCCGGTATTACGTAAAAAGCCTGCAACCCGGTCGGCTTGTTCGGTATCGGTAAATCCCAATTTGGGGCGCTCCGGCGTAGCAAGCGTTGAGGCATCGGTAGCGGTAAACTGCAGTTGCGTTTTAACGTCCGGGACGGCCAGTCTGGCGATGCCGGAAACCAGGTTTTGTTGGGTTTTGGGTAACAATGCCTTAGCCAGTAATCCGGCAAAAGTAACCGGTGCAATCGCATTAATGACCGGCTGCGACAGCAACAGGTTCCGGCGTAAACCTTGATGCAACTGATTACTGAACCACTGCCCCAGCTTGCGGCCACGGTTATGGCTTTGCAACACGGATTCATTGCCCGGTTGGGCGCGCTCTTGAACTTCGTGGGCAGGCGTTACCACGACAGGGCACAGCGGTGTTACCTTGCCGTCGTCCAGCCCTTTGTAATTCATCGCAATGCCGAAAAATCCGGCGGCTCCCAGGGTTTCAATCGCGGGATTGAGTTCTTCAAGATGACGGCGAAAACCTTCTTCTCGGTCATCCATGCAGAAAATAATTTGCGCGTCGGGACGCTGTACGCGTCCGGCCCAACGGCCGCGCTGGTGGTTGGCGCGTATTGCCTGAAAGAAGCTCTCGCGATAATGATGCTCGTAAGCGATCAGCCAGATTTTACTGCGTTCAGCGGGGGTAAATTCATCCAGCACCGCCAACATGGCTTGAAGATCGTTAACGTCCAGTTGTTGCAGGTCTGTGTTAGTAAGCCCCAGATGTTGGCACAAGCGGAACAAACGCCAGCCGTTGTCATGCGGCGAGTGAGCGGCTATAGCGTGTTTACACCCAGAGGGCATAAGTAGGGTTTGAGCGGGCAAGCCGCTCAGCTCAGCTTTATACCCAAAGGGCATAAGTTTCGCATGAGCGGACGAGCCGCTCAGCTCAGCTTTATCCGCTATCGGACTGCACCGCCAGGTCCAAATCAGGTCTGCAAGCCGCTGCCAGTCGTTGCGGTCATAGCGCTCTGAGCCGGCATGCAAGGTCAGCGATTCGGTCAAGTGCGCCAGATATTCCGGCAAATGACCTTGGTATAGGAGGTTACGCACCATAAATTCCGACAGGTTTTTGCGGAAATAGCTGCGAATTGAGCCCAGCTTGGCTTCAATCTTCCAATTATCGCGGCAGACCTGGTTTAGCCAGAGCCTGTCCAGCGTCAGTCTTATGGCCAGATAGTCGGCCAAGGTTGGTGCGGCGTTATTGGTAGGATGGTAGTTAGGGTGATGCTGCCGCCAGTTGATCATTCCAGACCAGCCGGGGATTTCCAACGCCAGACGGCGAAGATAACCTTCCCATTGCGTTTGCGGTATTTCCAGATGGCTCAGTTGCAGGATAATCGTATCGGCCGCATCTTCAGGCAATTCGGCGATGATCTGCTGCCAGTCAGGCAATGCATGCAAAAAAGGATTGGCGTCATACTGGGCCGTTGCGCGCCAACTGGGGTAGAGACCCAAGCGGCTACGTTCGGGCAGTTGCCATGCCGCTACGCCTTCATCCAGTGCTGACGCACAAAAACGTATCAGCTGCGGGCGAACGGAATCGAGGATGTCTATGCCGCTCAATGCCAGGATAACCCCGCGCAAGCTAATGCTGACGCCGACTTCGGCCAATAATTGATCCAGTGTCCCGGCGGCGTGTTGCCGCATTTGCCCATGCGTTGAGATGCTATCTTCGCTCTGCTTTGCGCCGGGCTCTTCCGCTGCCAGCCATTGCTCGGCTTGTTCCAGCGATAAATCCAGCATATTTTCCGGATGCAAGGCCGCCTGGTCGAGCCCGAGCTTGGTTAAAATACTTTCCCATAAAAGCCGGATAGCGTTGTCGCCGGCTGCTATCAAGTGCTGATGAATAGAATCCGGCACATCGGCCTGCACCGCCTCCAGGGCGGCCAGCTCTTCTATCTGCCAATTCAATTGGCTGACGCTAATTGCTTGTAAATCGAATAACAACGCAATGCGGTAAATATCCTGCCGGGTGATCGCTTTATCTTTCAATGCGCAAACGATTCGCTCCGTCTGCAAGTTCGGGTATTGCGCAAAAGCGGCGCACAAGTCGCTTTCGGTAATACGTCCCTGCCGGTAAAAATCGCGGTTTTTCTCTTCGGGAAGATAACAGTCAATACCAGTCAACGCTTCAAACTCAGCCAGCGCCTGATCGAACGGCAGATGTTGAAAGCCATGCAGGGTATTGTGATGCACGAAATCGAGGATCGGCGCCTGTCCGGGCAGAACGTGATCCAGATGATTTAGTGCGGTAATGATTTGCTCACGTAAATTGTCTGGCTTTTGCATCGTGTTGTTTGTTTTTTATTTTAAATTCAGCGCACGGATTTAAACGTATAAGCACTTATCGCCGTACAAGCGTGTGGCAATTTTATAAAATCCGTGTCAATCAGTTGTATCCGTGTCATCGCTACAAAATCCGTTGACTGATCACGCCGTTCATCTTGCTGACGGTAGCCGCTGACAAGTCCAGCAGCGGACCGGGCGACAAACCGAACAATATGATGCCTGTAACCAGCATTCCAGCCGCCAATAATTCCGGTGCCTGCAAATCGTCCACTTGTTGCATTTGCGGTTTTACAGGGCCTGTAAATAACAGGCCGATTGTACGCATCGCGTAGGCTGCCCCGATTAGAATGCTCACGCTAAAAAACGCCATTAAGCCCATCTTCATACCGATACCCGCCACTGAAGTGTATCCGCCGATCAACGTATGCAATTCGGCAATAAAGCCGACCGAGCCCGGCAGCCCCATCGCCGCCAGCAACGTTAACGTCATGAATAGCGTAAAACGCGGCATCACTTGAATCAGTGAGCTGTAATCCTGGATATTGCGGGTATGGGTGCGTTCGTACAGCAGGCCGACCAACAGAAACAGCGCCCCGGCGATCAAGCCGTGGGCCGTCATTTGCAGCACGGCGCCGGTAATGCCGATTTGGTTCAGGGTTGCAATGCCCAACAAGACAAGGCCCATATGGCTGATTGAAGAATAGGCGACCATCGCTTTAAGATCGCTTTGCCGCCAAGCTAACAGGCCGCCATACAACATGCCGAACAGGCCCAGGAAAAGCAGGAACGGCTGCAATAGTTTCGCGGCTTCCGGCAACATCACCACCGCCCGGATTAATCCGTAAGCGCCCATTTTCAGCAAAATGCCGGACAGTAAAACACTGACCGGGCTCGGCGCTTCAACATGCGCCAGCGGCAGCCAGCCGTGCAGCGGAAAAATCGGCATCTTGACGCCGAAGCCGATCACGAATCCCAGCAGAACCAGAATCTGCTCGATTCTCGGCATGTCCTGCGCGGCCTGATGCATCGACGACATTAACGAACCGGCGTGTTCGAGATCGTATTGGCTGACCGCCAGCAAACTGATCAGCATGAAAATCGAACCGCCCATCGTGTACAGCACAAAATTAAGGCTGGCCGTATGCCGGCGTTTGCCGCCCCAGCGGCCAATCAAGAAGAATAGCGGGATTAAAGTCACTTCCCAGAAGATATAGAACAACGCCCAATCCTGGGCCAGGAATACGCCTAGCATGCCGAATTCGAGCAGCAGCATACAGATGTGATAACCCTTAACTCCATGGGATAGTCGCAGTGAGACCAATAATGCGATTGATGTCAGTAATGTCGCCAATGCCAGCATCGGCATCGACAAACCGTCTACGCCCAACGCATAAGCGCTACCCAACTTAGGGTTAAGCGGAAAGTATTCGTTAAACTGCAACTCCGCATCGTGCGCGTTATAAATACTGAGTAGCCAGCAAACCAGTAACAGAGCGATAGCGGCAAACAGATGCGCGATATAGCGGATTAATTGAACATTCCGGCCGGGAGTCAAGACCAAGAGCAAGACTCCGGCAGCCGGAGTCCAGAGCAGTATGCTGAGTATCCCCATGGTTTTTAGTGTTCCTTATGCTCTGTTATCGGGTAGTTTCAAGGCTTGGCAATTGTAAACTATAAAGCTGAGTTGAGCAGCTTGTCTGCTCAACGAAACTTATGCCCTCTGGGTATAAATACTTTTTACCGATTATGGCCGACTGCAATGGTAAGTCCACAACCTAATGCTGCTATTTCGCGGATGTCTCAGAATGCGTTTTAGCGGGCGACCTTTAGTTTAGCATTACAACCTTTCAGTATCCTTTCACGGCCAATGTAGCACCTCGTTGTATTTTTTACCCCTCAGGCTTGCTCACTCCAAACTACATTAAGTTATCCCGGCACAAAGCATTGCTTCAATAAGGCTTCAAACTGCTTAGCCGGTACCGGCTTGCTGAACAGATAACCCTGCATTTCGTCGCATTCCTGTTCGTGTAAGAATGCTTGCTGGCCTTCGGTTTCGACGCCTTCGGCAATGGTTTTCAGGCCAAGGCTCTTCGCCAAGTTGATAATGGCACTAACGATGGCTTTGTCTTCCGGATCGGTGGTGATGTCGCGGACAAAGGATTGATCGATTTTCAGTTTGTAGACTTTAAATTTCTTCAAGTAGCTCAGCGACGAATAGCCGGTACCGAAGTCGTCAATCGACATCCGGATACCCCTGTCGTACAGATTATCCATAATGGCGATAGCGCCTTGCGGGTTGTGCATTGCCACGCTTTCGGTCAACTCCAGCTCCAGATACTCGGCCGGCAAGTCCTCCTCGTCGAGGATGCGTGTGACCAGTTCCGGCAAATCGGAATGACGGAACTGCACCGCGGATAGGTTTACTGCCATAGTTAATGAACCCAAACCTTGATTCATCCAAGTCTTAGCCTGCCGTACGGCCTGTCTCAACACCCATTCGCCGATCGGCAGAATCAAACCGCAGCCTTCCGCAACCGGAATAAATTCTGCCGGGGATACGAAACCCAGTTCAGGATGTTGCCAACGCAGTAAAGCTTCGGCTCCAATTACATGCCCTTCGCGCATCGAAATCTGCGGCTGGTAATAGATTTGCAATTGCCCAAGCTCCAGTGCGTGATGCAGTGCATTCACCAACAGCAGGTTGCGTGCCGAACGCGCTTGCATCTCCTGGGTAAAAAAGCGATAGCATTGGCGGCCTTCCTGTTTGGCACGATACATCGCAGCGTCTGCGCTCTTGGAGAGCGCTTCCAAATCCTCGCCATCTTCCGGGTACAGTGCAATGCCTATTGAGGCGGTCAAACTCAAATCGTAAAGTTCAATCAGATAAGGCTCGGCAATCGCATCCAGTAATTTCTGCGCAACCTGAGCGGCACCGTTTGCATCGACACCGGGCAATAACAGAATGAATTCGTCCCCGCCCAGGCGAGTCACCATATCTTCCGACCGAAGCACTTTGCACAGGCGTTTGGCCAACTCAATCAATAACGCATCGCCGGTACTATGGCCGAGTGAGTCGTTAATGTCCTTGAAGTGGTCGAGGTCAAGGAACATCAAAGCCAAACTTCCGTTACTGCGCTTCGTTAAACTGAGTGCATATTTAAGATGATCGCTCAGTTGGGTACGATTCGGCAGCCCAGTCAGAGGATCAAAATTGGCCAGATAGTGAATACGTTCTTCAATTTTCTTTTGTTCGGTTATATCTTCGTAAATCCCTAATACGCCAATAGTTTCGTTAACCTCATTCTGAAGCCGCACTTTCGAGGTTCGCAGCCAGATGCCGGTCCCGTCCGGCATGATTTTCAGCTCTTCTACGGCAAGTTTGGGAATATTTAAATCCATCACCCAACGATCGTCGGTTTGATAGTGTTCGGCCTGATCTTTCCAGATCAGCTGAAAATCGTCCTTGCCGATGATATCTTGCGCGGACGCTGCTCCGGCATCTTTGGCGAAAGCAGGATTACAGCCCATATAGCGGAGATTCGTATCTTTCCAAAATACCCGTATCGGGGCCGTATCAATGATGGTTTTAAGCAGTTTGTGCGAATCCGCGAGTAAACTTTCAGCCTGCCTGCGTTGCGCCTCGCGCTCAAAACTGTTCAGCGCATAATCGATATCTATCACCATTTCGATCAGCAGGTTACGGGCCGCTTCATCGAAAGCGTTAACTTCGGAGGAATACAGTGTAAAAACGCCGATAACCGCACCGTTTTTATGCAGCGGCAGTGCGGCGGAAGCTCGCCATCCGAACTTTGCGCTACGCTCGTGCCAAGGCGCGGTCACAGGATCGTTCTGAAAGTCCTGACACCAAAACGGCTGGTCTTTACGCACGGATATTCCGGTTGGGCCTCGCCCGGCTGCCTCGTTTGCGTCAGTTGAAATATGTATTCCTGCCAGATACTCAGTACCGGTACCGTAAGAGGCAACCGGCTTAAGTAGACGGCTATGTTCGTCCAACAGCCCTATCCATGCCATCGTCATACCGCCGAAAGTGACCGCGTCTCGGCAAATGATCGTAAATAGTTCATGCTCATTGTTGCAACGCACAATGGCTTGATTACATTGACTTAAAGCGGCATAAAGTTGAGTCATGCGCCGGTTTCTTGCTTCAGCTTCCTTACGCAGAGCATCGCTCCAGGCAAGGTTGACCTGCGTTTCCGATAGCCAGCCCAAGATGCTGTTTTCCATACCTTGTGCGACAGGGACAGCGGATGAAAAATCTCCCCGGCCTAAACAGGTGATATGTCTATACAGCTCGCCGACCGATGAGCCCAACGTATTATATAAAGTACGGTAAGTGCACCACAGCACAAGTAACAGCAGCAAGCCGGATGAAATGAACACCATGCGTAAAAGCATAGCCATATGCTCAGCGGCGTTAACCTCATTTAGAGTGCGTTGGTTCATCAGTTGGTAAAACTCGCCGATCGGCCGCATGATGTTAGCTTTGGCCTGATAATAAGCCGTATCGCTCAGCATTTGGCTTGCTTTCAGGCGATTGGCGTCAGTAGGGACCGCTGTGGATTCGATTAGTTTCATTGCGCTGTATTCGGTGGCGGTCAACGCGTCGGAATTGGCCTTAGCTTGTGCCAATTTAGCGAACTCTTCCTCGGAAAAGCCTGCTTGCCGCATCAAGTCCAATAAGGCAATCCTTTGTTCAGTGTATGGGAGCGGCCTCCGATCATCCGCCAGCACCAGATCCCAATAAACATTTTGATAATTAGCGGGACGCGGCTTTTTACCGTCGCGAATGTCGAGAATTTCCAGGTAGTGTTGCTTATAAATAGGATTTCCGGTGATTAGGTAACTATGTACCATACGGGAAAGATCATCTGACGATTGGCGCAACTCATCCGCCAGCAAGTGCGATTGAAGCCGCGACTCATTGGCGCGGTCTATCTGCTTTTCTGCTTTGACATAGACAACAAAGAGAATAGCGAAAATGACAAATATTCCTAACGTCAGCCAAAGGCTGCGAGAGAATCGGGATGCGTAGTCGGGAGGCGTCATTGTGTCTTTTCCCCTTTAGTTCCTAGTGAATCCGCCATGAGGAATGATATAAATTGCATTTATTATGACGTGAAGATGATTTTTTTAATTCTTCTAAAATTCAAGACAATGTTTGTTTCAATGAATTCAGTCACGACTGTCTGCCGATTGTTTAAACTCAGGCTATACAGACTATATATCAATACGCTTGAAAAAACGCCGTCGAAAATTTAATCCGCTGAGCCGGCCGTAACGAATGGACCGGCATATCCGCAGTGCGGGCAATATAAACGTTACATATGTTAAATGTGCTATGAAACGGTGCTCTTCTTAAGCTTCTCTTTGTAAGCACTTGCATGGTATTAATAATAGGGTTATCAAGTGCTTGCGAGTATACCATGAAAGCGCATGCTGTCACTGTTCTGTAAAGAGAGCGGGCTGTAGATGTGGACGGCGCGGCGGCCAATACTCAGGTGCGCTAAGATAATTTGGCGCTTCGGTTAATTAATAATGTATTGGAATAGCGAAGTTCATGGCTTGTAAAAACTCCAAAAGAGAGTCTGGCCGGGCTACTCAATGTTCTGTATTTGCTCGCGCATCTGCTCGATCAGCACTTTAAGTTCAATGGCTATTTTGGTCATTTCCTTGTCGGTTGATTTAGAACCCAAAGTGTTGGCTTCGCGGTTCAATTCCTGCATTAAAAAATCCAGCCGTCTGCCTACCGGGACTTTTTGCTGGAGTACTCGCAGCACTTCATTGATATGGGTTTCAAGCCTGTCGAGCTCTTCGGTAATGTCCAGTTTTTGAGCCAATAAAACCAGCTCCTGTTCCAAACGGTCAAAGTCAGGCTGCTCGACCAACTCGCTAATGCGGTCTTTCAGTTTATTCCGGATCAGTAATAGTACTTCCGGCATGCGTTTGCCGGCTGAAACGACAAAAATCAACATGTTCGCGCAACGTTCTTCAATCAGCAGTTTAAGTTGCGCGCCTTCTCTTTCCCTCACTTCCACAAGTTGGGCCAGGGTCCGCTCAACAAGAGCAGTAATGCCGGATGCAAGTTGCTCTCTATCAATATCCGGCTCCTGCTGAACACCGGGAAATGACAACACATCCAGAGCCGAGAACGACAAGGGGCCCATCATTTGCCGCTCAATGCTGGCGGCCGCGGCAAGCAGCGCAGTTACCGCATCGCTATTAATGACGAAGCTTGGTCCGTTTTTAGCCTGTTTCTTATAGCTCAAGGTGCATTCGATTTTGCCGCGGCTGATTTTTGCTGCTATAGCCGAGCGCAGATCGGCTTCAACAAAACGCAGCCGGTCCGGCAATCTTAAGGTAATATCGCAGTAACGGTGATTGACCGAGCGCAATTCACAATTTATCGTTAAGTCGCCGATTTCTATCTCATTACCGGCAAATGCGGTCATGCTTCTAATCATTTTTCACCTATAATTAACGCGCTTCTAGTACAAAACAATCAACACAATGGCTGAATACTACGATCCGCAAACTTACCCCAAAGAGTGGAATTACCTACAAACCGGCACCATTATAGACCAGTATGTCATAGAGAGGGAGTTAGCGCACGGGGGCTTCAGTTCCGTTTACTTAGCCAGGCAAATAGCGGATCAGGTTCAGGTTGCGATTAAAGAATATCTGCCGCGAAAATTCGCTCACCGAACCTGGAATAATGTGGTTGTCGCCAACAGTGAAGAAACTGCCGCTTTATTCAAGCGCGGCAGGGTATTGTTCTTTGAAGAAGCCAAGGTCTTGTCTCAGTTAAAGCACCCTAATATTGTTGAAGTCATTGGCTTTTTTAAAGCTAATTCGACTGTTTACATGGTGATGACTTACGACTATGGGCTTACGCTGGACAAGCTGTTAAGAAATAAATCATTCTCTGTGACCGAAGATTTTTTATTCGGCTTGTTCAATACGTTATTGGCAGGCTTAGGCCATATTCACAGCCACCAGTTTGTTCATCTGGATATTAAACCCTCTAATATTTTGGTACGTCCCGGTTATGATGCGTTATTGCTCGACTTTGGCGCTATCCAAAGCTTTCCGAAATCTCACTTGAGTAAACAAAGCAAGGTTTTGACTAAAGGTTTTTCGCCGATAGAACAGCATGATTTAAGCGCCCAGTTGGGGCCGTGGACGGATATTTATGCGGTGGGCGCAACGATGCGTAATTGCCTTGAAAATAAAACGCCGGTTCCTGCGCTTGATCGAGCCAAGCAAGATACCCTGGTTCCGGCAGTTAAAGCGTTTAAACGCAAGTTCCCTGAGCATCTGTTAAAAGCGGTTGATTGGGCAATGGCCTTACAACCGGAAAATCGTCCGCAATCGGTCGCCGAGTTGCAGCAGGCTCTTATTAACGCTTAACTACCGATCTCACCACCTATCAGTTTATAAAAACGACGGAAAAACTTGGCAAGGGTTTGTCATTTTGCAAACACCGTTTCAAGTATCGCAAGCCTCG
>NZ_RYFG02000091.1 GCF_003994235.2 Candidatus Methylobacter oryzae
AGGTTATCGCCACGTTCATCACCGGCTTTATGCCGGGCAAAGACCAGCTCAATCCACAATATTAACCAGCGGTCAATGCGTAACTTCTAAAGGCATATTAATAGGAACACGGATGAGACGGATTAGCACGGATTTTTACGAGACTCACTTATTATCCGTGTCAATCCGTACAAATCCGCGTCATCCGTGTTCCATCTTTAAAAGATCTTAGCGTCTGTCATTATTAATTCCACTTAAGTGGATTAGACTTCTATATCGATAGCGCAACCCAACAAAAGCAACCGGATATTGATTTTCGGTAATTTTAATCATGCAAAAGAAACAGCTCATCCAATCGGGGAAATAGTTTATGGTCAGCAGAAGACATTTTATCAAGAAGACCGCGGGCGGCTTGGCAGCGCTTGGCGGCTTAACTCTGTTGCAACGGTCAGGTCTGGCTGCAACCACGGCGGCAGCAGCGATTATGGATGCGCTTCCCGGCAAACAGCCGCTAATCAAAAAAACGTTCCGTCCGCCGAATTACGAAACACCGGTTAATGCTTTCGATACGCCGTTCACCCCCAATAATCTGTTCTTTGTACGTTACCATAACGCCGCCGCTCCCGAAATAAAAGCCGGCGACTGGCGGCTGCAGATAGGCGGCGACGCGGTTCATAGTCCATTGGCGTTCAACCTTGAACAATTACGCAGCGACTTTGAACAAGTCGAAATCGCCGCTCTGTGCCTATGTTCCGGCAATCGCCGGAGTTTGTTCGAACCGCCCGTGCCCGGACTACAGTGGGGACACGGTGCGATAGGCAACGCGCTCTGGCGCGGCGTCCGGCTGAAAGATGTGCTTGCGCAGGCCAAAATCGCCCCGTCCGCTCTGGAAGTGAGTCTGGCCGGAGCCGATTCCGGGGTAATACAAGCGACACCGGATTTTGTTAAAAGCCTGCCGCTGGCCAAAGCATTGGACGAAAACACGTTAATCGCTTTTGAGATGAACGGCGAACCGTTGCCGCACTGGAACGGCTTCCCTGCCCGGCTGATCGTTCCCGGCTGGACCGCTACCTATTGGATGAAGCACCTGACTGCGATTAATGTCATCTCCAAACCCTTGGACAATTTCTGGATGAAAACCGCCTATCGTCTGCCTAAGGACCGATTCCCCGGCGCGCAGTTCGCTTCCCAGCAAACCGAAACCAGCCGGCCCGTCACCGAGATCGTCGTCAATTCGTTGATCACCAACCTGGTCGACGGCCAAACATTGCCAAGCGCCCAGCCCATCGAAATCAAAGGCGTCGCTTGGGATTGCGGCGACGGCATTGCACGAGTCGAAGTGTCTACCGACGGCGGCAACAGCTGGCAGCAAGCGCTATTGAAGCAGGATTACGGACGCTTTTCCTGGCGCCAATGGCACTTTGCTTTCATGCCAAAACATCCGGGGACTTATCCAGTCATGGCAAAAGCGGTCAGCCGTTCCGGCGCAAGCCAACCGCTGGAGCCTATCCCGAATCCTTCCGGTTACCAGCACAATGCCGTGCAGAAAATCAGCATTCAGCTGGTTTAAGGAGAATATCATGCGAGTACTGATTTTATTGTTATCGTTTTTCGCCGCCACGGCTACTGCCGGTGAAAACCAGGTATTCCTGAAAGAGCGGCCGGGTAAAAGCCAGGTCGTCGCGCAATGCGCGATATGCCACAGCCTGGACTATATCACCCAACACGCCAAGATTCTGGACAGGGCCGGCTGGGAAAAAACAGTCGGCAAAATGATCAATACGATGGGAGCGCCGGTCAACGATACCGACAAGCGGATTATCATCGATTATCTGGCGCAAAATTACGCAAAATAAAAATAGACCTTCCAGGTTTTACAAAACCTGGAAGGTCTAACTACCGAGCTTTTCCTTTCAACCTTTCACCCTGGATTTTAAATGCTCCGCAAGGCGTTTCATTGCTGAAGAAGAATCATCGGCCGATAAATGAACGTTAATAATGCTGGGCATGGTTTGGTTGTTCAACGCACTGATCAGCGCGGTTTCAAACGCCTCTTCCGTCGTGACGTCGTAGCCGGCTAGAGGACCGAAGACTTCCCCCAACTTATCGAATCGCCAACTGCTAATATCGTTAAAAGGCCCTTCAAGGATGCCGCGCTCGGTGCTGTATCCCTGATTGTTAAAAACCACCACAATCGGATTCAAACCAAAGTGGGCATGTGTCGACAGCTCCGTGCCGGTCATTTGAAAAGCGCCGTCGCCGACCAGAACCAAAGTCCGATGATCGGGGCGGGCAATTTGCGCGCCGAGCGCGGCCGGCACGGCAAAGCCCATCGTCGCATAAAAACCGGAAGCTAAAAACTCGCTCTGCTCGTGTACCTGTAAATCGATAGCCGCAAAAAGACAATCGCCGACGTCGCAAACAACAATCATCTCATCGCTGAGCGCCCGGTTAATCCGCTCGATCAAGCGGACTATCGTGATGGCTCGGCCCGTTTCCGGAAATGCGCCTGACGCCAATGGGGCGGGCTTCACGGCATAGGCTTCGTTGCACGTTTTAACCGAGTCCGTCAATTTTGCTAAAAAATCGGCCAACGAGACGCGAGGATAACGATGGGCGCTAATCACCACTTCATCCATCGAAGCGCGGATCATCGAATGAGGATCGAGCTTTGCGGTATAGATGCCGGTATCTATGTCGGTCAACGTCACGCCCAGCATCAGCAGCAAGTCGGATTGCTCTACCGTATAACGCGCGTTCTCCGAACTCATCGCCCCTTGATAGATACCGAAATAAGCCGGATGCCGCTCGGCAATGACCGACTTGCCGGATAGCGTGGCAACAACCGGCAGTTTAGTCCGCTCGACAAACTTAACCAAAGTTTCCTGGAGCTTGTGCCGATGCAACTCAATGCCCGCTATGACCATCGGCGAAACCGATTTAGCCATCAGCTCCACCGTTTCGGCGATAGCTTCGGATAACGCGCCCTGATCGCTGGCGAACCATTCCGTGGCTACTTCCGGCATCGGATAGCCTTCAACCATGACCATATCGCGGGGAATTTCTATATACACCGGTTTACAGCAACGGCGAGCGGAGGCGATGGCGTGATCGATCTGACGAAAAGCAATCACCGGATCATTCAGCACCACGGATACGCAGGTAATGCGTTCGAAAATTTCGCGTTGGAACGTAAACGGACCGAAACGGTGATGGATCAACGGATCGTCCCGTTGTTCGCGCACTCCGGGGCCGCCGCTGATAACAACCACCGGCGACGATTCCGCATAAGCGCCGGCCACGGCATTGACCGTATTCAACGCCCCGACCCCGTAAGTGACTGCCAATGCCCCCATGCCCAGGCAACGCGCGTAACCGTCGGCCGCAAAAGCGGCGCTATCTTCCCGCGTGGTGCCGATATGTCGGACCGGGCTCTTGACCATCAAGTCGTAAAACCCAAGCACATAGTCACCCGGAACGCCAAAGATATGTTTAACCCCTGCCTCATAAAGACGTTTGAGCAGGTATTGTCCAATCGTGTCGAATTTAGCGGTGCTCATGACGATTCATCCTATAAAAAAGGTAACGATTCAGCATATATTCAATGGAACACTGATGACACGGATCAGACGGATTTGACACGGATTTTTAGCCCAAGCCAAATTCGATGACGCTTTTGAAATCAGTGATGATCCCCGCCTCGGCAGCGTTACTAAGCCACAGGGAAGCGGGGAATGCAGATATTGCATAAGACCATGGATGGTCTGTAGTAGAGCAACGCAGGAGCAGTTGCCGAGGAGCAAATATCTGTCCGTGCAGTCATTGAGGCGCCTACTTTTGGCATCCATGTTCCATTTCATTTTTCGCTGAGTAATTACTAAAAAAGAACTCATCAAACAAGTCGAACGACCAATCTTCCAGGCAAATAGCAAAGCCCGGAAAAACTGGAATTCTAATTACACTTTTAGAACGTTACACCTTTCCAATCTTAGTGGGCAAGAGATTTTGCAAGCATTGGGGCAGTAAGCAAATTAATTGGGTTTATAGGCGAACGCTCGTGCGACTCATCAAAGCCTGCCGGGTTGTGGTCCTGCCTACAAACGCGTGACTACGCAATTGCCGCTTGGTATGATTGTAAGACACTAATGACTTCCATCCGGCCTTGTGGCCAAGTAACAGGCAACGCCGAACCGCCAGCTAACCAGCTGTATTTAAAAATCAACCGGTGATTCCGAATAATCTATTAGCAGAGAAATATATTTATGAAGGGTATAGTCTTTACTGAATTCCTGGAAATGGTCGAAGCCAAATTCGGCGATGAAATGGTAGACAAAATCATTGACGATGCCGCCCTTCCCTCCGACGGCGTCTACACAGCCATCGGCACTTACGATCATCAAGAACTTCTTAGCTTGGTCGCGCTGCTCAGCGAATACACCCAGTTACCGATTCCCCAGCTTGTAGAAAAATTCGGACACCAGCTCTTTGGTCAATTTCTCGCGGGCTATCCGGGCTTTTTTTCCGGAATAAATTCCGCTTTGGACTTTCTCGCCAACGTAGAAAATTATATCCATGTCGAAGTGCTCAAACTTTATCCCGACGCCGAGCTGCCCACTTTCGAATACGACCGCTCCATCCCCGGCGCACTGGTCATCGTCTATCGCTCTACCCGGCCATTCGCTTCCCTCGCCTTGGGGCTGATCAAAGGCTGCATCGAACATTTCGGCGAAGAAATCGAACTCGAAGCAGAAGACCTCTCGTTTGGCAAAGGCACGGCTATGAAGTTTACCCTCGTCAAACAGGGCTAGAAAACATGGAGAAACTGCAGCAGGAAATCGAGCGGCTTAGACGCCGCTTGGAAAGAGAAAAGGCTGCCCGCAAGCAAGCCGAAAACTTGGCCGAAGAAAAGACTCGCCAGCTTTATAAGACCAACAATGAATTAACCCTACTCTCTACCGACCTGGAAGCCGCCGTCAGCAAGGCCGTTGGCGTCATTACCAATGCTGCCGAAGGCGTCATCATCACCGATGAAAACGGCATCATCACCACTTTCAACCCGGCCGCGGAAAAAATCTTCGCCACTACGGCCGCCCAAGTGGAAGGACTGAACATCAGCCGGCTAATGACTGGAGAGGATGCGCGCAATCACGACCGGCATATCCAAAAATACCTGAACACCGGAGAAAAACGCGCCGTCGATCAGGGCGTGCGTGAGCTTACCGCTCGCCGCGGAGATGGGAGGCTGATACCCATTGAACTGACCATTAGCGAGATGCATGTACAGGACCGCCGCATGTTCATCGGCATGGTCCGGGACATCACCGAAGCGAAGAAAGCCAAGGAAGAGCTTAGACGGGCCAAGGAACAAGCGGAAGTCGCCAACCAGGCAAAAAGTAATTTTCTCGCCAACATGAGCCATGAAATCCGCACGCCGATGAACGCGATTATCGGCTTTACGGAAGTGGTGCTCCAGGACCGGACACTTTCAACGCAAACCGTTCAGCACATCCGTACCATCCATAATGCCGCCAAGGGACTGCTGGGGATCATTAACAATATTCTCGACGTTTCCAAGCTGGAAAGCGGCAAGTTTATCTTGGAAAGCGTTTGTTTCCATCTCCCCAACATGATGACGGATACCCTTCGAACCGTACGTCAGCAAGCGGCGGAAAAAGGTTTGGTGATCGATTTCGTATGCGCCGCCAATGTTCCGTTGCGTGTACAGGGCGATCCGACGCGGCTACGGCAGGTGGTATTGAATCTCGTCGGCAATGCGATCAAATTCACCGAACAAGGACGCATCACCGTTTTAGCCGACATGGAGAATCGAGCGGACATGATTCATGTCTCGGTATCAGACAGCGGCATCGGCATGACGCCGGAACAGGTTGCGAAAATCTTCGAGCCCTTTTCGCAGGCGGATGCGAGCACCATACGCCGCTTTGGCGGCACCGGCTTGGGCACGTCGATTTGTAAGCAAATTGTCGAGCTGATGGACGGAAACATTTGGGTCGAAAGCAAGCTGGGTACGGGTTCCACCTTCCATTTCACCGCTCGCCTACCGGCAAAGCAGGATAGCACCGATTGCCTATACGAAGAAGCGGAGAGCATTGTCGAAGGCTATATTTCGCCGCGGCTGTTTAAGATCCTACTGGCGGAAGATGTCGAAACCAATGCGACACTGACCATGCTACGCCTCAACCAGCAAGGCCACGACGTCGAGTGGGTTAAAGATGGCAGGGAAGCGCTGGCCGCCTTCCAGCGCGGCGGATACGACGCGATCCTGATGGATGTGATGATGCCTAATCTCGACGGTTGCGAAGCAACGCGCAAGATACGGGCGCTGGAAAAAGAAACGGGCAAGCGTATTCCCATCCTGGCGCTGACCGCCAGCATTACCAATGAGGATCATCAGAACTGCTACCAAGCCGATATGGACAGCGTCCAGGCCAAACCGATAGATTTCGATGCCCTGCTTGCCGCGATGGAGTACATTATTCCCGCAGGAGCAGGAAAGCCGAATACGCACCATAAAATCGAGATCGGAAACACGGCCGATATTGACTTTTCCGTATTGAGCCCGGTAGCCGACTATCCAAAAGCGCTAAGCACCTGGAGAAATGCTTCGGCCTATGCCAAGGCGCTGTTGTCGTTTGTCCGCGAACACTCAAACGACGCGCAGGAAATAGAGCGCCTGCTAACCGCTTATCCCGAGCAGCCCGGACCGGCCCGCACGCTGGCCCATACTTTAAAAGGCACGGCAGGAAACTTGGCTTTACAGCAAATCGCCGGCCTTGCGGCTGAAATCGACACCGCTCTTAAGATTAGCTTGCCGGATAAAGCTTTACCGCTGTCGCAAAATCTCAACGATTCGCTTAACGAAGCGGCCGCCGCTATCGGCAAGCTTCGCCTGCCTGCAAGCCTTGAGGCAGAAAAAACCAAAACATTCGATGCCGAAGCGATCGGCGGACTTCTTGAACAATTGTCCTCGGCCATGGAAGAGTTGAATCCCGATGCGGTCGAGCCGATTCTCGCCCTATTGGCCGACTATCTGTCCGCTTCGGATCTCGCCCCGATCAGCAAATCGGTGGAAGCTTTCGATTTCGATGAAGCGCAAACCAGAACTCTCGCATTAGCTGAAAAACTAGACTTAACACTATGAAGAAAATTCTCGCTGTCGACGACGAGCCCAACAACCTGCAAGTGCTGCGGCAAATCTTAAAAGATCACTACCAAGTCATCTTTGCCAACAGCGGCGAAAAAGCCCTGGAAGCCGCCGGCAAACACCAGCCGAACCTGATCCTGCTCGACATCATGATGCCCTCGATGGACGGCTATGAGGTTTGCAAGCGGCTAAAAGACGATCCGGCGACCAAAGACATCCCGGTGATTTTCGTCACCGCGATGAGCGAGGAAGAGAGCGAAATCAAGGGTTTCGACGCCGGAGCGGTCGACTACATCCAAAAACCCGTTTCCGCTCCTATCGTGCTGCGGCGGGTACAAACCCACCTTTCCTTAGTGCATGCCCAGGAATTGGAAGCCAGCCAACGGGGGGCCATCTCAATGCTGGGCAAAGCCGGGCATTACAACGACACCGACACCGGCGTACACATTTGGCGCATGGCGGCCTACGCCCGCGCCTTGGCGGAGGCTGCGGGCTGGACGAAGTCGATGGCGAACTATCTTGAACTCAGCGCGCCGATGCATGACACCGGCAAAATCGGCATCCCGGATCATATCCTGAAAGCGCCTCGAAAATTAACGCCGGAAGAGTGGGAAATCATGAAGACGCATGCGGAGATTGGCTTCGCGATCGTCAGTTTAAGCGATACGCCGTTATTCCGGATGGCTTCCGAGATTGCCCTTTGCCATCATGAGAAATGGGATGGCAGCGGCTATCCTTCCGGACTTGCCGGAGAAGCTATTCCCGAGTCGGCACGAATCGTTGCTGTGGCCGATGTTTTCGACGCCTTGACGATGAAGCGCCCTTATAAGGAACCCTGGACCACGGCCGAGGCCATCGATGAAATCAGGCGAGGATCGGGCTGTCATTTTGAGCCGCGGCTGGTAAAACTTTTTGAAAAAATCCTGCCGGAACTTTTGCGGATTAAGGACGAGTGGGGACTAAAAGAATAACCGGACAGGCTCCTCATATCTGCCTGTCACGATAACCGGGCTCCCTTTACGATGCCGCTAAATTCTAAAATCCTCTCCTATAAGTATCTGCACATATTGAGTATCGAGCTCGATCTTATATATTGTTAATTTTAGTTATTAACAATTATTAACCGGATATTTTTTACATCCCAAACAGTATCCGGAGCATCATTTCAAGCCGAACCGCTTAATGCCGGCGGAAAATTTGACCGTCCTTGCGGATTGAAGCTTGATCATCAATAGTGAATAAAAATTCAATATTTTCAGCATATTGAATTCAAATACCACTAACTCTCAGCGGGCAAATGTAACCAAACTTCAAGAGGATCAACCATGAGTCTGTTTAATTCTATTCTTGAAAAACTGGGCATTCGTAGCGCCGGCGCTGCGAAAGCGCCTGACGTAAGCCAACAGCCCGCCCCGGTAGCCGCCGGCGGAATTTCCGAGATTGACGTCGTCAGCAAATTGGAAGGATTAGCCGCTTCCCATGCTGAAAAATTGAACTGGAAAGTTTCGATTGTCGACTTGTTGAAATTATTAGGGCTTGATAGTAGCGTAACTGCACGAAAAGAGCTGGCGACAGAATTGGGGTGTCCAGCGCAAACAATGACCGACTCGGCGCAAATGAATACCTGGCTGCATAAAACCGTATTGCAAAAACTCGCACAGAACGGCGGTAACATCCCCCAAGAGCTGTTGAGCTAAACGGCTGGATTCAAAAAACTTACTAAAGCCCTAACCATATTGCCGGGATTTATCTTATGTAGATTTCACGAGGAGAAACCTTATGAGCCTTTTTACAGAAATCGTTAAATCCGCCACCGGAGCCGATAATGCTTCGGGACAAGTTGAAAACAAGACCCACAACTTAGTAAACGGCGCGTTGGAAATGCTTGAGAAAATGGGCGGCGTAGACGGGCTGGTGAAAAAATTTCAACAATCGGGAATGGGGAATGTTGCCTCCTCCTGGGTTGGAACCGGAGAGAACAAAAGCATAAAGCCCGATCAACTGGCCCATGTTCTGGGTAAAGACCAGATTGCCGATCTTGCCCGGCAGGCAGACATTCCTGAATCCCAAGGAGCATCGGTGCTATCGCAAATTTTGCCCGCTATGGTCGACAAACTGACGCCGGAAGGAAAAGCCCCCGAATCAAGCAATCTCGCAACATGGGGCAAAGTGCTTCTGGGCGCGGCGGGAGCTGCGGTTGTAGGGAAAGCCGCCGCCTCTTATTTCGGCAATAAAGAAGATCAGGAGCTATCGCCCACTCCCGAACAACAAACAACAAACGCCGCTGTTGCTGAAACAGAAACCGGCTCGACCACCACATCCGCCCGAACCTACACCGTATCCAGCGGCGATACGCTTTCTAAAATTGCCAGACACTTCTACAACGACAGCAACGAATGGCAACGTATTTTTAATGCGAATCGGGATGTATTGAGCAACCCGGACCGCATATATCCGGGCCAGCATTTACGCATTCCTTAAATTTAAGACGATTACCTGGTTTCCGTTAAAGGTTGGATGAGAGCAGAAAGGATTAATCCGATACGCCGAGTCACGGCCATTATACAAGGAGTGCAAGCTTTGCTTGCTTTACTATAAAGGCTACGGACGCAGCCGCCCTGTAGCTTTGCTTGCCGCTATTATGACTTTGCTGCGCGAACACCGGCCGTTACGTATTCATGTCGAAGATGAAGACCAGGCATACGATTTGCGCACACTGATGATTTTCGTCAGCAATAACCGGCTGCAACTCGAACGCATCGGGCTTCCCGAAGCCAAAGCCTTGGAGCAAGGCCTGCTTGTGGCCACCGTACTTAAGCCCGTCACGACGATAGCCTTGCTGCAATTGATGCTGCACGGTGCACTGGGGCAATTGGCAGATGCCGAACACATCTTCAGTTTCGCGTTCCGGCAAATCACGGTACATCTTGCGCCGGCACTGCTTCGGCGCAGACAGCGTATTAAAGTGGCAATGGACGGCGAAGTGGCCTTGCTAGAGCCGCCTTTGTGTTTCCGTTTGGCGCCGGAAAAATTACTGTTGCTGAAGCCCGAAGTTCCGCCGGGCGAAAATCCGCCGGACCCCGACAGCCAATGACGCTGCTGATGCAGATTTCCGATACCCACTTCGGCACCGAGCAGCCCGCTGTCGTCGAAGCGCTGGTGCGCCTGGTTCATCGGCAAGCGCCTGAAGTCATTGTGGTTTCAGGCGACATCACCCAGCGCGCCACACGCAAGCAGTTCGATGCGGCAAGCGCATTCTTTAAGCGGCTGGGCAACATTCCGATACTGACAATCCCAGGCAACCATGACATTCCTTTGTTTAATCTTGCCGCTCGTCTGTTGGCGCCGTTCGGAAACTACAGCCGCGCATTCGGCGACGATTTGGAGCCTGTATTCAGATCGCCGCGTTGGCTGATCGTTTGCGTCAATACCACGCGCGCCTACCGTCATAAGGACGGCGAAGTATCGTCAGCTCAGGTACAACGCGTAGCCGATCTGCTCCAAACCGCGGCTCTGGAGCAATTGCGGATCGTCGTGGTGCATCAGCCGGTCGCGGTAATTACTGAAGTGGATCGGACTAATCTTCTGCATGGCCGGCATGCCGCCATGCGTGGTTGGGCCACGGCCGGCGCCGATATTGTCATGGGCGGGCATATCCATGTGCCTTATGCGCTGCCTCTGCACGAATGCTACGAACATTTACCCGGCCGGTTGTGGACCGTACAGGCGGGCACGGCGGTTTCCAGGCGCGTACGTCGCGAGAGTCCCAATTCAGTGAACCTGATTCGATATTCCGGACCGCGCCAGTGCATTTTGGAACGCTGGGACTGTAAAGAACCGGAGCTTGGCTTTCAATGTTATAGCGCGCTAACGCTTGCTTGAGTCATGACCAATTAGCACTCTCGGTTTCTTCAATAGACAAAAATGCTCAAACTAATTACATTGATCATTTTAATTAGCTGAGTATTGGGGTGGGGAACCTATGGAAATCCTGAACGCAACCGACGCCAAGCGCGAATTCGGCGATGTCTTGTTAAAAGCACAAAAGGAACCCATCGCCATTAACAAAAACGGGAAAACCGTGGCAGTTGTTATGTCCGCCGTTGACTATCAAATGCTGACAAACCAGCAGGAATCCTTGCTGAAGTTAGAACTGCAAAAAGGCATGGACGATCTCCAGGCCGGTCGGGTTGTAGACGGCAATACCGTCATCGAACGCTTGAAGAATCGGGTTATCAATGCCCCGCTATGAGTTTACCGCACAAGCCGAACGTGATCTTGAGGCCATAGTCGATTATACCGTGGAGCAGTGGAGCTCGCGGCAGGCGGAGGACTATTTAAATGGTTTGGGTAAATGGCAACTGGCGTGTCACGTTTGAATTTCATGACGGTCATGCCTTCGTTATCGATTACGAGGATTATCACTAAATGACTATGCACAATCCACCTCACCCAGGCGAGTTCATCCGGGAAGTCTATTTGGAACCATTCGCTATTACCGGCCGAGAACTTTCCTCGAAACTTGGCGTTTCGCCTTCCACTCTGAACCGTATTTTAAAAGGCAGCAGCGGTATCAGCTCGGAAATGGCGCTTCGGCTATCGAAAGCCTTGGGCCGCTCTCCGGAAAGCTGGCTGATCATGCAGGACAATTACAATCTTTGGCATGCAAGGCAAACGGTTAACCTTGATGCGGTTGAAAGGATTGAATTCAGGGCTGCATAACTAATCAGCCGGGCTGCAATAGTTAGGTAGGGGAGTAACGCTTTTCTGCCCATCAATCAACATTCGGGGTTGTTCTTTTTGATCCATCCCCAACGTGCCGAATAGCGCGTATCGCCTTCCGGCAGCGTCAAGATGGCATGAAGATGATCGTCAAGCAAAACCATCGCATCAATCCGAAACGGCCAGCGTTGGCGGCATTCACGAATCGCAGTTCGCAGAAAAACGCGGGAGATATCGGTACAAAGAATCGGAGCGCGCCGTTCCGTCACCACGGTAAAGAAGAAGGAACCGCCTGGAACATAAGCACGCCGAAAGTGGGACATAAACGCAGAACCGAAACGTAAATCAAAAAAATGTAGGGTACGCTGCGCGTACTTCACAATGGACGAGGTTGATTCTAGCACGGCAAGCCGGATGTTTGAGATCATGATATGATGCGTTAGACTTAAAGGTACGCACAGTGTACCCTACCGCGCTCGATGCATTAATTCATACAATTTTTTGGGATCAATTCATATGACTTTCAGCCGTGAAATCGAAGCTTTTGTCAAAGATTTCGTCAAAGACTTAGAAGAAAACAATGTAGCAGTTTTCGCTGGAGCCGGAATGTCCAAGAGTTGCGGCTACGTAGATTGGCCCGAACTGCTCAGGGACATCGCTGACGAATTGGGGCTTAAAGTTGAAAATGAACACGACCTCATCTCATTGGCTCAATTCCATGTGAACGAACGGAAAAGCAGTGCAGGACTCGCGAAAAAAATACTACAGGAATTTTCCGAACAGGCAGAGCCATCGGAAACCCATGAAATACTTGCACGCTTGCCTATCGGAACATACTGGACTACGAATTACGACAGCCTAATTGAAGATGCCTTGAAACGTGCCTATAAAGTGGCCGATATCAAGCATAGTGTCAGCCAATTGAATACAACTCGTCCGAAACGTGATGCAGTTGTTTACAAAATGCATGGTGATGTCACAGTCGCAAATGAAGCTGTAATCTATAAGCAACAATATGAACGATATTATCAGACCCACTCTTCGTTCGTAACAGCTCTAAGCGGGGATCTCGTTGCAAAAACTTTTCTCTTCATTGGCTTTAGCTTTACAGATCCGAATCTGGATTATGTTCTAAGTAGACTTCATGTCAATCAACCGATGAGACAGCACTACTGCTTCATGCGACGAGAGATGATGCAGATAGGAGATGACGATGAAGTCGCGAAGTACAAGCAACGTAAGCAAGAACTTCGGGTAGACGACCTCAAACGCTTTGGAATCCAGACGCTGCTCATAAATGATTACGTGGAAATTCCCTGTATCCTAAAAGAAATCGAAACTCGCTTTCGGAAGAAAACTGTCTTTATTTCAGGAAGCGCTGAGGAATTCGGTAACTGGTCTAGACAGGAAGGTCAAACTTTTGTTCATACATTGACTGCTGGCCTTGTACGTGAAGGTTTCAGAGTCGTAAACGGTTTTGGATGGGGTATCGGTAGCGCTGTTATAAACGGTGCACTTGAGGCAATTTACTCAAATCCTGAGAAATTATCCGAAGACCAGCTCGTGATGCGCCCGTTCCCACAATTTGCGAGTAGCCCGCAGGACCTGCAACAGCTTTGGGAAGAGTACAGGCAGCGAATGATCTCGCTGGCTGGCATAGCTATTTTCGTTTTCGGCAACAAGCTTGTCGACGGTAAGGCTGTCGAGGCAAACGGTGTTATTAGAGAGTTCGAAATTGCTGTACAGAAAGGAGTTATTACGATACCAGTTGGAGCTACCGGTTATGCAGCGAAAACAATATATGAGACGGTCATTGGCACCCCCGAGATGCACTATAAGGGCATCGAATGGGTCAAACAGCTCATCACAGAATTGTCTGACCCGGAAACACCGCATGCCGAATTAGCTCAAAAATTAGTGCAGCTCGTTAAGAAGCTAAACAAATAAGACGATCACTTAATCAATTTCACCCTTACACATTTTTTTCAATAAGGAACATACTAAATGGCTAGAAGAACTTTTTTCTCGTTTCACTATAAACCAGACGTTTGGAGAGCTTGGAACGTACGGAACTGTTGGGTTGTAAAACCGGAAGAACAAGTTGACAGCGGTTTTTTCGACAGTAGCGTCTTCGAAGCTTCCAAGAAAGAAAGCGAAGATAATCTTAAAACTTTCCTTAGAAATGGACTAAAGAATACTTCAGTCACTTGCGTACTGACCGGTGCAGAGACTTCGACTAGACGTTGGGTTAGGTATGAAATTGTCCAGAGTGTCTTGAAAGGAAACGGGTTGCTTACCGTCGACATTCACAAGGTTAAAAATAAGGACAGTCAGACCTCTACTAAAGGAGTAGACCCGCTCGCTTGCATCGGATTATATAAAACGGAAAACGGAATTTACTTCGCCGAGAAGAATGGGGATAAATGGATAAAATACAGTGACTACACACGTCCTATTCCAGAAAGCGACCTGTGGTTCGATGCTCCGACAAGCAATCAGGTAGTCGCACTTTCTAAGCACTATGAACGTTACGATTTTATAGCCCAAAACGGACGGGAAAACATAGCCGGATGGATAGAATTAGCCGCAGCCCTGACCGGGCGGCGGTAGCTTAATTTGTCAAACGGCCGATTGACTGGCCGTTTTCTACATTTCACCGGTATGTGCAAACCGGTGTATTGCCAGAACATTGGGCTAGCGATCTAGCGATTGAAGATGTTACCTGTGGCGAACGGTGAGTTGTTGGGCTTCATTGCATTCAGCCCAACCTACAGCCTATTTAAGCTATCACATCCAGCCCTTTGTTCTCGACAATAGACAGCAATTTAAGCGTTGCCCCGGTCGGTTTGGCTTCGCCTTGTTCCCATTTTTTTACCGCCCTGTCCGACACATTCAAATAAGCGGCAAAAACGCTCTGGCTTAAGCCCAATTTATGCCTGAGTGCCGCAATTTGAGTTGCCGTATAGTTCGGCACCGGCGGTAATGCATTTATATCAAAGCGTCTTAATGTGGTTTTATCGATGCCACCCACGCTATAGAGGTCTTTTGCCATTTCGCTAAGGGTTTCCTGGATTTTACTCATTTGCAAGCTCCACTAAATTCCGTTTGTTAATCAATATATTGATCTGTTCATCGGTTAAATTAAGGAAAGCTTCCGCCATTACCTTAAAACCTTCAAGTTCGTTTTTTGTGATATTGTCTTTTTCGCCTTTGGCAAATCCGTAGGCAAAAATAATTTTATCGTTTCGTTTCATCAAAAGCAGGGTTCGATGCGCTCCACTTTTCCCTTGTCCTTGTCTGCCAATACGCTTTTTATAAACATTGCCGCCTAAATTAGCATCGATTAATCCGTTTTCTATTTCAAGAACGGCTTTTTTCAAGTCTTCATCATTCAAGCCTTGTTTTTCCGCCCATTTTTCAAACGTTTTATATTTAAAAATCCTCATATCGAAAACAATCCCCCTACTACAGCCAAACTATACCCTTCTATTCACTGAATTACTATTCTTGTTCCGTGAATAGAAGGCAAAATCCGGTACGCGTCAACCACGGAAAGCTAGCCCACTCTGGAAATCCCCAACTTCAACATCCTAGACCGCAACGTATTCGGGTTCATGCCCAATATCGCCGCCGCGCCCTTGGCGCCGGAAATCTGCCAGTTGGCCGCATCCAGTGTGCGCATTATGTGTTCGCGCTCCACCGCCTCCAACGTCCGCAAGCGCACTGGTTGAACGCCGGCCAGACCGAGAACCGACAACGGCGCAATCTCCAGCAGCGGCCCTTGGGACAAAATCACCGCCCGCTCGATCACGTTCTGCAATTCGCGGACGTTGCCGGGCCAGGCATACTGTCTTAACTGCTCCAAACCGGCGGCATCGATGTCGTCAAAACGTTTGCCGAATTTTTTCGCGTATTTGCTCAGGAAAAAACGCGCCAGTAGTGGAATATCGGCCGGCCGCTGCCGCAATGGAGGTATCTCGACAGGAAATACGTTCAGCCGGTAATACAGATCGGAACGGAAGCGCCCTGCCCCGACTTCATCGGCCAAGTTACGGTTGGTCGCGGCAATGACCCGCACATCGACGCGGACGGTTTCGTTGCCGCCGACCCGTTCGAATTCCTGTTCCTGCAACACCCGCAACAGTTTGGCTTGCGCCGATAACGACAGTTCGCCGAGTTCGTCCAGGAATAGGCTGCCGCCGTCGGCCAGTTCGAAGCGGCCTTTGCGCTGCTGGGTTGCGCCGGTGAACGCGCCTTTTTCATGACCGAACAATTCGCTTTCGATCAGTTCGGCGGGCAGCGCCGCGCAATTGACTTTGACCATGATGGCCGCGCTACGGTCGCTGAATTCGTGGATCGCACGCGCCAGCAATTCCTTGCCGGTGCCGGTCTCGCCGAGAAGCAGAACCGGCGTATCGGTGCGCGCGACCATCCGCACTTGCTCCATGACGGTCCGCATCGGCTTGGAAGCGCTGACAAAATCGTCGGGATTGTGATCGTCGTTGAGCACTTCCTGCAAATAGCCTTTTTCCTGTTGCAGCCGTTCCAGTTTTTGTTCGGCAACGCGGCGGTCGTTCACGTCCCGCAGGATGATGGTGTAGAGTTTTTGGCCGTCGGTTTCCAGCGGCGAAAAAGTGGCTTCGATAGGAAACTCCTCGCCGTCCGCGCGCCGGGCGCTCAGGCCTTCCGGCGCCCAGGCTTGGTTTTTTGCGGCGGCGTTATCGAAGTCGATAAATTGCATGAACAGTTTGCTGCAATGCGGCGCGATAAAACGCTCGACCGGCTGGCCGAGCGCAAAGTCGGCCGCGCAACGGAAGATTCTGGCTGCCGCCGCATTGAACAGCGTGATGCAATGTTGCTGATCGACGGTAACGATCGCGTCCATCGCCGAACCGAGGATAGAGGAAATCCGCTGCTCGCTTTCGCTCAGCGCCTGCATTGTCAGCCGTTGCTCGGTGCGGTCGCGCTGGGTTTCGACAATCGCGACGACCTCGCCCTGCCCGTTGCTGATCGTGCCGGCATCGATAACCAAATACAGCCTGCGCCCGTCCGGCATCAGGCACCAGTTTTCGGTATGGCAAATATCGGAGTAGACGTTAAATAAGCTGGCCTGTTCGTAAAGATCGGTCACGTTGCCTAAGGTGCTGTCGAGCAGCAAATCCGCAAGGCACGGGCGCTTTTCGGTGTAAAAGCCGCGCCAATGCTGATCGCTACCGATCATGTCCGCGGCTTTCAGGCCGGTCAATTGCTCGCAGGCTTTGTTCCAGAGTACGACTTGATGGTTGGCGTTCAACACGAAAGTCGATACCGGCATGTGTTGTAATAAATGCTCGGCGGGTAGGTTTGGAATTAGCGGGTTTACTTTCATATGGGATTCGCCGGAAGGTCTGTTGCGTCTAACGGGGACGCTAAGACAGGTATTTTACAGCAATGTGCGCCGGAAACACCGGTTCGAGCGATAACAAAAAAACAGTGTTTCCGACCAACAAGTCCACAAGACTGGAAACCGGCAATAAACCGGTTTACTATGCTGTGCAAAGAGAGGATGCCGGCATTCACTGCCTTCTTCACACAAAATTAAGGACAGCTTTTAATGAACGACAAGATTGTGTGCCTAGACGTTAGACGCTATCCGACTTCTAGGAGCCTATGGTAACTAACAACATACACAAACTCGGCTTGCCGGTATTTTCCACCGGCGGCAAAGTTGTTTTCATTATCTCCCTGTTTGTGCTGATTTCAGTATTGCTGGGCGGAATGATCTTTTGGTACGGCAATATTTTCGACGGCGTTCGCTCTTATGTCAGGGGCGAAGGTTTGTGGGCTAAAGCGCAGAAAGATGCGGTCTTCTATTTGAGCAGTTATTCCTATAATCGTTCCGAAACCGACTACGCCGCTTATCAACAAGCGCTAAACGTGATCAGCGGCGATAAGAACGCCCGCTTGGCATTACTGCAATCCCCGCCAAATTACGAAGCCGCTAAAAAAGGCTTTCTACAGGGCCAAAATCACCCGGACGACGTCGATTCGATGATAACGTTCTTTTTAACGTTCCAGCACGTCTCTTATATGCGCGATGCTATTTTTGTCTGGCAGTCCGCCGATCAAACCATCGACGAATTGAAGCAGTTAAGTGAGCAAATTCGGACTGAAATCCGCACTAACCCAAATCCTGGAAAAATAATTGAATTGAGAGAACGCTTACGGCATCTGAACAGTGATCTTTACCAGATGGAAATTCGTTTTTCGTTGATTCTGAGTGAAGGGGCGCGATGGGTTAAACAGACAACATGGCGCATTACTGTTCTGGCGCTGGTTTTATTTATCGGCATAGGGTTATGGGTCAGCCGTCAGATCATCAACAGCATCACTAAAGCCGAGCGTGAGCTTATTATCAGCGAGTCGCGGTTTCGCAGGCTCAAGGAGTCGAATACGATCGGCATTATTTCCTGGCGGATAGACGGCACTATCGAGGAAGCGAACGATCTTTTCTTAACCATGCTCGGCTATAACCGCTCGGATTTCTTGGCCGGCGTCGTCAATTGGCGGGATATTACGCCGGTTGAATTTCAATCCAAGGATCAACAAGCCATTGATGAGCTTTTGACGCACGGCCGATGCGAACCTTATGAAAAAGCCTTGATACATAAACAAGGGCATTCGGTACCGGTCTATATCGGCGCGGCGATGCAGGAAGGCAGCCGGGAACAAGGCATTGCCTATGTGATGGACCTGAGTGAACGCAAAAAAGCGGAACAACAATTGAAATTGGCGGCAACGGTTTTTGCCGGCACCAGTGACGGAATTTTGGTAACGGATGCGTCGGCGCGCATCGTTTCGGTTAATCAAGCGCTGTGTAAGATAACCGGATACGATGAAAGCGAGTTTTTGGGCCAAACTCCGTCTATCTTACAATCGGGCTATACCAGCGACGAAGAATATAAACGCATGTGGGAATCGCTGTATGCCACCGGCCAATGGCAGGGAGATGTTATCGACCGCATGAAAAACGGCGGCTTAATACCGATGAGGATCAGCATTAACCAGGTAAGAAACGCCGATAACCAGCTCACGCATTATATCGCCATTCTGTCCGACATCTCGGAGCGCAAAGCGGAAGAAGAGCATCTGCGCCATATCGCTCATCATGATCCGTTGACCGGGCTGGCTAACCGGGTGCTATTCAATGACAGGCTTGAACAGGCCATTAAGTCGGCGACGCGCAATAAGACTCAGTTTGCCGTACTGTTTCTGGATTTAGACAAATTCAAACCGGTTAATGATCTTTTCGGGCATAAGATCGGCGATAAATTATTGCAGGCAGTGGCCGACAGGATGGTTCGCAACACCCGTAAAACCGATACGGTCGCGCGATTGGGCGGGGACGAATTCGTCATTCTGCTGGAAAACGTTAGCAACCGAAAAATGGTTAAAAAACTGCTTAACCATATTACCGATGCAGTATGCAGGATTTACCCCATTGATCATTACGCTATCGAGATTGGCGTTAGCGCCGGAATCAGCATTTACCCGGATCATGGAAGCGATGCTAAAACGCTGTTGCATCATGCGGATATACAAATGTACGAAAGGAAGGAAGCCAAGGGATCGCTCCCTTAAAATTATAAAATGTCAGTATCATCCAATAATTTAGTGATCGCCTCGAAATCAAATTGATTGACCCGGCCTGCCAATACTTCAGCTAACGATTCATCAATTGTTTTAATCCGTTCGATCACCGCCAGACTTTGCTCTATATCCAAACTGACCGCAGCTTGCTGTAATTCAGACAACAGCGCTTCGGGAAGCTGCTTTAAATGCTGTCCATTAAGCTCTTGCTCAGTAGCGGTTTTCTGACCGGCAAGTTCATCGTAGACAAAGCGCACGCCTAAATGCTTGGTCATGCAAGCGAAAATCTCGGCATCGCGATAGGGTTTGCCGACAATATCCTCGACGCCTGCATCTATGAACTCTTGCCGTTGCTCGGTAAAAACCGACGCGGTCACGGCAACGATTTTCACTTTATCGCCGCCGGGCAATGCGCGAATTTTTTGCGTAGCGGTTATGCCGTCCATAATCGGCATGCGTCTATCCATCCAAATAAGATGCGGCTGGCAGTGTATAAATTGTTTTATGCCTTGCTGGCCATTGACGGCTTCAAATACTTCGAAGCCAACGGATTCCATTAATTTTCTGAGCAGCAACCGGTTTTCCAATTGATCTTCAACAATCAAAATACGATAGTTGGGCTGCCCCGGCGCCAAGCCGAGAATTTGCTTACCGTCGAGGACCAGTTTATCGATAATCTCCGATTGATTGACCGCGGTAACCGGCAGCTTCAACGTAAAAGACGAGCCCTTATTCAATTCACTGGTCACAGTCACTTGGCCGCCCATTAGTTCCGCGTATTGCTTGGTAATGCGCAGGCCTAAACCGCTGCCTTGCTGATCGGATTCCCTGCCGACTTGGACAAAGGTATCGAAAACAAACGGCAAATCATGTTCTGAGATGCCGATCCCGGTGTCTTTAATCTCGAACAGTAACAAGCATTTTTGTATTTCAGGCAGGTCCTCGGCCGTTAAACGCATGACCACTTGACCTTTTTGCGTGTATTTAATGGCGTTGCCGACCAAATTCAGCAAAATTTGCCGTAATTTTGGCTCATCGCTGCTAACAAAACGCGGAAAATCGGATGCTTGATCCAATAGCAATTCCAATCCTTTCGCTTCGGCTCGTTCGTGCATCATGTCGATGATGCTAAGAACCAGCGCGCCAAGATCAAAATTACCGTTTTCAATGACCACTCGCCCGGCTTCGATTTTCGCCATATCCAACACGTCGTTAATCAGTTCCAGCAGATGTTTACCGCTGTTATTGATGATATTCAACGTCTCGCGTTGCGACGGACTGAGATCGCCGTCTCTTTGCATTAATTGCGAAAAACCCAACACCGCATTCATCGGTGTCCGTAATTCATGGCTCATGTTGGCCAAGAATATACTTTTGGCCCGATTCGCCGCTTCCGCCTCATTTTTTGCTGCGACCAGTTCCCGCTCGGTTTGCTTACGAATAATAATTTCTTGCTGTAACAGGCTATTAATATGCTGTAAGCGGGTATGCCCGAGAATTTCGTTTTTTAATACCAGCGCCGCATAGTTAAAAAATAACGGCAATTGGCTATGCAGGTCGCGCATTGCCACGTGCAGGCTTTCCATTTTAAATACGCCGATTACGGTCGAACCGACTTTGAGCGGGTAAATCCAGGTATAGGCATGGGTAAACGCCGGCGTCAGCATCCGGGTATCGCTAAAATCATGCTCAAATTCGCTGGCCTCTCCTGTTGCAAAAGCATCGCTGACGCGCTGATCGTCGACTCGATGCAAATGATGCTTTTCGCCATAGACATCGGCAGAAAAAATATCGGCATCGATTTTGTAATACAGGACCAGGTTCGCTCCGCCGATAACATCGACGATCGAACGCAGCATATTGTCGATCACATTGTTCAGGCCGGAAGCTTCACCCATTTTTCTCATCAACTGCATAACCAGTTGTTGATTGGATTTATCCAAAGCGAGCTTGGTTGCGCGTTGTTTGAGTTTCTCCCACTCGGCAACGGAAATGGTCATTTGCTGATCAGGCATGCACGGTATCCAATTTACGGCTGATGGCGGTTTGCAAGACGTTTTCGAGATGGTCCAAGTTTACATCGCGCCATTGCACGGGCAGTTCCAGCATAGCGCCGATGCGTGCGGCTTCTTCGCTATAATCGTCGGATAGCGGCGTGCGCAGGCATAACAGATAACGGTGCTGGTCATGAAAAATGTCGCGAATAACGTTAATATTCGAGCCGAAGGTTTTAGCAATCGCATCATCCCAACCACGAACCCAATCATTCAATAAGAAGTACGCGCCGTTAGCCAGCTCGCGATTAAACTCTTCCGCGCCCAGCAGCATTTCAATGCAGTTTTGTCCCAACGTCCGCAAGGTACGAGCCTGATCCAGCATATTATCCATCATCGGATGGCAGGCCCCGTAAAAGACAACGGTTTGTTCGCCTGCATGTCGAGATAAACCTTCATGCAGCGCGTAGGCCAAGCGATCGAAGTCAATATGCAACGATGGCGGTAAAAAATCCGTCGTTAACGGCCAGTTATTTTTTGCAATTAAAAAACTCACTTCTTTTTGCAAAATGCCGCAGCCGACCAGGCTTAGTGTTGATGATGACATTGTTTTTACGATTAATTAAAACCGCCCATATTCATAAACAGCATCCAGCATCGCCCTGATGTTGCGTTCGGGGATTTTGTACGGCATCAGAATAGTGCCGAAAAGAAATTTACCGCCGGCCATACCGGCCGTCAACATGCGTTTTACTTCCTGTTTAACTTCTTCTTCCGACCAGTCGATCAGCTTAATATCGTTGATAACGCCGCAGGTTAGGCCTCGACCGTTGATAATCCGCTTGCCTGCGCCAATATCATCCAACGGGCTTAAATAATAAGTTTCTATGCCGATTTCAGAAATAACGGTTTCAATCACCTGATTAAAACGGGCTCCGCCGCAGTAATAAACGATACCTTGCAGCCCTGCGCTTAAGTCTTGTTTCATCCACGGTATCGCATTTTTAATAATGTACGGGAAAGGCACAAAATCGGTGGAACCGAACGGATTGGCGTAAACAATCACATCGGCGCCCAATTCTCTCAACGCGGCAATATGGCGCCGGCAAAATAACGAACATTTCGTCAATAACTCATCGCGTACTTCAGGCGGTCCCATGAACAATAATTCGAACCATTTGTCCATGCCCATCAACAATGCCGGCAACGCCATGCCGGCAGTGACATAACCGCAGATCGGATAACGCCCGCCGACTTCCCGCTTCAAGATTTGCAGGCACTTTAATTCTTCGGCAAAAACAGGGTGATGAATAAAATCGTCCGGAATCTCCAGGTTGTGGATATCGTCATAGGATTGAATCACAAAATGTTCAACATTCGGCGGCCCGTCGGGCGAGAACAAAATCTTTTTACAACCTAACAGTTCCGCTTCCTTGCCGACGTAAAACAAACTCCAGACATTGTCGTAACCGTATTTTTCGCGCATTTTCAACTGCCCTTCGGCAACATATTCACCGCGCTGATAATATTCGTATAAAGATTTTAAACCCAGCTCGTTAACGCCTTGATCCAATAAATTGCAAAATACCGGAATGCGATCCGACTTTTCGCCGTTTATTGCAGCAACCAACCTATCCATTCCAGTAATCATTTACGCATCCCCACAATTAAATCCTTAATAACTTTTCCTGCCGAAACACCATCGCTCGCCCATGCGTCGGCCTGGACAATTTTATAAAGCTCAGTATCCCAAGTATAAGGCGCACCGCCGACGACGATTTTAATACGGTCTTCCAAGCCGCGTTCCTTCAATAATTGCCGTACCGCCAGACAGCCGTGTTCGCTACGCGCGGTATGCACCATCATCGAGGAAATCGCGATGATGCTTGCGTCATGCTCCAATGCCGCATCGACAAAACGCTCCGCACTGACATTAACGCCTAAATCGACCACATCAATCATCAACGAACGCAGACAACCGCTGACAATGCGCTTGCCCAGCGTATGCATATCGCCATGCGAGGTGCCGATAACGATACGACCAATGGTTTCGGGACTTGATTGAAACAGCGCCACCATTTCATCGGTGACTTGGGACGCGATTTGCGACGCCATGAAGTGTTGGGCGAGATTGGCGTCGAAATCTTCGCTGATCGCTTTAATCATCAGTTCCATGGCCGGAATGACCACCTTGAAAACAATATCCTCGGGCGTAAGCCCCTGGGCCATGGCTTCGTGAATGACTTCAAAGGCTTTATCACGATCCGTATCAAAAACGGCTTCGTTATAGGCCGCGATAACATTTTTCAATATCATAGATTTTTTAGCTAAGGTGAGTCGTTTTGTCGGAGCGGTTTTAAATAATCATGTTCAGGGCAACAGATTGTAACTCTGTTCAAGAAAAAGACTCTGGCAAGCATCCACTACCTCGGGATTGTACATGATGCCTTTGTTACGCGTAATTTCATCCAACGCCGCCTCGACCCCGAGCCCGGCACGGTAAGGGCGATGCAAGACCATGGCTTCGACGACGTCGGCTACTGCGACAATCTGGGCCTCAAGCAGGATTTCACCGTCTTTTCGTCCATGCGGATAACCCGAACCATCAAGCCGCTCATGGTGCTGCAATACGATTTGCGCAATCGGCCAAGGGAAATTGATGGATTTGAGTATTTCATAGCCGGTTACCGGATGCTCCTTGATCAGGCCGAATTCCAACTGGCTGAGGCGCCCCGGCTTGCTGAGTATTTCAGCCGGAATCCGGATCTTGCCAATATCATGCATCATGCCGGCCAAGTTAAGTCCTTCGATTTGCTCGGCCGGTAGCTGTAACTCCCTGGCCATTGCCGTAGCCAAATCGGCGACGCGGCGCTGATGGCCGGCCGTATAAGGATCGCGCATCTCAACCGTGGCGGCAATTGCGGTGACGAAATCCAACAGGCTCGCCCGCAGCATTTTTTCGCTTTCCCTAAGCTCGCTGGTACGCGCTTCGACCTGTTCCTCCAGATGGTTACGCAAACGGTCGACTTCCAGGTGAGTACGAACCCTGGCCAGCAACTCTTCACGCTGAAAAGGCTTGGTGACAAAATCCACGGCACCCAGTTCAAAACCTCGCACTTTCTCCTCGATATCCAATACCGCGCTGACAAAAATGACCGGCACGTCGTGGGTTTTAGGATGTTTTTTGAGCTGCCGGCAGACTTCAAAACCGTCCATCTCAGGCATACGGATGTCCAGCAGAGCCAATTCCGGCGGATTGTTGAAGGCGGAATGTAAAGCCAGTTCCCCGTTAATCGCGGAGCGCACTTCATAACCTTCTTCCATCAGAATGTCCGACAACAATTTGAGAGAAGCCGGAGTATCGTCGACGGCTAGAATTTTGCCTTTGTCTGTCATTAGGTTCTCAATCGGTTTCCCGCAATGCTTCCAGGATCGCCGGATAATCAAAATTTTCGGCAAGATAAGCCAGTACTTTATGTAATTCCAAGTCGATTGGAGCAATCTGACGGATAAGCGAAGCAATGCGTTTGCTCTCCAGATTCTCCAGCGCATCCTTTAGCTGGCTACGCAACGCCTCGGGCAATGCCGCCAGCATTTCCGACGTCAACGCCATGCCCGGCTTATCGGCTTCGGGAGCGCCTTCGTAAATATATCGTACGCCCAATTGCTGCGAAAGACACCCGTAAATTTCATTAAACCGGTAGGGTTTTCGCACAAAACCGTCCATGCCGGCATCAAGGCTTTCAGCCCGTTGCTCGATAAAGGCGGACGCGGTGACAGCCACTATTTTCACGGCCTTGCCTCCGGGAAGACTGCGAATCGCCCGCGTTGCTTCCAGCCCATCCATGACCGGCATGCGGCGATCCATCCAGATCAGATGCGGATGCCAGCTCTGGAACAGTTGCACGCCCTGCTCGCCGTTCTCGGCCACCTTGACCTGGAAACCGACCGACTCCATCAGTTTTGCCAGCAGCACCTGGTTTTCAAGCTGATCTTCGACAATCAGGATGCGGTATTCGGGCTGTCCTTCAGCCAAGCCCACCACGTCGCCTTTTTCCACTTCCCTCGCTTTGGCGATGTCGGCTTCCATGACCTCAACCAAAGGCAAATCGATTCTAAATAACGCCCCCTTGCCCGGCTTGCTTTCCAAACTGATATTTCCGCCCATTAATTGCACGAATTGGCGCGTAATACTCAAGCCCAACCCGGAACCCTTGCTGTCCTTCTGTGAACCCAGTTGCACGAAAGGCTCGAAGATACGCTGTTGATCTTCCGATGCAATGCCGGAACCGGAATCCTCAATTTCAATCACGAGATGCGAAACGCTGTTTTGACGCGTGCCCAAACGTAAGGTAACGCCTCCTTGCTGGGTAAATTTGACCGCGTTCCCTATCAAGTTGATCAGTATCTGGCGCAGACGGGCCTCATCGCCAACAATGTAACGGGGAAATTGCGAGGATTGGTCGACCTGCATCCGTAGGCCTTTTTCCTCGGCACGCACCTGCATCATGTCGGTAACATCCCGCACCATGCCGCCCAAATCAAGCGGGATATTTTCCAATTGCACCCGCCCGGCCTCGATTTTGGCCATTTCCAGTACGTCATTGATCAGGGCCAGCAGGTGTTCGCCGCTACGGTTGATAATGTCGAGATTCTGCCGGTGATTCTCCGGCAACAACATGTCTTTCCGCATCAGGTTGGAGAAGCCGAGAATCGCATTCAGCGGCGTACGCAATTCGTGGCTCATGCTGGCTAGGAACACGCTCTTGGCTTGATTCGCCGCTTCCGCCGCATTGCGCGCCAATACCAAGTCCGCAGTACGCTCAACGACCCGTTGCTCGAGTTCTTGATTGAGCTTATGAATTTCATCTTCAGCCCGCTTACGCTCAGCAATTTCCCAGGCTAGACCTGCTATCAGCGAAACGCTCTCGACATCCTTTTCTAAATAGTCGGTAGGCTTATTGCCGACTCCCAAAATGGCGGCTATTTTTTCGCCGCGCATTACAGGCACAACCAATTCGCGCGTCACAGCGACATCGCCTTCCGGCATGCCGCTACGATGAGGAAGCGATGCATAGTCGTTATGGATAACCGCTTTACGCTGATGGATGCAATCAACCCACACGCCGGCGTCCGCTATTGCGTAATGCAAGTCCTGCCCTTCCGCTTTGCAAAACCTCGCTTTGGTTCCGGTTGACCAATTCTGAAGCGTCAAGGTGTTCTGGTCCTCTTCAACAAAATGATAAAAACCGATCTCGCTGCCGGTCAGTTTCTCGGTTTCATTCAGTGTTTCCTCAAGCAATTCGTCCAACGAATGCGTGAGCGAGAATTGCACCAAATGCAATCGCGCGGCATTGACGGCTTCATTCTGTTTACGCTCGGTGATGTCCCTAACGATCGTTGAAATCCCGGTGATACTGCCGAAAGCATCCTTGATCGGCGAGAGTGTCAACGCAACATTGATCAAAGCCCCGTCCTTGCGGATTCTTTCGGACTCGCGATTGACAACGGTCTCGCCCATTCGCGTTTTTCCCAGAAATTCATGAATCTCGTTATAACGCGAAGCCGGCGCCAGCATAGTGACGGGCTTGCCGATGATCTCTTCGGCGGTATAGCCGTATATTCTCTCGGCGCTTTTGTTCCAATGGGTGATGATGCCGTCCGGCGTTTTGCCGACAATTGCATCGTTGGAGGACTCGACAATCGCGGCCAGTTGCGTGCGCATCGCTTCCGCCTGCTTGCTCTCTGTAATGTCGCGCGCCGCTGCAAATACGCCCAGCACTTGGCCTGCCTCGTCGCGATAAACACTGGCGTTATACAGTACGTCGGTAATATGCCCGTCCTGGTGACGGATGGCCAGTGGGCAATCGGTGACCGAACCCTCGAAAAAAGCTTGCAGGTAGCCGTCACGCGCTTTGTCCGGCTCAGTAAAATAGCCTGAAAAATCCGTCCCGATCAGTTCCGCCCGGCTTTTGCCGGTAACTTGCTCGGTTGCGTAGTTGACATCGGTGATGATGCCTTCCGGGCTGATAGTCACCAATGGATCAAGACTCGCTTCGATCAAACTCCGGGTATATAGGGATGCCGTTCGCAGTTGCTTTTCATTTTCTGCCAGCACATCCAACATACGGTTGAAGTTATCGGCCAGCATGCTGATTTCGTCCCCGCGTCCTGGAATATGCGCGCGGGTATTTACATTCCCGGCCTGCACTTCCTCTGCCGCCTGCATCAATAAACCGATGCGCGCGCCCAGCCGCTTCGCGATAACTGTCGCGGCCAGCAAGGAGAGCATAGTGGCGAGTAACACGAAAACCGTATTGTCGATTAGCATTTTACGCAACTCGCCGGCAATACCATTCCGTCCCACTGCCACTCTGGCCCAGCCTATATAGCGCTTGTCAATCTCGATAGGCACGGCAACATCGATACCCGATTCGGTGGCCGCCACCACACGGCTCTCAACCGGGGCCTTAAGCAAGGCCAAACTGGAAGCGTCGGACAGGAACAGGCCCACTTTGCTTCGGTCGCTATGCGCAATAACGCGGCCCGAGGGTGAAATGACCATCGCATAGCGCAGCTCCGGATAGGCTTGAAAGGCATTGACGACTTCCTGCAAGCCCATCAAGTCATTCGCCAAAACCCACGAACGTGAGCTGACCGCAAGCGATTGGGCCACGCCTAGCGTGGTGCTATTAGCGTCTTGATAACGGTAAACGCTTTCGGTCTTTATCATGTAAGCGGCGAATGCGCTAATCAAGCAAAAGGAACCGACCACGAAAGCAAGAATGATCTGCCGTTTGAACGATCCCGGCAGCGAAGATTTTCCTGTCAACGCTGTCATTGCTGCCGCCCCGGCAAAGGCCGAACAGCCTGGCTGAACCGACTCAGGAAATCATCGATTAAGCGGTAACGCCGATCGTCGGCAAGCTCGAAGCGGGATAACGGCATGCGTGCCAATATGGCTTTGCCTTCCTCGGTCGTATGCAAAGTATCCAGCAGTTGAGCGACCTGCCTGACCAGCGGTTCAGGCAGGTCGTCCCGCGCCACTACGCTGTTATTAAGCAGCGGCTCGGTTTCCCATTTGACTTCCAGTTCTTTCGCCTGGTCCAGATGTTCATGCTGGAAAGCTTCCCAAGGCAGCGGCCAAGTGGCGCCGGCAGCTACGTCGCCGAGATAAACGTTCATGATCGACGACTCCTGCGAGCCGACATACAAGTTCTCAATGTCATGATTGACGTCCAGGCCGTGAGTTTGAAGATAATATTGCGGCATCATCGTCGCAGCCAGCGCCGTCGCGGCGGGATACGATACTTTCTTGCCTTTCAGGTCGGTGATTTTTTCGATACCGCTGTCGCGCCTGATCAGGATAATGCCGGTGAATTTATAGTCGTCGCCCATCTTGGCAATCACATGATAGCCGTGGCCGAGAGCCTTAAATGTCTGGTAAGGGTTGGGTAACGCGAATGCAAGCTCGCGCCGGTAAAGCTTGTTTTCGAACGCCTCGTAATTGCGCGAAGCCTCTAACCGGAAAACAGCGCCGGAAATATGCCGGTTCAAGTAATCGATCAGCGGTGCATAAATCTCGAACAAACGCGTCGGATTGTGCAGGGGATGAATCGCAAAAACATATTCCCGGTCAACCTCCGGCTTTTGCGTAGAATATTGAGGTTCGGTTGTCCCGCTTTCTTCGTTCTGTCCACAAGCGGCAAGCATTAACGCAATGCACGCAAACAATAGATTCCTCATACCTCACCCCATGCGTAAAAGCCCCGGTGAACCTGTCCTCATTACCGATGCCTAGCCAGCAATTGAAAATTGTTTGTAACTATTCAGCGCGGCAAAAGAATTGCCATTGTGGCGAGATTTGCTCCCTCTCCTGCCGGAGAGGTTTTTTGAGCTTCGCACTGAATAGTTACAATTGTTTGATGTAATTGAGAGGCTTGGCGTTTTAACATACTAATCAGGCGCCGTATATTCATTCCTGATAGCGATAAACTCGTCCAGATGATCGAAAAACAGCGTAACCATATCCGGATCAAAATGCCTGCCTTTTTCCAGCTGGAAAATTTCCAGAATCTCTTCCAGGCTCCGAGAGGGTTTGTAACACCGCATAGCGCCGAGCGCATCGAACACATCGGCAACAGCCGTAATGCGTCCCGCAACACTGATTTCTTCGCCTTTAAGACCGTAGGGGTAGCCGCTGCCGTCCCATTTTTCGTGATGTTCCAACGCAATAGTAGCCGCTAATTTAAACAACGGCCGCTGAATCGTGTGTTGTGACAGGTTGAGCATCTGAAAACCCAAATGGCTGTGAGTCTTCATTACTTCCCATTCTTCCTCTGTCAACTTGCCGGGCTTGTTTAAAATACTATCGGGAATAGCGACCTTGCCGATGTCGTGCATCGAAGCGGCTTGCTTCATTAGCTCCAGCTCTTCAAAGCCATACAGCTTTGCCAATAAATACGAGTATTCGGCGACGCGTTTTACATGTTGCCCCGTTTCGTGCGAACGGGTTTCGCAAATCTGCCCCATCGTAAAAATCAGCTCTTGCTGCGTATCGATGATTTCCTGATTCAACGCTTCAATTTCGCGAATGCCAAGCGCTATTTCCGCGGCCATGTCATCTTCATAGGCTTTTAAGCGCAAATGCGTGGCAACGCGGGCTTTTACTTCCTCAAATTGAAAGGGCTTATTAATATAATCGAGCCCGCCTGCATTGAAAGCTTTGACTTTATCGGCAACGTCGTTCAAGGCGCTGATAAACAAAACCGGTACGTTTTTAGTTTCGGGATTGCTTTTTAATGCCGAACAAACTTCGTAACCGTCCATTTCAGGCATTTTGATGTCCAGCAAAATTAAATCCGGCTTTTTTTTAGCGACCGCTTGTAAAGCTAGAACGCCACTATTAGCAGGACGTACTTTATATCCTTCTTCTTTTAATAGGGTCGATAATAGCTGTAAGTTGGCTAACGTATCATCGACGATTAAAATGTCCGCTGTATGTTCCAAAAGGTAACCCTATCTAATCTAAATAAATTTTTGATGAACCTGAAATTTTTGCATAAAAATAGCACGTAGCGCTTCGTTTCCCAACACACAACCACGCCCATCAGGCAGATGCCTAGTACTCAGTCAATGCTATTTTGACGAGTAAAAGTAAATCCGTTCGTCCTGAATCCTTCGATAAACTCAGGAGAGCCTTGTCGAAGCCTGTCATGAGCTTGTCGAATGGGATCAGCGGATTTACGCTGAGTTAAATGCTTTGTACTCGACATATCAATACTGACTGAGTACTAGTCACTTGTATTCGTCCGCAAGCCAAGCTCCTAAAAACTCAAAACGAATTAATAATAGCTAAATAAAACAGAAACACTATCAGGTTTTGCGGCCATCCGCCGTCCCGGCCAGATGAATAATCCGGTCAAATTGATATTGTTGAGCCAGCCCCTGAAAACCGTCGGCAACATCGGGAGCTAATGCACGAATTCGCTCGATAATAGCATTGGTTTCTTCCATATCCAGATTAAGCGCGGCCTCGTGCAATTGCTGCCGTAAATCTAAAGGCAGCTTGGCCAGCATTTCAACCGTCGTCTCCGGGACAGGCGATGGCACAAGAACCGGAGCATCCAGATAAACAAATCTAACTTCCAGATGTTTTGCTAATTCGGCAAAAATTTCCGGTATATGAAAAGGCTTGTGCAACACCTCGTCGCAACCTGCATCAACAATGCGGGCGTGCTGTTCCTTAAAAGCACTGGCTGTCAGGGCGATGATTTTAACGTCATCGCCACCTTGTAATTGGCGAATTTTCGCGGTGGCTTCATAACCGTCCATCAGCGGCATGCGCATATCCATCCAAATTAAATGCGGGCGCCATTGCTCAAAGAGTTTAACGGCTTGTTGGCCGTTTTCCGCCTCGCGCACTTGGAAACCGGCATCTATCAGGATGCTGGTTAGTAATAAGCGATTGTCGGCATTGTCATCGACGACTAGCAAGCGCAAAGGAGGCTGGCCGGGTGCTATGCATTTAACCGGATGCCATTCTTCTTCAATGGTAATACGATCAACGCTTGCGATAGCCACCGGTAATTCAATCTTAAATGTCGAACCTCTCCCTAAGACACTGGTGAAACCGATACAGCCGCCCATCAATTTTACTAAAGATTTAGAGATGGCTAAGCCCAAGCCCGTACCTTTAGTATCTGAATTTTCCTGTACCAATTGCACGAAAGGCTTAAATAGCTCCTCTTGCTTGTCTTCGGCTACACCCACCCCGGTGTCGGCCACTTCAATTCTCAGTGTTGCCATAGCCATGGCAGGCAATGGCCGGGTATCGGCACGAAGTATGACTTCGCCCTGCTGAGTAAATTTTATCGCATTACCCAGCAAATTAATCAGGACTTGCCGCAATTTTCCGCTGTCGGCTTCAATATACCGCGCTATATCGGACGCTATTTCCAATCTAAAACTTAGCTGTTTGTCGTTAGCGCGAACACTGATCATGTCGCCAATATCTTGCAACAGGCCTATCAGATCGAGAGCCTGAACATCCAAATCAAGGCGTCCGGCCTCAATTTTCGAAATATCCAACACATCGTTAATCATGCTCAGCAAATGCGAGCCGCTGCGCTCTATGATAGCTAACGTGTCTTGCTGTTTGGCTGTCGTAGCGCCATCCCGGCTCATTAATTCGGAAAAACCCAAAATCGCATTTAACGGCGTGCGTAATTCATGACTCATCGTGGCGATAAAAGTGCTTTTGGCAATATTGGCGGCTTCGGCGGATTCCTTGGCAACCGATAGCGCCGCAGTGCGTTCTTCGACCAATTGTTCCAAATGGTCATGATGCCGCTTAAGCTCGGCTTCCGCCTGTTTACGCTTGTAATTCAAGCGATACTCGCGCCGATAAGACAAACCTTGCCCTATAAAACCTATCAGCCAGATTAGGCCGTGAGATAAGGTCAATTCGCTGCTTTGTTTTTGTTCCTGCTGCAAATAACCGCTTAATAAGATAGACGTGCCGATACCGCCGCGAATCTCGCCTACTTTGTAACCCTGGATTGCATGACATTTCATACAGTCCGGCTCAACGGTGAAAGGTTGCATCAATCTCAAATAAGACTGCCCATCTATCTGTTGCTCTTCCATTAACTCTTTACCGCCGCGTTCGAAACCCTGTAGCGCTTTAGTTTCCCAGTCATCGGGGCCATTATGCGGATTGAGAGGTTTTAAGCTGGTCAGGTGGCTGCGATTACCGTATTCATCGCCAAAGTTGCTTTGCAATTCGCGCAAGATGTAGGCGGGATTCATTAAGGTCAAAGTTTTACCCGTTGTAGTAACTACATCGCGTTCGGGCAGTTTAAGGTAAGGATTAGGCGGAGTGATTTTTGTGGGCGGCACATAAACGCCGCCGTGGGAAGCCGCCCACTTGCGAAATGTAATGTCTTTGTTCAGACTGGTACGTGCAGCGGCTGCGGCAGTCAACAGCGTGTTTTCATGGAGTTGGCGAATATTCCAGAGCAGCGATAAGGCAATCAGTGCGCTCCACACTATAAAGAAAAAAATGTATTTGCGCTGCTGAATACTAATTTTAGGCAGCGGCAATAATTTCATTAACTTAGGCATCGCACTACCTTTGGGATTTCGCCGTTTTAGTTAACATCCTCTGCCTCGCTAAAATAAATGATCCGCCAAATACTGTTCTCATAAACCATCGCCAGCCTCGGAAACGTGGACGCTCAGCGTTTCGCGGCGCACTTCCCCGAACACAAAGAAAATTGCTGTTTTATGAAGTGATTGCCGCATCCCATACGGATTATTAAAGAGAATGGTACGGCAAAGACTGCGTTCGTCAATAGCTACCCGGAATTAATCCCAACAATGTGAATTGATTTGATAACGGGATGACTAAACAAGCATTAACTCTGTAAAATAACCGCTTTTTATTGACCAACTCGTTAAAATACAATGCGTACTTCTCAATTCCCGCTCAATACTGTTAAAGAAACACCGGCTGATGCTGAAATAGCCAGCCATCAACTGATGATCCGCGCAGGCCTGATCCGCAAACTGGCCGCCGGTCTTTACAGCTGGTTACCCTTAGGACTGCGGGTAATGCGCAAAGTCGAAAAGATCACCCGCGAAGAAATGGAAAAAGCAGGCGCATTGGAAGTGTTAATGCCCGGCTTGCAACCCGCCGAGTTGTGGCAGGAAACCGGCCGTTGGGAACAATACGGCCCTGAGCTGGCACGCTTAAAGGACCGTCATCAGCGCGATTTCTGCCTGGGGCCTACGCATGAAGAAATCATTACCGACCTGGCGCGTAACGAGATCAAAAGCTACAAGCAATTGCCTATCACCTACTATCAAATTCAATCCAAATTCCGCGACGAAATCCGTCCCCGCTTCGGCGTGATGCGTTCGCGCGAATTTATCATGAAAGACGCCTACTCCTTTCATCTGGATCAGGAATCGTTGCAGCATACCTATGATACGATGTATCAAGCCTATACCAACATTTTCAACCATTTGGGCTTAAAGTTCCGCGCTGTTATCGCCGACTCCGGTTCAATCGGCGGCGCGGTGTCGCATGAATTCCACGTACTGGCCGATTCGGGCGAAGATGCAATCGCGTTCTCGACCGACAGCGAATATGCCGCCAACGTTGAAAAAGCCGAAGCCGTCGCGCCTACCGGCTCTCGCGCTACGGCGACGGAAGCCTTGACGCTGGTCGATACGCCTGACCAACACAGTATTGAAGAAGTTTGCGGCTTTTTAAACATTCCCGCCACGCAGTGCCTGAAAACACTGATCGTCAGGGGCGAGGAAGACACGTTGGTTGCGCTGCTGTTACGAGGCGACCATAACCTTAACGAAATCAAAGCCGCAAAAATCGACGGCGTTATTTCCCCGCTGCAATTCGCCAGCGACGAAGAAATCGCTGGCGCATGCAACTGCAAACCCGGCTCTATCGGCCCGATTGGCCTAAAAATTAAAGTGATTGCCGACCACAGCGTTATCTTGATGTCCGACTTTGTTTGCGGCGCGAACCAGGACGGCAAGCATTATAAAGGCGTCAACTGGGAACGCGACCTGCCGGTCCCCGATCACGTTACCGACCTGCGCACGGTAGTTGAAGGCGACCCCAGCCCGGACGGCAAAGGCCAGATCACGTTGGCGCGCGGCATTGAAGTCGGCCATATTTTCCAATTAGGCACCAAGTACAGCGAAGCGATGAAAGCCGGCATCATCAATGAAGGCGGCAAGAACCAGATCATGATCATGGGCTGTTACGGCATCGGTATTTCCCGCGTCGTTGCGGCTGCGATCGAACAGAACCATGACGACAAAGGTATCATCTGGCCGGCCAATCTTGCGCCGTTCCAAGTCGCGCTGTGTCCGATGAACATGCATAAATCGGAACGTTTGAAAGAAGCATCCGAAAAACTGTACCGGGAATTGCAGGCCGCCGGCATTGAAGTATTATTCGACGACAGGAAAGTTCGCGCCGGCTTCATGTTCTCCGACATGGAACTGATCGGCATCCCGCACTGCATCGTAGTCGGCGACCGCGGACTGGATTCCGGCACGGTGGAATACAAGGCCAGGACCGCCGACGCAAACGAGGAAATTCCGTTTGCGGATGTTATAGACTTTTTGAAAGCTAAGCTGGCTTAAAAACTTTATCCGCCACGAAGAGAGTTTCGTTTCTCTTCGTGGCACTGTAGTTTACCGCCGCTCACGTCGTTATCGAAATGGCGGCAAAGCTTATCCTAATTTAAAAAAACCGATTTCCTGATTCAAAATCCGGCTCTGGTCGTTCAACATATGCGCAGTTGCCGACAATTGTTCCGACGCTGCCGCATTCCGCTGAGTAACGTCATCAAGTTGCTTCATCACCTCGCTAATTTGTTTAATCGATGCAGCCTGCTCATCCGACGTAGTGCTGATTTCCTGAACCAGTGTGGCGGTTTTCAAAATGTCCGGCAACATACTGGTAAATAATTGCTCAACTTTTTGTGTCACTTGTCCGGAAATTGTAATTAAGCTGCGAATTTCTTTGGCCGAATCATGGCTGCGGCCGGCCAATTTACGGACTTCAGTAGCAACCACTGAAAACCCCAAACCATGGCGGCCGGCCCTAGCTGCTTCGATGGAGGCATTCAACGCCAAAATGTTCGTCTGATAAGCAATATCTTCAATCAAACCGATTTTTTCGCTGATTTTCTCCATAGCGTCTACAACGTCCTCAACCACCTGATAGCCCTGCTTAGCCGAATCCGCACAGGTTTGCGCAATTTTTTCGGTAGCTTGGGCATTGGCGAAATTATGTTCTATCGAGCTACGCAATTCATCGACTGACGCTGTCGTTTGGTCGATACTGACGGCCTGGTGACAAGTGCTCTGACTCAACGATCCCGCCGCCGAACTGGTTTCTTGCGCGGCATCTAAAATCTGCTGGGCGCAACCATGTATTGTCTTAATAATATTGTTTAACCGCGACTCCATCATACGCATTGCCGCGAAAATGCCATGATGACGCTGATGATCGTTATGCTGCAATAAGTGGCCTTCGGCAATATTCTCCGCCATTCTATAGACTTCGGAAGGCTCGCCGCCTAGTTGACGAGCAATATCCCGCCGCAGAACGACAAACAGACTTAATGCTAAAAATACTAATAAACTAACCGTAACGCAGATCAGAGTTAAATAGGTTTCAGCCTGATTTTTTAACGCGCTGGTTTTATCAAACAACAATGAGGCTAAATGATCCTCTACTTTCTTCAAAAGATCGATCTTACCGGTTTGCATGCTAAACCAGTATTTTGCATCAACGGCGAACTGCCCTTGTTCTGCCTGTTTAAGCGCAATTCCACGCATACGCTGGGTTTCATCGACATATTGACCGCTGAGTGTCTGTTGATAAACCTGCAGCGCGGGCTGATCGGCAAATGATAAAAACACGTCCATGAACGTGTTTTGAATAGCAATCAAACTGACTAATCGCTCATACATTCCCGGCCCGAAACGATCCATGGCGAATGTATTCGACAGAACCGCCCGCTCAATGCCGGCCCGTTCTTTACTTTTAAGAAAATTAGCATAAGCCGACAATTGAGCGCTCATGGCCGTGTCGAGACTCAACTTCGGCAAATAAGAAATAATGTCCAAAAACAGCCCGTTAACGTCCGAATAATAACCAATCGCCTGAGCGGCGGGTACGGATAAGTTGATAATGTTTTGACGCATTCCTGCCAATCGATCCAATTCCCCGAACGCTTTATGCAAACCTTCCGCAAGACGTGGATCGGATTGAATAGCTAAACGCTGCAAATTTTCCTGCAAGGTATTCAGCTTTTCCGTGCTTAACTGCTGCTGCGCCAATAACTCGCTTTGGAACTGTTGGCCTTTGCTGCCCAGAAAGCCTGCCGACATGCCGCGTTCTTTTTGCAATTCATGCACCAAGGCACTGGCGTGAAATGAAAATACAGTCAATTCGCTGACCTTATCCGCCGCTGACATTGCTTTAAATTGCTGTGTGATGGTAAGTGCGGATAAACCCAGCACCCCTAACAGAGGAAAAATCACTAAAACGATGATTTTCTGATTGAATGATAAACGCTCAACTAACATTATCCGCCCTCTTTGATTTTTTATTATGTGGACTTAACTTGGAGCCTAACAGTATTCGGAATCACCGTAAAAACAATCTTTCCTGCATAGAACAGGACTGTCCCTATTATTGATGTTAAACATGGAACGCTATGTATTTTATTTTAGACCGATTTATTGTTGCTGAATCAGGCTCAGCGTCTTTTCCGGCAAACTTTCGACACTCCCGCCTTCCAAATGCAGGCGTGCGTCTTCATGTACCGTCGTCATAAAACGGATTAACTCCATCTCGTGCTGGATTTTTTGTTCAAAGTCTTCCGCTTCCCACATTTTATTCAACAAATATTTCGCATGGTGATGAATGGTGAAGGCAACGGCTTCGGGCAGATGGGTATAACTGGCCTGAATTGAACTTTTAAGCTGATCCAACGCGACCAGATACTGCTTGTAGTCTTTAATATCCTGCTTGCATTTGGTTTTAAACATCGACAGCTCGGCATTGTGCTTGGTCTTTAGCAAGTTAATGTCGTGTTCCAACTGTACGCTTTTCTTTTTTAATTCGGCTTCCAGCGCCTTCTCGGCCAGGACGCGGGCATGTTTAAGTTTTGCCTGGCTGTGCTGGTTAGCCTGCCGCCATTTCAGGTTTTCATCTTTGACCGAATGGAGCAGCTTAGTCATGTTAAGAAGCCAGTTTTTTAATAGAGTCATGTGCTAAACAAGAGTGGAAATTTTTTGCTGCAATTCCAGCAACGCTTCAATATCCTGCCGGTTTCGATAGCGGGCATTATCCTGTTGCAATTGCAGGTAAGTAGAGCCCGGTAGTTTCGTCTTGATTAACAGCAGGTCTTTATCGATCGACCGGGATAGCGAGCGGATATGCTTGCGATTATTGCGTTTTAACAGGCGCTTTCTATTCAGCTCGTTGATATATTGTATTTGCTTGGTTTTGAAATAAAACAACCGTTTAATTTGCTCTTGCCTGGACTGCACAAACCATACGCGCCGTTGCGCCCGCTGTTTAGCCGAAAAATAATCCACCGTTGCGAGAATAACGATTTTAAAAACGGCCAATAATCCGGCGAGAATCAACACCGCAAATGCGCTTAACAACATTGCCGAGCCTAACAGGGTTAATGCGTTCGGCAGTCCGGGCACAGCCAGCCGCACCAACAGCTCCACCAGTAAAAACACCGGCAATGAAGCCAAAATCAACAACAGGGAGATTCTAATAATCAAAATAAAAACCGTGACATCCAAGAGGCGGCTCCTGATAGGAGCAACGAGTATTCTACTCAACTTTCCGCCAAAGGTTTATCCATCACTGACCGGCAACCGATGCCAACTGTTCATCATAAAGCGCGGCAATTAAATCGGCCTGATAGATCATACCGACCAAACGCTTTTCGTTGTTTATGATCGGAATCTGCCGGTAACCTTGAGTAGACATCAAGGAAATAAGGTCGGCGATATGGGCATCTTCAGGCAATACGGTAACCGAAGAGGTCATCATGTGGCCGACGGACTCCGGTTTATCGGTCGACACATCCGGCGTACGGCGTATAAAGGCCCGGAATCTATCCTGGAAGCTTTCGTAAGCCCCCAGATCCACAAACTTAAAAAAATCATTCCAGGTGATGATGCCAATGACTCGTCTGGCCCTATCGATAACCGGCATGGCTTTGAGCTTTTGCTTATGCATGATCATCCAGGCTTCTTCAACATCCGTCCCGTATTCAACAGCCGGCACATCCGAGACCATAATATCGGCGCAGGTGATATTGCCTTTAAAGCGTTTAAAGCTTCTCGCCTCCGCATCGACAAGCAATTTCTGCAAATCTCTCGGCGAAACATCCACAAACGTATCCATGCTTTTCAACGCCTGCTTCACGTCCTGATTCGAGATGCCGGTTTTCTGCGCCGGTTTATTGCCATTATCGGAAATTGTCGGATAGTCATGTCCTAATAACCAGCGATTAATAACGATCACCATAGCCAGCATAATCATCACGTTTAAGCTTACCGGTATCAGCACAAAACCGTAGCCCATCGCATGAATCGGATCGCCGACCAGGATCGGCGCAATCGCTGTCGCGGCGCCGGGAGGGTGCAGACAGCGCAACAACAGCATTGCAAAAATACTGCCCCCGACCGCACATGCCGATGCTAAAGCAATATTGCCAAACCACAATGCACAAGAAACGCCGATAATAGCGGATACCACTTGCCCGCCCAGAAACGACCAAGGCTGCGCCAACGGACTATGTGGAATAATAAATAAAATAACGGCGGAAGCGCCCATCGAAGCAACGATAATCGGATAAGCTGAACCAATGCTTAGTTTCTGGGTGGCTAATGCCATAACCAAAATGGTACTGAAACTGGAAACAATCGAAAAAAGCTTGCCCTTAAAGCTTAGGTTTACGGGTTCAACGATGATGAAACGGATAAGCCGGCTGATATTTATCATAAAATTAAACTTCCCTCCTGCGTCAATAAGGCGAACAAATTTCGAAGCCTAACCAAGTATAAAGCAATCAAAACGATATTTCAGTTCTATTGGATCAAACCAAATTATCCACTTCAGCTCCCGGATTCTTGTGTATCGAAACTAAAACAGTCTCAACGATTCTGTTATATTTCTACTGCTAAAATAACAACAACGTTTTACCTAACCAAACTTCTACAGATTAGAATAATGAATAGATTAAGAGATAAAATTCGCGACATCCCCGACTTTCCAAAACCGGGCATTATATTTAAAGATATTACGCCGCTGGTAAAGGATCCTGCTACGTTAAAACTGGCCGTCCATCAATTACTACACCCTTTTTTAGGTAAAAATATTACCGTCATTGCCGGCATGGAAGCGCGCGGCTTTATTTTCGGTTCTTTGGTCGCGTGGGAATTAGGGCTTCCGTTTGTGCCGTTAAGAAAACCCGGAAAACTGCCTTACGATGTGCAAAGCGTGTCGTACGACCTTGAATATGGCTCAGCCACCTTGGAAGCCCATATTGACGCGTTTGATGCGAACGATCGTGTTTTATTGATTGACGACCTGCTGGCGACCGGCGGAACAGCGAAGGCAAGCTGTGAATTAGTCGAACAGCTCGGTGCCACGGTAGAGGCGTGTGCGTTTGTGGTGGAACTGGATTTTCTGGGGGGAAGGGAAAAATTGGGAAATTACGAAATCCATTCTTTACTGCACTATTAAATTGGAGCTACATCCTTGTAGCTCCAATAGAAACATTATCTTCTGCGTTTCTTTGATTTTTTTAATTGATCCAGTTTAACACCGGCATCTTCAAACGATTTGGCGGTGTTATCGAATGATTGGGCCACGCTGCTAAATGAATGCGAGACTTGAGTGATCTCTTTAGTTTTCGCATCCAACTGCAAGGCAAGATCTGCTTTACCGTCGCCATTTGACGAAACTTGTACGGAAGCTGCGCTTTTATCGCCGCCAAGGACCTCGTCTTCAAGACCGTCAACATCCGAAGATGTCTCAGCCTTTCCATCCGTAGCCAGATTGTTACGCCATTGCAAGAAAGACTCGCGTGTAAATACGTAAGGATCTAAAGCGGCTTCATCGATAAACTTCAATGCCCCTTCCGCACTGGCTCGTGAATTCAACATGGACACCAGCTGTACAGGCATTCCCACATAACTGGCCGGGTTTGCCGCCGTATCGAATATCGCTCCCGGAATGCCGCGGGCAGTCGAGGGCCCCAAAATAGGCAGCACCAGATAAGAACCTTGAGGCACCCCCCATACCGCCAGCGTTTGATCGAAATCTTCCTCGTTTTGTTCCAGCCCCATATGTTTGGCTACATCGAACAAACCACCTAAACCCACTGTTGAATTGATCGCAAACCGCCCGGTATCTTCAGCACTTTGTGAAAATTTAGCCTGCAGCACGTCATTGATGACCACATTGACATTCTTCAGGTTATTAAAGAAATTGAAAACGCCTGTTTGCATGAACTGCGGGGTTATCCATTTATACGCATTCGAGATAGGTTCGGCAACGTAGTTATCAATGTTATCGTTAAGAGCAAACATTTTTCTGTTAAAGCTTTCATAAGGATCGGCTTTATTAGCTACGGTTTGTTGCTCAATAACCTCTGTTGTTGCACAGCCGCTTAGAGTGATCGCAACTCCGATTAATAACCCTGAAAGCGCATGTTGCTTTCTAACTCTACGATTGCCGTTTTGTGGTCTGTTGTTCATTAGCCTAAAACCTATTGTTTTGAATAATTGTCAATTTTTTCATTGATCTTATTGATTAAGGCATCAAAGCCTTCACGCTGAAGAATAGTCGTGTATTCAGACCTCTTCAATGCCAAATCGCTTACACCGTTGGCAATGATATTAATAATGCGCCAGCTGTTGCCCTTCTCTTTCAACATGTAATCGAATTTAACGGGCTTATCGTCAGGCACAACAAAATGAGAATGGACAACAACGCCGCCTCTTGTTGTTTCTTCTTCAGAATCGAATACAAACGACTCCCCTGAATAATCTTTAAAATTGTGCGCGTAAGAAGCAATACTCAATCGGCTGAATACATCGACCAATTTTTGCTGCTGTTCTTCGGATAGTTTTTCCCCTTCCTTACCGACCACAATACGAGCGATTTTTGTCAATTCGTGGCTATTGGCAACAGGATCTTTTAATCGCTCATATCTTCCTGCATAGCCCAATTTCTTGCCGTCCTTCATCACCGCAATCAGCTCGGCTTGAAATTTCTCTACGACTTGTCTAGCCGTTGCCGCGCCTTCATCCGCTGCAAAAGCGTTCGCTGTCCCAAATAAAAGGAACATAAAAACGACAGCTAACTTAATTTTTTTTAAAACCATAATCAAAACCTCGCAAAACCAATTTAAATCAGGCAAAAGGCCAAGGGCGAAGGACCAAAAACCGCCCCCTTTAGCCTTTAGCCTTTAGCCTTTAGCCTTTAGCCTTTAGCCTTTAGCCTTTAGCCTTTAGCCTTTAGCCTTTAGCCTTTAGCCTTTAG
>NZ_RYFG02000092.1 GCF_003994235.2 Candidatus Methylobacter oryzae
GTAGCGCTTGCGGTGTTTTCTTTTAGCCATTGCAAATTTTAAATTTTGCAGGTTTTGCAACTCAATGGCTACTTTTAAAACACGCACTAAAAACGTTCGCCATATCGTCATCCTGATCGCGCCGTTTATTTAATGCCGTTGAGTTGTAATGTCATCGGCTTACGAACCGGCATAGCCAATAAAACTCCACAATAAAAAACAGTAGCGCGACCGATTGTTAATTTCCATAAAAAGCCCGGATTGAGCAATCTCAATCCAAGCTATTTTCTTCCTGCTATTTTGTGCCTGAGCTCCGGATTACTTCTGGAAAGGACTGATTTTGTTTTTTAATCCGGCCAGCTTACGCTTGATATTTTCCCAAGCGGCTGTCGATTTTTCGGTATGCACATCTTCCTTTATGTCATCGATTTCCGTATATACCGGTTTAAAATCGTTCTTATCGCCATAACCCAACAGTTCGGCAATTTTCAGTTGTTCCTTCGCGGCATCGGCCAGTTTCAGGATTTCCTCCCGATTTTTTTCTTTTGCGACATCTTTTTTATGCTCCAAATCCGAAGCCCTGTTTACCAAAGCTTCAGCGCGAATAAACGGCAGAGGCAGAATATCCGTCGTTTCGACCAGCATGTTTAACGCGTCGTTCAAAAAGTCGAGCGCTGCTTTGTTTTCTCCGTTATTCGCCATTGCCATCGCCTTTTTAACCGCCGCCGGAAATGAACCCAACGGCATGTTAAGCGTCGAAATGCTTATTTCGCTGGCCAGTCCGCCCAGCATTTGCCTTGCGGCCTGAACTTTACCGTCGCCGAGCAAATCTTCGGCCTCGCTGACCGCTTTTTCGATTGTTTTCGCGTCGCCTGTAAAATCGATCGTATTCACGACGACATCGGTAGGGATTAATTTTAGGTACGGATGCTTCGCCAATACGGTATCCAGTTTTTCCGACGCAGTCTGCAACGCGTAAAAAGCTTTTTTGCCGTCGTTCTTATTTAGAGCATCCAAGGCTTGATGGATATTCGACAGCGCTTCGGCGGCTTCCGTAACGATTTGTTGTTCTTTTTCGCTTTGAATTTTACTTCTCGTTGTCTCAGTGCTGTTATCGATGTCCGGCAGCGCTCGCACGGTAGAAGCCTGTTTGCCGGCATCGGCAAAAACAGCCATTGGTAAAGCTAATGACGCCAGCAAAACCAATGCGGTACGAGTTGCCCGTTTATGGATATTTCTTTTCATATTATTCCTCCCGGTTAATTAAAGTTGGGGGTTAGTTTTTTAGGCCGTATGCGGCTGCGAAGTTTCGACCGTATGTTTTACTTCCAGGGCCATGTCTTCCGCGGCAACATTCAACTCACTCGGCCTGCCCATGCACAGCCGTTGGAATACCCTAGCAGCAGCGATACCGTTAATCACGAAAGCAATCGTTATCGGCAATGCAAACCACGGAGCGTGATTGCTGGCATGGGACAGCAATAAATCTTCGCCGAGAAAAGCCGGAGAAATCGGGAAGCCGACCAAACCTAAAAAGCTCAAAAACAACAGCAACGAAAGTTTAGGCTGAGTTTCCGCCATCGCCCGGTAGGCGAACGGCGTATCGGCAAAATTTTCATTTTTCAGCAGAGCCGCCAATACCGCCAATCCTAAAATCCAGGCCGGGACGATACCGCTGGTAAATATCGCCACGTCGAACCAAGCATCGGGATTTAAAAACCAAACCGCGACGCCCGCCAGAATCGAGCTAAGGCCGATTGCATTCCATACGCCAAAAGGGCTGTGTTTTTGGCTGAAAGCGCTTAACGATGCAAGCACCATAAAGACCGCTATCGGAATCGCCAAATATTTGCTGTTAATGCCGATAGCCGCAACCGGTAACCAAAACAATACGAAGACGGCGCAAGCGCTAAGCAGTTTCAGCCGCGGATTCATCGTATTGATCGTTGCGCCCAGCCGCTTTAACGGACTCCAAAGCACAGCACGCACTATCAGTTTCAAATAACCTTCCTGCAACGAGAACACATACAAGGTGTTTTGCAAGACTTCCGGCAACGTGTCGCGTATCGACGCAGGCAGGAACTGGAATCTTGAACTGCCGTTTTTAATATAAAAATCGGTATCGACAGCGCCTTCCACCCTTAATAAATGCGCTACGATCGACGGCGATACCAATAGCTGGTAGCAGCGTAAAAACGCATTGCCCAGGAAATGAATCAGCACCAGAGTTTCAAGCCCTAAAGCCAATTCGATAAACATAAACCCGACCTGGGTAATCGATGCATAGGCGATTTGGCCTTTAATATTCGATTGCGTTTTTTCGGAAATAGCGGCGATGATAACCGACAGTAAACCGATACTAAAAACGATAAAGCGGGTGAAATAATGGTATCCCCAGATCGGCGTGGTTCTCAACAATAAGAAAACGCCTAAATGCACCGACAACGCGCCGTAAAAAATCGCGCTCGAAGGCGTCGGCCCTTCCATCGCTCTTGGCAGCCAAAAGCAGAACGGGAACTGCGCCGATTTTCCCGAAGCCGCGATCAGGATTAAAAACGACAGCAACAGCAATGAAGCATAACCTGCCGGCGGCATTGCCGGATTGTCGAATAAGTTGGCCAGCTGGCTGAAATGCTGGCTTTCGTGGAACAACAGGTGACTCATCCACGAACCGAGCAACAGGCCAATATCGCAGAACCGGTAAATCGTATAAGCCCTTAACGCATTACGAACCGGTTGCACGCGGTGCCGGTAAAAGGCGATCAATAAAAACGAAGCGATGCCGACAATCTCCCAGCCGGCAAACAGCATGTCGATCGAGCCGGACAAAATAACCATATTCAAGCCGAACACAAAAGCGAAGATGGTCAAAAAGAAACGTTTGTAACCGGCTTCGCGATGCAAATAGACGCGGCAATATTTGACGATGACCGAAAAAATAGCCCAGACGCAAAACATATAAACAGCGCCGACCCTGTCCAGGTAGAACAATACCGGGAAACGGTATTCGCCGGCTTCATACAGCGTAAACCATTCATATTCATAGCCGGGAAATCCGGCGCCGGCCCATAGCGCCAACAGACCGGCAAGGCAAAGGCCCAAGGCGTGGCTGCACCAGAAGCTGATCGCGGCGATTTTTTTCTCGTTCCTGTCGGACAGGAAAACCAGCAAAAAGCCCAGTAACGGTATGAACTGGCAGCTTAACAATAATGCGTTCATGCATGTCTCCTCGTCAATTGATGCACCGGGATGGTTTTGGTTTTACCGGGGATAATCTGCTCAGAATGGCTCGCCTGCGGAACCTGGTAATTGCCGGACAGTTCGACTGCTTCCCAACCGTTAACCGAATACAGCGAAAGCTCACGGCTGTTTGGATCGCACGCGACAAACCTTACCCATTCGTTATCAAGCCATTCTTTCAGCGGGCCGAGCTTCGCTATGGTCTTATCGAGGATTTCGCGGGTCTGGTCTACAACGAGCAGCAGCCGCGCTGGTTCATGCACTTCAACCATTTGCGACGGCAGCCCGGTGCGCAAATCGCCTTCAACGCCATTGGCGACGCCGAGCAAGCCGATCACGTTATGAGGCAGCTTGGTGCCGGCGCCGTATACCGAGTTGTCGATGCGCGAGAACAAATATTCCAGGTTGATGCCGCCGCAAACCGGGATAACCGCGGACAGGATGCGCGCCATGATGTCGCCTTGCGTATCCGTTGCCGGATCGTAGGAATGTAGGAAAGCGCGGCGATCCATGAACAAGCCCCGCGTTAAATCCCTGCGCCCGACAATCGCGTATAAATTATTCGAGTGATTGTATTCCGGGCGCGGTTCGAAAATAGAGGTCGCGCGTTCCATTACATGATCGTGAGCTTCTTCGTTTGACTGCGATTGCGGGCCCAGTTCGAACCAGCGGCAGCGCTCGCGGGCATTGCGTTGCAGCGCTTTTTTCATGCTCTGTTGGAAAACGTGCAAGCCGGGAACGGGATGTTCTTCGAGCAAATGCGGATCGAAATACGTGATTTCATCGCGGCTGGTATTGTGCAACGCGGCGACGAAACGGGTTTCGTCAGGAATATCGATGCCACGTTCGGCCAGGATTGCCCGTACTAAATTGTTATTAGCCATCCAGGCGAAAGCACGGGCATTCGGCGCGCCCGGTTTGCCGGAACAGGCGCCGCAATCGTAAGCGGCAAAATGCGGATTATTAACGCTGCTGGAACCGTGGGCAACGATAACGACCGTCGGTGCAAAGTTTTTCGTCAAACCGATATTGCGCAATAAGCCGCCGACTCTATCGGCCATTTCGGTAAACGAAAATCCCAGTAAATAGCCGTCTTCGGTCGGCTCGTCGGATTCCCTGACAAGGTGCAGGTGGGAGTGCGATTCGACTTCGCTCAAGGTCCTGATTTCCGGCAGTTTCGAGCCGGGACGGAATACATTCCAGGCCATTCGTACTGCGTAGCCTAAGCCTAAGGTTTGCGTATAGAGCCAACCCCGGAACATTGAATGGGCAGTGAAATGCATGTTACTCAGCTTGCCGGTCTTGTTGTCCGCTTTCGGCTTACTGCCCTGCTCTTTAATCAAATGCTTCGGAACAATGATGTTTGGGCATTGCGCGACCGGGTAAGCGTCATCCAAGCCTTGATACAGAAAATCGATGCCGAAAAATCCGGCTGCTCCGAATGTTTCGATGGCCGGATTGATTTCTTCCAGATAACGCCTTAACGAACATTCCCGGTCGTCGATACAAAACAGCGCCTGGGCCTCAGGCTGCGGCCTTGGCGCGGGACTAGCATTCGCTTTCAGCCCGGCGAGCAATTCTTTATGTAAAGACCATTCCATGGCTTCGTGCCAAACTCGCAAATGCAATGGAATCTTCACTTTCAATGTGCCGTTTTTTAGCAACGGCGTGCTATCGTGACGAGGCAATGCGGCAATGCCGGGAAATTGGGCGCCCTTTTTCTTATGTAGAAAGGCCAGTTCAAGCACCAGCTCGACTGCAAGCATTTCTTTCAATGAAATTTCCCGGCGGGCAAGCAACGACTTTGAATTTTGCTCAATAATTCGCACCATACCGGCCCAGCCGGGATGGGCTAACAGCAGCTCCAGCAGGTATTGTTCGTAAAGCGTTTCATCGCCGACTATCCGCTCCAAGCAGGCTTTAATGACTTGATCCGGTGTTTGGGACAGCAATCCATGCACGCTCGCTTCATTTAACGGATACAGAGGCAACAAGCTGTTTTGCGCGAGCCGCAATACGCAATCCCAGAAATGCTCGCCGTTCTTCGGCAAGCTCCAGCGGCTAATGCCTTGGTCGAGAAAATTACCTAACAGGCGGAACAGTATCGGATGCACCAACGAGTTCAGGTCGACTTCGAGCCTGGTCAGCCAAGCGTTACGTATGCCGTGGTTAGCCAATGAAACCGGCGGATAATGGCTATTGGCGTCTTCAGCGAACAGCCGCTTGCGTAATTTCTCGCGATTTTGCGGAACACATCCGGAATGCTCGATAGCCCAGTCCAAAGCATCGTCGTCAATCCTGCCCTGCCGGTACCTTTCCTGATAATCCTCCAACGGCAAATAGCTGCGTGCGCCGAAGATTTTTGCGGCAATAGCCACGCCTTCATGAAAAGGATAATTCTGAACGGCGTGCAGCGTGTTGTGGTGAATAAAATCCTTGATCGGCCCTTGGCTCGGCAGCCAATGCGCGATATGTTCTATCGATACGTCCAGGTCAAACTTAGAATTCTCGGCCGTTTCATTGGAACTATTTGAAACAAACTGGTTGTGCTCACGATCAGCCATGATGTTGTTTTTTAACCTCGGAATTGTTACTAAAAAGCGTCTTAGCCTATTGACTTCAAAGCATAAGCCATGCCAGAACCCGGCAATACAAATTCCGATATGCTTAGACGCTCAAGTCGGGTTAGAAAAAACTTTTTACAATCAATACTGTTAAGAATTTTTTGGCGGCTGTCTACGGTCCGGCCCAATAGAGTTAAGCGGTTGCAAAAAAGATAAAAATACCGGATTGCTAATATAACGTCGTTTAAATGAACCAACGTTTTTGGTTGAAAACCACCAACTTCTTAATTAAGCATTGGACATAAAACGCTATGATTAATTCGACTGCGGACTTTTTGTATCTGTCCAATTAATTCCCGGTTGTTTTACACCTGAAAAACCAGCATGGCCGGTTGATTTTCACCTTTTAGCCCCTTATTTTTATCAGGCTTATAAGCTTATTTCTTGAATTAGCTTAACTTGACGCTGATGGCCTATAAACTGCTTGGGCACCTTGATAGCGAACAACCTGATTCATCGCCGTCATTATTTCCACATCGTTTATTATGTCCCGGTTAAATATCATTATGCTGTCGAAATTATTCAAGCTTATATTTTTGCTGGGCTTTTTAGCAAAATTTGCAGCAGTTGCCCATGCCGAAGAACATCACTTTATCGTTCTCAACTATCACGACATAGTAAAAGCCGACAGCCCAAGATCTTCATTAAATGCGATGGACGTCAGCGTCGACCATTTTGAGGAACATTTGCTGTGGCTAAAGAAGAACGGCTATAAAATCGTCAGCGTGCAGAACGTGCTTGATGCGGCAGCGGGCAAAAATTCGATACCGGATAAATCCGTGTTGCTGACCTTCGACGACGGTTATCAAAGCTTTTATACGCGTGTTTTTCCGCTACTGAAAAAATACCACTATCCGGCTACTGTCGCTTTGATAGGGACTTGGATAGAAGGCATTGATACGCCGGATGAAGCAGGCAAGCAATTGCTGAATTGGAGCCAGGTACGGGAGATGGTGAAATCCGGCCTGGTGGAAATGGCCTCGCATACTTACGATCTGCATAAAAGCGTCGTTGCCAATCCGCAAAACGATGCTCAAGCGGCTGCGGTCACCCGCTTATACGATCCTGCGGCCGGACGTTACGAAACGGAAGAACAATACCGGGAACGCATCCATCTGGCCCTAAGAAAAAGCGCCGAATTCATTTTCCAGCATGCCGGCGTATGGCCCAGAGTGATGGTTTGGCCCTATGGGGAATACAACAGCATTGCGCTGGAAGCGTCGCGCGAAGCCGGAATGCCGATGACGATGGGCTTGATTGACGGTTTTAATACGGTCGCCGACATCGATGTGTTGCGCCGCCTGATTATGACTGACAACCCGGACGTCCGCCAATTCGCTGAAATTGTCGGCAAACTGCGTACCGATAGGCCGTTGCGGGTAGCGCGCCTGGACATGGATTTTCTGTACGATAAAAATCCAAAACAGACCGAACTGAATATAGAAGCCGAGGTTCAACGCATCGCCAACGCGCATATTAATACCGTCTTTTTACAGGCATACTCGGATTCCGATGGCGACGGTAATGCCGATGCATTATATTTTCCCAACCCTTATATGCCGGTTAAACAGGATTTGTTGAACCATGTCGCCTGGCAATTGAAAACCCGCGCCGGGGTCAACGTATATGCGTGGCTGCCGGTTTTCGCTTATCAAAACGGCCTTCCCGACGCCTGGTATGTGCAACAATGGAAAGACGGCAAAGCGCAAAAGTCCAATCGTATTTATACGCGGCTTTCGGTTTTCCAACCTGAAGCCAGGCATTTTATTACCGGACTTTATGAAGACCTGGGCCAATACTGTAATGTCGATGGGATATTGTTTCATCAAGACGGAGTTTTATCCGATTATGAAGATGTTTCTGCTGTAGCATTAGCTTTTGGGCATGATGTCTGGGGATTGCCCGATCAGTTTGAAAAATTGCATTCAAGCCCCCAAATGCGTATGGCATGGGCTCAACATAAAAACGATTTGATTAATCAATTTACCGATGAGCTGGCTAATCGGGTGCGGGCTAACCGTCCCCCTATAAAAACGGCACGCAAACTCCACGCCTTGCCTTTATTAAAATCGGATAGCGAAGAATGGCCTGCCCAATCGTTTAAAGCTGAGTTGAGCAGCCCGTCTGCTCAAACGAAACTTATGCCCTTTGGGTATAAATCCTTTTTAGCGCATTACGATTATGTCGTTATCGAAAGTACGCCGGCAATTGAAAAAACAGAGAAACCTGAGCAATGGCTGACGCAATTAGTCGATGCCGCAGCCCGCTATCCCGAAGGATTGAAAAAATCGGTATTTGAGCTGCAAACGGTCAATTGGGAAACAAGAGAGAAAATTCCCTCGCCGCTTTTTATTGAACAACTGGAATTATTGAGAAAACTCAGAGTTCATCATATCGGTTATTATCCGGATGATGTTTATCTGGATCAGCCGAGATTGAAAGATTTACAAAAATATTTTTCGCTTCCGGCCTTGCCTTGAGCAACCGCCTTTAGCAGCGTTAAGCATCCCTTAATAAACCGGCGCCATTATTTTTATATTGCACCGAATTTATAAACTACAAACCAAACCAGGAGTCGAACAATGTTAAAACGTTCCATTATTATCTTCGCCCTGCTGTTTTTAACAGCACCCGCTTTTGCCGAAGATGACCCTACCATGCATCAAGTTTATTTGGCCGCAGAGGCTGGGAAATTTAATGAAGCGCAAGCGATGATGGACAAGGTGCTGAAGGCGCATCCCAACAGCGCCAAAGCGCACTTTGTGGAAGCCGAGCTACTGGCAAAACAGGGACTGTTCAGCGGCGCCGGCGTTGAATTGAGCACCGCTGAGCGCTTACAACCCGGATTACCTTTTGCCAAGCCGGAAGTTGTAAACAGTCTTAAAAGCCGTATTTCTTCAGTATCCAATGGCGCGCCACAATCAAATACCGGCGCTCCGAGTCAAAATCTACCGTCCAGCCTTACGGAATGGATGCCGGCAATCCTGTTGATATTGGGCATCGCTTTAATCGTGATGCTGATTGGATTTTTCAGCCGGCGAAATGCCAACGTCATCCCCGCCAATAGCTATGCGGGTAACGGCCCTGGGGCAAATATGCCCGTCGGTCCGAACGGTACAGTCATGGGACAACCGGCCACGGGCGGAATGGGCTCCGGCATTCTCGGAAATCTGGCGTCCGGAGCGGCTTTGGGTGCCGGCGTAGTGGCGGGCGAGGCGCTGATGCATCGATTTATCGATGGCGATAAGCATGAAGTTGCCGAAGAACCGCCGCGCCATGATACTTCGCCATGGAGCGCCCCCTCTACATCCAATACTATCAGCGACAATGACGACATGGGAGGAACGGATTTCGGTATCGCCGATGCATCCTCTTGGGACGATGACGTAGCTAGCGATGATAACGACGATAACTGGACTTAATACTGCGAATCCGATTCTGTAATAACTATTTAGATCGTTGTAGGTCAAACCGGCGATGCCAACGGTTTGGCCTAGTCATCGGACGGATAGCTTATTTTGTTTTTACCAAAATATAAGCAAAAACACCTATTTTCGTAATATGACTAAAAGGGATAATATAATTAAAAAGTTACCATCCCAAATTAGCTCATGCTAAACAATGAATTACCGGCAAATAATCCAATGCGCCGATTCTTTTCCATTTTTTAACCGGGCTGAACAATGACATTACATCATAAACGACTCCCCTTTATTGCCATCGTTATAACAACTGCAGCATTGCTCGCGGCTTGCACTGAAAAAGCCGCGGATAACACTCGTCCTGAAACAAAAAAAGCAGTGCCTCCTGTCGCAACGGTAACGGAAAGCAAGATTGCCCAATGGACAAAAGAAGCTAAAGCCGGCGATCCCGACGCGCAATACAACCTTGCTTATATTTATGAAAACGGGCTCGGCGTACCGAAGGACGAAGCTAAAGCGCTTGAGCTCTATCAACAAGCGGCCGCTCAAGGCAACTCGGCAGCTCAAGATAATATCGATGCGCTGGGTTCGCCGAAATAAAAGCATTATTTTTGGTCGACGAGCCGTTCGCGTTGAACTCTATTCGACAAGGCCTTTAGTCCTGGGCGCAGTCGAAACCTGTCATGAGCCGGCCGAATAGGGACGGCGCGAACGGAAAAATTTTGGTAATTCCTATTTACTGCCCGTATCCCAAGATCAAGAATCCCAACCATACCCCTTCCTTCATATTTCGCCAAGCTCCCCCCAATCTCCCGTCCCGGTTACTTCCGCCATAAGCGGACAGTTTTTTAGTACTTTTCGTGACTTTCACGGACAATCGGCAGCATCGGTTAATCATATGGATGTTTAGCTTCCATTCGATCAATGAAAACTATGCTTATAATCCGGTTTTAAGATGTTAAACTTAAAAAAACCGCACCAATCCGGAATAAGCGTACGGTGGCTATTTTGTTTATGTTTTGAAAAAGCTACATAAAATAAGCAAGCTATGGGAATGAGATCGATAAAAACACATTTAACTGTCACATTGTTATTGTGCATTCTGCTGCCCACCGGATTAATAGGCGCAACAGCATACTGGTTTGTTTATAACAGCATCAAAGAAAATCGGATCAAGGACGTAGGACGTGTCGCCGATACCCGTTACGAAGAGCTGCGTACGCACTTGCAGAAGGACAACGAGCGAGGCAAAGCTTTGCTGGACAAATTGATAAGCGTCTGCAGCAACGTCGACGGAGGTATCAATGATTGCGTTCGGACCCGGCTGGAACAGTTCGCCGCTATCAATCATGTCGCCGGTTTTACTTTCCGCTCAGGAGTCGAGAACGAGCTTATTTGGGGCAGCGAAGCTATACCTTTCGACGAATTAAACAAAACCTTGTTTAGCGGACAAATAGCGACAATCTCTACGGTAAACGGCAATCCGCTACTGTCGCTGATAGCTACCGATCAGCCCTCCGGCTTCAGCTTAGTGACAACTTATCCCGCGCAAGAGCTGCAAAAGATTTTCACCGGTTCTAACGTATTGGGACAATCCGGGGAAACCTTCCTGGCCGATAACCGCGGCCTTTTCGTCACCAAGCCGCGCTATCCTTCGCAACAAGGAATCATCAACCCCATTTCCGCACTACCGATGCAACACTGTTTACACAATGAAAGCGGCGAAACGCTGAACTTTGATTATCGAGGCGTTCCTATCATCCATGGTTTCCGGTTTGTACCGGAAATCGGCGGCGGCTGCATTATGGCGCACATCGATCAATCGGAAGCTTTTGCGCCATTGACAAAACTGGTTATCAGTCTAAGCGGTGCGGTCTTCTTTTTTGCTTGCAGCGCCTGGCTGATTGCAGCAATGGTTAGCAGGAGCATGTCCAAACCGATTATTGCGCTGACAGACATGGCTCAGGCCTTGTCTCGTGGAGATTTCACGCAACGGATTTCGTTAGCGGGTTATCGAGAAATCGCCGAGTTGTCGCAATTATTCAATAGAATGACAAAACAGCTAGACAACACTGTCAGCCAACTCAAATCATCCGAATATGAACTGGAGCAAAAAATTGCCGAACGCACCGCCGAACTCTACGAGCGGCATCGAAAATACCGCTCTGTGATTCGGACCACCGGAGAAGGTTTCTGGCAAATAAATCGGGAAGGACGCCTGCTCGAAGCCAATCCGGCCTACGCCCTTCTTTCCGGATATTCAGAAGCGGAACTGGTCGCTATGCGAGTCACCGACCTGGAAGCACAGGAATCGCCGGAAAAAACGGCCGAACATATCCGTTACATTATGGCCCATGGCACCGATATGTTTGAAACACGGCACCGGCGCAAGGATGGAAGCGTATGGGATGTTGAGGTCAATGCTTCGTTCATAGACGAAGACGGCGGCTACTTTGTCTGCTTCTTCAGGGACATAACCGAAAGCAAAAGGGCCAAACAAGAACTTCGCATTGCCGCCACCGCTTTCGAGACCTTGGAAGGCATCACTATCACCGACGCTAACGAAATCATTGTCCGCGTTAATCAGGCATTTACCCAAATTACCGGCTACAGTTCGGAAGAAGTCATCGGTAAAAAACCTTCTATTCTTAAATCCGGACACCATGACCAGGGATTTTATAGCGCCATGCGTTGCGCCTTACAAAACGACGGCCAGTGGGAAGGGGAAATATGGGATCGCCATAAAGACGGCCATATTTATCCGAAATGGCTGGCTATAACGGCTGTCAAGGACGATTTTGGATGCGTTACCCATTATATCGGAAATTTTACCGACATCACCGAACGCAAGGCGTCCGAAGAAAAAATCAAAAGCCTGGCTTTTTATGACACGTTGACGGAATTAGCGAACCGGCGTCTTTTAACTGAACGCCTGGATCATGCGCTCGCCATTCAAGCACGCACTGAAAACTACGGCGCACTGCTATTTCTCGACCTGGATAATTTTAAGTTGCTAAACGATACCCAGGGCCATGGCATAGGCGACGAGCTACTGGTCGAAGTCGCACGCAGATTAAAAACCTGTGTACGGGAAACCGATACCCTGGCGCGATTAGGTGGCGACGAATTTATCGTGTTATTGGGAGAGCTTGGCGCAGCGCTTGACAACGCAGCTGTTCAAGTAAAAACGATTGCGGAAAAGATTGTTTCGGCACTGGCGGAACCTTACGTTTTAAGCAGCGTCGTACATAACTGCTCCAGCAGTATCGGCATAGTGCTGTTCTGCGATGGCGGCACGACCGCTAATGGCGTGCTGGCGCAAGCGGATACAGCGATGTATGCGGCCAAAAAGAGCGGCAAAAATACCTACCGTTTTTTTGATCCGGCCATGCAACAAGAATTGGAGCAACGCACAAAATTTGAGTCCGCCCTGCGCCGGGCTGTCGACAACGAACAATTACAACTCTTCTATCAACCGCAAGTCGATCACAACAAACAGATGATTGGCGTGGAAGCGCTGATCCGCTGGGATCATCCCGAACTGGGCTTGGTTCTTCCTATCCAGTTTATTCCGTTAGCCGAAGAGACGGACCTGATACTGACCATCGGACGCTGGGTATTGGAAACCGCCTGCGCCCAACTCAAAGCTTGGAAAAACCTGCCTTTGGCCCAAAACCTAAGCATTGCCGTAAACGTTAGCGCCAAGCAGTTCTATCAACCGGGATTCGTCAAGCAAGTGCAGGAAATCATGGCGCAATATGCGATCGAACCCAAACAGCTCAAACTGGAATTGACCGAAAGCATGGTCTTGAAAGAGATCGATACGGCTATCGCAAAGATGCTTGAACTAAAATCCATCGGCGTCGTTCTGGCCATGGACGATTTCGGCACCGGTTATTCATCGCTCAGTTACCTGAAAAACCTGCCCTTCGACCAGATCAAAATCGATAAAAGCTTTATGGATAACATCATCGAAAATAACAAGGACGCCTATATTATCCACAGCGTGATTACCTTGGGTAAGCTGATGGAAATAACCGTGATCGCCGAAGGCGTGGAAGACATTAAACAGGATGAACTTTTGAAATCCCTGGGCTGCACAATATTTCAAGGCTATTTGTTCGGCAAGCCGATACCGGCCGGGGAATTGGAGCGGCTATTACTGAGCACTCCAAAAACTAGATGAAGCCTTACCGGCAACAATTAAAACCCGGAGAAAGAGCATATTCACCACGAAGGCACGAAGTTTCTAATACATTGAATTAAAAGCTTCGTGTCTTCGTGGTGAACTCTTTACCTTAAGCATTGCCTTGTTTGTGTTTCAAACTACCGCGTAGAAACAAGCCGACAGCCTGCCGTACCCAGGCGTCAATCTCCGCTTCGTCCGGCGTTGGCTCTAAACCGAGTTGCAATTTTTGGAACCTTTCGCTACGTAGCGCGCTCAAGAATTGATCGGCGAGAAAATGAGGATCCATTTCGGCAAGATAGCCCGCCTTCTGCTGTTTGGCGAAGAATTGAGCCAGATGCTGTAGAGTTCGTTGCGGGCCCTGCTCATAGAATTGGGTGGCTAAATCCGGGAAACGCGGCGACTCGCCGATCAATATCGCCCGCATCCGCACCACGTCCGGCCGCGTAATGCGGTGCAGGAACTGCTTTGCGAATGAAACCAACGCGTCTTCCGGCGAACGTTCCAAGACATTTTCCAACGACAAGTCACTGACAAACTGATCGCTGCAACGCCTTATCAAAGCTCCGAACAATCCGGCCTTTCCACCGAACTGGCTATAGATCGTGCGCATTGACACGCGGGCATCCTTCGCTATGGTTTCCAGGCTAAGGTTGCCGTAACCGTACTCAAGGAAAAGGCTGTGGGCTGTATCCAGTAATCGATCGCGACTTAAAAGCTCCTCGCCTTTACGAGGTCGCCCGCATTTAATCATCTGTAGTGCTCTCGAAATTTATTGACTCAAACTGCAATGATACCTTAAATTAAATGATAATATGTCTTACCATTTTTCTATTCCAAACGCAGAGTGTAAAAAAGGATGCAAAAACAAACCCATCTATCGGCGGCCATCCCTAACTTAAAGCTATCGAAACAATCAAATCCTGCACCTGTTTTTTCGGATGGAAAGATACGAAACGGTCTGCTGGCAACTTTTATCTTGATCTCCGTCATTGGCTGCGAAAACTCTAACGCTCCGGGCTCCCAAGCAAATCAACCGCCGCCGCCCAAAATCAAAATCGCGCAGCCGTTATCGCAGCAAGTCACCGAATGGGACGAATACACGGGCCGCGTCGAAGCAGTCAATTCGGTAGATATACGCGCCCGCGTCAGCGGTTATCTGGAGAAAGTCAATTTCAAGGCCGGGGACAAAGTACATAAAGGCGATCTTTTATTCCTGATCGATCCAAAACCGTTTGCTGCGCAACTGAGTTACGCCGAAGCTGAATTGGAGCGCGCTAAATCCAAGCACGAGCTGGCAAAAAACGACCTGTCCCGGGCCGAACGCTTGTTTCACGGCAAAGCCATCTCCGAAGAAGAATACGATGCGCGCAGCAAAGGCCTGCGGGAAACATTGGCCGCTGTTGAATCCGCGAAAGCCAATGTTCATACCGCCCAGTTGAACCTGGAATTTACCAAAGTCCGCGCCCCGATAGACGGACGAATCGGCCGCGAATTGATCACTGCCGGCAATTTGGTCAGCGGTAGCGGAGCCGACGCCACCTTGTTGACCTTCATTGTCTCTACCGATCCGGTTTATGTTTATATCGATGCGGACGAACGTTCGGTGTTGAAATACCGGCGTCAAGCCCAGCAAGACGGACGCGGCAATTTAGCCGAAGCGCGCACGCCGGTCGAACTGGCTCTGGCCGATGAGGTTAATTTCCCGCACCAGGGCCATCTCGACTATATATCGCCGCGCGAAGACACGGCCACCGGCACGTTAACGTTGCGCGGCGTGTTTGCAAATCCGGACGAATTGCTCAGTCCCGGCTTTTTCGCCCGCATGCGGGTTCGCCAAAGCAAACCCTACCCTGCGGTTTTACTTCCCGATCGCGCGATCGGCACCGACCAGGCGCAACGATTCATCTGGATCGTCGATCAGGAAAATCAAGTGCAATACCGTAAAGTCGAACTCGGCGCCCATATCGGCCAATCGCGCGTGATCACGCAAGGTTTGAAGGCTGAAGAATGGGTGGTTATCGAAGGCATCTCGAAGCTCAAACCGGGCATAAAAGTGAACCCGGAACGCATCGTGCCGGCCGGAAACGATAGCGGGAAATAGACCATGAACCGATTCACGCACTTTTTCATCGACCGGCCGATTTTTGCGTCGGTATTATCGATCGTTATCGTCATCGTCGGCGGATTGGCGCTGATTGGCCTGCCGATTGCCCAATATCCCGAAATCGCTCCCCCGACCGTGCAGGTGAGCACGACCTACCCCGGCGCCAATGCCGCGGTAGTGGCCGAAACCGTGGCGACGCCCATAGAGCAGGAAGTGAACGGCGTCGAGGATATGTTGTACATGTCCTCGCAATCGACCAATAGCGGTAACATGGCGCTGACCATTACGTTTAAACCGGGCACAAACCTGGACAAAGCCCAGGTATTGGTACAAAACCGGGTAGCCCTGGCCGAGCCCAAACTGCCGCAAGAAGTCAGCCGGCAAGGCGTCAGCGTTAAAAAACGCAGCCCCGACTTGAGCCTGGTCGTCAACCTGGTCTCCCCGGACAAGCGCTATGACAGTGTTTACTTGAGCAATTACGCGTTGCTGCAAATTAAAGATACCCTGGCGCGGCTGCCCGGCGTCGGCGACATCGCGATTTTCGGCGCTCGCGACTACAGCATGCGCCTGTGGCTGAATCCCGAGAAAATTGCCGCGCGCAACTTGACCGCCGGCGACGTGGTCAACGCTATCCGCGAACAAAACGTTCAAGTCGCCGCGGGCGTGGTCGGCCAGTTGCCGGCCAAGGAAAACGCCGATTTTCAATACACGGTCACGACCACCGGGCGGCTGATGGAAGCCGACCAGTTCGCCGAAATTATTATTAAACAGGGCAAGGACGGTCAAGTTACGCGTCTCAAGGACGTTGCCCGCATCGAGCTGGGCGCCAAGGATTACAACTCAGGCCTAGTACTGGACGGCGAGCCCAGCGTAGGTCTTGCGATCTTCCAGATGCCCGGTTCCAATGCGCTGGAAACCCGGAAAGCCGTGATGGAAACGATGGAGAAGTTGAAGCCGCGTTTTCCCGAAGGCCTTGACTACACGCTTGTTTACGACACTGTCGTGTTTGTGCAGCAATCCATCGACGCGGTGGCCAAAACGCTGCTCGAAGCCCTGCTGCTGGTCGTACTGGTCGTGGTGATCTTTTTGCAGAACTGGCGCGCCACGATCATTCCGCTGCTGGCGGTGCCGGTGTCGCTAATCGGCACGTTTGCGGTCATGTCGGCGTTGGGCCTGTCGCTGAACACCTTATCGTTATTCGGCTTGGTACTGGCTATCGGCATCGTCGTCGACGACGCGATCGTCGTGGTTGAAAATGTCGAACGCCATATTGCCGAGGGCTTGACCGCCCGCGAGGCCACCAAACAGGCGATGGGCGAAGTCGTGGGACCTATCATTGCAACGGCGCTGGTGCTGGTCGCGGTGTTCGTGCCGACCGCTTTCATCACCGGCGTTTCCGGCGCTTTTTACAAGCAGTTTGCACTGACTATCGCGGTTTCCACGATAATCTCCGCGTTCAATTCGCTAACCTTGAGCCCTGCCCTGTGCGCATTGATGCTGGACCGCGCGCACGGCGACAAGGACTGGTTTACGCGGCTGTTCGACCGTCTGTTCGGCTGGTTCTTCGGCAGCTTCAACCGCTTCTTCGATTGGTTCAGCGACGGCTACGGACGCTTGGTCGCCCGGCTGATACGGATGACGGCGGTCGTGCTGGTGCTGTATGCGGGGCTCAACGGGCTCAACATCTTGGCTTTTGAAAAAGTACCAACGGGCTTCATTCCCCAGCAAGATCAAGGCTACCTGATTCTGTACGCGCAACTGCCCGATGCGGCTTCGCTGTCCCGTACCCAGGAAGTGGTTCAGCAGGCGACCAAGATCGTGCTGAAAACCGAAGGCGTCAAACATGTCATCGCCTATGCAGGCTATTCATTTTTGGCCGGCGCGAACCAATCGAATGTCGCGACGATGTTCGCCAGACTGGAACCTTTCGAACAACGCGCCGGTCATCCTGAGCTTCACGCCGATGCGATTGTCAAAAAACTCCAGCAAAATCTCGGTCAGGTCGAAGGCGCTTATATTGCCGCGTTTCCGCCGCCGCCAATCCGGGGCATGAGCGTCGTGGGCGGCTTCAAACTGCAAATTCAGGACCGCACTAATGCCGGTAGCGATGCACTGCAACAGGTGACCGGCGATATGCTCGCCAAAGGCAATCAGCAACCTGGGCTGTCCGCGCTGTTTACGACGTTCCGCGCCGGAGTGCCGCAGCTTTTCCTGGATGTTGACCGGATCAGGACCAAGTCTATGGATGTGCCGTTAAAGGACGTATTCGACACCTTGCAGATTTATCTCGGCTCGCTTTACATCAACGACTTTAATAGTTTTGGCAGAACCTACCAAGTCGTGGCTCAAGCCGACTCGGAGTTCCGGATGAAACCGTCGGACATCGCCGAGCTGAAAACGCGCAATCTCAAAGGCGGCATGGTGCCGCTCGGGTCGCTGATGTCGGTCAAGGAAATTACCGGTCCCGACAAAATTACCCGCTACAACATGTATCCGACGGCGGAAATTAACGGCAGCACGTTGCCCGGAGTCAGTTCCGGCCAAGCGATTAACACGATGAACAAGCTGCTGGATGCGGAATTGCCGCCCGGATTCAGTTTCGAATGGACCGAACTGAGCCTGCAACAAGTGCTGGCCGGCAATGTCGCGATGCTGGTGTTTCCGTTAAGCGTGATCTTTGTATTCCTGGCTTTGGCAGCCCAGTACGAAAGCTGGTCGTTGCCGTTTGCGGTGATCCTGATCGTGCCGATGTGCATTCTGTGTTCGTTGGCGGGCGTATGGATGCGCGGCATGGACAACAATATCTTCACCCAGATCGGCTTCATTGTCTTGGTGGGCCTGGCCAGCAAGAACGCGATTCTTATCGTCGAATTCGCGAAGCGGCGCCAGGAAAGCGGGCTTAACCGTTTCGATGCGGCGGTGGAAGCGTCGCGGATTCGCTTGCGGCCGATTTTGATGACCTCGTTTGCGTTCATTATGGGCGTATTTCCGCTGGTCGTCGCGCAGGGAGCAGGTGCGGAATCGCGGCGCTTGCTCGGCACCGCGGTGTTTAGCGGCATGTTGGGCGTGACCTTGTTCGGCCTACTGCTAACGCCGGTATTCTATGTAATCGCGCAGGCATTGGCGCAACGCTGGCAAGCTTCCCGGCACAAGACACTTCATGCAAACCATGACCGATAAAACCGCATTACCTTTATCGCATGGGGATGGAGTGCAAGCTCCGCTTGCACCGGCAGGCGAAGCTTTCGCTCCTGCTTACGCCCCTCGCCAGCATCCATGCTGGCGAAGCCTGCACTCCGGCACCAATATTTAACGACGACATAATCTATGAAAAAAATGCGCACCGCTGAATTTCGCAGCCCGATGCAAGGTTGGACTGCCTTATCCGCCCCCCCTGCCGCTTTACTCTGCGCCGCTATACTGAGCGCCTGCGCGGTAGGCCCCGATTACAAAGCTCCTGCAACCGATGCCGGCCAGGCCTTCGCAAATGCCTCACTTCCCGAATTCTCTACGCAAGGCCCTGAAGTAGCTTGGTGGAAATTGTTTGAAGATAAAGACCTGAACGAACTTGTCGACCGAACGGTACGGCACAACCGCGATCTGCAGGCCGCTCGCGCCAATCTTCTTGAGGCGCGGGCGCTGTATATGGAAGCGGGGCTTAACTTGGTGCCTATCGTCAGTTCCCATGCAAATTATACCGACCAGATTCGTAGTGCCGGCGCGTTGAATAACCGGGCTTTTGCACCGCGAGACCTGAAACTTTACAACATCGGTTTCGACGCTTTTTGGGAAGTCGATTTCTTCGGCCGCGTGCGTCGCAACGTCGAAGCAAGCAGCGACGAGGTTGATGCGCAGGAAGCCGGCCTTAGGGATCTCGGCGTGAGCCTGATTGCTGAAGTTGCCCGGAACTATTTCGAGTTACGAGGCTTGCAACAACAGTTGGCCGTAGCGAAAAAGAACGCTGCAAACCAGGCCGAGACACTGGAAATAACCCGCGTCAGGCTCGAAAGCGGCCGCGGGACCGAGCTCGACACGTCCAGGGCAAAGGCGCAACTTGACTCTACGTCGGCGATTATTCCGCCTCTGGATAATGCCGTTCATCGAGCCATGCACCGGCTCAGCGTACTGACCGGACAGCTTCCCGGCGCGCTGACGGAAAAACTATCGCAGCCCGCGCCGCTGCCTAAAATACCCGAGACCATCAATATCGGTAGTCCCGCGGAACTGCTGCGCCGCCGTCCCGACATCCGCGTCGCCGAGCGCGCCTTGGCAGCGGCCACCGCCCGCATCGGCGTTGCCACTGCCGATCTTTTTCCGCGCGTGACATTTGTCGGCACGATCGCCCTTGAAGCCGCCACGCTGTCGGGAGTCGGCGCGGCAGGCTCGGATACCTATTCGGCAGGCCCGAGGATCAGTTGGGCGGCTCTGGATTTGGGCCGCGTCTATGCCCGTATCAAAGCCGCGGACGCCCGCGCCGAAGCCAGCCTGGCCCAGTACGAGCAGACGGTGCTGAATGCTTTGGAAGAAACCGAGAACGCGTTGGTCAATTACAATCGCGCGCGAAGCCGAAGAGAACTGCTAAGTTCGGCCGCCCAAGCCAGTGTAAGAGCCGATGAACTGGCTCACGTGCGCTTTGCGGAAGGAGCGACCGACTTTCTGACCGTGCTGGACACCGAATTGCGCCTGTTGCAAGACCAGGACAGCCTGGCGCAAAGCGAAACCGCCACCGCGACGGCGCTGGCTGCGCTTTACAAAGCCTTGGGCGGAGGCTGGAACTCGGACATTGCTTTGACTAAAACAATTCAGCCGCAGATTGGCCCAGATACACACGGGAGGTAAAAGGTTCAAGGCCTTTTACCTTTATCCGTTCAATCCGTATCGATCTGTAGCTAAATAGAAAGCGACATTACAAAATTCCAAAAACTAACACCAAATAAGACTCCCGGTAAAAATATCAGCGTCGTTGGCAATGCTCCGAGTACAATATGCAAAAAAAATCTTTTTTTGAGGAGCATCTATGCAAACGTACCTACCCTTCATCCAAACTACGCTTTCAGAATGGTATCTTTTTACCTTAAATAATGCGTTGTACGCTGCGGCATTAGCGACGGCAGTCTGGCTGCTGACGGCAATACTTTACAGCATCAGGATTGCCGCCATTAAAAGAGGAAAAGCCGCCGGCGAGAAAGCCGCCCTCAAAGACCTGGATGCAGCGCAACAAGAGCTACAGCTCAGCCGGGAAGAATTGGCGTCGACCGCCGAGCAAATGGAACAAGCCCAATCTGTTGCCCAAGATGAAAAGCAACGGGTTTTAACCCTTGAACAACTGATTTATCAACGCAATCAGCAAATTGCCGGAACCATTCAAACGTTGGCGACCAGTTTCGACCTTGGCGAAAGGCCATTGCTTGCAAGCGAGGATGTCAAGGCGGATGCTTTATGGCAGCAACACGACAAAGTCATTACGCAACTGATTGAACGCCTGCGCACCGAACAACAAGCAAAAGCCGAGTTGCAGCAAAACTGCCAAGCAGCAACCGTAAAATTGGCCGAAAAAGAATCTCTGCTGAATGCGCTGCAATCGACTCTAAACAATCACACCAGCCAGCTTTCCAAACTGGAACAGGCGCTTGAAGAACAAAAAGCTATGCTGCAACAACAAAATAATAGTCAGCAAGCTTTGTCCGATACCCTGAAAAACTTTCAACCCGCCGCGCCACAGCCTATAGTGCCTAAACCGGAAGCCTTCACGCCTGTTACCGCTCCTACTCCTGCCGACTGGCAACAGCCAACGCCAGCGCAAGAAAAGCCACCCGTTGAAGAGCCGGTGATTACCCAACCTGAACCCATTGAGCAGGCCAAGCCGGTTAGCGCCGCACCGGAAGCCGCGGTTATCCGTCAGGTTGAAGAAACACCGGCCGAATTAGTAACCGCTATCGAAGAAGAGGAAGAGCCCTTGGACTTGGTGCTGGACGAAAATCTGCAACCGGTCGCCAGAAAACCGTCAACCGCATCGGCGGATATGGAACAGCAGGCAACTGCTCCCGCTAAAGGATCGTTTGGAAAAATTAAAGGCCTGTTCGGTAAAAAACCACAGCCTGCCGCGGAAATAGAACCTCACCCCGTTGAGGTAGAAGAAGTCCCCTCTGTATCTGCAGAGCCGGAACAACAGCCTGCGGCTCCAGCAAAAGCATCGGTTGGCAAAATCAAGAATCTATTCGGCAAAAAACAACAGCCGGTCAAAACAGAACCGCAATGGACAGACACGCAAGCGGATGAAAGGCTACCGTCAAGCGAAGAGCAAGCCAGTACGGATCAACAACCCGATGATGAGAAAGCGCCTGGGAAACTGAAAGGCTTTTATAGCAAGTTCAGATCGAAAGATAAGTAATCTAAGCAGGCGCTTAAGGTAATTATTCAGCGTATCTTGCGCTGGTTCCCAAGCTGGAGCTCTTGTCGTTATACACAAGTCTTCGCGTACCGGACGAGAAGATAACCCGCTCTATACAAAGCACGTCATCCCGGCATTCCCTGCCGGGATGACGTGTTTAATAAATATTTGTGTATAACAACGAAAGCTCCAGCTTGGGAACCGGCGAATCCTTGTTCTATTGGGCATATGCTGAATAGTTACTAAATAAAGATATTTAATTATAGAATTCCTGTTCAAACCGACAGGAATTGATAGCTAACGCAAAAATAGCGGCGTTCGTTCTCGCTTTTCTTATACCCCAAGGGCATATTGAGCAGGCAAGCTGCTCAACTCAGCTTTATACGGACAGCTCCGGATCATCCGCGAAACGCCCGGATTGCCTTTCAGGCCGATACCACTTACTGATATTAATGGAAGATATGTTTTTAAAAGAATTTTACGACCTCAATAATGGCAATATCAGCATTGCCGCCCAACAAGCCAGCATGTTTGCCAAAGAAGTGGCGCACGACTTCAACCCGCTACATGACGTTGATGCGAAGCGGTTTTGCGTACCGGGCGATTTGCTGTTTTCTCTGGTATTGGAGAAATACGGCCTTAGCCAAAACATGCACTTTACCTTTTCCGGCATGGTCGGGCATGATGTTCTGCTGAATTTTCCAGACAGCGATGCCGGACAAATTGCCGTCACCGACAATGAGGGCAAACCCTATTTGCAGGTCGAGCGCTCCGGCGATGTTAGTAAAAATTCAGCATTGATTGAAAGCTTTACTCGCGATTATGTCGCCTTCTCAGGACAAAATTTTCCCTATGTGCTGGTACCGTTATTAGCCACCGAAAACGTTATGTTCAACCTCAGTCGGCCGCTGGTAATTTACGAAAGTATGACCCTGAATTTCGACCATCTCGATTTTCAGCAGGCCTCCGTGGAAATGCTGGAACCGAAAATGGAAGTTAACGGCAAGCGCGCTTCGGCTTTTTTACATTTTCAAATTAAGGCCGGTGAACAAGTGGTTGGCGCAGGCTTTAAAAAACTGGCAATCAGCGTACTGAATGGTTATGAAGCTGAACCGATGCAGGCATTTGTCGATGAATACCTGGCCAGGAAAAACAATTATCTGAATAATTTAGTTTAGCGGTAGCAAATCATGTTCGTGTCCACTGCCGAATACCAGAATTTTTAAACTGAATGGAACATGAGATTGCCATGGAATACCCTGCTGAAGCAAATTGCTTTCTTGTTGAACATGCCGTTGTTATCAGAGACAGCTACCGTCAATTGCTGTTAAAAGAATTAATCCCGGACGTTCAGTCCGACCGGCAATTTGCAAAACAATTGTTTTATGCGCCGTTTGCGGTGGTGTCGCACGATACGGCGAGTGATCCGATTTTTAATTACGCTAACCTGAAAGCGCTGGAATTATTCGAACTAAGCTGGGAAGACTTTACCCGCTTGCCTTCCAGGCTATCTGCGGAAGCGGTGAATCAGGCCAAGCGTGATCAAGTCTTGGCTACAGTATCGGAAAAAGGTTATATCGATCATTATGAGGGCGTGCGCATATCAAGCACCGGCAAAAGATTTCTCATCAAAAATACAGTGATCTGGAATCTGGCCGATAAAAATAGCCGCTATAAAGGCCAAGCCGCCTGGTTTGATCAATGGGTATTTTTATAGCCAAAGGCCATAAGTTTCGTTTGAGCGGACGAGCCGCTCAACTCAGCTTTATAACTGCATTCTATTCAGCAGCACAGACATGACTCGTTATAGTAAATGAACTCGTTACGGATTTAATATATTCAAATACGAAACAATCCATAAACTCCCAGTGCCATAGTCAACAATAAATATCTTGATTATAGTTGAGCCGCAGTATGAAATATTTCTTCAACTTTGTACGGGGATTTACTGATGAACGACTTCTATAAAGATCTTCTAATAGGAACAGTATTTGTAATCGGCTTGCTCGGCTTTATTTCGGGCGAATTCATCATCTCATCGGCCCTATTTGCCGGTGCCGCTATTGCCAGCAATGTCAATGTGAATCGTAAAAGAAGTAAAACAGGTCAATTTTCATGGGATTGATTGTTTTTACTCAAGCGATTAACCACATAATCTGAAGACTTCCAGGGTTTAGCGGCTCTGGAAGTTTTCTTCTTTCGCCATATCGCTTTCCTAATTATTACGCCTATCAAGTTCGTCATAGACGCACTGTTAAGCAACAAATCTAATTGCTGCCGTTCAAATTAGCACGGCCCTTCCGATAAAACTTTTACCTTGCTGTTAGACAGAAAATTACTGTCGAAGCAATGGCCCAGATTTTTTTCAAAACTCCCTGCAATCTTTTTCTGACAAGTACCGCTAATAGAAGTAATATCAGCACCGGCTCGGCAGAATGTACCTATGAGCGACTTATCTTCTTTGCCGCAATCCTTAATTTCTCCATCTTCCAATTCACATTTTTGTATGAAATACCCTCTATTTGAGCCACTGGGTGATCAATACCCTACTGCCTTGGAACAGCACTACGAACGTATTATTAAAAAAATTGTAGAGCTATGGGATGATCCGGAGATCGACGACTATTTCACTAGTCTGATCGTCGATACCCGAGGCGGACGCCAGGGATTTGCAGCCGATGTATTTAAAGATATTCATACGCTCTACAAGTTTAAAGAGCTTGAGCGCTTACGTAAGGCGAAAAACCGGCGCGATGCTATTCGAGAACTGCAAGTCCGCGGCATCGAATTCAGGCCCGGCGCTTTCTTAAAGGCTATCCAGGATGGCGATCAAAGACTGGTGGACTTATTTATACAGGCGGGCATAAATGTACATACTAATGATGAAACGGGTTGCCCGGCTATTATGATTGCGTTAAAAGGAGGCTATACCGTCATCGCCAATATTTTGCTCACTGCCGGGGCGAACCCCAATGCTCACGATGCACTAGGGTTTACGCCGTTGCTGATGGCCTGCGGTAAAGCAGCCCAAGGTTACAGAGGAATTGCCGAAAAGCTGATCCGCTTAGGCGCCGATGTCAATGCCTGTGACAGGCTAGGCTGGACTCCCTTGATGTTGGCTATTTCAGGAGGGGCTGCTGAAGTAGCTGAATTACTTTTACAGTATGGAGCAAATCCTGGATTACGTACACGAAAAGGCGAAAATGCGATGATACTGGCTCAAAAACTTGGCCAAGACAAACTGATCGATCTGCTTTCTGCAAAACAGTCAGGAAACTCAAACTCCCTAATCTTTAAAGATAATCCGCGTTTAAGGTTACAGTGAAAAACCGGCTTTCCATTTTTCCTATTCTTCAGCCTGTTGCTTACAGATAACAAAAAGTGCTCATGTGTAGGCACAATAAAGTTTGCACACTAATTAATTTTGGAATAATAAAGTTTGAACACACAGCCATTACTTAACCTGAATTCTGGATAAGCCATCAAGCTGACCGTAAAAGATTGACCTTGATCAAAGGAGGGCTTGTTGTCGGCCAGGCAATACCGCCATCAGGTTGACTGCCTATTCCAACCAAAATCAGCCAGCCATTCCGAGTGAAAACCGCCACCAATTCCGATGCAAACCAGGCCAACGATTCCGATATGATTACGCCAGTGTTGAATAACAGCTTTTGGAAGTGATGAATGCCGCAATCGACCCAAACCGGCCTTTCAGAGCCCTAATTCGACTGGCAGGTTGATGTCACATAGCTGACTGCTATCTTGATAAAAACAAACCGTGTATCAGCTGATGTCGGAATGCATACAGAAACCATATAATCACTTATTAGCCCACAGCACACGGACCACAATGAAGACCATCGATAAAGCTAAGGCTGCAATTTCGCGTAGCCGATCAAAATATACAGTTTATGGCTTTAGCAGGATTCTTTGTCTGTAGGATAGGCATTATCTGCATTTGGTTAAACTTTGCGACAGAACCTTAGATGCCCTTTTTTTACTGGGCTACTTCGCCTGCATTACCGTGCATTTTTTGGATGAATGCCAGAAATTTTTAAGTTAGTTAGCCAGAAGTGTTTTGCCAACAAAAGACTGCGTAACACCAGAGTTACTAATCAATAGTAGAGCCGGCTTTCAGGCGATATGAAATAGAATTTACGGCCATTCGTTGGATTTGCTCTATCAGTTCCATGATTTGCTGATCCAGCATGAATCGCAGTTCCCATTCCATTGCCAGATCGTCAGGCAAGCTGTCGATGCGATGGTGTTCGGTGTAGCTTTGTTTCAGTTGCGCGTGGATGTCGGCAACCTCAGTCAGGGCCTCCTGTTGCTGTCCTTGCAACACTAGCGCTGCATTCTCCAAAGCGCTTGTCAGTGCAGCATCAAAAGTTCGGCTATGTTCTTGTAGCTCATCAGGAAAGCTGCTGAATTGTTGGCCGCTTAGCAATCGATAGCGTCGCCGAATCTGCAGCAAGCCGGACAAGTTGCCTGCGGCTTCAATAACCGCACGCAGCGCCGTTCTTTCATTGGCTTTGTAGGTCAATCTTGCATCCGGTTCCAGTACCGCGTGAATCACCAAATCCTGTGCAGCAGCCAGATCTTTTTCTGCCGACAAGCGCAATGGCAACGTATGCTTGAGCATCAGGCTCAGATCCGGCAGCCGAGTTGTGAACTTGGTGAGTGTACGCAATGCCGCTACGCTATGGTGACGAGCAAGCACAATCGATCGCCGAGGCCATAGCGCATAGTCGAGTACTCCCATCACGCCGATGCCCAGCAAAATACCGATAACACGGTCACTCGGCACAGAGAGATCGGTCACCTGCCCGAAATCGTGTAATACAAAAGTCGCGAATGAAAACCCGAGTTGCCTGCCCATGTAGGCGATACGCTCACTACCGGAGGAAATCCAGGCGGCAATGGCCCAGATCGGGGCCGTTGCAAGCACAAAGCCGACGATGGTGTCAAGCTGGGACTGGAATACCAGTACATAAAAATAGGCGCATAGCCCGCCCAGAATCGCGCCCGACACACGCAATATCGATAGCCGGTAGTCGGCGCCGAGACTGGTTTGGGCCGCGACCAAACAGGTTGGTATGGCGGTATTGATATCCGGCCAGCCCAAGCTTTCCACAATCAGCATGCAGAGTATGGCGCCTAGGGAAAATTTAATTCCGAATTGCAGGCTGTCAGCATGTGTCGCCCAGAATTCATAGCCAAACCAGGCTGGAAACCAGCCATCTGCTTCATTGCTGTCGATTTCGGCCTCTGTGATTTTAACTTCAGGCGCTGCTGCTGGGTTATGCAAGTCATGCATCAAAACGGCGATACGTTGTTGCGCCCGCCAAATGGCGGTTAACAGCGAAGGGTTGGTTTGCAATGAATAACTGTGCAGGACTTCATCGGTCAGCAGCACCTCTATTTGCCCGGAAACATCGCGGGACTCTTCTATGCCTTGCCGCAGCTTTGCACAGGCGCTTTGCAGCGCTAGATAGACATCTAATTTTTCCTGAGTCATTGCTTGAGCGCGATACTCTGCCGTCAATACCTGATCCAGCCAAATGGCCATCTGCCGTAAACCGTCGATTTCCAGCAGCAGCGCCAGATAAGTATCATGCTGTTTACGCATGGACGGATGTACCAGTTCTGTGTTTGCCAGCAAACACAGTGTTTTGCCGAAGCTGCCGGCGCTGAAAAGTTTCGAGGCTACCTGCTTATGGATAGCCACGCCGCCGTCAGCCAGACGTGCTGTAAAAATGGTTTCCACTGCTGCCAGTTGTGCAGCAATACTCGCCTTCAGTTGGTTGCGCGGGTCTTGCGGTTTGATGGCCCAGTGCACCACAGTCCATGAGCCGATAGCCAGTACGCCAATGATCGGGATATTCCATAAAGCATTGTAGATAGCTTGCTCGGGAGTACTCGGGCTATACAGCACAGCCACCGAATACCATAGGGCGATCCCGGTAGGCCACGCGATCAGACGGGCATGAAACAGGGCGACAGCCATTATTAACAAAGACAAGGGTAGCAGCAGCCAGGCATCATTGCCGGCAAACATAAGCGTAAACACCGACACCAAGGTGGTGACGATGATATACCCTAGCTGGCGCATCCCAAACGCCAATGCTTGACCGGAATTAGCATACGCATCGTAACTCAAGCATATCAAAAGTGCGATCGCCCCTAATGGCGGCACATGCAGGGTTTGGCTGACCAGGGAGATGATGAGTGCGACGATAAACAGGCGGAATGCCGCTACGCGACGGCCTGGAGAATCTTTCAACTCAACTTTAAGAAATTGTGCCAGGCTGGTTCCAAACCAAAGTTTACTTCGGCTATTGTGCGGAACCGAAGTGTGCTGAGTGTCGCCGTTATTCATTGCGGAATCTGGGCTTTGCCGGCTCCCTTCTCACTGGCTGGAAAAACTCCCGGAATATCGGCAGGGCGATCCAGAACGGTGACAAAAGCGGTCATGCCCATGCGTAGCGGATGCTCGGGGTCGCGTTCGTGTATTTCGATCCGCACCGGGAAGCGGGATGCCAGGATGACCCAGTTTAGGGTGCGCTGAACCTCAGGCAGAACCCCTTGCTGCTTGGTATTATCGGGATAATTGGCCCAACCGATACCGGTCACCACACCTTGGTAGCGTTTTCCAGGATAACCAACCAGAAATACTTCGGCTTCCTGGCCGGGTTTGATGGATTGTAGATAAGTTTCTTTGAAGTTAGCTATGGCATACCAGTGGCGGTCATCGACCAGGGCGAACATTTGCGTTCCGATTCTGGCGTATTCGCCTTCGCGGGTGTTCAGGTTGGTAACATAGGCGTCGAAAGGCGCAAGCACCGAACAGTATTCCACATCCAGTTCGGCGGCGGCAACCACGGCTCTGGCCGCTTCGATGCGGGCATTGACGTTGCCGACCTGGGCAATCAACGATACGGCGCGGCGGCTGTCGCTTTTGGCTTCTTCTATCGCGCTCCGTGCCGAAAGCTCCTTGGCCCTGGCATCTGCCAGCTCAGCGCGCGATGCGGCGTACTTGGAACGGGCCTGCTTGAGCTGGTCTGCCGTTACGTACTGTTTCTCCGCCAATGGCTTAAGTTGTTCCAGATAGCTATGCAGATACTCATCCTCAGCCTCAATCCTGTTGACTTCAGCCTCAGCGGCGGCCCGTTGGTGTTCCAGTCGCTCGATGGCCAGTTCGGCTGAACCACTGGAGGCACGCCGTGAATCCACCTCTTTTTCCGCCACCAGCAATTCCGCCCTGGCTTGGGCCAGTTTGGCCTGATAAGGGCGCGGATCGATCATATACAGCAGATCGCCCTGTTTGACGTACTGATTGTCTTCGACATGCAATTCCACGATACGGCCGCTTACTTGGGGTGCGATACCGACGATATTGGCCCGCACCATCGCATCGTTGGTGCGGGGATGCTGATAGTTTATGCGCCAGACCAACGTTCCGGTTACCAGTGCTCCCAGCACGATTAGTGTACCGATGATACGTCCTAGTTTCATCCGGTGTTTAAGGTTTACAAAGTGATCGTTGTTTTCCATGATGGACGGCATCCGCATTTACGTCGAGTAAAATAACAACCAGATAACAAAGGTGCATAACGCCCACAGGCTCGGCACGATCAACAGTGGCGGCCCGAGATACGGCGCCAGCCTTTGTCGCACCAATTGCCACATCAGCACCATGCTTGCCATCAGTCCGGCAAGAATACAGATAATCCAGGCAGGCCAGAACGAGCCCTCAATACTCAGCATCGGGTCGCAAGCCGTCAAAAAAACCGCAAAAATAATCGGAAAAGCCGTTTTTCGTAATCTCGTCATGAAGATCATAATTTGCGCCTGAGCGGAGAAACTGAACTTAAATAATTTTCGTAAGGCCATTGGATTTATTTTAGGCGGCGTTTTTTTAATATTGATCAGGTCCTTAAGATATAAATCTTTAAGTTGTAAAACTTAAAGGCATTAACTAAAGTTTATCTGATCTGGATTCTGGTATTTGAATCCCCTATTGTCAACTAACTCTTCAATTTTCCGAAAATAGGGATATTCTGTAACTAAATTGACGTTTGAATGAGGTGTTTTGAGTTTGCAAAAGTTGCGGCGCAACAAGTGCGATAACTTGTTAACATTGTTGTCATGTCTGCCGCGAGGTGTCAGTCTCTTGGTGATACCCGCAGCGATGGCATTGACAGCCTGCATGCCGCCGAGCGCGGTGCAGCTTGATGAACCCTATGCGGCGGCCCCGACCGACCATGCTGTTTATTGGCATGATTACCAGACCACAACCGGCAAACAGCAAACTCCCATATCCACCCGTTCGCGTGAAGAAAGCCAGATCGATACCAAGCAGACCTACGATCTACCTGCGCTAGTCGACCTGGCCTTGCATGCCAACCCGGAAACCAGGGTTAGCTGGGAGGAGGCGAAAGCCGCCGCTGCTCGGCTCGAAAGGAATCGCAGCGCCTGGTATCCGACGCTGACGGCTATGGCGTTCGGGCAATATTTCAAAACCAGCTTCCCGATCCCTGGAGGCGCATTGGTTAGCACAGGTTATTCCTCGTTTGGCAGTCTGGATTTGGCATGGACACTGTTAGATTTCGGACGCCGGGAGGCCTTGGTCGATGCGGGAGCACAGCGTTTGAGCGCCGCTAATTTTGCCTTCAACCGCAAGCATCAGGAAATCGCCTATCGGGTTGCAACCAGTTTTTTTGCCTATCAGGCTGCTCTGGCCAAGGTGACGGCGGCGCAGCAAACATTTGAGTCCGCAAGGGCCAGCTCTGCTTCTGTCCAGGCGAAACTCGACAAAGGTTTTGCGACACGGCCGGATTTGTTGCTGGCGATTCAGGAGCAGGCGAAAGCCAGTTATGACCTGCAAGATGCACGCAGCTCGGTGATTCAGGAACATGCCGATCTGACTTCAAGCCTGGGTATTTCGCCTTCTTATTCGCTGCAACTGATAGACTTAAGCAAGCTGCCTTTGCCGGCAGGGCTGGTACAGTCGGTCGAAAAAATTGTCGATCAGGCATTGGAGCAACGTCCCGATCTGATGGCGCGGCTTGCGGAATTGCGTGCACGCGAAGCGGAAGTGAAGAAGGCTAGGGCCGAATTCTGGCCCAAGTTTTCGCTGGAAGGCAGGCTTGGCAATCAATACTGGGGAAATGTGCACACAACACCACCCGGTAATGAGAGTTACTCGGCAAGTAATGGGGTCGGTACAGCGATGCTGACTATGGAATGGACCTTGTTCGATGGCTTTGATCGCAGCAATGCCGTGCATGAAGCAGAGGCCAGGAAAGAGGCTTCCAAGGCTCAACTTGAGGCCTTGCGTCTGGAAATTATGCGTGATATCTGGAAAGCCTATGCCGACACCAAAACCTCGTTGGAAAAACGCGAGTTTGCGTTAGCGTTGTTGAAAGCTGCCGAAGAATCTTATGCCGCCACACAGGAATCTTATACCCACGGCTTTTCCACGGTGATTGAGCTGCTGTCCGCGCAAAAGGATTTGGCGCGTGCCCGTTATACCGAAATCGACAGTCGCTCCACCTTGCTACGATCCGCAGCAACCCTGGTTTACGCTTCCGGAGGGCAAAGCCGGGGAGATTTGAATACGGATAGCGAAGCGTTTGGCCGCAGTCTTCCATAGCGAGAGGTTCTGTCGCAAAATTTGTAAAACCGAAAGATAATTCATTTTGAGACCATTAACCCAGTGCTCTGCCTCAAGTAGATTAATAAAAATATCTCACCTTTGGGTAACGATTGGCCTAATTCTGAGCTCAGGACAAAACCAGCGGCCCGCTGCCTGGTTTCTGATGTTCAAGCTCACTGCCGCTCAATGCATGTTCATCTGCATATTCATCCTCACCGTCGACCGGTGGCTCGATTTCGAGTTCGGGAGGCGCAATCATCCGCCCCTGCATCAGTTCATCAATCTGATATTTATCCAGGGTTTCCCAGTCCAACAAGGCATGGGCCATGTTGTGCAGGATGTCGATATGTTCTTTGAGAATGGTTTCGGCGCGCAGATAATTACTGTCCACCATCAGCCGGATTTCCTTGTCGATGAGCCGCGCCATCTGTTCTGACATCGGCTTGGATTGCAGTCCCATGTAGCCGCCTTCGCTGTCGCCGTAGTCCATCGGCCCGAGACGGTCAGACAGGCCCCATTTGGTAACCATGTTGCGGGCCAAGTGGGTGGCGCGCTGGATGTCGTTTGAAGCGCCGGTTGTGACCTTGTTTTTGCCGTAGATCAACGCTTCCGCAACCCGACCGCCAAACAGGCTGGCGATCTGGCCTTCCAGTTTGTCCTTGCTAGCGCTGTACTGGTCGCGTTCCGGCAGAAACATGGTAATGCCTAGTGCGCCGCCGCGCGGCATGATGCTGATTTTGTAGACTGGGTCATGCTCCGGCACCAGACGGCCGACAATGGCGTGACCTGCTTCGTGGTAGGCGGTCATCAGCAGATCTTCACGGCTCATGATCATCGTACGCTTTTCAGCGCCCATAATCGTTTTATCGCGGGCCTTGTCGAGATCGTTCATCGTCACCACCCGCTTGTTATTGCGGGCGGCGAATAATGCGCCTTCGTTGATCAAGTTGGCCAGCTCGGCGCCGGAAAAACCGGGGGTGCCGCGCGCCAGATCGTTGATATTGACATCGTCGGCCAGAGGAACCTTGTCGGCGTGAACCTTTAAGATCTGCTCGCGGCCCTTGATATCGGGCAGACCGACCTGCACTTGCCGGTCGAAACGGCCCGGTCTGAGCAGCGCCTTGTCCAACACGTCGGCGCGGTTGGTGGCGGCGATTACGATGATGCCTTCGTTGCCGCTGAAGCCGTCCATTTCCACCAGCAGCTGGTTCAGGGTTTGTTCGCGCTCTTCCGCGCCTCCCATATTGCCGGCGCCGCGTTGGCGGCCTACCGCGTCGATTTCGTCGATAAAGATGATGCAGGGCGCGCGCTTCTTGGCTTGTTCAAACATGTCGCGCACCCTGGAGGCGCCGACGCCGACGAACATTTCCACGAAATCCGAACCGGAGATCGAGAAGAACGGCACCTCGGCTTCACCGGCAATAGCACGGGCCAACAGGGTTTTACCGGTACCCGGAGGGCCGACCATCAGCACGCCACTCGGAATTTTGCCGCCCAGCACTTCGTATTTACCGGGGTCTTTAAGGAAGTCGACCATTTCCATCACGTCTTCTTTGGCTTCCTCGACACCGGCCACATCCTTGAAACGCACCTTGACCTGATCTTCGGCCATCAGTTTGGCGCGGCTTTTACCAAAGGTGTTTTGACCGCCGCCCTGTTGCAGCTTACGCATGAAATAGACCATTACCGCGATCAGCAGCAAGGTCGGCGCCCACGATTCAAAAAGCTGCATGAAAGTAGACGGTATCTGCGGCTTCTGGCCCTTGATTTTGACGTCATGCTCCAAAAGCTCGTCTATTATGCGGACATCGTTAGGATTGTAGGTGGAAAAAACAGTGCCGTTGTGACGGCGACCATCGACATATTTGCCGTCGATTATCACTTCTGTAACCGCATTGTTACGCACCGCCTCGATAAATTCCGAATAGGGAATCTCGTTTTGCTGATTGTATGCAGAAGAAGCGGGATTAAACACCGCAAACATCGTAATGCCGATCACAACCAGTATGAACAACAGCGGGATTAATAATTTTTTCATGGGGTGTCGCCTCCCAAGGCAAAGGGCAAAGATACCCTGATTTGATGTTTGGGTTTTTTCGCCTTTCAAAACGGAGGTTGGCCTCGTATTCGTGGCCACCGACCGTGGTATAAAAAAGCCCCACATCACCGATTCGCCACTTGGCGAACGAGTCTACAATCACGTTCCTCTTCTCGGAGGTAAGAAAACGCTCGGACTTGGTGTCCAAGGTCAGCACACGCGCATCAAATGTACTGACTTTATTGATGATGAGAGTCTTAAAATGGCGTCTCGCTGTAAAGTCGCAGGCAACCATTTCCCCGAGACGAAACAGGATGACTTTACGGCCACCCTGTTTTAGAGCAGTTAGTGGTTAGCCGCGTAGAGCTGTTTGATTTCTTTATACCGGTTTAAAGCATCAGCCAAAGACTCTTTCGCCGCTTGCTGCTCATTATTCGACAAAGCCGTGCGCGCTTGCTTCAACACATTGCTGGCCTGGTTGCGTTTTAAATCCAGCACGTTATTGGCAATGTCTTTTTGCAATTGGCGGGCATCGGTGACCATATCGATGACCGCTTCGTTGTTCGCTCCATTGTCCAGAGCGGCTTTAGCCTCTTCTACTTTCGCAAGCGTATTGTCGATAGCCGCCTTCACGTCCTCATAGGATGGATTCACCACAGCTGAAGCGGTAAATGACATTGCTGCCATAGATACGGCCATGACAGAAGAAACTAGGATTTTGTTGAATGTGTTCATGGGATAAACCTCACAGTTGATAAATAAAGCATTGCTACGTAACGATTAAAATGAGCTTTTGGTTAAGAAAGATTCAAGTAATCGCTACGGTGGGTAAAGCATAACACGCTTAGTCCTAATTAGTACAATTATTTGTTCTAACGCGAACTATTTTTTTATTGGCCCTGCTTTTTACCCTGAGTTTCCATTGACGCTTATAAAATTACCGCCAATGTATCAATTAGTTATACCGCTTTCAGACATTTCTGTTCGCACGCTTGATGGGCTGGTGACTCCGTTCGATTTGAGCTGCAGGGTCGGCAAGTCGTGCTGGAAAACAAGTAATACACCTTAAAAGCTTGAGGATAGTCTTGATTAGGATTACTATTTTGTTCTAATTAGAACCAAATAGGTGTAAGCATCATGTCTCCTCCCTTCGCACTTCCTGCCGTACTACATGAGTTAGTACGCACACATCAGACTTTTTTAACTTATGCGGCCATCCATACGCACACTCTGGATCTGACGCTGCCCCAATTTGATATTATTCTGACCTTGGGCAATGCGTTAGATATGACCTTCAAGAGACTGGGCGAGAAAACCTTAATTACTAAAGGCACGTTAACCGGCATTATCAATCGTCTGGAAGATAAAGGGCTGGTTCAGCGGGTTGCCTCGAAAACGGACAGCCGCTGTCAGATTTTGCGACTAACGTCGGCGGGAACGGTCTTATTCGAACACGCTGTTCCCGAGCATCTGGACTATGTTCACCGAATATTTAAGGGGTATTCCCCGGAAGACATCGCGACGCTGGAAGCCGCTCTGCTGCGGTTGCGTAAGTCGGTCGTTGCCGGAAGCTGCGTTGGCAGCGGAAAGCTTGTTGATGGAGTGGATGGCTGGTGCGACAAAGTTAAAGATGTCTGTAAAAATTATCAAGGTAGTCTGTAAATCAACGTCAAATATTTTCAAGCTATCAACATTGACGAAGTCTAGCCCCATCGTCGCGCGGCTGTTTTCAAAGGCTCTTCAAGCATTCCAGTTGTCCGTTAGTACTCGCCTACTTTGAGACATTCGGATATGGATATAAGCTTCCCTATATTGGTTATTGGCAAAGTAAGTAGCACTATCGACCCAAATCGGCTCAGCCAAATGTGAGCTAATGTAGGACATTTCTAAATTGCGTTACAAACCGGCTTCGGATAAGTGATAGGCTTAGATCAGTTCAAAATCACGATATTTCGTTATTTGACTATATATAGTAAGCATGTCTGACTGTAATTTTGCGTTTTCAAGCCTCCACAATATTCAATTCAATGATTTTATTGGTGTTAATTGATATAGCTTAGTATTGGCATGAGGCTTGCTGTTGCCAGAGTAATACCTGTTATTGCGACTCCGAGGAGACGCCTACAAAGCCATGATAACCGATAAAAATGTCCGACCCTCCTATACAACGTTAACCCATGGCAGTCTTAGTGCGCAGGTTGGCAAGCGCACGCTGACTGGCGTGAAGTTTTTCTTTATTAACTTCAGCCTGCTGTTGGACAACATCCTGGTGTTGCTCAATTTTGGAGCATTTGCCTCCGTAAGTCTGCCTACCACTGGTGATCTGGGAATAAGCCCCAGTCACGCCAGCCGGATCGCATCCATTCGAATAGCGATAATGGTTTCCAGATGATGTTGGGGTTGAAAGAAATCATTCCCAATGCCGAACATTGGTCGCGCTTTGTACGCAACAACTCGGAACAGGTTGAAGTCAGGCTGGCTAAGGTTGAAGTGCAAAAATCACCATCCATAATGTTTGTAGGTATGGAAGCCTCCAAAATACCAGTCGTCATTACCCAAGGCGAAAGAATGATGTCACCGATCTATCGAGATATTCTTATCGCATCGATCCTGACCGTCATCTTTACCACCGTACCCGATGTGATATTCGGGTTATTGATTGAATTCGGTCATCTTTTGTTTGAGTTTTTTCATACCTTGTTTGAGGTAATTGAGTCTGCTCTTGATCACCTCATCGAACACTTTTTTCATACCGAACGCCGTCAAACTCAGATCATTGTATTTTATATAATGATATCTGTTGTACTCTACACGTTCTATCGGCTGTGTCGTGTACTGCCTCGTTTATTTCACTATGTCAAAGATAGTCTGCTTGCCCTCTGGGAAGGAGAAAAAACAAGCATTTCTCTTTATTGGGAAACGCTGTCTTTATTCGACAAAATCAAACTTGTTGCAATCTGTGTCGCGGGTATCACCTGCTACGTTTTATTTGGTTTTTAACTGCTGGCAGAGGTCTTTGTTTGCAAAACGGCTTTCAAATTTTCCATGCTATTTTGCACCTAACCTAAAGATAGCTCCCCACGAGTGATGAATGACTGGATTTGGCGTGAACCAGCCATTCCAGAGCACACCTCGACCGGCAGAAAATGGCCGAATCAAGACGATTGATCGTATTTAGCTGGAAAACGGCTTCCAATATTTTCCAGACAAAAATATAGACTCTAATAATGGCAATAGCATAGTGATTGATAGCTGGGAAGTTAAAAACGCTCTTTTGTCGTAAAGCTGGGAAGTTAAAAACGCTCTTTTGTCGTAAAGCTGGCAAAATTGAGACGCCGTTTTCCCTTCGGTTGACTCGACCCGTCATGGAACGGTTCTTTCTCAACCTGAAAATGGAGCGTGTCTGGCGGCGAGAGTATGCGAATCATCAGGAGGCTATCAACGATGTGACTGACTACATCGTTGGCTTCTATAACAGCCAACGCTTACATTCCACATTGGGCTATCGGCCTCCCAATGACTATGAACGGGAAATGGCCGCAGAACAACCTATCTTGGTGTCCGAAAAAACTTGACCACTACACTCAATCTTGTCTAACATTGAGATAATATCTAATCTAACAATTATTTGTATTCAAACTTTATTATTCCACGATAGATTTAGTGTTCAATATTTATTGTCTTTATTCAAACTTTATTATACCTACACAGCTCAGCAATATTGTCCCGCACACCAGGCTGACGACCATGCCCACTGAAAATTGTAACCGCCCAGCCAACCGGTTACATCCAGCACTTCACCGATAAAATAAAGCCCAGCTATCTGTTTACTCTCCATGGTTTTAGAAGAAACTGCGTCGCAGTCGACGCCGCCGGAAGTAACTTCTGCTGTGCGATAACCTTCGGTACCGTTAGGTTTGATCGCCCACCTGTTTATACGGTCCGCAACCTGTTGGATCTGCTTATCCGATAAATCCTGCAGCGACCTATCCAACACCTCTTCCGGCACAAAAACACCAATCAACCGCTTCGGCAGATAACTTTCCAAAATTGTTCTTAGCTTGTTTCTAAGCTTTTGGCGGCGCTTGGATTTTAACTCCGCGTCCAAATCTATTTGCGGCAGCAAGTTAATCTCGATCGTCTCTCCGGCGCGCCAATACGATGAAATCTGCAAGATCGCAGGGCCGCTTAAGCCTCGATGCGTAAACAACACATTCTCGCTGAAACTCTGCCTGCTATTGCTGACCCGACAAGGCACGGCAATGCCCGATAAGGCCGAGAACTTTTCTTTATCTTCCGGCTGCAACGTAAACGGCACCAAACCCGCTCGGGTAGGCAAAACATTAATGCCGAATTGCTCGGCAAGCTTATAGCCCAACGGCGTCGCGCCCATTTTGGGTATCGACAAGCCTCCTGTCGCGACCACTAACGACTGACCGGTAAAAGTGCCGCTGCCGGTTTTAACCTGAAAACGCTCGGCCGAGCGCTCAACTGAATCGATACGGGTCTTCAACTGCACGGATACCCCGGCTTTTTGGCATTCGGCTAACAACATGTCCCGAATATCCTTGGCGCTGTCATTGCAAAACAACTGGCCGTGATCGCGTTCATGAAAAGGAATTTGGTATTGCTCAACCAGTGCCAGAAAATCCCACTGGGTATAACGGCTCAGCGCCGACTTGCAAAAATGCGGATTATTGGAGATATAGTTATTCGGCTCGACGGAATAATTGGTGAAATTGCAACGGCCACCGCCGGACATCAGAATTTTTTTCCCGGCCTTATTCGCATGGTCCATAACCAGCACGCTGCGGCCGCGTTTGCCGGCTTCGATTGCGCACATCAGGCCCGATGCGCCCGCGCCGATGATAATGACATCTGTGTCGGTCATGATTTTTTTTAAATGTTATTATCGGCTAGGGGGTATAATGAACATAGGGAGTCAAACCTTCCAGGTTCTCAAAACCTGGAAGGTTTCCATCGGCATGTCTCAGATAATACTCATGAGCAAATGACTCAGGACAAGCTCGGCCGCTATTATTCCGGCCTGCGCCGATCCAACCGCTGCCTCATCAGCACATACCCGGTCAAAGCTCCCCATGACAACATGTATAGTCCGTGCAACGCGAATTCAAAACTAAAACTGTTAACATCCCTGGTGTAATCCCAGATGTCGTCAGCCAGCGCCAGGATAAAGACCAGAGCAAGCGCATACCTGAGCTTGATTTTATGGGCATAGAAAACCCCGACCCCAAGAATCAGGAAGCCGATAAAAAACCTCAGACCGCTGTGAATCAACATTTCAGGCTCAAACGTATTGAACTTAAACGCCGAATCGACAAAGTACAGCAAGACGATACCTACGATTACAACAGCACTGATTAACCTCATGACGACCTTTTTTAAGTATTAAGCTTCGTTGATAAGTTTTAATCCCGGCGGCAACGCTTCACCGAAAATTTGTTTTTCTTCTTTTTCGTCCAGCTCCCTGAACTGCTCAACCATGTCTATCCAGGATGCAGGCGCTTTACCCAGTTTTAGTTTTTCGATGACTTGCAGACGCATCGCATCATCAATATCCCGCGCCCTGTCGCCGCTCATCCGGGCAATCAGTGTCGCGGCAAAGCCTGCTTGCGGAATTTTCTTCCAATCTATTGCCAACATCTGCTGTAACCACAAACTGACAATATCGGCAGGAATCACATTATGGCTGCTGCCGTGAAACGGCATCCTCGCCCCGATGCGGCCAACGGCCCACCAAGTCTGGCTGGGCTCGCCGGCTTTTTCCAGGCGTTTTAACAGCCATTCGCCAAGCTGGATTTTCTTCGCAACCGGCAGGCGCTCCAAAACAGCGGACAGCCGTACCATGTCGTCGTAACCGCGATTCTTGATTTGCTTGGCGACACCGGGCTGTCTTGCCGCTGCCGGGTTTATAAATTTTGCAATATCGGCAAAAATTCTTTCCTGCGCTTCCGCATTCAAGCCGCCGGCAATCCGCCGCCACAATGTCCACCATTCGGTCCAGTTTTGGGTTTCGTTAACAAACTGGATGCCGTGCGGATAGTTTTTCCCTAACTGCTCGACGCGCCAATCGTCGAGCGGATAACCGAAACCGGGACGTAAACAAAAGCCGGTTAGGCTCAGCCAAACGCGTTCGTGGTTTTCGGAACGGCGCTGGTATTTTGCTCCGTCCAACAAAACGCCGAACATCGCTCTTAACAACGGCGTATTCCATTCGGTACGTGCCGTGCCGGTGAGCTTTTCCAGGTCGGCGCGCAGGTTCTTTACCGCTTTGGGATCGACCTGTTTGGACTTAGCGCCAAAAATCGTCTGTACCTGTTCGGCAATCCGGTCAAAATTGGCCGGCAGTGCCGCGTCCGTCGGCAAAGCAGCTGCTTTTTTCCTGATTTGGAACTCGACATCCCAACGCCGGCTGCTGTCTTCAACAGCAATACACTGAATTTTTAGCGTACCGACTTCGGTTTGGGTCACCGCCAGCTCGACGACAACCTCGGCATTCGGCTTGCTGTCGTCGCCTTCGAATGCCACGGCCAACGGCGGCAGGGAATGGAACAAATCGGTAATTTCTGCCACATCGCCCGGTTTGAAATCGCCGTCGCCGGATAACGAAACCAAGTGGAAACGCACCGGCACGCCTAAGCGCAACGCAAAACGCCGATCTTTCAGGATGACTTCATCGCCTTCTTCGCTGCCTTTGGGCAGGATGCAAATGCCTGTCCTGAGTAAAGTCGAAGGGCCTTGCTGCCTGCTGGAATCGTCGGTATCGACCAACAGAAAATAACTGCGCGCCGAACCGCCGCCGATTTTCAGTTTTTTGTCTTTCCTTGCAATCGCATAGCTGACCGCCCCAAAAGCAACGGACAATTCGGGATGCTTGTTTTCCAACAGGACCGGCGGACTGGAGCGCCATGAGCGGATTAAATCGACGATACGCAGGGTAATCGGCTGGCTGCGAAACACGCCGCCGTTCAACAGCAACGCATCGGGCACAGTACCTTCCCCATGCAAGGCATCACGGGATGCCGCGCTGTGCAGTTTCAAAAATGCCGCAATATGCTTGCTGACCGCGGGTTCCGCCGCATACGGCAAACCGAACTCGACCACGCCGCTACGCTTCCTGTCCGGTAAATCGTCAAGACCCGACAGCGGGAAGAAACCGTCCAACGCAATCTCCCTGACTTCTTCTTTCGTCAATGCAACGGAACGGGAGCTGCCGATCAATTTGGAGCCGCCGCCCAGCAACGTGACGCTGATTTGCTCAGGCGCATCCTCCGCCAGCAAACGTTCTTTAGCAATCCGGCATTGTTCGATCAGTTGCGACAAATCCGCCGCCGACAGGCGTTTTTCACCGGTCGCTAAACGGCTTTCGGCAAGATGGGCTAGCGCCAAGTCGATATTGTCGCCGCCAAGCATTAAATGATCGCCGACGCCGATACGGGTTAATTTAGGTTCCTGTTCACCCTGCTCTACTTTAATCAGCGTCAAATCGGTGGTGCCGCCGCCGACGTCGCAAACCAGCAGCAGATGCACATTCGCCAGTGCTTGTTTGATGGTGCCGCCATGGCGTCTTAGCCAGTCATAGCAAACCGCTTGCGGTTCTTCCAACAGCCTGACGTTATATAAGCCGGCAAGCCTTGCGGCGGCCAGCGTCAGGGATCTGGCCGCCTCGTCGAACGAGGCCGGAACGGTAATCACAATATCCTGCTGTTCCAGCGGCGCATCGGGAAATTTATGCCCCCAAACAGTCCGTATATGCGCTAGATAGCTGGCGCTGGCCGCAATCGGCGAAACCTTGGCGACGTCGTCGCTGCTGCCCCACGGCAAAATGTCCGCGCCATGGTCAACCGACGGGTGAGAAAGCCAGCTTTTGGCGCTGGTCACAAACCGCCCTTTGGTTTTGGCTCCCAAAAGACGCGCGGCTTCGCCAATGACCGCCGCATCCTCTTCCGTTGGCGTTCCGCATGGAAACGAAAGATCGGCCTCGGACAATTCGCCGACGGCAGGATGATAACGTACCGACGGCAACAGCGCTCTTGCCGCGACTTGGCCGGGCGCTACCAGCTGTTCGATCTGGAAAATTTGTATCTGCTGGGAGGCGTCATTGGCGTTGGCATAAGCGACTACGGTATGCGTTGTGCCGAGGTCGATGCCGACTAAATAGTGTGGAACAAGGTTTTTCACGATGATATTACGATTTTATGAGTCTAAACGGTCCAAGACATTATCAATCTTTTTCCGTGGATAACAGCGACAATAAGAATTTTATTACCGCCTATCTGATAAATAAGCCGATAACTGTAAATGAAACGCTCCCTAAGTTCAGTAGTCCCAATCTCAGGAACAATACGCCCAATTAATGGATGCGAAGCAAGGCTTTTGGAAACTTCAAAGACCTTTGCTATAACTGACTGCGCATAAACGCGAGAGTCTTTTGCAATATAATCTGCGACTGATTGCAGATCTTCTATTGCTTCCGGCGACCAGTTTACTTTGTAATCCATTGACCGAATTTCAACTCTACATCATCCTGGCTCAGTGTTCCTTCCAGCTCAGCCCTATCAATACCGCGTCGAATTTTTTCTATCACATACAAGTGATATTGAATATCTTCGTAAGTACTATCTTCCGGCAGTCTTTCCAGTAAAGACTTTACTTCGGTAATTGCTGTATTCATTTTTAGCTCTTCAGTCATTAGGCGACGATTAATCACTTTGTGGTATAACATCAGCCTTTAAAAAAGGATACACGAAATATCTCCGATTTACATCCTCCGCTCTATTGATGGCCGGGTAAACGCGTATAAATCGACTTAAACATCAGGGACACTATCGGATGTTTTGTAGGTAAGCCAAAATGTTTTTGTAACCCGCAGGAAAGTTTTTATCTACTCCCAAACTGTTTTTGCCAATTACAAAATATTTGTTGTCTGTCGCTGAGAGTTTTCTGCAATCCACCAAAAATCTTCTCTACATTCCAAAAAGTTTTTGCGTCCTCCCTGAAAGTTTTTGCGCTTTCCCTAAAAGTTTTTCTGTTCCGCACAACCGAAAAAAAAGGAAAAATGCCTGCAAAACGGCTATTTTCAAGGGTTAGCTAAAACATTTCTGTAAACCCGCAAAAAGATTTTGTGCGCTTACTAAAACTTTTTGGGAACTCACAAAAAGTTTTTTCCCGTGCCCCGCAACGGCTAAAGCAAGTAATAAAGATTTTCGCGCCGGTACTGCAATAAATTGATTGACGGCTAACATAAATAAGGCATAGTCTAAACCCCAGAGTGATAGAGGGATTATTTCCGGCAATCGCACCGATAACATTCGCCTTTTTCCAAACTGTTTCAGCATCGCTAGACAATCCGGCAGGAGTTTCCATTCGATTATGAGTAGCAACAGTTTTTTCCCTAGAACAGAGGCCGGGCAAATTGTCTGGCTCAGCAATTATTCCTCAAAGCTTCCTATCCACGGCTCCGCCTGCGGCATCGACGATGAGGAAATCGCCGGCACCTTAGCGGACATCCGTTATTATGTCTGGCTGCTGCAACATTGGCATCCCGCCGTACAACGCGACGCAAAGGAAGCCACCGCTTTTAAGCAACTGATTATAAACGGTAGCAGCAACGATAAAGTCAACCATCCGCAAGCGTCCACCTTTCCCGATCCGCCGCCGATTCCCGCGCCCGGCATCCAAAAACGCCTATTCAGCCAAATCGTCCGCATCAAGGCCGGCGCCAACTACAACGAGGCTATCGGTCATAACCTAGGCGTCATTGCTGTAGCGAATAACGTGGATCATCCCGTTCCCGAGTTTACGGTTACAGTGGAACTGGGCGCGACCGGTTCGAGGGTGCGTATCGATTTTAAAAAATACGGCCATGACGGCATCTGGATAGAAAGCCGCATCAACGGCGGCGACTGGGCTTTTCTCGCCATCGACACGGTAAAACCCTATCTCGACGAACGGCCCCTGGCGCCCGGCAACACGCATGAAACCCGCGAATACCGGCTGCGCTGGTGGGATAAAAGCGCACCCCATGGGGAGTGGAGCACGGTGCAGCAGGCGGTGTTGGGGAGTTGAGTGATGCCCCCATCGGGCATGCTGTTTATACCCGACATGACTGCTGCCTAACAAATTGCTTCGCAAGCAAGCTTAATCATTAAACGAACTACTAACCAATAACAAATTTATTAAGAGGCATATATGATAACCAAGAAGCTTGAATTGAACAGCAACATTGAATGTGCAGTAAAAATGAGTAGATATTTCTATTCCTGTCTACTTACATTATCCATCTTAGCCGTCTTCATCGTAATGGTTCCTACGGTTAACGCCGAAGAGACAAGCCCGGCCCCAAAAACCGCCACTGCCATATCGGAAAATACCCTTTCTAAAAACAACCATTGGATTGCTCCAAGCGAATGGATGCTCTACTCCGTTCCGATAGTCGTGTTTCTCGGTACGATTATTGGAATCACAAACGTAAGAAAAGCACTTCCAGAAACTTGGTCGCTCGCCGATGCGCTATCGGAAGAAGTCGCAATAAAGCCTGCCACGAAAACCACAACTACTCATGACGCAAATGGGAATCTAGTGACTATCGTCGAGGATGTCCTCGACAAAGATGATAAACCGGTTCTCCTGCCGGAGATGAGAGCCAGCTCTAGTCGTGTCATTGCGTTAATGGGAATGATTGCAATAATGTTCATGTATATAGGGTTTGGAATCTTCGCCTTATATTCTTTTGGTGCAGCTGGCGAGCTGTCCGACGAATTAAAAGGGGTCGTGAGCTATCTCGTTTCCGGTATGACGCTATTTGCGCCATATGCCGTAAACAAATTTGCCTCACAATTCGAGGGACTAACTGGGGCTAAATAGAAGCGTTGGGTTGCATGCTTTTCATAATCTAATCTTATTGCCCAGGAGAATAATCCATGCTAAATGCTGTTATCGACATATCCCATCACAACAACATTTCAAACTTCTCAGAGGTTGCCAAATCAGGAATCATTGGAGTATTTCAAAAAGCTACCCAAGGGTTTACATATAAGGATCCTACTTTTAATACAAACCGAAAGAACATCCATGATGCTGACATTCACTTCGGTGCATATCATTTCGGAACTGCAGGCGACCCTATTGCACAGGCAGAGTTCTTTTTGTCCGTTGCAGGTGATTCCGAACTACTTGTTCTGGACTTTGAGTCCAATCCTCAAGGGCATGACATGTCGTTACTCGAGGCTGAACAATTTGTCCACCACGTATTCACTAAGACTGGGCGCTACCCAGGACTGTACTCTGGTCACACTATCTCGGAGGCTCTCATTACTGCGGGCATTTCCTCTCCAGAAAAAACAGAGCTATCAAAATGCTGGCTTTGGTATGCACGCTACGGTGCCAAACCGCTCGTACCAAAGATTTGGCAAGACTGGACATTCTGGCAATATACAGATGGTGGGGCAGGCGATGAGCCACACCAAGTGCCAGGAATTGGCCGCTGCGACCGGGACTATTTCAATGGTTCAGCAGAAGCATTGCGCAAATTTTGGACCGCTGGCGGCGCCTAATTGGCCATTCAACAAGGACATCAACACGGTAAGACGCAATCTAATCGGGTGGAGATGACGGGCGCAATCCCGTCATCTCTACCCGATCGGAATGCTACGGAATACACCTTATCGAGTTAATTTTGACAAATTCCTTTCACAATAACATTAGGACAAAATCATGCGTACCCTTCCCCCCCAAATTTTCAATTCTCATCGGCTTGATAAATTTCTGATCGCTATGTTCCTTAGCCTTGCTACAGCCTCGGCTGTAGCCGCGCCCAGAACGATCAATGTAGTATTGTTTGGCTATATCCCCGATGCTAACCACGATCAATACGCTGCTCTGATTGCCAAATTAAAAAAACGCTTCGAAGTGGATAACCCGGATATTGCTCTTAATCTCACGATAGACCCAAATATTGATGTTTACGACATGCCGACCTTATCCAATCTGTTGGGCAAAAATCCAGATGCGGCGCAACTAGTTGAGATTGATACGGTTATGCTGGGCAACTTGGTTAAAGAAAAGCTGGTGCAGCCACTCAGTTTTCACCCCACCGACACTGTGACACAAGCATTGGATGCAGCCATGATTAACGAGACTCTGTACTCCGTCCCCACTTACTTATGTAGCAATGTTATTTATTCACCTGCCGACATTGAACAGGTTGAAAACTCGAAAGATTTGGTAAAGATTCTGGCAAAATACCAGATTGACAAGCCTTCACTGATTGGCAATTACAATGGAAGTTGGACTCTGTCCGGTTTCTATACAGACGCTTGGGCTGATACCAATACCAATAGCCCAAAAGAGCTGCCTGCCTCACTTCGACTTCCCCTGCAAGACACCACAGTGCAGAGTCTCAACACAGCAGTCCATTCCTGTGCTGATTCTCACGGGAAAAATCCCTGCTTAGATGGTACTTACAAAGACAACTCTCTGGCTATGGAAGCATTCGCCCGAGGGGAGGCGAATGGGTATGTCGGATATACCGAAAATCTGTTTAACATCCTTTCTGCCCGGCCCCAAGATGCCCCACCGCTGCATGTCATTTCCGCGCCCATGGGCAATGGAGAAAAGCCGGTGATGTATGTGGACGGCTTAGTGTTCAACACCAATTGCACGAGCCAATGTCTAGACGATGCTCAAAATGTGGCAAAATATCTCACCGCCACTGCCACCCGCAACCTCATTGCCTTCAGCCAAGACGCAGGTGCTGGTGCAATACCCCGCTACCTGATGCAAGCAAACACCGATTTCTATACCGTCGAACCTGCCGCCAGTAATCCCTATTACCAAGCCTATTGGCAACAGATTGTCACCAAAGCCGAGCCTGTCCCTAACACAGGTGTCCCTGAAAACAAAGACTCTATCAGCAAAGCTCTGCAAACGGCATTGATTCATGACAATAAAGGCCATAAACGCAATAAAATGCGCTAATTCGTTTAGGCGCTAAACACGGTAAGGCGTATAGCTATAGCGCTTTGCGCCGTATGTTTATCTAATCCCTCGCCTAACTCAACGTCCCAATGGAGCTTCGCGTTAGTCTTATATTTTGAATTTATCGTAAGGAAAGAGAAAAATGCCCGATTCTCATAAAGAACTAGCTAAATCGCTTAACGAAATAATTAGGCTATTAGAAAAGAAAGATAAAAATAGCACTCTCAGAGCTAAGGAGATGCGTCGATCACTTCGAAGCGCATGTAATTCGATTGATCTAATGCTTTCCGATGAGGAGTTGTTTAAACGACTTGTGGCTACCGAAACCGATCACGAAAAAATTGTCACAGAGATCAACATCTTCGATACAGTGTTTATACCTGCTGAGAATACGGCACTAAAAAAAGCAGGATTAAGCTTCAATGCAAAAAAAATCCTGATTAAGCAAACAAGAAATCAATGGAAAGAGACTATTTCATTGTCAGGAGATTATCGACTGAAACTTAAAAGTCATCTAGAAGCAACTAAAGCACTATTAAACAACTCTTTAGAACAACTTGAAAATGCTGAAAAAGCTTTGGATTCAAAGAAAGCAGTACAAAAAGATTGGAGAAGAATTTCTTATCTTGTTGGCGGTGCAGCACTCGTTGCTATAGATGCCTCGCTAGGCGTAGCTCAGCCGGCACTCGCAGGAGTCGCCGCAGTGTCTACATTATTCGGATCGAAAATGGTTGATAACAATCTTCCGGGTAAATAACGGGGGCAGTGTCGTCGATTTTAAATAGCTGGGTTTTAACCTCTCCCCATTGATTATTTGTTAAGGTGATTCTGATGACTCAACAAGAACAGGTAGAAAATCAACCACGGCCTTTAACGGAAGAGCAAAAAGAGCAAGAAGATTATAAAAAGGAAACCAAAGAAAAGATGGCAAAATTTGTTGTTGGTGGAACGGATACCGTTGGAAACATAATAAAAAGGATATTTTCTAAAGGTGATGAGTTTGTTATTTACGATATTAGAAGTTACGCATTGACCGCTGGTTAATATTGTGGATTGAGCTGGTCTTTGCCCGGCATAAAGCCGGTGATGAACGTGGCGATAAC
>NZ_RYFG02000093.1 GCF_003994235.2 Candidatus Methylobacter oryzae
CTCACCGGAGCCGTGCTGCTCACCGGAGCCGTGCTGCTCACCGGAGCCGTGCTGCTCACCGGAGCCGTGCTGCTCACCGGAGCTGTTGCGCTAACCGGAGCGGTACTGCTGACTGGAGCGGTGCTGCTCACGGGTGCCGTACTGCTGACCGGAGCCGTACTGTTGACAGGAGCCGTACTGTTGACCGGAGCCGTACTGTTGACCGGAGCCGTACTGCTCACCGGAGCTGTTGCGCTAACCGGAGCCGTACTACTGGCCGGAGCGGTACTGCTAACCGGAGCCGTGCTACTCACCGGAGCCGTGCTGCTCACCGGAGCCGTGCTGCTCACCGGAGCCGTGCTGCTCACCGGAGCTGTTGCGCTGACCGGAGCTGTGCTGCTAACCGGAGCTGTGCTGCTAACCGGAGCTGTGCTGCTCACAGGGGCCGTGCTACTAACCGGTGCTGTCGCACTAACCGGAACGGTGCTACTCACCGGAGCCGTACTACTGACCGGAGCTGTTGCACTAACCGGAGCTGTGCTACCGACCGGTGCGGTGCTGCTAGCTGGTGCGGAGAAATTGGCAGGTGCCGTGCTACTGACCGGAGTCGTGGCGCTAACAGGTACGGTGGCGCTAACCGGAGCCGTCGGGCTAGTTGGCGCCGTCCCGCCGACAGGTGGTGGCGCCGAAATATTGTTATCGGATATCGGCGCTGCTTGAACACTACCCGTTTCTGTACTTGCCGGCGAAAATTCTCCTCCTGAGACGGACATGTCTACCTCAGGATTAGCGTCCTGGCCACCTTCGCTGTTATTTAATAAAGCGGGAATAACCGTTTCACTGTCTTGAGGACTCGTAGCGATCTCTATATCTTGATGACGAGACTCACCTTGATCGAAATAGGTTTGCTCACTAATATCCTTGCCGGATGTGTCGATGATCAGGTTTTCATTTCCCGCCGAAGGAGCGTCCCCTGCTTGACCGGCAGGGCCGGAAAGCGCTTCTTGCGGAGTTTGGCCGTTGCCGTTTTCGCCTCGCGCAAGAAGCGTTAAATCATCAAGTAACTGTGCATCTGTTTGCTGGCTGCCGGTCCCGGTACCGCTTGTTTCATTTTGCTCTGCCATGACACATCTCTCTTACTAATTAATTATTCCGATGCTGCCATACTAGTAGAATTACTTAGTGATTGGCTAGACGTCCAGAAGTTATATACCCATACAGAACAATACTTGCCGCTACGTTATTGTAGGTATCAGCGTTCGTGGAAAGAACGCGTCACGACGTCAAGGACCGGCTTGGAAAGATAGGTCAGCAGCGTTTTCTCTCCCGTTACGATTTCCGCGTCAACGCTCATTCCAGGCTGCAACAAATTCTGGCCGGGCGTCTTCCCCATATACGATTTGTCGAGCTTTGCCCAGGCAATATAGTAAGGCATCTTGTCATCATCTACGGTACTGGTGGCCGACACGCGTTTCAACGTACCGGTCGCAAAACCGTAGCGCGAATAATCGAAGCTGCTGATTCGTAAATTAACCGGCTGGCCGACCCTGACATAGCCAATATCCTTGGGCTGGATATGAACTTGCGCTTCCAGGGGCACGTTGTCCGGGACGATTTGCATCAGCACCGCGCCCGGCTGGATTACTTGCCCCACTGTTTGCACTTTTAAGTCATGAACGTAACCCCGGTTCGGCGCGGTAACGACCAGACGTTCGACTTTAGTTTGCAGATGCCGGATCGACTCTTCCACTTCAGCGATTTCAGCCTGTACGCTTCCCATTTCATTCAGCGCATCGCGATACATCTGGTTGAGAGTGTCGGCGCGGCGGTTTTGCACTTCGGCCAGTTCCTGCTGGGTAATATCGTTATCCTGCTGGATACGGAAGACTTCGCTGTCCGCGGTTACCTTGGCGCGTTGGGTTTCCAGCAGCACAGTACGCTTTACCAGCTTGCGAAACGCCAAGTCTTCGCGCAATTTCGCCATTTCTCCGGTTAATTGCTGATGCTGTTTGGCGGCGGCCAACGCGTGGCCCTGCTGAATAATACGTTGCTTTGTTTGCTCGATTTGACGGTCGAATACAGCTAAAGTCGAGTCGCGCGTAGCAAGCTGTTTACGGTAAATCGCCTGCTGAGCCGCCAGTAAATCCGCATACCCGCCCATTAACGGTTCCAAGTTCGGAGTCCGGCCTTCGGCAAAAGCGCTGAGCCGTTCCGAACGCAGCTTCAGCGCCACCAGCCTGGCTTCCATCTGGCGCAAATCGGCCTGAGCCTGGTCGCCGTCAATGCGCAACACGACCTGGCCGGCCTGCACCAACATATGCTCTTCGACGGTAATTTCCTTCACTACGCCGCCGTCAAGATGCTGGACGACCTTTATTTCACCGCTGGGTATGATTTCTCCCGGAGCCCGCGCCACTTCGGTCACGGTGGCCAACCCGGACCAGACGAAGAAAAGCACCATAATCGCCGCCGTAACGCCCAGCATTGGCCGAACAAATACCGGTATGAATTCTTCTTCAACATGCACGTTATCGGACAGAAAGCTCCGTTGGCGACTGCCGAGGCGGACGGGGTGCTGTTGCTGTTTTTCTGTAGATGCCGTCTTTTTGAACATTGCTTACATGCCCCCTAGATTCAGTCTTTCCTTAATCGTGTCGAATGGCCCCATTGCAGCTATAGAACCACGTTCCAAATAAATAACGGTATCGGCCAAGCGCATGTGCGCGGGACGATGAGAAATCATCAATAATGTCGACCGCCCCCGCAACCACGCTATACATCGAAGCAAAGCTTCTTCTCCGGCTTCGTCCAAAGCGTCTCCAGGCTGGTCCAGTAATGTAATCGGCGACGGCATCAACATTGCCCGCGCCAATGCCAGCCGGATCAGCAAACCTTTAGGCAATTGACTAAGCTGGCTGGCGGATATGCGGGTATTGAAGCCTTCGGGCATTAACTCGACCTCCGTATCCAAACCGGCCATTTTGGCGGCCCAAGCCAGTTCCGCATCGGTTGCGGCAGGATGAACCAAACGCAAATTCTGGGTAATGGTGCCGTAAAAAATATCGCAGTTTTGCGGCATATAGCTGATGCGCGTACGCAGGTCGGTTGCGGCTAATTGGCGAATATCGACGCCATCCAGCCGTATAGTGCCGGCCTGCGGCGTATACAGACGAGCAATCAGTTTGAGAATAGTCGATTTACCGGTGCCGCTTGCTCCTGCAATGACTGCAAACTGCCCCGGCTTTAGAGAAAACGATATGCCCAGCAATGCAGGGTCCGCATCGTTCAGATAACGGAATGAAACGCGCATGAAGTTGAGCTCTCCTTGGAACGCGGGCCTGATTGCCTGGTGAGCGCCAATATCTATATCAAGCGGCAAGCGCATCAGGTTTTCAATTTGCGAGACGCTGGAACGAATCCTGCCCAGTGAGTTGGTCGCCAGGAAAATACTTTGCATCGGCCCAACCAGCCGCCAGACCAGCATCATCGTCACAATCATCGCTCCGGAACCGATTTGACTGTAAATCGCGCCTAATGCGCAAACCACCAGTACCGCAAAACCCGTTAACGAGCTGATAATCTGCGCCACGCCGCCGATACGGGCTTGCGTCTGGTTATCGTGGAATTTGGCCAGTACGGTTTTGGCGCTTAAATCGCGGAAGCGCTCCAACCATACATCCTTGTTGCCCGAGCAGCGGATGGTATGCATCTGCGTCAAGGTTTCGTTTATAAATTCAATGCGGGAACTGGCCGCACGCGATAGCCGCGTGCTCATACGCGCACTGTACGATTTTGACGCCCAGCCCAAAAGGCAGTACAACGTAATCGCCGCACCGATAACTATCAGCGTCCACGGATTAATGATGCCTATAGTGACCAGGATGACCAAATTAGCCGGCATATCGAGGGTTATCGTCGCCAAAGGCCCATGAAAAAAATCGCGCAGCCCTTCGAAATTCCTTATCCGCTCGACTTGACGGCGAACCGACACGTTCGATGTTGAATTTACCGGTAAATTGATGATCTGCCGGAATACGCGAGTACCCAGAATGTAATCGGCCCGTCCGCCGATATAGGCAATTATATGGCTGCGCAGCCTGCGCATATAAAAATCCAGGCCTAACAGAAGCAAAATGCCCAACAGCAAATAAACCTGCATCTGCAAATCGCCGCTAGGCAAAACTCTTTCATAGATGGATTTCGTGAATAACGGCGGCGCAAGCGCGAACAAGGTATTAAAAACGGTTAGCGCGAAAGCCAAAACAATCAACTTTTTGAATCCCCCCAACAATTTATTGAAAAATTTTGTCTCGCTTCTAAGCGCTGTGGTCTCAACTTCATTAGGCTTGAAAATATAAATCCGGCCTTGCTCGCGATCGGGTTCATGCACCGTTTCGCAAGCGCTGCCGCCGTCAAAGCACCTGAAACGTCCGTCCGCCAATTGCTCCAGGATCACCTTCGCATGCACATCCGGCGCTACGAACAGGCAAGGCAGCAACCGGGCATCCAGGTTTTGCAGATTGCCGCTAAAACTGTTCGCCACCCATCCCAAATTAGACAACGCGTTACAAAAACCGGAAATATCCAGGTTGCTGTCCGCCGACGGCACCGACACCATGACTTCCTTAATCTCGCCATCTACTTCAGTCGTAACCTTTTTTTGCCAAAAACGCACATGCGGCATCGACATCATCAATTCCCTAATATTTCCTTCCCAGCCGATAGCGCTAAGCAGCGGCGCCAGACATAGCGAAAAATCGGAAGCCCCCTGAAAATGCTGGCGAATAACCGCAGCAGGCTGGTCCAGACGCGGAGGACGTTCATAATCGACAGCGACCGCACTTTCAGCTTTCCGTAGAGTGAAATCCGTCATCTCGCCTTCGATAAGCCGGCCGCCGGAGATAGTAAATATGCGGTCGGCAATTCTTTTCCAAGACGGCCGATGCGTGATCAAAACCATTGTGCACTGCCCTTTTTGCTGCTTCATATATTCCAATAAAAGCTTATCGCCTTCCATGTCCAGATGACCGTTTGCCTCATCGAACAAAATCACGTTGGGCTTATGCACCAGTACCCTGACCAGCGCGATAGTTTGACGCATGCCTACCGTAACTACTTCGGTATTGCCCTCGCCGACCGGCGTTTCATAGCCCAACTTCATATTCGCCACGGCCCGGTCCAGTCCCAGTTGGGCCGCGATTTTCAACGCCGGCTCGTTCAAACCGTGGTCGAACATCGTCATGTTTTCCAGAATGGTGCCGGTAATCAATGTACCGGCTTGCGGCATGAAGCCAATCTCGCGATGAATGCTGTCGGTGGCAAAGCTGTTTAAAGGGCGGCCATCAACCAGGACCTCGCCCGCGTCCGGTTGGTGGACGCCGCTTAACAGCGTCATCAAAGCGGTCTTGCCGCTGCCGCAAATGCCCTCGATAACGATGCATTCGCCTGCCGCGACTTTCAACGACAGGTTGTTAAAAACCGGCTCCCGGCCTTTGCGCTCCAACGTCACTTGCCGTAGTTCAATCTCCTCGCTGATCCTGGGCAGGGGCGGTTTGTCTTGATCGTTGATTTCCGGCATATCGGCCACTTCCTGTAAGGATTTCCTGGCGATCAGGAAAGATTGATATTTCGCCCAGGTGGTCAATCCCCGCCGCAGCGGTTGCAGTGTGCGAACGGAAAGCAACATGCAGGCCGCCAAGCCGCCGGGCGTCATTTGTCCCCACAAGACGCCCAGCGCTCCGGCAAAAATAACGCTGACAATCATCAGTTGGGAAATCAGCATTCCCATTGCGCCTACCATCGCATTCGCAAAAACCATCGCTTGGCTGGCTTCGGCATTGGTGGCCTGCAAACGTTCATGGCGGCGCTCCATTTGCGCCTCCATCGCCATCGTTTTCACGGTATAGATACCGCTCAGAACTTCAATTAAAAAGTTGTTCCGCCTTTCCGTCGCTAAACGGCCATTTTCAACCATCCGGTTTAACCACGGTGCGATTTTGGCAATTAAATACGTAAAAATGCCCAGCAAGGCCACAGGAACCCAAACGACCCAGTCGCCGATAATGTAAATCATCGCCAGAAATATCAGCATGAACGGAATATCCAGCAATACCAGCAAAACCTGGCCCGAGTAGAATTCCGCGACTTTCGCGGCCGCCGCAATGCGCTCGACATGTACGGAGGGCTCTTCATGCTGCAAATAGCGCAACGGTACGCGCAAGAATTTTTCAAACATTTTTACGCTTTCCAGGTGTTCGAAACGCGCGCCCAACCAACTGGTTACCGTCCCGTTCAATTGCCGGAGGATTTCTTCAAGCATTAAGCTGACCACCACGCCGGCAACCAGCACCGTCAAGGTTTCCATCGATTGGTTAACCACAACCCTATCCATGATTTGCAGGATAGTCATCGGCAGGACCAAGCCCAGGATGTTATAAAGAAAGGCGACCAACACCAGAATAGGGATAGCCCGCTGCAAATCGGCCGAACGTATGATATCCAGGAACGGGTTCAGGGAATGCGTAGCGGACTTAGTTGCACCGTATGACGTTCTACGAAAAGCAAACATGATTATTCAACTCTGGATTCAGCAACTGCTTGCTGTAGTAAAGGATGTGTAAAACTGAGCCGGGATTGGGCATTTTCCTGCAACACGCCGCTTTCGATGGCCTGCTCTACCGCCAATTGCACCGTCTGTAGCGGTTCGTGCAAAGCATCGGCGATTTCCTGGACCGTGCAGGATTCCGGGCTTTGAGCCAGATGCGCCAACACCGTATGATCCAGGCGAAGGCCGTCCATCCGCGCCGCAATGACCACACGCAAAGCGAAAGGCATGGTTTTATTGCGATACTGTTGCGCGAGTACAATTGCAAACAGCGGCACGCCTGACGCTCTTCTCGTAATGCCGTCGATAAGCCGGGGTTCCGTCTCGCCGATCAGATGCGTGGATAAAGCTTCCAGCGCCTCGCCGGACAATCGCCCTAATTTAAAAACCTCATTGGCTAAGGCAACGCCTTGCGGAAAGCGCCGGCCGGCGATAAGCACCAGTTTATTGTTGGCTACCGCGCCTTGCCGGGTCAGCTTTATCAATATTTCGGCGGACAGTAAATGACTGTCGTCGACAATAACAACATCGGGGAGATCTATCGGTTCAGCTTCAAGACATTGAACCAATTCATCCGCTTCGGCCGGAAGCCCGCTCGGAAACCGGTACAAAACGCCGGTCAGGCTTTTAGGCTGACAAACAAAGTGATAAACGCGGCCGCCTTGCTTGATATGATGCTCGGCCAGATGACGGCAAATGCGCGACTTGCCCATGCCGGTTTCCCCTTCCAGATAAACCAGGCGGTTGCGGCCCTGGCGAACTTCGGCCATCAATGCATGCAAACGGGCAATTTCCTGCTCGCGCCCGACCAGCGGAGGCTGCCTGCATTGACCGCTAGTCCAGGGCATTCTCTGAAGCGCCGCAAACGGCAGCACCGATGCCGTTGCATCGACACAGCCCGGCCCAAACACTTGCAATAATTCCAACGCGGACGTATCGACTTTGACGGTGCCCGGAACGGTGCTATGCGCAATATTCAGGGCCTGCGCGAAAATCGGGCTGGTGACCACTTCGCCGGTCCAGCCGCCGTGCCGCTTCATGCTGACAATGGCCATGCCCGCCGACAACCCGCCCCGTAATGCGCGGCCAACACCGGGATAGTTCTTCATCGCCAGGAAAACCGCGCGCCCGGCATGATAGGCTTTATAAATATCGTATTCGGTACAGGAATGTATACCGAACATCAGCTCGGCGGAGTTGTCTTTACGCGTCAGCAACAACGCATCGTTTGCGGATGCAAACGCCGCTAACGACTGCAACAGTTTTTCCAGCGCGTCCGGCGGCGCCGCATCCGGCGCAACGATGCTGAAGACAATACAAGGCCTGCGCGCAAGAATACCTTCGTCAAACTGAGGCGGCAGACTAGCAGAGTGAACCGTCGATTCCCGGCTCAAGCCGTGCGACACCGCCATGGTTCGATTGCTTGCACGCAGCTTTTTGAACAAAACCACCATATGCTGCTTAACCGTGCCAAGGCCTATGCCCAATTCCTTCGCAATTTCCTTGTTGACCTTCCCGGCTTTCAGCAACTCCAGGATTTGTTTCTGCCTCGGCGTCAACTCCGGCTGTGCGCCGCCATCGGAAGATCCTGCATTTGCCGGAACGGATTCATGCAGCTCGTGCTTCATGGTGCAATAACGGGTATCAACGGCGCCGGATGTCCCGCTTTATCTACGCGAATAGATACCGGTATGGTATCGGCATGCAGACTATTACTTAACAAAATACCGCTACTGGCCGCGCCTTTCCGATCTTTGTAGATACCGGTACGGATAGTAAACAGTTTTCTTCCATCGGCTCCGGCTATCGGATAAATATAAGCGTCTATCCCTTTATGTTGCCAGGCAGACAGCTCTTTCTCGGCATTAGCTTGATTACTGAGCGTGGAGAGCTGAACCGCATACGCCTCTTGGTAACTGTCATTGGCATTTTTCACCGTTGGAAGTCCGTTATCAGGATTTGCAGTGCTCTGTCCGTCATTTTTTGAAGCCGGTTCGCCGGCAGCGGGCAAGAGCGGTTCTGCCGGCGTCGCCGTCCGGTTTGCTTGAATTTCAGCGTCGGTGGATAAGGATAATTGAGGTTTAACCGGTTCAGGCTTAGCCTCTTCCAGCGCGTCCTCGGTTTTAAGATCACGAAACGCACTGGACTTGGAAGACACAACATTGCAACGCAGCAATTGCGAACCTAAGGCCCGGCAAAATGTTTCCGCGTCGTCCTGGTCGGCGAAGCGGGCAATAAATAAACGATACCAGCGGATGCGCTCTTGGTTGTCTTTCTCTATACGCCCTTGTTCGCGCGGCATAAGGACGCGATCAACCATCAGCGCCGAAAAACGTTGCTGCATATCGCGCCAGACATGGCCTACGCCCGAAATATCCTGTAGCCCGGCCAATTGAACCAGCCAGAACTCTTTATCATCGGCCGGCTTATCCCAGATAACGCCCGGTATACGCAAGGAAGCCGCCGACAAATTCGCTGTTTTGTTTGCTTCAGGCCGCTTGCCGCCTCCCGGCAAAATATCGCCTTGCGAGACGCCTCCGCCCAGCGCGGCGAACAAATCGACCAGCCCCCGATAGCGTTCCATACGGATACGGTGCAATTCATCCAGATCGCGGTGATACGTGCGCTCGGTATCGAGCAATGTCAAAAAATCTATATCCCCGAAGTCATAGGAATCCTGGCTGTATTTCCATGCCTGGGCAGCGGCATCGGTAGCGGTTTGCTGGGCCTCCAGGCGTTTACCGTTCATATGCGTGTTGGCCAATGCGTCTTCAGTTTCCCGCACGGCCGCATAAATCACGCGAATATAGGTTTCGACCAGCTCTTCATGACGCGCCCGTGCAAGCGCCACCCCTTCCATACGCTTACCGTAATCGAAAATGGTCGCCGATAGATTCGCCGCAACGTTTAGCAGCGGGCCATAAGGCGATACCATGCTGGCCAGCGAAAATACGCCCCAGCCGGCCTGAGCCGTCAGGTCCAACGACGGCAACACCCGCGCGCGCGCCACGTCAATATCCGCATCGGCGGCCAAAAGCTGCGCCTCGACCGCACGCACATCCGGCCGGTGCAATAGCAGAGTTGAAGGCACAACCGGTATTACCTTCGGAAATTTCAGCGAGTCCATTCCCCGCCCGGATAATTTCAGCATACCGGGCGTTACGCCAAGCAACTGCGCCAGCGAATTAACCGCCGTTTCGCGCTGCAATTCCAGTCCCGGAATCGTCGCTTCCACGGCCAGTACCGCTGCGCGCTGTTGTTCCAACTCGATAATCGTCGCATCCCCGGCTTTCAATCTTTCGTTAACCGCCTGCAGCAGATTTTCCAGCGCGGCTTTTGTCTCACGGGCAACGCGAAGACGATCGTTTAAGGAAAGATATTCGACATACCGGCTGGTGACATTGGCAACCAACAGGCGGCGCGTATCGTCGCGCTGGTAAGTCGCGCCCCACGCTTCCATTTCAGCGGCTTCGGTGAGCGCCTTAAGTTCGCCCCATATATCGACGCGCCAATTGGCGGCAGGACCGATTTGCGCGTTTTGTCGGTCCTTTTGCGACCCGCCTTGAGTAAACGAGTTAATGCCATTGGAAGGGCTATCGTGACGCAGTTGCCCAACAGCGGATATTTCCGGAAATTGTCCGGCAAAAGCCTGTTCGGCACGGGACTGGGATTGAGAAATCCGCAACATCGCGATGCGCAGATCGGCGTTGTTGGCCATAGCCTGGTCAACGAGATGATTGAGCTCGTCGTTTTCGAAAAAATGCCACCATTCATCGAGCAGCTGTTCGACGCGCCGTTCTACCTGGACCTTATCCTTAGCTTCGCTTTCTATCCGCTGGGTAAGCGCTTCGGTATGCTTGAATTGGGCGGGTAACGGCGCAATCGGCACATCATAACTGTCCTGTTTAATTGCGCATCCGGGAATCAGCAGACTGCATACCGCTAAAATTGGTAACCATGCCCCATCGTGAAAAGCTTTGCTAAGTGGACTGGAGATGCCCGGGTTATCTTTATTGCGGAAATATCCCTCAACAAAACAAGCATTCCATAAAACTTTTTTTGGCATTAACAGTTAATCTCAAAACCACTATGTTCAATATGGAAAAGTATATGCAGAAACCGCAGCCCCCACAAATTGGATATTTTATTGGCTAAATATTGATCGGAAACGGTCAAAAATAACGACCTGAATCAACGACCGATTAATGCGGCGACAGTAAAACGCACAAACACAACCTTCAGCGCAGGGATTTACTGCAAAGGCTTGTCCGATTGGACTTATCGACCGTTTGCGCTGTCGAGTGCATCCAAGATGGCCTGATAGTCGAAGTAATCAGCCAAACGGGACAACGAATATCCCAACTTTTCATCGATTTGGCCAATTTTCCGGATGACGGCCATGATGTCTTCGGTATCCAGCGTTTCCAGGACATTTCTTAGATCCCGGCGCAATGCGGCAGGCAGCTGCGCCAATCCGTCGACGTCAAGCTCGGTAAGGTTCTCGTCCTTGGTTTCGGCTGTATTGCTGTCGTAGCGGTATTTTATGCCCAGATGTTTCGCCATGCAGTCGTAGATCTCGTCGAAACGGTAAGGTTTGCGCACGAAATCGTCCATGCCGGCGTCGAGCATTTCCTGTTGCTGTTCCTTGAACGCGGAAGCGGTAAGAGCTGATATCTTGACCAGCTGCCCGCCTTCCAACTGGCGAATACGCCGCGTGGCCTCCACGCCATCCATGACCGGCATGCGCCTGTCCATCCAGATAAAATGCGGCGACCAGCTTTGGAAACATTCGACGCCTTCCTGCCCGTTTTCCGCTATTTTGACCTGGAAGCCCACGTTTTCCAGTAACTTCTTCAGCAACTGCTGGTTCTCAGGCTGATCTTCGACGATCAATATCCGATAGTCGGGTTGACCCGGCTCCAGGCCGGCGATCAAGCCGCTCTCAGGCTTGATCGCCCGGATTTCGGATTCACTGGCGATTTCGACCGGAAATTCGGCCCGGAATGTGGAGCCTTTGCCCAGCGTACTGTCGACGCTGAGCTCGCCGCCCATCAAATGCACGAACTGGCGCGAAATGGCTAAGCCCAGGCCGGTACCTTGATGCGCACTGGTCTTGCCGGCCTGCACGAACGCTTCGAAGACTCGTGCCAGGTCCATCGGCGCGATGCCCACGCCGCTGTCTTCCACTTCCACAATCAGCCATTGCCTATTGTTGTTCTCTTTGACGTCCAGGCGCAGGGTGACGCCGCCCTGTTGGGTAAATTTGATCGCATTGCCCAACAGGTTGGTGATGACCTGGCGCAGTTTGCCTTCGTCGCCGCGGATCAACCGGGGGAAACGGGAGGATTGGTCGAGCAGCAGCCGCAAGCTTTTTTCCTCGGCTCGCAAACGCATCATATCGGTGATGTCGCGGACCAGCGCGCCAAGATCGAAGGCCGCAATTTCCAGTACGATGCGGCCTGCCTCGATTTTGGCCATATCGAGCACATCGTTGATCAAATTGAGCAGATGTTCGCCGCTACGGTTAATGATGGTCAGATTCTCGCGCTGGCCGGCGGAAATCTCGGGCGAGCGCTGCATCAGGCCGGAGAAACCGAGAATCGCATTCAACGGCGTGCGCAGTTCGTGGCTCATGTTCGCCAAAAACAGGCTTTTCGCCCGGTTGGCTTCTTCCGCCTTGACCTTGGCTTCCGCCAGCTCGGCGGTACGCGCCTTGACCATTTCTTCCAGATGATCGCTGTAACGGAGGATTTCCGCTTCCGCCCGCTGTCGTCGACGGTTGCTGCGGATCAGGCTGACGATCAACAAGGTTTCCGACGCGAAAGCGGCGAGTACGGCGATAATATAGCCGCGGTAGCTTTCCCATAGCCCTTTTTCCCTGTTCAAAATAACGCTGCCTTTCGGCAGGCGCTCGTCGGGAATGCCCCAGCGTTTGAGCTGGCTATCTTCGAAATAATAGCCGTTCAAAGCTTCCCTGAGTTGGTCGGGCGTCATTTGCAGCGGTTTATCGTTGCCGGCCACGATAATGCGGCCAATCAAATGTCCCTCTTTATCCGCACTGACCATGTAGCCGCCCAGAGACGCAGGGTTCAGAAACGAATCGGCGACAATGAAAACCGGAACCGAGGCTATTTGCGACAACTTCGACGCAACCAGAGCGGGGATGTCTTTTTGGCCCGCACGATCCCTAAAGGTAGCGATGTAAAGAATGGCGGTATCGTTGGGCAGCTGCTTCACTTGCTCGAATAGCTCGTCGAAGACGATGTCTTCCCAATATTCCAATTCAACTTTACCGGTGAAATGTCCGGCAATGCCCTTGATCGCATGTATGCGGGTCTGCGCATACTCCGTCCACTTGTCGCCGATGACGACGATACGCCGGGTTTTGGGCAATACATCGAGTATGGTTTGCAGCGTGATTTCCCAGTCCGACGGTAACAGCACGAACGCTCCGCTGGAACGGTCGGAAGGCAGGTTTGGCGCAGCGTAATCGAAGTAATAACGCGGCACGCCGGGAAACATACCGGGTCTGTTCAACAAGAATATCGCCGCATCCTGCAGTTCGGTAACGACGGCGTCGAAAGTGACCGTGGCATATTTTTGCCTCATGTGTTCGGCGACATGATCGCTGACGGCCGCCTTGCCCAAGCGCGCTGCATCAAGCTGTTCCTCGTAGATTTCCGGCCGCTGTTCCAGCGGCAGCCGATTCACTTCCTCGTAAATACCCTCGCGCAATTTCCTGACCCACGGGTATTCGCTGGTATACGAATGGATAATCAGGACTTTGCGCGTGGCTGCCGCCTGGGCGGCAGCCACGGCGGATTTGCATTCCGGTTGCGACGAAAGGCAACCGCTTTCCGTTGCCGGGGACGCCGCAGGGTTGGCAGCCAGCAACACTCCCAGCAATCCGACGGCGAGGCGGTGGCGTCTACTAGCCGCGGTTAACACGATACAGTCTCTCCTTTCCGACTAAAAATTGAAGCGCGAGGAGAACTGCACCCTGTTCAGGTCACCGGTCTGGCCGTCCGCCCGCTCGCGCAGGACGTAAAAGTATTCCAAGCCAAAAGTGGTCGACAGCCAGGGGCTCCAGAGCAGATTGATATGAGCAGACTGCGCCTGCCGGTTCATCTCGCCAATGCTTCCGTTCAAATTAACCGCTTGTTGCACGAAGGCCGGCTGATCCGCCGCGGAGAAACTATAGGCCAGCGTTGATCGCCAGGCCTTGTTCCACCAATGTTGGTAAGAGGCCATCGCGCTGTAGACATTGACCAGTTGCAATAGGCCGGAAGCATCCAAAGCCGCGTCCTCAAACGCGTTGAAGGCGGCATAGCGGCCGTAGGCATCCCCATAGCCGAGCATGAATTTGACGTTATCCATGCCGACGGTATTGATCTTACCGGCTAAGCTGATCGCACCGCCCCAAGCCTCCTGCTGCCGGTTGGTCGTTTGCTTGGTGTAACGAATCTGGCGTCCCATCGCAGCGAGGGACAGCGTCCCCCAATCGGGACTGTAATTGAGACGGGCTATCAGATCGGGATAGCGCTCGTCGTTGGGATTGGTAAAATTATAAGCATCCGTACTTTCTCTAAGTTGCGGGTCCGTCCACAGACGGCTTTTAGGCGACTCCACGGCCGCCTGAAATTCCAACGCTGTCCCGGCAACCGTAAAAGGCTGGGTCCACCGCACCACAGGCTGGCGCAGATTCAGCAAGTCGCCGGCGGGGCCTGTTGTATCCAGCGTTTCCGGGATAGCGGCGACATTCAGGAAAGTCGTCCAGGTAAATCCCCCGAGGAAGTTGCCGATGGAGCCGTAAGCGTGCCGCAGCCGCGGCGTGTAGGTAGAGACATCCGACGCTCCCAGAAAATCCACTTCCAGAAAAGTGTCGATGTCGCCCCAGGAACTGGGCGTGAACGACTTCAGCCAGAAGCGGCTTTCCTTCGCATGAAAGGTACTTTTGCTGTGTTCGCCGAGCCGGTTGTCGCCGACGGGGATTTGGGAAATAACCAGATGTTGATCGCCCAATTTGTCGCCGCCCATGCCGATGCTGCTGTAGTTTGCGTCCAGCTTGACGTAACCGCCAAAGCCGAGCGAGGTGTCGCTACCCGGTATTTTGAAAGTACCCTTGGCATCGCCGACGGCGACGGCCGGTGCGGTTTTTGGTTTCTCCACGGCGGCCGGAACCTGAGGCGTCGCGCCGGCCGCTACGGTTGTTGCTTGAGCGCCCGGCGGTTGGGCGGCAGGAGCGGCGGAGCTAACGAGTGCTTTTTCCCTCTCGCTTTGCGCCAGTTTCTCTTCCAGTTCGGCGATGCGCCGGTTCGATTGCTTGACCTGATTGTCAAGTTCAGCCATCTTGCCGCTCATAGCCTTAATGAGGGTTCGCAAATCCTCTTCGGCTGAGACGGAAAACGACGTGACGGCAAACGCCGGCAGCAGTAAGAAGACGGTTTTTTTTACGTTCATTGTAATTACCTCAGTTGCCGAACTTTCTGAATAAACTGTGGCAAGATGAACAAGTCGCTGTGATCTGCTCCAATGTAGGCTCGATGGCGTCGATGTGGTTGAGCTTGGCTTGAGTATTCAGAATAGTGGCCTGTGCGCGCAATTTGCCGGCCAGGGCATGGAATGCCGTTTGCTCGTCCGGATTCAGATTTAATGCCGGTAAACGCGACAAAATGACGTCGACGGCCGAGCCGAGTTTATCCGCGGCATCGGCCATTTTCAGCGCATAGTTGCGGCGCTCGCGGTCGATGTCCGGTTCGGTCTTGAAGCGATCGAACATCAAGCCGTTTATTTGATCCATCAACTGCCGCAAGCGGGCGTCGCTGACTGCATGCAGGGCCGGCCGGCCAGTGTCGGGCAAGCCCGGGTGCGCGGCTGGTTGCGAGGTCGAGGTACAGGCTGGGAGCAATGTCGCTACGATAACAATGGCTAAATTTTGCAGCTTCATATTTCTCTTCCCGGAACAGTGGATGTCGTTGTAAATAAATCCCGAAAGATTATTTAAACACAAAATGATGGGGAATTATGAACCAAGATTACTGCAAGACCAAGCACTCTGCCAGCTTGCCAATAAAAGCCGCATTTGTTCGAGAGCGACGTAAGACAACGTCTTAAAAGACAGTGGCTTACGCTCGTCCATTGATTAACTCAGGCTTCATTTCGACAGCTGCTAATTTGATGTGAGGCCTTCATAAATTAGTTTATGAGGAATGAAAGGCGCTCCCCATAAACTAATTATCTAAGCCCTATACTGCTCGTGGGATGATTGTTGCATGAAAATTAAGCTGGGTTGGAATAAAATTTGCCCCTAATACTTAAAGCGAATCGATATTGGCAAATGCTGATATTGCCAGGAGAAACTTTTGAAACAGTCTTTTTACGATCTAAATTTTTCTGATTTAGAGGCGGTTGTAAATCAAAATAACTTAAATCCCTCAGTAGCGGCAGTTCTTTTTAATTGGCATTACAAGAAAAAACAAAGCTCTCAGTGCCATAATAAAATTTCTAAATCCTCATTGGCTTTTTTTGAACAAAATTTCGACTTTTTTCTACCCGAAATCGATACGGTTTATGAGTCGCAAAAAGATCGATCGGTAAAATTTCTTTTTAAGCTTAAAGACAATCATAAGGTTGAAACGGTGCTTATCCCGTTTAATAACAAATATTCGATTTGCCTGTCATCGCAGGTTGGCTGCGCAATGAATTGTTCTTTTTGCTTTACCGGGGAGCAAGGACTTAAAAGAAATTTGACGACCAGTGAAATTGTCGGGCAATTTCTAAAGGCTTGGCGTTGGTTGGCAGCCAATAGGCCTGGGGAAGAGAGAATTTTGAATATTGTTTTTATGGGACAAGGCGAGCCTTTACATAATTTTGATGCGGTAAAAAAAGCTTGTGAAATTTTTCTATCTCAACACGGAACATCAATCGGCGTTCAAAAAATTACCGTCTCAACGGCCGGTTATATTCCCGGGCTTAAAAGATGGAGTCGGGAAGCACCTGGAGTGAACCTTGCGTTATCTCTTCATTCACCGTTTGAAGAAAAGAGAAATGAACTTATTCCAATTAACAAAAAATATCCGCTAGACGAGGTGTTGGCCTATATCGACAAGATACCTTTAAATAAAAAGCAATTTGTTACTTATGAATATATTCTGATAAAGGATTTTAATGACTCTCCGGATGATGCTAAAAAACTGGGGATGCTGCTGGCCGGCAAAAGCGCTTATATAAATCTAATTCCTTTCAATTCATTCCCGGGATCGCGTTACAGATGCCCGGATTTGGATAAGGTTGAAAAGTTTAAGGAAGTTTTGGATGCGTTTAAGATTCCGACTTTAATAAGAGGTGCTAAAGGCGATGACGTATTAGCAGCATGCGGACAACTTAATTCCAATAATCAGTATTAGTAACTGATGTTACGCAGTTCGTCGCATTAATTAATGTGTCGCGTGAGCGACTCTTTAACTAACGAAGAAATGCTCAGGAACCTCATCTACACGGCCATTCAAGCATGGTTTGTTCCATCGTTCTGCTGAGAAGAGCGATGGAACACACGGTTGGCAGACAGTATTTGATTTTCTGGGCATCAAAGTAGGCAAGCTCAACTCTATTTAGCCTGTAGTAATCTCAATCCGTTTGCCACAACCAATAAAGAAGCGCCCATGTCGGCGGCAATGGCTTCCCATAAAGTTGCCAAACCGGCAAAAGCGAGCACGGCGAAAGCCGCCTTGATCGTTAGCGCAAAGGTAATATTTTGTCGTATGATCAAGAGCGTTCTTTTGGAATGAACAATCAGCCAAGGCAACTTGGACAGATCGTCGCCCATTAAGGCAATATCCGCTATTTCTATCGCCGCGTCCGAACCCAATACTCCCATGGCAATGCCTAGATTAGCCCGGCCCAGCGCCGGGGCATCATTGACGCCGTCGCCGATCATCGCCACTTGTCGGTATTTCCCGACCATTTGGTCGACAATTTCAACTTTATCGGCCGGCAACAATTCGGCATGAACTTCGTCAATACCAATTTGGGCCGCGATATTGTTTGCCGTCACCTGATTATCGCCGGTCAACATGACCAAGTGTTCGATCCCGGTTTGCCTGAGGTATTGCAAGATCGATTTAATGTCAGCGCGGGGCTGATCGGCGACGGCAATCAAGCCGCAAATGTGCCGCTCGCTGCCAATGGCAATAACGGTTTGCCCGGACTGTTCAAGGGCAATCGCTTTGGCACTGATTTCCGGAATTTCCTGGCTACGCTCCAATAGATAACGACGCGAGCCCAACCAGTAATCGGTTCCATTAAATAGCCCGGTTACGCCTTTACCGGGCAGAACCGTCACGTTGTCCGCGCAGGCGACACTGACGCCCTGCTTTTCCGTGTATTGCAGAATGGCTTTTGCCAGCGGATGATTGCTGCGCGATTCCAATGCGGCCGCACGGCTTAACAGTTCCGCTTCGCTATGACCATTGAACGGGTAAACACCGGTGACGATCGGTTCACCGCAGGTCAGCGTACCGGTTTTATCAAAGGCGATCGCATTAAGATGAGCCGGCGTTTCGATATAAATGCCGCCTTTAATCAGAATACCTTGCCGGGCCGCACTCGCTAATGCGGAAACAATACTGACAGGCGTCGAAATGACCAATGCACAAGGGCAAGCAATCACCAATAACACTAAGGCACGGTATAACCATTCGCTCCAGATGCCCGCTAAAAACAACGGCGGAATCATCCAGACGGCCAACGCCAAGGCCATCACCACCGGCGTATAAATACGCGCAAATTTTTCTACCCATTGTTCGGCTTCCGCACGCTTGCCATGCGCTTCCCCAACCAGACGCGTAATTTGTGCCAGCGTGGTATCCGTGGCGAGTTTGGTGGAGCGGATTTCCAGTGTTCCTTCGCCATTGATACTGCCGGCAAACACCGTGTCCCCCGGCTGCTTGGTCACCGGCATGCTTTCGCCGGTGATCGGAGCCTGGTTGACCGAACTAAAGCCGACGACGACCTCGCCATCTAACGGGATTTTAGCGCCTGGCGATAAAATGAAACAGGTTCCTATACTGACTTCCGCGACGGGTGCCAAGCGTTCCTGTCCGCTTTCATCCCTGACCGTAACCGTCGATGGCGCTAAATCCAACAACGCTTCTACCGCATGACGGGCACGGCCAATGCTCCAGCTTTCAATTGCCAAGGACAGGGCGAACAGGAAACTCACGGTGGCCGCTTCGAACCACTCATTAATGAACATGGCGCCGATGACGGCAACCGTCATTAATAAATTCATATCGGCGCGCAATCGTTTCAGCGCATAAAACGCTTTAACAACCACATGCCGTCCACCGAAAATCACCGCCAAACCGAACGCGATTTTTTCAGGTAACGGTATAGCCTGCTGGGTATGTGCGTTCAATAAGCTAGTGAGATAATCGACGATCACCTTGCCGCTGAATGACCAATTTTCAGGATGGTTGAGCAAGGTTTGCAGTTCACCGAAGCCGCCGGCAATGCCGACATGAATGAACATACCGGCAAGAATGAACAAGCCGCTGAGCGAAGTATAAACCGTCTTCGACCGGTGTAGTTTCTTGACATCGGTATCGATCTGACCGGATTGCCAACGAGAGCCCTTCATGCCCGTTTTGGCAATGGCTTTAATGATGGCTTTTTCCGTCACAGGCTCGGCATTAGGCAAAAGCATCATACGCCCGTTTAAAATATCAAATGCCAGCTTGCCGCTGCCGCCCACTAGCGGGCCTATCGCACTTTTTAAAGTCGCGACTTCTTCTGCGCAATCCAGGCCCTCGATCTTGAACGTCATGCCACTCGGAGAATTTGATGCCGTCGGTTGGGTGGTACCCGGCTTATCGCCAGGACAACAGCAGGATTTCTCCGTTTGCTTGCAATTATTCATGCTTCAATTCCTCTTTAATAGCCATCGGCGCATCGTCAGATGTCACGGCAGTAGCGTGTTCGTCCTGACAATGGGCGAACCAATATAAAATCGGTAATACCAATAAGGTCAGCGTCGTCGACGACAGAATACCGCCAATGACGACCGTTGCCAGCGGGCGTTGAACTTCGGCTCCTGTGCCGGTGGCAATCGCCATCGGCACGAAACCAAACGATGCGACTAATGCTGTCATCAGCACCGGTCGCAATCGGGTCAATGCACCTTCAAAAATGGCTTTCTCCAGGGACAAGCCTTCCTCCCGCAAATTGCGGATGAAGGCGATCATCACCAAACCGTTCAACACCGCCACACCCGACAAGGCAATAAAGCCGACGGCCGCTGAGATCGACAAGGGAATATCCCGTAGCCATAAGGCCACCAAGCCCCCGGTTAATGCGAACGGAATCCCGCTGAATACCAGCAGCCCATCCTTAACATTGCCAAACATCATGAACAGCAAGGTAAACACCAGTAATAACGCCGCCGGCACAACAATTTCCAAACGTTGCGTTGCGGATTGCAGTTGCTCGAATTGTCCTCCCCAGCTGGTCCAATAACCGGCCGGTATTTTGACGTGCAGGAGCTTCTGCTGCGCTTCGGCGACGAAAGAGCCCAAATCGCGTCCGCGCACGTTGGCACTGACGACAATACGGCGCTTGCCATTTTCCCGGCTGATTTGATTCGGGCCCGGGGCTAAATCCAGGTTAGCGACTTCGGCAAGAGGAATATAGGCCGTTTTATCGCCAGCGCTTGACGAACGCGGCAAGGATATCGGCAATCGCTGGATAGCGTCCAGGTCGCTGCGCAGGTTTTCAGGCAAACGCACGATGATGTCGAAGCGGCGGTCGCCTTGAAACAGCAAGCCGGCTTCCTTACCGCCAATCGCGGCAGCCACCGTATCCTGAATGTCACCCATATTCAGGCCATAGCGAGCGGCTTTGTCTCGATCGATATTGACCGTTAACATGGGTAAACCGGTGGTCTGCTCAACCTTGACTTCCGACGCACCGGGAATTGTTTCCAACGCTTCAGCCACTTCGGTGCCGGTCGCATTGAGCACGGTCATGTCGTCGCCAAAAATTTTCACCGCCACATCGCTACGTACCCCGGAAATCAGCTCATTGAAGCGCAACTGAATCGGTTGGGAGAACTCGTAAATATTGCCCGGCAATTGACTGGCGGCTTGCTGAACGGCCGTCAATAATTGATCGCGCGATTTTTTCGGCTCCGGCCATTGCTCTTGGGGCTTGAGCATGATGTAGCCGTCGGATATGTTGGGCGGCATCGGATCGGATGCTATTTCCGCCGTCCCGCTGCGCGCGAAAACCCGGTCGATTTCCGGGAATTGCCGTTTCAACGCGGTTTCGATTTGCTGCTGCATCGCCACCGACTGCGACAGACTCGTACCCGGTACGCGCATCGCTTGGATCGCAAAATCGCCTTCGTTAAGGCTGGGTACGAATTCGCTGCCCATGCGTGTCAGCAGCAACCCGGACAACACAATGGCAATGACCGCGAAGGCCACCACAACCGGTTTATTGTCCATAACCCTGGCCAGCACAGGTGCATACAGTTGCTTGGCCGATTGCATCAGCACGTTTTCTTTTTCATCGATTTTTTCCCCGATGAATAAGGCTACGGCGGCCGGAATGAAACTGATAGACAGCAACATTGCTCCCACCAAGGCAATTACCACCGTAAATGCCATCGGATGGAACATCTTGCCTTCGACGCCGGTCAGCGCAAAGATCGGCAGATACACGACCATGATGATCAGTTGACCGAACAGCAGCGCACGACGCGCTTCCCTGGAAGCGGCAAAGACTTCCTCCAAACGTTCCTGCCGGGTTAATCGGCGACCATATTGAGTTTGCGCATGAGCGAGCCGACGCACGCAGTTTTCGACGATGACCACGGCGCCGTCGATAATGACGCCGAAATCCAGGGCGCCAAGACTCATCAAGTTTGCACTGACGTGATAACCGACCATGCCGGTAAAGGTGAACAACATGGCCAAAGGAATGACCAGCGCGGTAATTACAGCGGCACGGATGTTGCCCAAGAACAGGAACAAGATGACGATCACCAGGATCGCGCCTTCGGTCAGGTTTTTCTTCACGGTATCGATGGCCTTATCGACCAATACGGTCCGGTCGTAGACCGTGACGGCTTTAACCCCCGACGGAAGCGTCCGGTTGATTTCCTGCATTTTTTGGTCAACGGCCTGCGAGACGCTGCGGCTGTTCTCGCCAATCAACATGAAGACCGTGCCCAATACCACTTCATGTCCATTTTCGGTGGCGGCGCCGGTACGCAGCTCGCGGCCGATGTCCACCTCACCGATGTCGCGAATACGAATCGGCACGCCGTTCACATTACCGAGAATGATGTTGCGAATGTCGTCGATGGAATGCACTTGGCCGGGTACACGAATCAAATATTGCTCGCCATGTTTTTCGATATAACCGGCGCCGACGTTACCGTTGTTTTTCTCCAACGCGGTGACGACATCGTCGAACGTCAAACCGTATGACGACAATTTCTCCGGGATGGCGGCCACTTGGAATTGTTTGGCGTAGCCACCAATGGAATTGATGTCGGTCACCCCCCGAACGCTGCGCAGTTGGGGTTTGATGATCCAGTCTTGAATCTCCCGTAAGTCGGTGGATGTATAGGCGCTGCCGTCGGCTTTTTTGGCGCCTTCTTCGGCCTCGACGGTCCACAAATAAATCTCACCCAACCCCGTGGAAATGGGGCCCATCGCTGGGGTCACGCCTGCGGGCAAGCGGTCCTTGGCTTCCTGTAGCCGTTGATTGGCCAACTGCCGCGCAAAATACACATCGGTGCCGTCTTCAAAAATGACCGTGACTTGCGACAGGCCGTAGCGCGATAACGACCGCGTTTGCTCCAAATGCGGCAAACCCGCCATCACGGTTTCAAGCGGATAGGTAATGCGCTGTTCGACTTCCAGCGGCGAATAGCCGGGTGCGCTGGTATTGATTTGTACCTGCACGTTGGTAATGTCGGGTACGGCATCAATGGGCAATATCCGGTAATTATAAAGTCCGGCTGCCGCCATCCCGATGACAGCCATCATGATCAGCCAACGCTGCTCGATAGCCAGGCGAATGATTCGTTCAAACATGATGTACCGCTCCCAAATTCGCCTGCAACAAGATCATCCACTCAGTGTTCATGCGACGCTCCAGCCTTGCCTTGTTCCGACTTCAGGACGAAGCTGCCGTTGACCGCAACTTGCGCGCCCGGCTTTAGCCCGTTGACAATTTCTACCGCGTGGCCATCGGCCAGACCCGTCTCAACGGGGTGGGCGATAAAACCGCCGGGTATTTTGACGAAAACGGCCGGTTGATTGTTGATCGATTGCACCGCGTCGGCGGCAACCGCCACGGGGACATCCGCTTCGCTGGCAGCCATTTCGACTGTGATAAACAAGCCGGGACGCCAGGCCAATTGCGGATTGCCCAAGGTCACTCTGGCTTTGGCCGTACGCGTCTGCTCGCCGATCAATGCCCCGACGTAGGACACCGTGCCGGTCGCTACCGAATCGAGCGCCGTAGCCTTGATGGTGACGGGTTCGCCGATGCGCACCACGTTCAAATCCCTGGCCGAGACGATCATTTCCGCCCACACCGTGGAAAGATCGGTGATGGTAAAAATGCTGCTGTCTTCTTTAACCGCCTCGCCGATCGAAATATGTTTCTCGACAATAATGCCGTCGAACGGTGCGCGAATTTCATAACGGCTGAGTTCGCCGTGGACATCCGGTTTGGCCCCTAATACCAGCAGTTTTTGCTGGGCGTTATGCAGGGCAATTTCCGCTTCGCTCAACGCCTGACGTGCTTGCTGGTAATCCTGTTCGGCCGAAATTTTGGCTTCCCATAGATGTTTTTCCCGATTAAACGTCGCTTTCGCCAATTCCAATCGCTTTTGCGCGCTAAACAACTCGCTTCGCTGCTCAGATAGACTGGCACTGGCAATAACGATCAATAATTCGCCTTTTTTCACGCGCTGCCCCAAGTTTGCCGGAATTTCTTCCGCAATCCCGGCGACACGCGGCACGACATGAGACGTCCGATCCTCGTTGAAACGAATTTCGCCAGGCAGCGTGATGCGCTTTTGGATGCGCGCAGGTCCCGCCGTTTGTAATTGAATGCCTGCTTGTTCAATTTGCTGCTCGGTCAGAACAATTTTTCCTTCATCTTTACCGAAGCTAAATTGCATGACATCCTGATCGCTTTTCACCGTTATCGCGGCCTCAAAGACATGGGGCTCTTCTATAACTTGTCGGCTTTGCAAAAAATCCTGGCTGGCCTCGAAATCGATGGTTTGCGATTCGCCATCGGGACGATGCAAGGTCATGGTCAAATGGTTGACCTGCGGCGGCAATAGCCGTTCGTTTTTGTATTGATAAATCTGAAAATGCGGTTCGCCACTTTTTTCCGATAGCAGCACCTCCAGCGCCACTGGACCATTGGTCAGTAATTGGCCGCCATGGGAGCCTCTATTTTCAGTGGTCTTTTCATGTTCATTGTCTCCTTCTGCCTCGCCGACAACGGGCCGTTCCAAACTTAATATCAAGATGGCCAAGATGAGGCCCGCGGCAAGCATGCCTAAGATTATCCGGAGTTGTTTTTTGGTCATGGTTCACTCGCTTCCTTTATGGGGCCGCCTTCGGCGATGGATTGGGATTGCCGCCAATTAAACGCTCAACGTCGGCAAGGGCTTTGTGGTATTCCGCTTCCGCCTGTAAATGTTGGCTTTGAGCGCTAAACAGCGTGCGTTGCGCATCGAGCACGTCAAGAAAACCGAATTTGCCCAGACGATAACCTTCGCTTGCCGCGTTGTAAGCGGTTTCCGCATTGGGCAGGATGTCTTGATGCAAGGCGTTGACTTCGGCATAGGAGGCAGCCAAGCGTTGATAGGCCGTGTTTAAGGCGGTTTGAATACGAACTTCTGCGTTTCGGCGTTCTTCTTCCGCTTTAGCCAAACGCTGTTGAACTTCGCCAATCCGGCCTTGATTACGATCGAATACCGGCAACGGCAAAGAGAAACCAACCAGTAAGGCATAATCGTTGGGCATCAAGTAGTTACTGGTGCCTACCGTCGCCGTTACGTCAGGAATCGCCTTGCTCTTTTCAACTTCGACTAATGCCTGGCGCTGGGTAATTTCCGTGGCCCAGCGAGCCAGATCGGGATTGTCGCTAAGCCGTTGTAACAGGCTGTCCAAACGGGGCGGCGGTTGCAGGGTTTCCAGATTGCCGGCCACTTGGTCAAAACTAGGCGAGGTGCTGCCCCAGGTTGCCGCCAAGCGCTTTTTGGCTGCATCCAACTCGCGTTGCGTGCGTTGAAATTCGATTTGCGCGGACGACAACGCGATTTTGGCTTTACTTTCTTCAACAGGCGATACTTTGCCCGCCTGCACCCGTGCTGCAGTGCTGGCGTATGTTTGTTGAGCCAACGCTTGCATTTGTTGGGTTAACGCCAGGCGTTGCTGCGTGATGAGAACATCGATAAAGGCTTGAGTAACCAGGGTTAAGATGTCAGCACGCTTGGCTTCGTAATCCCAGCCGGCCAATTGCTTGGTGAGATCGGCAGCCGTTATTCTAGCCGCACGTTTGCCGCCCAGCTCGATTAGCTGGCTGAGCTGCAGGGTAACCACATCACCGTCAAAACCGCGAATGACGTTATTGCCGAAGTTGGCTGCATTAGCGCCAAACACCGGGTTAGGTAGCAAACTCGCTTGTAAAATCGCGGACTCTTGGGCGCGTATTTCCGTTGAATAAGCCGATAGCTCAGGATTTCGAAGCAAAGCGATCGCCAGAGCCTGGGGCAGAGCCAGTTTGCCGGTAGGCTCTTCCGGTACGCCGACGGTATTTTCGACAGTAGTCAGCGATTGATTAGGATTTAAGCGTTCGTCCGTCGCGTTAACGATAGTCAAGCCCGACAAAAGGAACAATAAAACGACACGGCCGCATAGCCGCGTTGTGGATACAGTCATAAACATAACTCTTCATAAATAAAAAACACAGCAAAGCCGCAGCGGCTAGCTGCAACCGTGATGACGATTTAGAAGAGAGGACTCTAGTTCAGAAGAACGATACTTCGTAGCGCTCGTTGTCCTGAATCGACGAAATGGCGCTGACGACTATAGTGTAAGCGGAAAATGAGGGGACAAAAGTCAGACAAAATGAAAAGGATAGCGCCAAGCGTTAATACCCAATCATTCAAGAAGTGTTTGGAGAAATCCTTGATGGAATCGATGTTACTAATTTGGTCGGCGTTGGGATAGGCAATATCCGTGCAATGGGATTTACCCATCGACATTTGCTCCGTTTCTTCAGCCGCATGCTTTACGCGATGGCTGAACTCATGGTTGTGATGGTGGTTAGCGGATTCCATGGCAACATGACCGTCCTCGCCAAAGCACCAAACTTCGCCCGAATACAGACTAGAGTTCAGGACAAAATGGCTGAGAACTGTCAGTATCAGGACTAGTGATAGCCGTACGTGTAAGCGACGAGTAAAAATCATGGTTAGAGATAATAACCAACTATTGAACTTAGTCAATCTAATTCGATTTATTTTGCAAGATGTTAAACCAACGGGATGGACATGTATTCAGGGACATTCTATGAAGAACGCAAGTATGCCCGCGTGGAACTGATTCGACTTGCAATATGAAATGGTAATTGCGAAACGCGACTTCGGAATATTGTTAATTTCATCAAGGAATTTCTCATTAATATAACTGCTCAGCATGGCTAAAATGCACAGTTAAAGCGGTCGCCGAATGTCTAACGCAGGCCGTGGGTGCACAAGTAGCGGCTACCTGGATTGGCACCGACGTTCCAGTGGCCGCTTCTGCTATTTGGATGCCCATTGGATTAAAAAACCGGCAAAATTTAGACGCCGGTTAACCTGCACTCCCGTCCCGCATGAACACAAAAACGGATTTTTTTCTAGCGCAATAATCAGGAAATTTTGTTTTCCAGAGCCGGGAAGAAAAACAAAAGCCTCAAAAGAAAGCGAGGAATAAATCCATCGAAAAGACAGTATTCATTGATTGCCCTCATGAATGGCGACATCATGAGGCACCGCATAGGGATAGCATTGGTTTAAGCCGCGTTTGTCGCCTAAGTACAAACCAAACACAAAAACAACGCAAAGCAAAACAAGCTCGATAAAATCTCTGAAAAATGAAATTTTCATTGGTAGCGCTCCCTTTAATCCGACGAATGACATTGCATAAAATCAATATCTTCCTGCCCAGTTAAAATGCCGCCCTGCCCCACTACTTCTGGCGATTGAGCAGGATGGCGGCAAGCGTCACCAGAATCCGCGAGGAGGAATTGAAGCTTGGCAAAAATTTGAGTAGTTATGCGCTTCTCTGAATAACAAAAGCTGCCAAGAAGGCGGAGTAAAAAATCATATTCATCAAGCGTTAATGTCAACATGATGTTCTCTCATGCGCGATAGGTGTTTGTGCGGATTGTTGGTTCATAGGCTTGCCTCTAATTTGTGATCTAATCCCCGAAAGATTCATCCCTCAAAAGCTCTTGGTTAAAAAGAGCGAGATTTATCAGGGTGTACTTGCCTATACGCTTGGTAGGCAAATAACCTTTTTTAATCCAACCTAAAACTACGCCTTCTTCCATGCCGGATTGCTCAGCGAATTTAGACAGGGTACAGACTAGAACGGGCGAGACTTGATAGCTCGACGGTTGACCTTCCATATTGAACCCCTTATAGTTCTGCATAGTTCTACGTAAAAAATTACTTCAAGTAACTATTACTCAATCAACAAAAACGGTCAAGTAAATTTTACTCAATCATGAACAATATTAACTCAAGAGTGCTTCATTTATTAGATGACTCAATGCTTTCTAATCCAGCATTGGAAGCAAAAACCGGAATAAAAAGCACAACTTGGGCAAACTTGAGACTAAAAAAAATAAGACTTAACGAAGAACATTTAGAAGCAGTAATCAAACTATTTCCCGAATACGCATACTGGATTACAACAGGAAAGGATTTACCCGAAGCCGGACAAATTAGCCCTGAAATAGAGGAAACAAGAAAAAGACTGTCTACGGGTACATAACCGCAGGGAGGGCATTAAAACAATGGGGGACGGTTAAAACCTAAACCGGATTAAAGCCGGTAGGCAAAATAAAGCGGCTTACATAATCCGTTAATTACTAATCGTAGCCACAAAATTACAATATAAAAGCAATAAAATGGGCTTAAGAGATCGAGAGTATCCGACTTTCCATTTGAGCCAATTGCTTTGGTCATAGCGGGCTATTCGTACATTTGTGGAAAACGGCATTCAATATTAACCCACCAATCAGCGTTGGGTTTTCCAGCCAAGAAATTGCATGTCTAATAATAACGATATAATTGGCGCGAAGGTGCTGGAAAATTTAAACGCTCTTTTTGATCAAAGTCGCAAAACGTCAACGCCGTTTTCAAGATATAACACTCTGCCCTATTCGCTTATGTTATTCTGAAGGCGAAACTGAAGGAAAAAACGTTACCCACTTTCCAACCAACTGGTAGAAGAGTCCGTAGATGGAAAATTTCAATTACTTTGTCTTTGCTCGCGCTTTTCATGTGATTGGCGTAGTGCTTTGGATCGGTGGCGTCGCCTTTGTTACGCTGGTGCTTATTCCCTCGCTTAAAAGCATCAACGATTCTTCAAATAAACTGGAGTTATTCGAAAAGCTGGAAGGAAAATTTTCATTTCAAGCCAAGCTAGCCACCTTAGTGACTGGAATTTCCGGTTTCTATATGGTCGAAGTTATGAATGCGTGGGATCGTTATCAACACTTGTCATTCTGGTGGATGCACTTGATGACGTTCGTTTGGTTTATCTTTACCCTGGTTTTATTTGTCCTGGAGCCATTATTTCTTCATCAATGGTTCCATGAGCAAGCCGTAAAAGATAGCGTCAAAACGTTTGCCCTGGTTCACACAATACACAAGCTATTACTGGCACTCAGTTTGCTGGCTGTATTCGGAGCGGTAGCAGGGGCTCATGGTTTCTTTTAGCGAGAAAAAGTAAGAGGGAGTTGTTATACGGTATAAGGTTAAAACTCAAGCCTTATACCGTAAAATTGCACTTAATTAAATTTCAACAATCTCAGGCGCTTTTCTCGTCTCGCCTTTACCTATCGTTAATAAATCCCAGACTAGCAAAATAAATCCGGCAAGAGTCATACCGCCAAAAAGCAAACGCCAAACCATCGCACTTTGAAATGACGGATGGTTTTGAGCGGTAAAATAGCCCCCCCAAGTTGAGCCTTCTACCGCACGCTCAATAAAAGATTGCTCATAACCTGCTATTAATAACGCTATCGTCATGCCAAGAACACCGCCATTGAGTAATCCTAAAGCCCATTTCCAACGCCAAGCATTTTGACTGCCGCCGCCCATCCAGACATTGCCACGCCATTGCTGTATAGCCAGATAAAAGAAGGCGATATTGATGGTCGCGTAAGCGCCAAAAAACGCTAAGTGGCCATGAGAGGCCGACCACTGCGTACCATGGGTAAATATGTTGATTTGCGGCAAGGTATGCATGAAGCCCCATACGCCAGCACCAAAAAAATTGCCGAAAGCTTGAGCAATAATCCAGGCTAAAGCGGGATGATTGCCGTTCTTAAATGCATGCGCACCGGAATCATAAACCGCATGAACCACCATCGCGACCAGGGGAATGGGCTCAAGTGCGGAGAAAAATCCACCGACAGTTAGCCAGTATTCCGGCGTTCCGATCCAAAAATAATGATGGCCTAGGCCTAAAATACCCGAGCCGAACATCAAGGCAACTTCAATATAGAGCCAGGTTTCTACGATTTTACGTCTGACCGCTAACAGCTTCATCAGTGACCAGGCCATAATCACGCCGACCAGCACTTCCCAAGTGGCTTCGACCCACAAATGAATAACCCACCACCACCAATATTGATCATGGCTGATATTCGTCATATAAAACATACCGGCCGTATAGAGACCCGCTAATGCCACCAAATCCAGCGTTAAAACGCCTGCAATGCCGGACCATTTACCTTTACTGAAAGTTGCGACCACGTTATAGAAAAAGATCAACATAACCACCACGATGCCAATATCTGCCCAACGCGGCGCTTCAATATATTCGCGACCTTCGTTAATAAACCAAAGACTGGAATCTTTACCTGGACCGATTTGCACTAACAGGTAAACCAGCACCACCAGTGTGACCGCTCCGGTAAGCACCCAAAAAGCAATATTGCCCAATTTTAGACCCACAATTTCAGTGCCGCTCTCCTCTTCAATAAACCAATACACGCAGCCTATAAAACCATACAACATCCAGACAACCATTGCATTAATGTGGATCATGCGGTTGACACTGAAATCCAGAATTTCATAAAGAAAACCAGGAAAAATAAACTGCATCGCCGCCAATAGTCCAAACAGGATTTGCGCGAAAAACAAAATAACAGCAACGGTAAAATATTTAACGGCCAATTGCCGCCCATCACTTAAATGACTGCTATCTAATTGCACCCAGGCTTTGAAATTGTTGAGATAGAGGCGCGACTTATCACTTAAAGCGGCCGCTTGTTGAATGACCCCATTTAATCCACTTGTATTCATGCTCATTCTTCCGCTTCAATAGTTTTAAAATTAGAGGGAAAGCCATTAGTATCAATACTCGACATCCACTTTAAAAAAGCAACGATGGCTTTTGCTTCCTGTTCGGTAATATTCAAATTTGGCATTTTCCGGTTACTGCCAAAAGTACGCGCATTATTTTCAGGGTCCATTAAGAATTTCACCATCATGTCTTCACGCGTCTCCTTGGAAATCCAACCTTTATCCAACCAAGCTTTGGTTAAGTCAGGCGCATAGTAAGCGCCATTGCCTAGCAGGGTATGGCAATTCATACAGTTTTTAGCTTGTGTGGTCTTTTTACCTAAATCAACCAATTGCCGCGCTTCTTCTTCGGTGTACTCTTTGCCGAATAAAAACTCATTTTCACCAATAACCGGCATCGATTTATGCAATTCCTTGTTTAATTGGTAATCGATTTTTTTGTTAATCACGTTGTAGGCAGGTACTCGTTTGCTGCCTGCGCTAGTTTTGCTTAATGAATCCATGGTCAATACAACTAAAATCAAAAATGATCCCGCCGTTACCCAGATTGCCGTTTTCTTCCAAAATGATTCGGAAGCCCATAAAGGTGTTTCATTCATAGCGTATCCTCTGTTGTTGTTATTGTTATTGGTGTTATTAGATCAGGGAGTAGACTTAGCATGTGTTTTAACACACAGATGCCAAATACCTATCGGTGCGAAGAAATAGCCGATAACCATCGCCAAGGAAATAATCAGCCAGTAGCCTTGAAAATGTGCAGCCTGCGTTAATTCAACTACGGAAAGAATCAATACGGCATAGGAAACATAGGCGGCAATTTTAATGCGGAAATTTGGATTGACTTTAGACCAGGCAAACAGCAACGCATAACTTGCGCCTGCCAATATGATTAAAGCGGATGAGAAAAAAGTGATAAAAAAATCTTGTAGAGCGACGGGTTCGATCATGAATGATTAACTCGGTTATTTGTTAACAAAACCGCAGCCAAATGATAATGCGCTGTTAAAGTGATTGAACTATAGCACAATAGAAAAGGGTTGCTATAGAAGAAGCAGCTACGGATGAAGTATCTGAAGCAAAATAGCCAGCGTTAGTCTGTTGGATTGCCCCTATCGTCTATACTTAAGTTCCGTAAATTTTGAATCAACGACAACATATGGATAAGAAGCTCTGCATGGAGAATCAAAATCTCTCCCACAGATTGCCATTGGTAATACCGCCCAAAAAACCAATATTCACACCATTAAAAATAGCTAATTCTCTGTGAGCCTATAGTTTGGCTCGTGATGAATCGAGAGATTAAAAGACAAATCGACTAGGCTCTAACGAACTGCTCGGCTACCACTTGCCGCCAATGAAAGACTACAGTATATGACCACGCTGCTACATCCGAAGGTAGCAAAAGAGTAGCAATGATATATTGCAGGTACGACAGGAGGCACCAGAACACTCGCAGCGCATTGATTCTATTATAAATAATGGAGCCAATGACGGGATTCGAACCCGTGACCTACTGATTACGAATCAGTTGCTCTACCAACTGAGCTACATCGGCCTCGCCTGCACATTAGAATATCATTCTAGTGCCGTGAATCTTAATATACTACGTTCTACTTTTTCGAGCTACCGGCTTACAAACTATCACTTCCCAAGCTTTTACCCTAGTTCAAAAAGATGACAGCCGGCTAGACAGTCTTCATACTTTGCATTGCAATAGTCCGAAAAACATCGGCAAACATTTCTTTAGTCAGCCGTTTGGTCTGTACGTTGTACCGGCTGCTGTGGTAGGAATCGACCAGCACGCGGCCATCCGGCAAGATGTGACAGGCGTTATGGGCAAATTTGACGCCCCCCTGTTTTAGTCCGTAAGCTTTTAATACCGCCTGATGGGCAACCAGCCCCAAGGCCAGTATGACAGCCCGCTCCGGCAAGGTTTTTAGCTCGGCCTCCAAGTAGCGATTGCACTGGTTGATTTCGGCATTGGTCGGTTTGTTTTGCGGGGGCAGGCATTTGACGGCATTGGTAATACGGCAGTTTTCAAGCGCCAAGCCGTCCGTTAATGACTCGGACTTTACCTGATTGCTGTAGCCGAACTCGTAAAGCGCTTCGTAGAGCAATACGCCGGCATAGTCGCCGGTAAACGGTCTGCCCGTGGCATTGGCGCCATGCATGCCCGGCGCTAAACCAACTATCAACAATTGCGCCGAGCTGTCGCCAAAAGGCGAAACCGGACGCGCATGATAATCCGGATGCTTTTGTTTAACTTCACACAGGAAATCGTCCAGCCGTTTACATTGCCTGCAATCTTGATCGAATATGGGTTTTGAGTACATGGTCTATTATATTGGCTTGTGGATTTGTTTTATGGCGGGAAAAAATCTATTTGATTAATTCACCACGAAGTTTTTATCCGGCTTTTTCTTTGTGAACTTCACGGCGAGTTTCTCTAAGCTCATAACGAAAAATTACCCACCTTGTTACTATCGGAAGCCAATAACTGCAACTTCTCAAGCCTGGGTAATTTTTTTATCGCGACTTCCCGCTTACCGGCGGAACTGCGATCATGCCCGGTCTCGACATAAACCAACTGCTTAGGCCGTCTGCCGCGAAAATATTTTGCGCCTTGTCTGTCCGCATGTTGATTAAAGCGGCGGACAACATCGTTGGTGATGCCTGTGTAAAGCGAATCGTCGCTGCAAAGGATAATGTAGACCTGCCAATTCATGCCATTTATACGACCGTTCCAAACACGGAACCGACAGTTGCGGTCAAGCCCATCGCCAGCGCGCCCCAAAAGGCAACGCGAAAAGCGCCTTTAACGATTCCCGCTCCGCCGCTATAGGCCGCCAACATACCCAGCAAGGTCAAAAACAGCAACGATGCGGACGACACCAGCACGATTAAATCGGTATCGGGAGCAAACACGACGATCAATAAAGGCAAGGCAGCCCCAACGGCGAAGGTAACGGCCGATGTCAAAGCCGCTTGAATAGGTCTTGCAGTGCCTGTTGCGGATATGCCGAGTTCGTCGCGTGCATGGGCGCCCAACGCATCGTGATTCATTAATTGCTCCGCAACTTGGTCTGCCAGTAACGGATCGAGTCCGCGCGACACGTAGATGGCCGCCAACTCTTTTTGCTCACGATGGCCGTCTTCAGCCAATTCCTTGCGCTCGCGCTTTAAATCGGCCTGTTCGGTATCGGCTTGAGAGCTGACCGATACATACTCACCGGCCGCCATCGACATCGCTCCGGCAACCAATCCGGCAATACCGGCCAGGACTATATCCTTGTGCGCTGCATGGGATGCGGCAATGCCGACGATTAAACTGGCCGTCGACACGATGCCGTCGTTAGCGCCGAGCACCGCTGCGCGCAGCCAACCGATACGGTGAGTCCGATGTGTTTCGTGATGAATGGACATTGAATTTCCTTGTATTTATTCACCCTATCGAAATTTAATGGGTGTAGGTGGTCGATTGAAAAGGCTTCTGCAACAGGGATGTATTCACGCGTCCTTTGCAATCAATGATCTACGCCCCATTTCAAAGGGGGTAAGCAGTTACATTTCCTTTTAAAAATCCGAAAGCGATTTCGGCGGAATCGCTGCCCTTAACGCATTCAAGACGGCAAGCACATCGATGGCTTCCTGGATAATCGCTCCGGCCACCGGCGTTAAATAGCCCAATCCTGCGAAGACCATCCCTATCAAGCTAAGCGCCATGCCGCCGACAGCGCTTTGCAGCGCAATTTTACGCATCCGTTGACCAATATGAAACAGTTCGTCGACTTTTAACAATGAACTGTCCATGATCACTGCATCGGCCGATTCGCCGGTAATATCGCTGTTTTGGCCGAAAGCTATGCCGATTGTCGCAGCCGTCAGCGCCGGCGCATCGTTAATACCGTCGCCCAAGAACACGGTTTTCGCGGCTTTAGTTTCATCGCGAACCAGCTCCAGCTTCTGCTCGGGGCTTTGGCTGAAATATGCATGCTCAATACCGACTTGTTCGGCCAGAAAGCGTACTTCCGACTCCTTATCCCCGGATACCAACATTACCTTGTCGAACAGATGGCTGGGCCGCAAGTGATTGATGAACGATGAACTGTCGGTTCGGACTTCATCCCGAAACTGCAAAGTCGCCGCGTAAGTATCGTCGATCAATACCACGCATTCCAGGCCACCGCAAACTGCCGGCAGCAGGTTAACTGTATCAGGGTGTTGCTGAACAAATTTTTTACGGCTGGTAATCCGGATCTGCTTTCCGGCCACATTACCTTTCAGGCCTTCGCCCGGCAACTCGGTGATATTGCTTACGCTTAATAAAGGTAACGCCGATTTTTCCGCCGCGCCAACGATGGCTCGCGATAGCGGATGCTTGGAATAGCGCTCCAGGCTGGCGATCAGCACTAATACGTCCTGCTCGTTATATCCTTCACCGGGAATCAGGGCGGTCAGCGAGGGACGGCCGTAAGTCAAAGTGCCGGTTTTATCGAAAATCGCCGTGCGGCAAGTGCCGATAGTTTCCAGAATGGCCGGATTCTTGATGATGATTTCCCGCCGCGCGGCCAGCGAAATCGAGCTGATAATGGTGACCGGTATGCCGATCAGCAAAGGGCACGGCGTGGCGATAACCAACACCGACAAAAAACGCAGCACGTCATTGCTGGCCGCCCAGGCAACCAAAGCAATGACTACGGCCAGCGGCGCATACAGCGCGCCCAATTGGTCGCCGAGCCGCCTGATATTCGGGCGATACTGTTCGGACGAGCGCATCACTTCCATGATCTTCGCATAGCGGGAATCGACAGCCAGCTTGTCCGCGCGTATCGTCAAGGCCGAATCGCCGTTGATCGCGCCGGAAAGCACTTGCGAACCGCTGACTTTCGACATCATATACGGTTCGCCGGTCAGGTAGGATTCGTCCATCGTGCCGGAGCCTTCCAGCACGGTGCCGTCGACGGGGCAGATTTCGTGCGGCAATATCAATAACGTATCGCCGATATTCACCTGCCCGGTCGTGATGTCGGTAATTTGATCGCCGGATTTTCTGTGCGCAACCGACGGCATCCGCCTGGACAACACCTCTAGCACTGACGAAGCCTTGCGCACTGCGTAAGACTCCAGCACCGCGCCGCCGGACAGCATCAACACGACCAAACTGCCGGCCAGATACTCGTCCAGCAAAACGGCCGTAACGATCGATAGACCCGCCAACAAATCCGCGCCCCAATCGCCCCGCCCCAATTTCACGACCAACTGATAAACCAGCGGGATGCCGCCCAGCACCAGCACGGCAAGCAACGGCACGGACACCAGCTCAAGCGGAAAAACGAATTGTCCTTGATAGAGTTTGGCGGTTGCTGAATTTAAAGCCGCGTTAAAGGATAGCGTGTAAACGTCATGCCCGATATCGAGCCCATAGCGCAACACCAGGTAACCGCCGATACCGAGCAGGCTTATAACTGCAATGACGCTTTCGGATATTGCCGTGGAAGTTACTTGCTTAGCAGCCATCGGTTTCGGCCTCACGTTTTTTGTGCCCTCCATTCTATCGGCAACGCGGGCGAATGTTGAAACTATATCCGTCTTTTCAGGGTAACAGACTTTACGCCGGGTTTTCACTATCAATAAAAAAGCACTCCACCGCAAAGTGCCGGCAGGTTTTGTCCATTAATGCCCGGATGCCGAACTGCTCGGTCGCATTATGGCCGCCGGCGAACATATGAATACCCGCCTCTTGGCTTTCATGCCAATCGTGTTCGCTGATTTCGCCGGTGATATATGCATCCAGCTGTGCTTTTTCGGCCAAGCGCCACTCGCTGTTCGCGCCGCCGGTAATGATGCCGACGGTTCGGATTAATGCGTTGCTGTCGGGTGTTGCAAGAATCACATGATGCTTCAGCACGCTTTCCAGTTTTTGTTGCAGCTCGATGGCGCTCAGCGGCTGTTCGAGCCTGCCTTTAATGCCGGTTGGCGAGCCTTTGTAATCGCCGAAAGGCTGCTGCTGGTTGCAATTTATCATTTGCCCCAAGACCGCGGCATTGCCTATGTCCGGGTGCCCGTCCAGCGGTAGGTGGTAAGCGAACAGGTTGATGTTGTTTTTTACCAGCGGGAAAACTCGCCGGGCAAAAGCGCCGGTCAGCGTTTTGGCGCCATGAAATGTCCAGAACAAGCCATGATGAACGACTAGCGCATCGGCCTTGCTTTCAACCGCTTGGTTAACCGAGTCGCGGGTCGCGGACACCGCAAAAGCGATACGCTCGATCTGTTCCGCCCCTTCTACCTGTAAGCCGTTAGGACAATAGTCGGCGTAGGTTTCCGGACGGAGCAAAGCCTGGTAATAATCGCCGAGCTGCTGCCGGGTAATCATGCCATCCATGCCTCGAAGTGGGTCCAAATGGTTTTAAACGCTTCTGTCAGGCTCGGATCGTCCGACGCGATGCGCTGGGATATTTCCACGGTATGAAACCAGTCGCCGTCATCGATCTCATCGGTCGCCAGGTCGAACGGGCCGTTGTGAATGCAGCGGTAGACCTGGATAAATTCCATGCCGGTAGCGGCCGTGGCCGGTAATTTAAACAACGGCTCCAATACCGGCACAATGCCGATACCCAGTTCCTCTTCGATCTCCCTGACGGCGGTGGCGTCGTAGTCTTCGCCGGCATCGACATGACCGGCCGCCGAGGTATCCCAAAGACCGCCGTTCAGGTCTTTTTTCAGCGAACGTTTTTGCAAAAAGAGCTGGCCCCGGTCGTTGAAAACCAGGATATGCACGGCGCGGTGCCTAAGCCCCGTCGCATGGACGATATGACGCGCGCAGGTGTCGACGATGCAGTCGTTTTCATCAACGACGGAGAGTAGTTCGTTATTCATTCGGTATGCTTAAAGTCATCAATCAAAAATTTACGTAACTATTCAGCGTGTTCTCAATAGAACACGGATGAGACGGATAGGACGGATTTACACGGATTTTAACCCAAGCCAAATTTAAATCCGTGATTATCCGTTTAATTCGTGTCATCCGTGTTCCATTTCTCTATATGCTGAATAGTTATAAATTTACCAGATTGGATTTTAGACTTTTATCAAAGCTACGCAAACACAGTTGATGCGCTTACGCATATCGCGGGGGGTGGACCATGCCCGCATCCTGCGACGCGGGCATGTTTGAACGGCGTTTTACGCAGCTCTGCCTGCTTGCGTCGCGGCAGGCACTTCAATTAAGCGGCCTGACTTGCAGTCGTAGATATAGCCGTAAACAGGAATGTTAGCCGGCACCAGCGGATGGTTTTTAATGCGGGTTACGTCTTCCAGCACGCTTTCTTCCTGGTTTTTAATCGTCAGCCAGTCGATGTATTTGCCTTCGGCCGACCCCGGACCTTCGCAGCAATCGTGCCAACCGTCGGCATCAACGGATGCTGTTTTTAAGCTGCTGCTTAACAGGTCGCGCATGATCTCGTCGGTGAAGGTTTCCATGCCGCAATCGGTATGATGGACGACAAACCATTCGCGGGTTCCCAACAATTTATAGGAGATCACCAACGAACGGATCGCATCGTCGCTGGCACGGCCGCCGGCATTGCGGATAACATGGGCGTCGCCTTCGGATAAACCGGCGTATTTGGCTGGATCCAAGCGGGCATCCATGCAAGTCAAAATAGCAAAATGTCTGCCGGGAGGCATCGGCAATGCGCCTTTGTCACCGAAATCGTTTACATAATCCCTGTTCGCTGCTAAAACTTCATTCAAAATTTTACTCATAAGCACCTCGTTATTATTTTTGTGTGACATAAAAAAACCGCTTGTTCCTGATCACTAAGGGGAATGACAAAGACCAAGCGGTAATTTAGATTACTATCTCCGGGCGCAAGTCTACCGTAATAATCCAAGGTTTCAAATAGCGATATAGATTATACAATATAAACTTAAAGTTTATAAAAGGCTCAATATGGCTAAATTAAATAACACGCAAGTATTTTGCCGGATTGTCGAATTGGGCACTTTTGCCGCGGTCGCGCGTGAAATGAATGTCTCGGCAATGATGATCAGCAAATACATAGCGCAACTGGAAGACTCATTAGGCGTGGCTTTATTGAACAGGACGACCCGGCAACTCAGCATGACCGAAGCGGGAAAAATTTACTATCACCGCAGCAAGCAGCTGCTGGATGATTTTTCGGAGCTGGAAGAATATACCTCGCAGATGGGCCTACAGGTAAAAGGGACATTAAAAATCAGCGCGCCAATCGATTTTGGCGGACTGTATATGGTGCCGGCTATCAATGCGTATCAACGCGCCTATCCCGACGTTAAAATCCTAATGACCTTGCACAACAGCCGAGTCAATTTAAGCGAAGGCCGCTTTGATTTGTCTATTTTAGTCACCGATACGCTCGATTTAGGCGTGGTGGCCAGAAAGATCGCCCAGACCCGGCTATGCACTTATGCGTCTCCAATCTATATCGCCCGGTACGGCGAACCGCAAACCATTGCCGAGTTGAACGCGCATCGCTGTTTGCATTATATGGATACGCCTCATAAAGATTATTGGGTATTTAACGATAACGGAGAGGACGTTAGAATCAAGGCAAACTGGCACTTTGCCTCCAACAATGGCCGGGTTCTGTGCCAGGCCGCTTCGTTGGGCATGGGCATAACCCAGGCGCCGGAATTATCGGTGATGAATTACCTGGAACAGGGAAAGCTGGTAGAGATTCTGCCGGCTAAGCGCATTCCATCGTTGGAAATTTACGCAACCTATCTGCAAAGACGCTTCCTGCCGGCTAAATTGGCTACGTTTGTAGATTTTTTAATTAACTACTTTGCCGAAAATAACAGGCTGATAAGCTCTGGGCGGATAACTTAAATTCATCTAAAGGCACATCAATGGCAAGACGGAACAAACACAGTTTGGACGAAATAAAGGAAATGGTGCTGGCTGCGGCGGAAACCATCATCGTTAACGAAGGCTCTTCAGCACTAACGGCGCGAAGGATTGCGATGGACATCGGTTATACGGTCGGCAGCATTTATATGGTCTTCGACAGCATGGCCGATTTAATCACGCATATCAATGCAGCCACTGTAGACAATCTTAGCGGACAGATGCAGCAAGTTCCCGATTGCGCGCCTGAACAGCATATTACAGAGCTGGCTAAAACTTACGTAGCGTTTGCCGGCCGAAACTTTAACCGCTGGAGTATGATTTTTATCCGGGATAACGAACCTCCCGAGTGGTATCGACAAAAAATCAAGCAGATATTCAGCTTGGTGGACGCGCAGTTTGCACGTCTTGCGCCGAACGGCCCGGCACAGCAAAACCGGCTGGCAGCCAATGCTCTCTGGAGCGGTATTCACGGCATTTGCAGCTTGTCGCTGAGCCGGGATCAGGACGCAACGGCTATTAAAGAAGTTGAAGACGCTGTTGTATTGCTGGCTAAGAATTTTATCGACGGTTGGGTCGGTTCATTGCATCGCGAAAATTAATAACCGATGTTACGCATTGTCCACGGAAGGCGCGAAAAGACCTGATGTTGTCTACGACCTCATATCGTTATGCTCAAACGGACTGCCGCAAGGCGGAAACCGGGCCGAGAGGTGGACCTTCCGGGTTTCTAAAACCCGGAAGGTCTAAAATGCGTTGCCGATATTTTCGTGCTTCTCGTGGACTATGCTTTCATCATGACATGCGCCACATCAGTTAATAATAAGCCGGAATCCATACTGGCAATGCTATTCTTCAATAGTCCTGTTTCAATCGGCAAGCAGCAGGCAAATTAGCCGGTTTGGCCTATAATATCTATTTTTTTGCGGATTATCTAAGTGCTTGAAAGTCAGCTCGTGCCCATAATGATTGTGGAAGACGATCCCGGTCACTCGAAATTAATCGAGAAAAACTTGCGGCGCGGCGGCTTGAATAATCCAATTGAAACGTTCGAAAACGGTCAGTTAGCGCTGGACTATCTTAACCGCCAAAGCAATTTTAAAGATCATCCTATTGCTCAAACTCTACTGCTGCTGGACCTGAACATGCCGGTGATGAATGGCATGGAATTACTGCATATTCTTAAACAGGATATTAAGTTGCGCGACATTCCTGTCATCGTATTAACGTCGACCGACGATCAACGTGAAATAGACGAATGTTACAGCCTGGGATGCAATCTTTATCTGCCCAAGCCAATCGAATTCAACCGGTTTACCGAAGCGATGCGCAAATTAGGGATGTTAATTGAACTCATCGCCGTCCCTTCCATTAAATAACTCCCCGCCCCTATTGCCCTGATATGTCCGATACTGCTTCCACCAATATTTTATATATCGAAGACGACTTAGGCCTTGCTGAGCTGGTGCGTATAAAACTCGAGCGCGAAAACTATTGCGTTACGCATGCCGAATCGGGACGCCAGGGCTTGGCGTTGATACGTAAACAGGATTTTGCGGCGGTACTGATCGACTTTTACCTGCCCGATATGGATGGACTGGAAGTTTTAAAATCTATGCTGGCATTGAAGCCCAAGACTACCTGCATCATGATTTCCGGCATTAGCGACATACAGTTAATGCTCAATGCCATTCAACAAGGCGCGGAAGATTTTGTGCTGAAGGATTTTGAAGGCGCTTATCTACAGCTACTGCCCAGAACATTAAGTAAAACCTTGCTCAAACAGCGCTTAATTGCGGAGAAAAATGCCGCCGAACTGGAAAAAAATAACAGCGAGGCATTTTACCGGTCGTTAATCGAACATACCCATGTTGTTGCTTGGGAATACCTGCCAAGTGAAAGACGATTCAGCTATGTATCCGCGCAAGCGGAAAAATTGACCGGACACAGCCTGGAAGAATGGACTTCGGAAGGTTTTTGGGAAACCTGTTTATATCAGGAAGATTATGCAAAAGTTATCGCATTTTGCTCTTCGCTAACGCATAGCCAGCAGGAACAAAAACTTGAATTCCGGCTACAGAAAAAAGACGGCAGCGGAATTTGGCTTAGACAGCTAATCTCGGTAGTAGACAGGATTAACGAAGGCCATTATGTATTGCGCGGATTCCTGATTGATATTACCGAACCCAAACAGGCCATAGCAAAACAACGTTTGGCCGAGCTGGTATTCGATACTATCCATGAAGGCATTATGATTACCGATGCCGACAATCGCATTGAAATTGTCAATCCGGCATTCACAAAAATTACCGGCTACAGCTTCGATGAAGTCAGGGGGCAAAATCCGCGCATACTCAGCTCGGGACTCCAGGACAACGCTTTTTACAATACACTCTGGCGTTCTTTAAACAACTACGGGTACTGGGACGGCGAGCTTTGGAACCGGCACAAAAACGGCGAGATGTACGTGCAAGCGACCTCGATTTCCTATCTTCATGACGAAGCCGGCAACCTTAAACGTCACATCGCCGTCTTTGGCGACGTGACCGAAAAGAAGCAAGCGGAAGCCAAGATTCATTATCAAGCCAACTACGACCCGTTAACAGACCTGCCCAACCGTCAATTATTCCGGGATCGATTGCATTCGGCGGTAGCTTCGGCCAAACGCAGCAAATCGCAATTGGCTTTATTGTTTATAGACCTGGATCGTTTTAAAGAGGTTAACGACAGCTCCGGCCATACGGCCGGCGACAGATTGCTTATCCAGGTAGCCCGGCGGCTGAATGAATGCATCCGTGAAAGCGACACGCTGGCTCGCTTGGGCGGGGACGAGTTTGTCGTTATCATGAACAATTCAGGCCATAGCCATGACGTGGAAAATGTGGTCAGAACAATACTGGAGGTACTGGAACAACCGTTTTCTTTGGGCGAAGGCATTAACGCGGCTATTTCGGCCAGTATCGGCATAGCGCTATATCCTACAGACGGCCGGGACGATACGACCCTTATCCAGAATGCGGACGCGGCCATGTATCGCGTTAAGGAAACCGGCCGCAACGGATTCGAATTTTTTACTGCCGAAATGAACCGCGAAGCGGGCAAACGTCAACAGTTTAAAAACGCCTTCAAAAGCAGCCTGGAGAATGGCGAATTCAAAGTATTCTTTCAACCGGTCTGGCGGCTAAATGACGGACAAATCATAAGCGCTGAAGTTCTATCGCGCTGGCAACATCCTGACTGGGGCATGGTCATGCCGGACGATTTTATTCCCGTTGCCGAGGAAAGCGGTTTTATACACGACCTGAGCCTGTTTGTTGTCAAAGAAGTCGCCAAGCAAATTAAAATCTGGGATACGTGTAACTTGAACGAAATTTCGGTCGCCATCAATCTATCGCCAACCCAATTTCGTCGCTTGCGAGAATGGCTGGACAACATGCATCGGATTTTATCCGACCATGCTATTGCGCCGCACCGGATTAAGCTTGAAATTACTGAAACAGCGTTGATGGGCGACGCGCTTAAACTAATGGAAATTTTGAGCCATGTGCAAACGTCGGGCATCGAAATTTCCCTGGATGACTTTGGGACAGGCTATTCGTCGCTATCCAGAATCAGCGGTATGCCGCTGAATTTTATTAAAATCGACCGGAGTTTTATCAATCAAATCGGCCGTAAAGGCCAATGTAATGTGATTGAAGCGATTATTTCCATGGCGCATAGCATGAACTGCCTGGTTATTGCCGAAGGCATAGAAACTACGCAACAGCTGGAGTACCTGAAACAACTGGGCTGCGACTTTGGGCAGGGCTTTTTATGTAGCCGGCCTGTTCCGGCGGAAGATATGTTAATACTGTTACAAAAAGGAATTTTTATTTAATTTCCGGGTAACTATTCAGTGCATAGAACAATGGACCACGGATGACACAGATTAAACGGATAAACACGGATTTAAAGCTGAGTTGAGCAACTTAGGATATGGTCCATAATAACTTCTCGATATAGATTAGATGAAATTTTTCCGTTCGCCCTTCGACAAGCTCAGGGCGAACGGAAAAATTTCATCCCACCGCATCAAGCCGATCATGCTTCGACAAGCTCAGCACGAACGGCTTGACGACCGAAAATAGAGATTTCGGGAAGTTATTTTTAACCAAATCCTTAGCAGCTCAAACGAAACTTATACCCTTTGGGTATAAAAGCGTTATCAAACTTGGCTCAGGCTAAAAATCCGTGTAAATCCGTACTATCCGTGTCATCCGTGTTCTATTAAAGATACGCCGAATAGTTACAATTTCCAAAGCGCAGCCCAACTTATCTGCATCGTCATGCTCGACAATTCCGCCCCAACCGAACTCAAGCATCGCCTGAAACTATCGACAGCAGCACTGCTATTGAACTTCTGCCCCCAAATCTTTGCGGTCGAAGTCAACGACATGAGCCGGATGGACTTGGAACAGCTGATGACTGTAGAGCTGGAAACCGTTACCGCATCGAAATACAATCAAAAACTGTCGGAAACGGCCAGCTCGGTGACAGTCGTCGGCAAGGATCAAATCCAACAATTCGGTTACCGCACCTTGAGCGACGTGCTGCGCACAGTGCCCGGTTTTTTTATCACCAATAACCGCGAGTACGACAACGCCGGCATCCGCGGCTTCGACCAATCCGCCGATTACAATGGACGCATGCTGGTCATGATCGACGGTATCCGCATGAACGAAGCCATTTACGATTCCGGCTTCACCGACAATGCCCTGCCGATCGATATGGACTTGGTGGAACGTGTCGAGATCGTACGCGGTCCGGGATCGTCGCTGTACGGCAACAATGCGTTTTTTGCGGTGGTCAACGTCATTACCAAACTGGGCAAGGATTATCAAGGCGGCGAGCTCGGCGGTTCATGGAGCAGCTTTGACAGTTATAAAGGCCGCGCCAGTTACGGCCGCAAATTAGATAACGGCCTGGATTTTCTGGCATCAGCCAGCGGCTTCAATTCCGCCGGACAATCGCTACAAATACCCGAAGCCGCATCGCCTAGCAATCCTTTAGGCGCTTCTTCAGGCGCCAATAACGAACACGACAAACAATTCTTCGCCAAGGCCAATTGGGGCAATTTCAGTTTTGAGGGCGGCTATGGACGGCGTTTCAAGGGAATTCCGGGAGGGATATTCGGCGTCGATTTAGGTCCTCCGGCCAGCAGCCTCCAAGACAGCGAAGCCTTCGTCAACCTGCAATACCAAAAAGCGTTATCGCCAAAGCTGGACTTTACCGCGCGCACATTTTACGGCGATTACGATTACAAAGGACAGTTCCGCTATGGCGGCCTGTTGGTCAACAATTTGACACACGCCTGGTGGACCGGCCTGGAAATGCGCTTGCTGTCCAGCCACTTCGACGGACATAAGATCCTGGTTGGGGCGGAAGCCCAGGAAAACTGGCAACTACAGCAATATGCCGACATCGGCCCGCCTATCTCGGTATCTCAGGACGACTCCCGCGATACCCACCGTATCGGTATCTTCGTACAGGACGACGTGGATTTGACCGAGCGCCTGAAACTCTCGCTGGGCGCACGCTTCGACGATAATTCCCTGTCCAGCCAAAGCATGTTTAGCCCGCGAGTGGGACTGGTTTATCAGGCGCTGGCCGATACTGTTTTAAAACTGCAATACGGCAAGGCTTTCCGCTCGCCGACAATCGCCCAACAGTTCTATACTGTTTACGGCATACCCAATCAAACTGCTAATACCGGATTGCAGCCGGAACAAATCGATACCGTATCGCTAACTTGGGAGCAAGCTTTTGCCGGAGACTGGCATTTTACGGCCACCGGCTATTACCTGAAGCAGAACAAGCGGCTTGGCGTAGAGGAAATTGCCGGCTTCAGCCATGCCGTTAATTTAAGCGGAGATGTCGGCTACGGCGGGGAGTTCGAGCTGCAGCGGCGCTGGGACAACGGCGCCCTGCTGCGTACCGGCTACAGTTTGATCTTTGCCGAAGATCAGGATCCTGTTGGCTCGGCTCCCGGCATACTAGGCAACGTACCTCGCCATCTCTACCAGTTAAACTTCATGACGCCGCTGTTCAGCCCAAAATGGCGAGGCGGTTTCGATATGCAAGTTTTGTCGTCAAGAATGGGCTTGCAAAGCAATACGCCCGGATATACCCGAGTCGGCCTGAATTTACTCTACCAGCCCATCACCTATCTTGACTTGTCGGCCGGCGTCTACGACCTGCTGGACGACAACCGTTTGGAACCCGGCGGAATTTACGGCATTCCGCAGGAAGGGCGTACTTTCCGGCTGAAATTTCAATGCCGGTTCTGATCCGATGATACGCATATCAATCGCTGTATGGGCCTTGCTAGTAACACTGCTTGCAGGCGCCGTGGCCGATGAGGCTACCGAGTACGATCTTAAAGCCGCCTACCTGCTCAACTTCGCCGCTTATGTCGAATGGCCCAGCCCACCCAAGCCGGTAACAGTTTGCGTTTACGGCAACAACCCATTCAAAGCGGCAACTATTGCCGCTTTGCTGAATGCGAAATCAGGACAAATTGACGCCGTCTTCAAATATCCTCGCCAATTGGAATATTTAACAGTCTGTAATATCCTTTTTTGGCCGCAATCCGAACAGGGAAATTTCGGCAAGGCCACTGCCCTACTGAACAACGCCCCAATCTTGATTGTTACCGATGTCCAAGACGGCCTGCCGCAAGGCGCCATGATTAACTTGATTACAGAATCCAAGCATTTAAGATTCGAGATCAATATCGGTACGGTTTTAGCGTCGAAACTGAAAATCAGCTCGAAACTGCTGAAATTAGCCAAGATCGTTTCATGACGGAGATTAGCGATGATTGATAGAACACGGCTACAGACTGATTTTTCGTTGAAGCCCGCCATTTCAAAAATGTGCCGCTTAGCGTCGAGTTCTAGCGGCTCATCCTCGATTGCCAATCGCTTACACGCTATCCTCCGGGTATCTACCGGCGTCATATTCATTTCTTTCGTTTTATTCACCGGCTATATGGTACTCAGCAAGTACCAGGACACGGTCCAACGTATGCGCTCGCTGGCGTCTATTTTGGCTATCAATAGCGAAGCGTCATTGATATTTACCGACAAGACGTCGGCCGAAGAAAATTTACGTTCGTTATCCGCTATTGCGGAAGTATCCGGCGCCGGCATTATACAAGCCGACGGCAACACGCTCGCAGAGTATGCCGCTACGCCACACTTTGCACAGAAGCTACCCCTCGCCATGCGAAACTTGCTTGATCGGCTATCTATCGGCAAATTGCATCTGGAGCAGCCCGTATTGGCGCCGTCCCGCCCTCAACGATCTACGCGCGAATCCAAGCGGCAAGTCATTGGACTGCTTTGGATCGAGGCCGACTTGACCGGAGATTGGCTGGAACTGGCTACGGTATTGGGCATTTTCATCCCGGTGATGTTCGGCATCTACAGCTTAAGCCGGATGCTTAATAACAGGCTGGCCTATAGTGTCGTCAAGCCGTTGGAAGAATTGGCGGAAACCGCGCTCGAAATCGGGCAAAAGCGTAATTACGACAGACGGATGCTGCCGCATCCGAACATCACCGAGCTCAATGCCGTGGTAAACGGTTTTAACCAGATGCTCGAACAAATAGAGTCTCGCGACAAAGAACTGCAAAACCGCCGCGACCAGTTGCAGCAATACAATGAAGAGCTGAAGGATTTTTCTTATATTATCTCTCACGACTTGCGCGCCCCGATAATTAACGTCCAGGGCTTTGTCAACGAGCTGGGCTTGAGCCTGGAGGACTTGCGCAAACTGCTGGATACTGAAATGGCGCCGATGCCCGGCCATAAAAAAGCCGCATTGCTGAACATATTGAATGAGGATATTCCAACATCGACGCGATTTATTACCGGCGGTGTCGCAAAAATGAACCAGTTGTTGGCCGGAATCTTAAAGATTTCCCGATTGGGACGGCAGGAGTTGAATATCGGAATAGTCGATACGCAACGTTTGGTAAACGATAATATCGAAGCGATAAAATATCAAAGCACTCAAGCCGGAGCCAAAATTCAGGTTGAGCCTTTACCGCAGGTTGAAGCCGACCCTGATTTGCTATCCCAGATATTTGCCAATTTATTGTCGAATGCGATTAAGTACCTGGATCCGAAACGCCCCGGCAGGATTCAAATATGGGCTGACGATCAAGGCGATCATTTCAGGTTCTTTGTTAAGGATAACGGCTTGGGCATTCCGGAAAAAGATCAAAAAAGAATTTTTGAAATGTTCCGCCGCGGCAGTAACCATAAGTTGGAAGGCGAAGGCATAGGACTGAATTACATCAAATCGGCCATCAAGCGCCTGAATGGCGCGATTGCGCTGGAAAGCATTGCCGGTCAAGGTAGTGTATTCAGCTTTACGCTGCCCAAGGCTTCGTCGTAACTACGATAAACCGGCACAAATAACTTAGTAATTATTCAGCATATAGAGAAATGGAACACGGATGCCACGGATAGGACGGATTTACACGGATTTTTAACCCAAGCCTGATTAAACCCGTGATGATCCGTTTAATCCGTGTCATCCGTGTTCTATTGGAAATACGGTGAATAGTTACAAAGCTTAAACGCTTACAAGCTCGGCTGTTGTTTGTTCTTGCTGAGCACGCAATAACTCGACGAACTCTTCCTCCGGTATCGGACTGCTTTTAATATAGCCCTGGTACATATCGCAGCCTTTTTCCTGCAAAAACGCCAGTTGCTCCGGCGTTTCGACGCCTTCGGCCAAGACTTTAAAGCCCAAAATATGGCCCATCGCGACAATGGTGGCGGCGATTTCCATATCGTCC
>NZ_RYFG02000094.1 GCF_003994235.2 Candidatus Methylobacter oryzae
TTCGGACAACTGTTTTACTGTACTCATCAATTTACAACGGCAAAAATCGATGGACTTTATAATAGCCTAAATAATGTGATAGGTGGTGAGCACCGGAGCTTTTGCCGAGAATGGCCCGCAGGGGTGCGGCAGGGATGCCGCACGTCAGCAGAGGGGCAGGAGCCCCTTCTGCTGACCCTCGGCAAAAGCGAGGAGCGCAGGAGACGAGCGGCAACCGGGCCGCCTTTCTTTTGGATACTTTTCTTTGGCGGAGCAAAGAAAAGTATCTCGCCCTCGGGTGCGAGAACCCGATTCAAATAACCGTCGCGCTAAGCGACTCTTTAACTAACTCAGAAGCCTCACAAACTTTTATGCCTGAAATAAAAAAACGGCGCATATTCAAAAATCGCAACATATCCCTGAATTTCAGGCATAAAAAAGCCGGCATTGACCGGCTTTTTTGCACATCGCTATATCGGCTTTTTAACCAAATTATTTCAAATACTGAATAACCGCATATCTCGTTATATTTCTTCCGCTTGCCGCATTGTAATAAGCGGTGCTCGAATAAGCGCCGTAAATATTAACCGACGAGCCGCCGGCTTTGTAAAACTCCGCCAATTGCGATTGGGTATTCATCTTCACAACCGCGTCGCCGCCTGCATTACGCGCCTTTTCGACGACATCGTCGCGAACCGACGACGTATGAGACTGCCACCAGCTCGAGCCGCGATTGTCCTCGATAAAACCAAGCACTTTAAACTTACGCGGAGGCTCGCCGCCATCCCAAACTTCCATGCCGTCGACGATAGTCTTGGTTCCGCCTTTACCGTCTATTACCGCTTGCTGCACGCCCTCAAACGCTTTGTATTCGGTACTTACGCATGCGCATCCGGACAGCAGCAACACTGTCGTTAATGCAGTCGTCATTGTCGTTTTTTTCATATTGTTCCTTATTTTTTGAATGCCGGCACCGCACAATCGCATTGATGAGCTGGGCCGTAAATGTCTAAATTACAGAAGGGGCAAATTATATAATCGTTAACGACCGCCTGCCCCGGTATCCAGGTTAAGTATAACGCATTCCGGCTTTTAACGGCTAAAACGGCGGCTTTTAAAGTGCTAACGAGACTGTGAAATATTATCCAAACCGGTTTAAAAGCTTATTCACCACGCACCGCGTCCATCATGCCATGCCGTCATAAGATACCGACTGGATGATATTGACCAGCAGGCTCGGATAAATTCCCAACCAGACCAACAATATCGTTAAAACCGTAAGCAGCACGTTGGAAAGCCAATCTTGCGTAAATCCGGTTTTAACGGTTTCGGCATCCATCGACATCACCACGATAATTCGCAAATAGTAATAAAGCCCCAGGCCGCTGCCGACAATAACGGCCAGCAATAATCCCCATAAGCCGCCGTCGGCCGCGCCGGTAAATATATAAAACTTGCCGATAAAACCCACAGTCAGCGGAATACCGGCCAGCGACAGCAGCATCAGCGTAAAAATCGCCGCCAACCACGGCCTTCGCCAGAACAGCCCCCGGTAAAAAGCCAGATCGTCGGCTTCCGCTTGCGGCGACGACAGCACCGAAACAACCCCAAAAGCACCGATCGTGGTAATGAAATAAGCCAACAGATAGAAAGCAACCGGCTCTACGATCAATACCGAAGAAACGCTGCCGCCGGCAATGAACGCCACCAGCAGATAGCCCATATGCGCGATGGACGAATAAGCCAGCAAACGCTTAACATTGTTTTGCAACAGCGCCAGCAGGTTACCGCCCAGTATCGATAGCGCGGCCATCACGCTGAAGACGTTCAATAACGGCGTATACGCGTAACTGTCGGTGCTGACAAAATATCTCAGCAATAAAACAAAAACCGCGCCTTTTGAAACGGTGGCGATAAATCCTGAGATCGGCGCGGGCGCGCCCTGATAAACGTCCGGCGTCCACAGATGGAACGGTATCAGCGACAGCTTGAAGCCCAGCCCGGCCATGACCAACAGGACTCCGCTAAAAACCATCGCGTTAATATCGTCGCGGCTGGCGATATAGCCTTCGATGCCGCGGAAATAAAGCTCGCCGCTTTGCGCATAAATCAACGCGATGCCCATCAGCAGGAAAGCCGAAGATACGCCGGACAAAATCAGGTATTTAATCGCCGCCTCCAGCGCTTGCGCTTGATTGAGCGGATAACCGATCAACACAAACAGCGAGATGCTGAGCAGCTCAAGACCGATAAAAAAGCTCGCAAAATGCGTGCTGGCAGCCAATACCGAAGCGCCCAGCAATGCAGTCAGCAACAACAACGGAAGCTCTTCGTTTTCACCGTCCCGGTCTTTGAAATAGTCGTAGCAAAACCCCAGCACCGCAAGGCCCGCCGACAACAATAGCGCTATATAAAACAGCGCGTAGACATCGATCAGCATCAGCGGGCTTGCCTGAACCGGAGTTCCCGGCCATACGGAGCCCAATGCGGCCAACGACAAGACGATGCCAACGGCGGCAATAGCGCAGGACAACACGAAGTTCCGCCAGGCCGCAATCCCGATCATTACCGCTATCGCGGTTCCGGCAAGCGCGGTCAACGGCGCAAGAGCGATAAATTGGTTAATATTCATCGCTCCGCCACCTCCATCGCGCTTTGCATTGCCGGAGCCGAGACGTTCAATACGGCTTGAGGACTCAGGCCCAACCACACGGAAATAAACACCAGCAAGCCAAGCGTCGCCCATTCGCGCCGGTTGAAACCGGGCAGGAAATCATGCCGGGAGCACGGGCCGTAAAAGCCCTTTTGCATCATGCCGAGCGCATAAAGCGGCGACAGAACCAGCACCAAAGCGGCCGCCGCGGTCAAAATCCGGTTAACGCCAAAAGCCCCTTGCAGGACCAAAAATTCGCCGATAAAGTTTCCCAATCCCGGCAAGCCCAGCGAAGCCAGTGCAAAGAACAACGTCACGGCCGACAGTCCCGGCACGACGGACCAGAGCCCGCCCATATTGCCGATTTCCCGCGTATGCAGGCGTTTTTGCAAGATACCGGCGATCATAAACAAGGCCGCAGCGCTGACGCCGTGAGCCAGCATCGTAATAACCGCGCCTTGCAAGGCCGCCCCGTTCCATGAAAATACCCCAATCAGGATAAAACCCATGTGACTGACGCTGGTATAAGCGATCAATCGTTTCAAATCGGACTGGGCAAACGCCATGACCGCCGCATACAGCACGCCAATGGCTCCCATTGCCATCGCAACCGGGGCGAATTGATGCGCCGCGTCAGGAAACAGCGGTACGACAAAACGCAGCAAGCCGTAAGCACCGGTCTTCAGCATGACGCCGGCCAGGATCACGCTGCCGCCGGTCGGGGCCTGGGTATGCGCATCCGGCAACCAGGTATGAAAAGGCAGCGCCGGCAGCTTGACGGTAAAGGCGATAAAAAAACCCAGCATCAGCCAAAATGCGGCTTCGGGACTCAGTCCGGTATTCAGCAATTCGAAATAACCGAAACTATAGACGCCCGTTGCTTCGCGATGTATCAATACCAAGGCAACAATCGCCAGCAGCATCAGCAGGCTGCTGACTTGCGTGAAAATAAAAAACTTTATTGCCGCATAAGTGCGGTCTTCATGGCCCCAAATGCTGATCAGGAAATACATCGGGATAATCATCAGTTCCCAGAAAAAAAAGAACAGGAACAGGTCAATCGCCATAAACACGCCAACAGTACCGGCCAGGCACGACAACAGATTAAAGTAAAAAAAGCCCTGGCGATGCTTGATTTCGGCCCACGAACTACTAACCGCGATAAATCCCAATACCACGGTCAGCGTTATCAGCAACAGGCTGAATCCGTCCATCGCCAAATAGAACTCGATGCCGAAACGCGGAATCCACGGCACATAAAAATAGCCGAACCAAGCCGACGGCAAGCTGCCGATACTCTCTACCGCCCGATACGGGAATATCAGCAACAGCGCCTCAAGCGTAAGAACAACAATCGCAACCCAGCGCGGCGCTCCCGGACGCCAACAGCCAAAAAACCAAGCGATAAAAGCGCCCAGTTGCAACAAACAAATCAACAAAAACAAAATCACGACAGCCACCCTATCGCGATAACGACCACGGTGCCGAGCGCTATCGACGAGGTATACCACCGGATATGCCCGGTCTGCGATCTACGGGCCAGCAGATGCCCTTCCCTGCCAAGCAGCGCTACCAATGTATAAAGACTATCCAGCGCATCGTTCTTATTGGCTTTAGCGATAAAGTAAAAAGGCCGTACCGCTAAGGCTTGGTAAAGCGTATCGATGCCCCAACCGCTAAAAAAGAACATCCGCATCCGGTTTATCAGGCCAAAACCGGCAAGAGGCAACGTAGAAAAACCGCCTTTAAAATACAGCAGTACTGCGATCAATAAACCGAGAAAAGGTGCCGCAATCGTAGCAACCGAAACCAGACTCAGATTGCGGTCGGGATTAAGCAGCCCCGGAAACACGGAATCCAGCGGAATTCTCAACATGCCGCCAAACAAAGTCAGCACGCCCAGCAAAACCAGCGGCACGCTCATCCGCCAGTCGAGACGATTGTCAACGTCCTGAGGCTGGACGCCGAAAAAGACCAAGAACACCAGGCGGAAACTGTACAGGCCGGTAATGACAGCGCCGAGACAGCCGGCTGCCCACAAGCCCGGAGAGACCTCGTAAGCCGCCGACAGAATCTCGTGTTTACTGTAAAAACCGGACGTAAAAGGCAATGCGGACAGCGCCGCGCTGCCGATCAAGAAACTCGCGAAAGCCAGCGGCATGGCTCGATGCAAGCCGCCCATCCTGAAAATATTATGTTCGTGATGAAAACAGAAAATGACCGCGCCGGCGGCCAGAAACAACAGCGCCTTGAAAAAAGCATGCGTCAGCAAATGGAAAATGGCCGACGACCAGGCCCCGACGCCTAAAGCCATAAACATATAGCCGATCTGGCTGATCGTCGAGTACGCAAGAATGCGTTTGATGTCGGTCTGGGCCAGCGCCGAACAGCCGGCCATCAATAAAGTCAGCGCACCGATCACCGCGACAATCCATTGAACCGGCGGCGCCATCGCGAACAGATCATGCGTCCTGGCAATCAGGTAAACGCCGGCCGTAACCATCGTCGCCGCATGTATTAACGCGCTGACCGGCGTAGGACCGGCCATCGCATCCGGAAGCCAGGATTGCAGCGGCAATTGCGCCGATTTACCGACAGCGCCGCCCAACAGCAGCGCCGCAACGGCGACAGGCAACGCAGTACCCGGAGCCCACAAGCTGGCAGCACGGAACATCAGGGCCTGAATATCGAAGGTATGCAGTTCTATAAACAGCAGCAACAGGCCTAGCAATAACGACGTGTCGCCTATCCGCGTCATTACAAACGCCTTGCGGGCCGCATAGCCGTTGTTCGGGTCTTCATACCAGAAACCGATCAGCAGATAACTGCCGAGGCCAACTCCCTCCCAGCCCAGGTAAAGTAATACCAGATTGTCCGCCAGCACCAGCACCAGCATCGCCGACACAAACAGATTCATATACGCGAAAAAGCGCGCATAGCCGGCATCGTCTTTCATAAAACCGGCCGCATACAGATGAATCAACAAGCCGACGCCGGTAACGACGAACATCATCGTCAGCGACAATGCGTCCAGATAGAAGCCGATGGGTACCGACAAGTCGCCGACTTCGATCCAATTGCCCAATACCAAGCGGTAAGGTTGCCGCGTTCCGCTCAGAAATTGGCCTCCAATCAATGCAGTCAATAGCATCGACACAGCGACGCTTCCGACGCCTACCCAGGCCACCGGCGGTTTGGGAAGCCGTCTGCCGGCCAATGCCAGCATTAAGAAGCCAAGCAACGGAAAAAATGGGACCCAGCCTAATAGCTCAATCATTCCCTCTCCTTTTCCTGGCTCTATCGTTCCCACGGGAGCGAACAAGCGAAGCTCCCCACAACGCCCAGCGAAACCCAAAAACAAAAGGCATCATTGCCATCCATCCAAGCACTTCGATCGCTTTCATCCCTATCCTCTCATTCCGTTTAACGAATCCGCATCCAGCGTATGGAAGCGCCGGAAAATTTGCAGCACCAAGCCCAGCCCGACACCCACTTCAGCCGCAGCCAGCGTCAATATCAGCAAGAACATGATTTGCCCGTCCGCCTGTCCCCAGCGCGATCCGGCGACGATAAAAGCCAAACCGGCCGCATTGAACATGACTTCCATCGCCATCAAAATCATAATCAGGTTGCGCCTCGCCAATACCCCGATCAGCCCAAGCACAAACAGCGCGGCGGATAACAGCAAACCCTGTTCAATAGAAATTTCACTCATACATTTCTCCCGGGCTTCCTAAGCTTAAAGCTGAGTTGAGCAGCTTGTCCGCTCAAACGAAACTTATGCCCTCTGGGTATAAGTATCGGCTTTGCCAAGTGATACGCGCCGACCAGGCCGGCCAGCAGCAACATCGAAGCCAGCTCCACGGCCAGCAGATAAGGCCCGTACAATACCGTTCCGACTTGCTTCGCGTTGACGATGTAGCCGGTATCTGCACGGTCGCCGGACATCACAATGACCAGCATTTCGGCAAACAGAATCAACGCCAACAGCGTCGGACCTATCCAGGTGCCCGGCTTCAGCCAGGCTTGTTCCTGGTCAATAGTCCGTTGGCCTTGATTCAGCATCATGATCACGAATACAAACAGCACCATGATTGCCCCTGCGTAAATAATCACTTCCAGCACGGCCGCAAAATGCGCGCCCAACAGGAAGAACAGCACCCCGACGGCCAGCAGCGATAAAATCAGGTACAGCAAGCCATGCACCGCATTGAGCCGGGTAATCATCATCACCGTCGCGAAAATAGCTACGGCGGACGTGATGTAAAACAAAGTCAAGGCCATGATGTTCTCCTCATTAACCGTCAATAGTTCCCACGCTCCAGAGCTCACCGTTATACACATCTCGAAGTAGTACGAAACCCATCCCCTATGCCGCGCCGAGCACCGGAGCTTTTGCCGAGAATAGCCCGTGAGGGGTGCGGCAGGGATGCCGCACGTCAGTAGAGGGGCAGGAGCCCCTTCTGCTGACCCTCGGTAAAAGCGAGGAGCGCAGGAAGCAAGCGGCATGGGGCCGCCTTTTCTTTGGTTACTTTCTTTTGGCGGAGCAAAAGAAAGTAACTCGCCCTCGGGGGCGAGACCCCGATTCAAATAAACCGTCGCACGAACGACTCCTTAATTGCCCTCCTTGGCCGCTGGATCCCGGAAATCCCTGCCGGGATGACGTGCTTTTATAGACTTGTGTATTACGACGAGCGCTGGAGCGCGGGAACAATAAAATCAAGGCAACAAAGTTCTCACATCCACCGGCGGCGCTTCGTTCTCGGCCTGCCCTTTCGTTTTGCCGCTCACCGTCATGCCGGCGATCCTATAAAAATTGTAATCGTGGTATTTCCCGGTCCCGTCAATCAACAAATGCTGTTTTTCGTAAACCATGTTTTGCCGGTCGTATTCACACATTTCAAAATCCGGCGTCAGTTGAATCGCATGGGTCGGGCAGGCTTCCTCGCAGTATCCGCACATAATGCAGCGGGAAAAATTGATGCGGAAAAACTCGGGATACCAGCGCCCGCTTTCGTCCTCGGCTTTCTGCAACGCTATGCAATCGACCGGGCAAGCCACCGCGCAAAGGTTGCAGGCAACGCAACGCTCTTCGCCGTCGGGATCTCGGGTCAGCACGATGCGTCCGCGGTAGCGGGCAGACAGCGCCGGTTTTTGCTCCGGGTATTCGACCGTATCCGCCTTGACGAAAGTATGCTTCAACACTTCCCATAATGACCGCAGTTGGCTTAGCATCGTTTTATCCTTCCTCACAAGTCATGTATTACGCTAGTTCCCAAGCTGGAGCTTGGAAACCAGCGGAAAAGCCTTCCGCCTGCTTTTTCGTGCTTTTCGTGTCTTTCGTGGACTTTGCTTTTCCCGTCTCAACCCTGCAACGACAACACCACCGCACCTGTCGCCAACAGATTGACCAGCGCCGCCGGCAGCAACACTTTCCAGCCGAAAGCCATCAATTGATCGTAACGGGGCCTCGGCAGCGAGCCTCTCAATAAAATAAAAAACATAATGCCGACAGCGGTTTTCAAACAAAACCACAGCAACGGCGGCAGCCAAGGGCCGAGCCAGCCGCCGAAAAACAGCGTCACGATCATCGCCGAACTGAGCGTAATGGCCAGATACTCGCCAACGAAGAACATGCCGAATTTCATGCCCGAATACTCGGTATGAAAACCGGCCACCAGTTCTTGTTCGGCTTCCGGCAAATCCAGCGGCGTCCGGCGGCTTTCGGCAACGACCGCGATCAGGAAAATAATAAAGCCGAGAAACTGCGGAATGATGAACCAGCCGCCGCGCTGGGCTTCGACAATCTCCCTTAAATTAAAAGTGCCGGCCAGCATCACGACACCCATGATCGAAATGCCCATGAAGACCTCGTAGCTGACCGTCTGCGCAGCAGCGCGAAGACCGCCGAGCAGCGAATATTTATTGCCGGATGCATAACCGGCCAGCACGACGCTGTAAACCGACAGCGACGACATCGCCAGGAAATACAGCAAGCCGAAATTGAAATCGATAATGCCGACGCCCGGCGCAAACGGAACCACGGCAAAACCGGTCAACATCGTGATAAAGACAATCGTAGGCGCCAGTACGAATACCGCTTTGTCCGCAAAAGGCGGAATCCAGTCTTCCTTGAAAAACATTTTGATCATGTCCGCGACCACCTGCATCAGCCCCAAAGGCCCGACCCGGTTCGGGCCCAAACGATCCTGCCAGACCGCCAGCAACCGTCTTTCGACCCAAATCAGCATCGCCGCGACCACAATCAATGAAGCAAGAATGCCGGCAATATCCGCTGCATCGCCTAGGCCTGCGTTCATAACGGCGCCCCCGGGTTAACTTTTTTTAAACCGACCTCCGCCCCGTTTTCGATAGCCTGTAGTCCCGGCAATCCGGCAGTTGCTGCCAGTAATCCCAAAGGCAGCGTAGGCTCGATTTGCACCGGAACTTTCATCGCCGCAACGCCCGTAAGACTGTCGATTTCCGCTAAATCGCCGGCTTCGACGCCCAAAGCCTCGGCGTCCAAAGGATTCAGCAACACGCAAAACGGCGGCAAGCGTTCGAGCAACGGCGGCGAATGCAGGCTTAATTCCTCGCTGCCGAAGATATGCGGCAATAACGCGGTTCGCCACCGGCCCGGCGACGGCGCGAACTCCGCCGGAATGTCGCCGAACCAAGGCAAGGAGCCGGATGCTTCAATCAAACGCACGCCTACATCGCCGCCACGCAAGGAAGCGCCGATTTCCTGCTGGAATTTATTAATCGCCTGGTTCGAATTCCAGCCCGGCGCCCAAACGACCGGCAACAATGCCGGCGGCGCTTGCTCCGTATCGCCTTCCATCGAAAAAGCGAACGGCGTTTCGTTATCCTGCGGCTGACGAGGCTCGCTGACCTCCGGGCGCATTGCCGTGCGGCCGCTGTAACGGTGCGCTTGCCTAGGAATTTTGCTGCCTTCGACGGTGTAATTCGCACCCGGTCCGGCCTGGACAATATCGGCAAGGCAGGGAAATGCGCCGGCGCAAGCGTCTGTCAACTGATCGTGATGCTGCCATTGGCAATCTTCAATCACGCTCGTCAGCCATTGCCAAGCGGCTCGCACCGGTTCCGCCTGCGGATAGACCGGAAAATAGCGCTGCGCCCGCCCTTCGTTATTGATCAACGTACCCTCGGATTCGGCAAACGTCGAAGCCGGCAACAGTAATTCGGCATGCTCGGCAGTTTTGTTTTCCAGGCTGTCAATAACCACGACATGATCGGTAAGCTGCAAAAACAAATCGACCGTGCGACTCGGCGCCCGGCGGTAAAGATCGTTCTGAAGAACAACCACGCTGTCCGTCAAGCCTTTGCCGATACGGTCGAAAGCCTGCGATAACGGCCGCCCGCCGATCATTGCCAAGCCAAGGCTGTTGCATTCCGGCACCGTGAACGTCAGTTGTTTGTTGGCCGACGGCAGCGCTTTCGCAACGTTGTAAGCCGCCTGAATCACGGCAAGGCTTGCACACACGGTCCCGGATACGATCAGCGGGCGTTTTGCCTGCTTCAAACTGTCGGCGATGCTTGCAGCGAGCGTTTGCACGCTATCGCTCAAACCGGAAGGCTCGGGAGCCGACGGTTCGAGACCGTGGGCAACCGCAAACCCCAAGCGGGCAATGTCTTCCGAACTGCCGTGATAAGTGTCCGTAGCTATATCGTCCAGCCGCGTCGCACAAATAGCGGCAATAAAAACCGGCGTGGAAGCCAGTTTATCGACGTTCCGCACGGCCGCATCCTGCCAAGGCTGTACATGCAGCGTGCCGGCCAGCTCGAATGACGCATGACGCGCCGCCTGCCTTAACGACAACGCCAATCTTGGCGCGCTGTGCGTCACGTCCTCGCCGAGAATCAGCACCGCATCGGCTTGTTCGGCTTCGCGCAGGGACGGCGAACGAATGCCGCCGTCAAGCATCAACTCCGCAATCGCATTCAACAAAGTATGTTCGGTATCGTCCAGGCCGAGAAAAAAGTTCTCCTCGCCGACCAGCCTCCGCAATGCAAAATTGGCTTCTAATGATGCGCGCGGCGAAGCTATGCCGATGGCGGGCTTCGGCGATTTCAGCAGGTTACGGAAATGGCTTTCGGCAGTTTCGGCAGTGATGTCGGGATAGCCTTTGAGCCGTGGATTCCTGATGCGTTCCGGACTGTTGACAAAACCGTAGCCGAAGCGCCCTCTGTCGCAAAGAAAATAGCCGTTAATCTCGCTGTTATAGCGATTGATAATTCGCCTGAGCGTGCCGTAACGTTCGCCGGGCGCGATGTTGCAGCCCAAACCGCAATGCACGCAAATCGACGGCGCGCTCTGCAAATCCCATTTGCGCACGTAATGCGCGCTGAAGGTTTTGTCGGTAAACACGCCGGTCGGGCAGACTTCGACTAGGTTGCCGCTGAATTCGTTTGCCAACGCGCCGTCTTCAAAGCGGCCGAAATAGACGTTGTTATGCATGCCCAACACTTGCAGGTCCTTGCCTCCGGCATAGTCGTCGTAAAAACGCACGCAGCGGTAACAGGCGATGCAGCGGTTCATTTCGTGATTGATGAACGGGCCGAGGTCCTGGTTGTTATGGGTTCGTTTCAGTCCCCGGTAACGGCGGAAAGTATGACCGCTCATAACCGTCATATCCTGTAAATGGCATTCGCCGCCTTCCTCGCAGACCGGGCAATCGTGCGGATGGTTGGTCATCAGCAACTCGATATTGTCGGCGCGGAATTTTTGCGCGTGTTCGGCATCCAGCGAAACCCGCAGGCCGTCGGCAACCGGCGTCAGGCAGGCCATGACCAATTTGCCGCGCTTGTCTTCGGCGTCCTTGTACTGGATCACCGCGCATTGCCGGCAAGCGCCGGCCGAACCCAACGCCGGATGCCAGCAAAAATAAGGCAAATCCAATCCCAACGACAAGCAGGCCGACAGCAGGTTGTCGCCGTTCCGGACTTCGTGGATTCGGCCGTCGATGTCGATGCGGGCCATTACGCGGCCTCCTTGACGATATAGCGCTCGAAATCCTCGCGAAAATATTTCAGCGCGCTTTGCAGCGGCTCTACCGCCCCTGGAGCCAATGCGCAAAACGTATTGCCGGGGCCCAGCATGCGGGTCAGTCCGGCCAACGTATCCAAATCTTCGAGCCGCCCTTTGCCGGCGATGATGTCTTTTAATAGCGAGACCGTCCACGGCAAACCGTCCCGGCACGGCGTACACCAGCCGCAGGATTCCTGGGCAAAGAACTGTTCCAGGTTCAGCACCATTTGCACCGGACAGGTCTTGTCGTCGAGCACGATCAAAGTTCCGGTACCGAGACGGCTGCCGGCCTTGGTAATCGCCTCGTAATCCATGGCCACGTCCAAATGCTCGGGCAGCAGGAAATCGGTCGAGGCGCCGCCGGGCAAGAAGCCGCGCAGCTTGTAGCCGTCCTTTATGCCGCCGGCGTGTTCTTCGATAATTTCCCGGATCGGCGTGCCCATCGGCAACTCCCATAAGCCGGGACGCTTGACGCGGCCGCTGGCGCCGAACAGTTTGGTGCCTTTGTCCGCGCCGTGCCCCAAACCCAGATACCAGTCGACGCCGTAGTTCAAAATATGCGGCACGTTGCATAAGGTTTCGACGTTATTGACCACGGTCGGCTTGCCCCAAAGCCCGCTGACCAGCGGATACGGCGGTTTGGCCCGAGGCGTGGCGCGCTTGCCTTCCAGCGCATTGATCAGCGCGGTTTCCTCGCCGCAAATATAGCGCCCGGCGCCGGTGTGCAGAATGATGTCCAGGCTGAATTCGGAGTCCAGTATATGTTCGCCCCAATAGCTTTTAGCCCTGGCTTCCTGCAACGCATTCTCAAGACGCTGCCGGGCCAGGTGATATTCGCCGCGCAGGAAGATATAAGCGATATTGGCCTGGATCGCATAAGACGCGATGATCAAACCCTCGATCAACTGATGCGGGTCTTGCTCCATCAGCATCCTGTCCTTGAACGTTCCGGGCTCCATTTCGTCGGCGTTCGCGATCATGTAACGGGTTTGCGGCGTATCAATGCCGGGCACCATGCTCCATTTCAACCCGGTGCCGAATCCCGCTCCGCCGCGGCCTTTTAATCCCGAATCCTTGACCCATTGCTGCACGTCTTTAGGCTGCAATTCCTTGACGGCCTTGCGCAAGCCTTGATAACCGCCGCTGCATTCGTAGTCGGCCAGCGTCGTAAAGACGCGATCCGGATTGATATTTTTAGTCAGCGGCTTCGTCACATTTTCCATCGCGCCTCACCTTTCAAAAATCTCGTTAACGGCATTTTCGGTCATGTCGAGCATCAACCGGTCGCCGACCATCGCGGCCGGCGCATGGTCGCAAGCGCCAAGGCAGACGATCGGCAACACGGTATATTCGCCGCCGGCCGACATTTCTCCCAAACCGACGTTCAATCGCCGGCACAAGCTCTCGCCTATTCGGTCGCTGCCCATCATCCAGCACGTCACGCTGTTGCAATAATGGATCACGGTTTTACCGACCGGGCGGCGGTAAATCAGGTTATAAAAAGTCGCGACCGCTTCCAGTTGCGAAGGCTGCATGTCCAGCAACCCGGCGACCGCAACCAGGCAATCGTCGGAAACCCAGCCGCGGTATTTTTGGACGATTTTCAACGCCTCGATAGCCACGGCGGCTTTATCCGGGTAATGCTCCAGCTCGGCGTTAATTTCGCGGATTTCTTCCTGAGTTAAAATCGGCTCGTTCATGTCAGCGGTCCACGTCGGCCATTACAAAATCGATGCTGGCTAATATCGCGACCAGGTCCGGGATCATCATGCCCCGGCACATCATCGGAATCATTTGCAAATGCGGGAAAGACGGCGTGCGGATGCGGGTACGGTACGACATCGTACCGCCGTCGCTGGTCAGGTAGTAGCCGTTCAAGCCTTTGGTCGCTTCGACGGTCATGCAGCATTCGCCGGCGGGAATCACCGGCCCCCAGCTGACGTTCAAAAAATGCTGGATCAGCGTTTCTATATCGTGCAGCGTCCGCTCTTTCGGCGGCGGCGTGGCCAACGGATGATAGGCCTTATGCGGACCTTCCGGCATGTTGTCCAGGCATTGCCTGATGATGCGCAGGCTCTGGCGCATTTCTTCGACCCGCACCGTGCAACGGTCGTAACAATCGCCGTGCCTTCCGGTCGGTATGTCGAATTCGAAATTTTCATAACCGGAATAAGGCCGGGCTTTGCGGTAATCCCATGCAAAGCCGGTCGCCCGCAGGTTCGGGCCGGTCACGCTCCAATCGATCGCTTCGTCGGTATTGTATGAGCCGACGCCCTGGGTCCGGCGCTTCAGCGTGCCGTTTTGCAGCACCATCTTGTCGTATTGATCCAACCGGGCCGGCAAATAATCGATAAACTCGCGAATGCGTTTATCCCAGCCTTTCGGCAAATCCATCGCGACGCCGCCGATCCGGAAGTAACTGGAATGCATCCGCGCGCCGCTAATCGATTCGATGATGTCGAAGACTTTTTCGCGGTCGATGAACATATAAAAAATCGGCGACATCTGCCCCAAATCCTGGGTATAAGTGCCGTAAAACAACAGGTGGCTCGCAAGCCGGTACAGTTCGCAAATCATCACGCGGATGACTTGGGCGCGCTCCGGCACTTGAATGCAGGCCAGTTGCTCGACGCTCAGCACATAAGGCAGGTTGTTCATCGAGCCGCCCAGATAATCGACTCGGTCCGTGTAAGGAATATAGGTGTGCCAGGATTGCCGCTCGCCCATTTTTTCGGCGCCGCGATGGTGATAGCCGATGTCCGGCAGCGCATCGACAATCTCTTCGCCGTCCAGTTGCAGCGCAATGCGGAATACGCCATGCACGCTGGGATGATTGGGGCCCATATTCAGGAACATGAAATCGGTGCCGTCGCCGGACCGGCGCATGCCCCACTCTTCCGGCACGAAGCGCAACGCATCCTGCTCGATTTCCTGCTGCTCGTCGGAAAGGCTGAACGGTTCGGCTTCGGTCGCACGGGCGTAATGATCCTTGCGTAGCGGATGCCCTTGCCAAGTCGGCGGCATCAGGATGCGTTTAAGATGCGGATGACCGTCAAAAGCGATGCCGAACATATCCCAGACTTCGCGCTCGTACCAATTGGCCGAAGGCCAAATATGGGTGACGGTCGGCAGCGACAAATCGTCTTCGACCAGCGCCACTTTGAGGCGAATGTCTTCGTTGCGCTGAAACGACAGCAAATGATAAACGACGGTAAAATCGCTGCCGGGCAACGCTGGCCGATGCGTGCGCCGGCGCTCGTCGATCGCGGTCAAGTCGAACAGCAAGGTGTAGGTCTGCGACTTTAAATAGAGGAGCATCCCCCGCAAGTCCTGCCGGGAAACCCACAGCGTGGTGATCCGGTCGCATGTCGGCTGCATCAGCACGTCATTGGCTGCCGTTCGCTCCGTCAGTTCGCGCACGATCTGCGGACTATCGGAAGGAATAGCGATTTTGTCGGCGGTACTGTCCAATGTATTCCCTCCTCATTGATAGATTTATAATGCTTAAAAGCTTATTCACCACGAAGGCACGAAGAGCACGGAGTTTTTATTTCTTCGTGCTCTTCGTGCCTTCGTGGTGAATAAAAAGCTCTTATAGTTTCCAGACGAGCTTATATCTCATCCGGGCTTCTCAACTGCTTCGTGCGCATTCTTTGTTCGGTCAGTAAATCGCGATAGCTCGGTTTGTCCGCTTGAGTCACGGTCTGGTCGCCGACAATCCAGCTTAACGGCCGCCGCTCTTTACCGATTGCCTGCTGCAACAACAGCAAGCCTTGCTGCAAGGCCTCGGGCCGAGGCGGGCAACCCGGCACGTACACATCGACCGGCAGGAATTTGTCCACGCCCTGCACGACGCTGTAAATATCGTACATGCCGCCGGAATTGGCGCAGGAGCCCATCGATATGACCCAGCGCGGCTCCAACAATTGATCGTAGAGGCGCTGGATCACCGGCGCCATTTTCCTGAACACCGTGCCGGAAATGACGATCAAGTCGGCCTGGCGAGGCGACCCGCGTATCACTTCGGACCCGAAACGGGCGATGTCGTGACGGCTGGTGAACGCGGTCGCCATTTCCACATAACAGCAAGACAAGCCGAAGTTAAAAGGCCAGACCGAATTGGACTGTCCCCAAGCGACCATATCCTCAAGCTTGGCAAACAGCATATTGCGCCGTAAGGCCTCGTCGTAACTCTGCCGGCCGGGTTGCGGCGTTGCGCCTGCCTTCGCTTCGGTTAGAGTCCAATGCATCTTTCCTCCGTGGATCGGCGGTTGCATGAGTCGATGCGTTGCCGGCACGTGCGCCAATCGAGTGCGCCTATCAGCCACAAGTACATTAATGCGGTAAGCAATACGCCGATAAAAACCGCGGCTTCGATAAAACCAAGCCAGCCTGCCTCTTGCAGCGCGACGGCCCAGGCGAACAGGAAAACGCTTTCCATGTCGAAAATAACAAAAAAAATAGCCAGTAAATAAAACTGCACGGAAAAACGAATATGCGCATCGCCTGCCGCCACAATGCCGGATTCGAAAGGCTCGTCGACCGTTTTCGAACGGTGTCTTTGCCCCAGCAGGTAGGCGCCGCCGAGCATGACGACGGTCATCGCAGTGACGACGCAAAAATAGATAATCAATTGAAACAGATCGTTGGCGAGAATCGCTTCGGAACTCTGCATATCGGAGACCTCATTATCGATAGACAAAATTACAATATTCAATCCATGGTTCACAGTGAGTAAAAACAGGTTAGAGAAGGCTAAACATTTCTACAATCCGTAGAAATGCCTACTGAATGGGCGTTGCAACTTGCCGAATGATTAAAGCGGCAATCGGGTCGTCTTTTTTGATTTGACTGACTACATAGCATCGGTTTTCAGCTATAGTTAAATATGCTTATTCCGCCGGTTCGGGTAGTTATACGTATTGATCGCTCTACCTGATTGTGGGATAAAGTTAATTTTTTATTGATCTTGACTGTCTCCGGGATCAAGCTTCGGCTGGAACAGCAGAACAAGCGCTGCTGTATTTCCGGAAGACCGGTTATCCAATCGATTGAGGAAGACTAACAATGAAACGTTTAGCGTTAGTGATCGTCCTTGCAGGCACCCTGTTCATGCTGAACGGTTGTGCCGTTTATACCCCGCCTTATGACGGCGTCGGCCTCTATTACAACTATGTTCCCTACGGTATGTACGGCTATGGCGGCAATGGCTTTTACGGCCGTTACGGTTTCAGGCCGCGTTTTTACGGCGGCTGGGGACATGGTTGGGGCGGAGGCTGGAGAGGCCGCGGCTGGCGCGGACGCGGCTGGCATTGAGCCGAGTTGATGCATCGAGCTTAGCTGAGCCCTGCTTATACCCAAAGGGCATAAGTTTCGTTTGAGCAAGCAAGCTGCTCAACTCAGCTTTATACCCAAAGGGCATAAGTAGGGTTTGAGCGGACAAGCTGCTCAACTCAGCTTTAATCCATTTCGATAAATGAGGCCATGACAATGATGCGCGGAAAATTATCTATTGTGCTGACGATCCTTATTGCGTTGCTAATCTGCGAAAGCGCTATGGCCGGCGGCGGCAGAGGTTCCGGAGGCGGACATGGAGGTGGGTTCGGCGGCGGCCGCGGCGGTGGTTTCGGAGGGCATGGCGGCGGTTTTGGCATCGGCCGTCCGGGTGGTTTCAGCGGTCATGGCGGCAACTTTGGCGGCGGCCGTATAGGCGGCTTTCATGGCGGTTTCAGGGGAGACCGTTTTGGCGGGTTTCATCGTCACGGTTATGGCGGCATCGGCTTTTCCATCGGTTCTCCTTTGTTCTGGCCGGGCTACTCTTATTGGCCCAACTATTCTTACTATCCCTATTATTACTCTTCGCCAACAATCGTCGCGCCTGCTACCCCGCCGACTTATATAGAACAGGGAGCTGCGCCGAGTATTCAGCCGCTCGAACCGGACAGTTGGAATTACTGTCCCGATCCTACCGGCTATTATCCCTATGTAAAAGAATGTGCGGCAGGATGGCAGAAAATCGATCCCCAACCTATAGGACAGCAACCCGACTATTGGTATTACTGTAGCAATCCTGCCGGCTATTATCCTTATGTCAGGGAATGTTCAGTTGTCTGGCAGCGTGTTGTCCCTTAACGGAGGCGTGCCCAATGTTACGAATTCCAAGCATCTTAATTTCTGTTTTCCTGCTCGGCGCTTGCTCGACAATGCCGTCCGGCCCCAGTATTTTGGTACTGCCGGGCAGCAACAAAAACTTCGATCAGTTCCATAACGACGATCTGTCATGCCGGCAGCTTAGCCATTCGCAGCTTGCCTCGTCGCAACAGAGTCCGGATTCCAAAGAAGAAGCGCAACAAAACTACGACATCGTTTATATCCAATGCATGTACGGCAAGGGGCACCGGGTTCCTGTGCCGGGGGAATTATCCTACGACACGCAACAGGAATGGCATCAGCCTCCTCCGCCTAATTTGCCTGCGCCGCCTCAAATGCGCGACGCGCAATAGAGGGTGGGTGTTGAAAAGGCGCGCACGGCACTCCCTGCCGCATATTTGATTTTTATCCGTGCTGATCCGTTAAATCCGCGTCATCCGTGTTCTATTTTTTGTATTTTCGCCATTAACGCAGATCCTGAGCCAACAAAGTCGCATTGCCGCCTATTGCGGCCGTGTTGACGGTAACGGTCTGCTCGATAACAAAACGGCGCAGATAATCGGGCCCTCCCGCTTTCGGGCCGGTGCCGGACAGCCCGGTGCCGCCGAATGGCTGTACGCCGACTACGGCGCCGATCATGTTCCGGTTGACATAGATATTGCCGACTTTCACGCGCTGCCGGATCGTATTGAAAGTGCTGTCTATCCTGCTGTGTATGCCCAGCGTCAAACCGTATCCGGTGGCATTGACTGCGTCGATGACTTGGTCAAGCTCCGGCTCGCGGTAGCGGATAACGTGCAATATCGGCCCGAACACTTCCCCCGTCAATTGCGACAGCGAGTGCAGTTCTATCAAGCTGGGCGGGAAGAAGCTGCCGTAGCCCAACCTTTCCGGCACCGGCAGTTGATAAAGCAGCCGCCCCTGCTGCTGCATGGCCTCCAGATGCGCGATCAACGGCGCCAATGCGGCGCGATCGATAACCGGGCCGATGTCGGTCCAATAAAAGCCGGGGTTGCCGATAACCAATTCCTGCATCGCGCCGATCAGCATCGCTACGGTTTTATCGGCAATTTCCTCCTGCACAAACAGTACCCGCAAAGCCGAACAACGCTGGCCGACGCTATTGAAAGCCGAAACCGCCGCATCCTGCACCAGTTGCTCAAGCAATGCCGAGCTGTCGGCAATCAGTACATTCTGTCCGCCGGTTTCGGCAATCACCGGCACAATATCGCGGCGTTGCAGGGCCAGTTGCCGGTTAATCGTTTGCGCGGTTTCGGTGGAACCGGTAAAAACAAGACCGGCGACCCTGGCGTCGGCAAGCAGATGCTCGCCAAACAAATTGCCGCCGATAGGCAAAAAATGCAGCACCGATTCAGGCACGCCGGCCTGGTGCAATAGCTGGACGCAGCGCATTGCGGTTAATGCGGTCTGGCTGGCCGGTTTGGCGATAACCGTATTACCGGCCGCAAGCGCTGCCGCTATCTGGCCGATAAAAATCGCGATAGGAAAATTCCACGGGCTGATGCAAACATAAACGCCGCGGCCGTAATGATAAAGCCAGTTTTCCTCGCCGGTAGGACCGGGCAACTTGACCGGTTGGCTGAATAAATCCATTGCCGACTGCGCATAGTAGCGGCAAAAATCGACGGCTTCCCTGACTTCCGCCAACGCGTCTTTAATCGTGCGGCCGCCTTCCCTGACACATAATGAAACCAATTCCAGCCGGTTTGCTTCCAGCAGATCGGCGGCCTTTAGCAAATACTGGGCTCGCTTCGCCACAGGAGCAAGCCGCCAATCGGCAAATGCCAGCGACGCTTCGGTTAGCGCTTCGCCGATGGCCTCCGGTTCCGCAAACGTGACCGAACCGACCTTCAAGCGGTTATCGAAAGGATTCACAATAAGCCGTTCCTTGCCGGAATAAGGCCTGCCGTTTATCAGCGGCATCGCCGTCCAATATTTATCGGACAGTGTATTCACGCTGTGCTGTAGCGATGCCAACTGCTCCGGATCGGCCAAATTGAGTCCTGAGGAATTAACCCGCCGGTCGCCGAACAAGTTACGCGGCAATACGATTTGCGCTTGATTGGCCGATGCTCTTACCGCGGCGACCGGGTCGCTGACCAATTCGTCGACGCTGATATTCATACGGCTGATTTGGTTAATAAAAGAGGTATTGGCGCCGTTTTCCAGCAAGCGCCTGACCAGATAAGGCAGCAACTCGTGGTATGCGCCGATCGGCGCGTAAACGCGGCAGTGTATCTTCCAGTCTTGCACGTCGATGATTTCCCGGTACAGGCTTTCGCCCATGCCGTGCAAGCGTTGGAACTCGTAGCCCGGATGCTGCCGGCCGAGATGGTAAATCGCGGCAACCGTATGCGCGTTATGGCTGGCGAACTGCGGATAAAACGCAGCCGGTTCGGATAGCATAACCTGCGCGCAAGCCAGGTAGGATACGTCGGTCGCCGACTTGCGGGTAAATACCGGGTAATCGGCCAGGCCGTATTCCTGCGCGCGTTTTATTTCGCTATCCCAGTAAGCGCCTTTAACCAGGCGCAACGGAATTTTCCGGCGATGATGGCTAGCCAATTTAGCCAGCCAGCGAATGACCGGCAGCGCTCTTTTTTGATAAGCCTGCACCGCCAAGCCCAGTCCCGGCCAACCGTCTAAATCGCGGTGCTTGAACGCAGAGGCAAAAATATCCAACGACATGTCCAGGCGTTCCGACTCCTCCGCATCGACAGTCAGCATAATATTAGCCTGACGGGCCGCGCGCGCCAGCACCAGCAGTTTATCGCGCAACGCTTTGACCGCGCGGACATGCTGCAAAGGCTCGTAACGGGGATACAGCGCCGATAATTTAATCGACAGGCCGGGGTTATCGTAAAGTTCGGCAGAAACGGCATGACCGGCCAACGCATCAATCGCGAACCGGTAGGCTTCGAAATAACGTTCCGCATCGGCTTTCGTCAGCGCCGCCTCGCCCAGCATATCGAAAGAATAGCGAAACACCGGCTCCTGTTCGCTGCGCCGGATCGCTTCCTGTATCGATTCGGCGAAAACGAACTGCAAGGCCAGATGCTGCATGGCTTGCTTGACGGCCGCGCGTATCAGCGGCGCGCCGACTCGGGACAATAGTTGTTCGAAGCCTTGGGAATCATGATGCGCTTCAAAATCCCCGGCGAACAATAGCGCCCTGGTCGCCAGATTGACCAGCTGAGAATCGCTATGGTGCAGGTGGCTTTGCCAGTCCACGCCGCTCAGTTTCTCCTGTAACAACAGGTCTTGCGTGCGGCTGTCGGGAATACGCAGCAAGGCTTCGGCAATGCTCATTAAAATAATGCCTTCGCGGGAAGTCAGCTGGTATTCATGCAGGAAGGCTTCAATCGCGGATTGCCGGTGCCGTTTTTCCCTGACCGCAACGGCCAGGGTTGTCGCGGTTTGGCTTATTGCAGCCGGATCGTAACCGTTTATTGCGGAAATATTCATCAACGGCGCGAAGTGCAGTTGCTGCCCTCCCCTTCTTTCGTTAAAAGGCCGGGGAGAAGGTTTTCTGAACAGCGCGAACCGCGCCCATACGCAATACAGCAATTCGCTGACCAGGCTTTTTTCATCGGCTAGATAAGCCTGATTCACTATTTTTCGTAATTCGGCTAAAGATTTTTGAGTCATAGGCTAACCCCATTGGCAAAAATCTCCAGTTTCTCAGGTAAATTTTTGAAACCGGAAATTGGATCAAAAAATAGTCCGATCAGTAGCTTCATTGTTCCATAGCAAGGCCGCAAGTCAATCTCTTTTCTAACTGTTTTAAATCATGACGAGAGTCGGTATGAAACGAAGGGCATTCCGGCGTTCGGCACTTTCGGCCGTTAGGTATTTCCGCTTATTGAACAAAGCCTTTATTTGCTCTAATTTGAATTTTTTTTCGTAACTGCTCTCCCCCTTTGAAATGGGGCGTAGATACTTCTTTTCTTTCAGCCGGCTTTCCAGGCTGCTCAACAGGCCCGGCTGAGATCTATTGCTAATCAATCACTAAGGGTTATTTCTATGAATATGACGCGTTGGTCTCAAGTTAGCATTATCGTTTTATGTTACTGGGCTTCCGGGCAGTCTGCCGCCCAACAATCGGCTAATAGCCCAACAGTATTGGACACTGCCAAGATCGAACAATTCACCGGTATGAAAGGCAAACTGGACCAAGCGGAATCCGTCTTCAAAGTCAGCCATCCTCGCAACGACCTGAACGCCACTGTCGCGGGCGTTAAAATGCTCCCCGAGATGGGCTTGACCTCTTGGGCCGGGTTTGCAGCGGCCGGCGACCAAGTCATGGTGATGGGCGACATCGTGCTACAGGAAGACCAAGTCAATCCTGTCCTCGGCACCGCCCTGGATAACGGCCTGGAAGTCACCGGCCTGCACAACCACTTCCTCTGGGATAAACCCAGAATTATGTTCATGCATATCGGCGGCATCGGCAATCCGGAAACGCTCGCAACCGGAGTCGGTAAAGTCTTTGCTAAAGCCGAAGCAATGCATCCCGGTAAAAAAGCGCCGGCTAGCCTTAACCCGGCAAAGACGACACTTGATCCCAAACCTATTGAAACCATCATCGGCACATCTGCCGAGAAAACAGGCCAAGTCTACAAAGTGACGCTGGGGCGTAAAACCCAAATAAACGGTCACGATGCGGGTAAAGCGATGGGCGTCAATACGTGGGCGGCATTTGCCGGCAGCGATGAAAAAGCTGTCGTTGAGGGCGATTTTGCGATGCTCGAATCCGAACTGCAAAGCGTATTAAAAGCCCTGCGTGGAGCTAACATTAATATCGCCGCGATTCATCAACACATGATGAATGAAACGCCGAAAATTGTGTTTTTGCATTATTGGGGAACAGGTTCCGCCATTCATTTAGCAAAAGGGATCAAAACCGCATTGGATACTCAAGCAAAGCCGTAGCCTATATTTGTTATTAGCGCGAATCATGAGAACTGCCGCCGTAATCATCCTAGAAGAACTGATGCGTTAGCGGAAAAGCAATGTCGGAATTCAGCGAGCCTGCCGGTAAAACATATTATGAACTGTTCGGCATTGCCAACGACGCGGATTACTCGGCGATCAAGAAAGCCTATGATGAAGAATACCGAAAATATCTGACGGCTAAAGACCAGGCAAGATGGCTCCGGGTTTCGGAAGGTTGGGAAGTCTTAAAAGATCAGGCGAGAAGAGCCGACTATGACAGGAAAATAAAAGAACAGGACAGAAATCCGGTCCTGAAAGTAATACGCCGGATGGACGAACACTATGTTTATAAGAACGTCAAAAAAGGTACGGCGTTTACCGAAACAATCGTCATTAAAAATACCCATAAAGGCCGCTTGAAAGGAAAAATATTTTCCGATGCCGAATGGTTGGCGCCCGATAGGGACGATCTGAGCTTTCAACATGAGCAAGCCCTCGATATACATGTCCTTACCTCAAAGATTCCTGCAAATTGCTACGATGCTAAAGGCACTGTCACGATTGATACGAACGGCGGCCTTCCGTATTCGATACCGTTCAGGGTCGTTTTGGCGGATATTGACGTCGCTGCCGGCAAGTTCAGGAAGACTTATGTGCCTGTTGCCGTTGCCGGTGCCGGTTTCATCGGTTCTTTTAGCGGCTTGACACTTCCATTACTGCTGATTGGGGCCGTTTCCACGGGAGCCGTTTTTTATGCCGCGGCGAAATTTATCGTTAAAACCTGTCTGCAAAACGGCCTGAATATAGTTAAACTTCCTGCTGTTTTTATCCAAGCTTTCGCCGGCTGTCTGGCCGCTTTAGCCCTGCTGTTTCATTCCGGTTTTAATCCGATGCCGAGGCCGGAAAAGCTCGATATACCGTTCCTGCCGGAAAATCCGCCGCTAGCGGCAATACCGCAACCTGAGCCGTTGCCGGCAGCGCCGGAGCCCATTATTGAAAATCACGATCGGCAAGCCAATCCGGCAGACGACGGCGCTCCAGCCAACGAAACGATCGCCTTACCCGGCAGCGTAATCAATATAGACTCAAAAACCACCGCTCCTAATGCGCTATGGGAGTTTGGTTTTGAAGCGGCAGCCGACAACCTGCATTACGGCTTTGGCTGCAATAGCCGCGATGGCGTGCATTTTCGCATTAACGGTAACAATGCCGATTGGACGGCCGGCGTCGAGGCAGTGAGAACGTCCCCGGGTCGCGTCACCTTGTACTTTCGCTCGGCGGATTGGAATTTTATTCAAAAATGTTCTAGCGCGGCTCACTGCGAGCAAACGGTTTGCCCGCTTGCGATAGCGGTTGAGCCTTATACAAATCCCGAGCAGGCTCCGTTAGCAGGGCTTTCGAGCACAACGGTTAATCCCGGCAAAACTGCACGAAAAAAAAACCATCCCGCCTCAAGAAGCGTCCCCAAGAAGAAAAACCGGAAACCTGAAACGAGCAGTTTTGCGCCACCATCTCGAGATAACCTGTAGATCAGGAGGGCTAATGTTATTAAATACTAGGGCTTTTTACCTGTTGCTTACAATGACGGCAATAACGTCCGGTTGTGCTTACAATGTTCCCTTGGCGGTCGATCCCGTTAAAGATATGCATCAATCCCGGCTTGTCAGCAAAAAGATGCCGATCAAGGTGGGCATCTACTTGAGCGACGATCTTAAACATTATGTTTATAAGCAGCAGAGAATGGGGACGGCTTTTCGAATGAAAATCGGAAAGTATCTGCCTATCGTCGCCGCGGCCATGGCATCGGCTATGTTCGATGACGTTATCTTGGTGGATTCTGTTCCGCCTTATAGCAATAGTTACAAGCCGGACGTTGAGGCGGTAATTAGACTGGAAATCCTTTCTTGTTATGCCAATGCTGTTGGCGATCTTTCAGGCTATATCAAGGCAAAGACAAAATTGCGCATTACCGCCTATGACTTAGACGGCAATAGCTTATGGCAAGATGAAGCGGTAGGCGAAAGCAGAAGTACGGAGCTGGATTTTATCGGCAGCTTGCTTGACGGCATGGAAGAAGCCGGTAAAACCGGCTATCAAGCGGTTTTTTCCGCTACGGCCCGCCTGATAAACGATTTCTATGCCAAGCCCCCTCAGAAGCTGCTTGCTCTTCTTGAAGTTAAGAAAGCGGAAAACTTAAGGAACCTGCCGAATTTTGAACTTTTTAAAACGCTCTATGAAAAAGGCCGGTTTCAATACGATAAAAAAAACTATTGCCAGTCATTATATTTATTCGCCAAGGCATCAACTATCGTCCCCGACGAGCCGGCAACCCTGTTTTATACCGGTGCCTGTTATACGCATTCCGGCGATAAACAAAACGCTTTAAAAAAGTTCGCTGACATTATTGCCAAGAGTCCTTCCGGACAAGAAGCGAGCGACGCGAAAAAATGGATTCAACGCTTGAACGACCCTTTAAAAATTGGTCTCGCCAATATTAATAAAGCCAATAAGACCGCATTAGATAATGAAGCCGTCCGGAATGCGCTAACAAATAGCAATATGTATACAGTGATAGATACGGCTAAATTAACAGCGCTGAATAACCCTCTTATATCGCCGGACTTTTCGCAATTCCTTGATAGCTGTTCTAAAAAAGGCGCCAAAGTCATTATCTTGCATGAGATTGATAGTTCATCCCAAAAAGCCTCGCCGGACTATTACGGCGGTGAAGACGTTGCAACCGAACATAGCGTCAGAATTTCGGCAAAAGCCTACTCAACAAAGAGGAAACAGTTAACAACCGCGATTCTGATAAATGAAAAATCAAGCACTATGCAAAAACAAACAGCGGAAGAGGAAGCAAAAACAAAACAGCAGCTATTGGAAAACGCTTCCAGGAAACTGGTCTTACAGTTATTAAAGAACGATATTTTTTAGTAACTGATATTGCGTATCGTCCACGAAAAGCACGAAAATAGGTAAACCGCACCGTTCCCACGCTCTTGTGCTCACCGTTATAAACAGCTATCGCGGGCAGTCGTCATGACAACCGTCCCTGAGCTAACGTTAAAAGCGAGAAATAGTCCGCTAGGCAGACCTTCCAGGTTTTACCAACAACGTTCCGAGAACAGGCGGAACCTATTAATGAAGGCCGAATATGATATTGTCGGCAAGAAACCGACGACCGATATTTTTCGTGTCTTTCGTGTTTTTCGTGGACAACTGCGTAACATCAGTTAGCAACCCGATTTAGGCCTAAAAATGAATCGAATCCCAACTTACAAAATTCCGTCCCTCGCGCTTGGCCAAATAAAGCTGGTCGTCGGCCAATCCCAGTAAACCCACTGCCGAACCGTCTAGGCAAGGTATTATAGAAGCGCCTCCAATGCTAATAGTCACGACAGAAGCAACATTAGAGGTTTCATGATTGATAGCCAGCGCTTCTACTGAGTAGCGAATCTTTTCCGCAATATGAATGGCTTCATCACGCCCGACCTCCGGCAACAGCATGACAAACTCTTCGCCGCCGTAACGGGCAACCAATTCGCCGGAACGGTTAACTACTTTCAACATGGCTTTAGCAATCTGCCGTAGCGCCTCATCGCCGGCACCATGACCGTAGGTGTCGTTGTATTGCTTAAAGTAGTCGATATCCACCATTGCCAAAGAAATAGGCTTCCTGTGGCGAGTCGCCCGCCTCCATTCGCTTTCCATGGTCTGATCGAATCTACGGCGGTTATGAAGCCCCGTTAAACAATCAATAAACGCATCCAGCTCAAGCTGTTTGCGCTGCCCTATATAATTCATGTGATTGCGCACTCTGGCACGAACAACCGCTAACCGAAAAGGCTTTAACACATAATCGACTGCGCCCATACTCAAACCTTTGGCTTCATCTTTCGACTCGCACATGCCGGTAACGAACATGACCGGTATTGCTCTGGTGCGTTCATCGTCACGCAAGCGGCGCAGAACTTCATAGCCGTCCATATCCGGCATTACCACGTCCAATAATATAAGATCCAGCGCAGTTATGGTCCTGGCCCGGTCGATAGCTTGCTCGCCATTCTTGGCAAGGAATACATCATAATCCGGAAGCAGCAATTCGCTCAAAATCTGGCGGTTGAACTTTTCATCGTCGACGATCAGGATGCGTTGTCTATCAGTCATTGACTTGCTCCGGTTTCGCAGCATGAATATCAAGCAAGGCAGTCAACTTGCTTAAAGCAAGGTCAATATCCAGCTCTTCGAAAGCGTCGCGGATGGCTGTCAGCGCCGCAGATAGCGGATTACCTATCAGGCTATGCTCAAGCTCAATGAGCTTGAGCGATGCCCTGGCGTCTCCCGCACAAATCAGCGGTTCAATTTGTTTCAATGTTTCGACGAAACCGGCAGGAATGCTCTCTACCGGACTTAACTCGGCGTGATCAAGGATATGGGACATAATAGACGCCAACACCGCCTGCAATTCTTGCTTTAGCGTTGCGGTATGTTCTGGTGTGGGAACCTCGCTGTTCCATAATTGCCATAGCTGGGAAGCAAGAAGCTGCAACCGCAAAGCGCCTACGTAACCGGCTGCCGACTTAAGTGTATGGGCCATTCTCCTTAGCTCGTCGTACTCGTTGTTTAAGGCCAGAACATCCAGTTGCAGCGCTGCTGCTCCATAGCAAGAATAAAAATTGATCAACCTGCTGCGCATTTTATTTTCATTCTGTTCGGCGTACTGTAGCGCCTTGCTAATATCGAGCAAAGCAACCTTGCTGGTGTCATCCTGCGGCTCCAGAGGGCGGGGAGGCTTTATAGCCGCTCCCTCAGTACCCAGCCAACGCTGCAGCACCACAGCAAGCTGGGCTGAGTTAACCGGCTTGGTGATATGATCGTTCATGCCCACGGCCAAGCTTTGTGCGCGATCTTCGGGCATCGCATGGGCCGTCATTGCAACGACCGGTAAGCGGGCAAAACGGGGATTTTCGCGAATCAAGCGGGTGGCTTTGAGTCCGTCCATGATAGGCATCTGAATGTCCATTAGCACCAGATCGTAAGACGTATCGGTGTTCAGCCGGTCAATACCCTCCTGGCCGTTCAATGCGTAATCCACGTCCAGATCCAATGCGTGCAGCATTTCGATAGCAACATCCCTATTGAACGCATTGTCCTCTACCAGTAGAACTCTGCGCCCGGTAAACGACAGTTCCTCAAGAGCTTGCCGTTTATCGGGTGCGGGTTCCGATGTAGCCAGACCGAAAATCGCATTGAGAGCATTGACCAACGACACCTCCGTAACGGGTTTTTGCAGGAAACCTTCCAATCTAGCTTGCTGGGCCTGATGCGCCAGGTCCTCGCCGCAAAATGTGGTAATCAACAAGATAGCGGGAGGAGTCGCCAACCTGCTATCGGATTTGATTCTTGACGCTGCTTCTATGCCGTTCATATCGGGCATGCGCCAATCCATTAATACTAGGTCGAAGGCATTGCCGGCTTCATAGCGGCTATGGACCCGTTGCAATGCTTCCGCGCCGGAATCCGCGCTTTCCACTACAAAACCCAATGAGCTCAACATGAAGGAAAGCATCTCCCGCGCAATCATGCTGTCGTCGACCACCAAAACATGCTTCCCCTGAAACTCGGCAGGAGGAATTATCGTTTCTTCGAATGTCGGCGCAACTTTCAAACAAACGCTAAAGCGGAAAGTACTTCCCTGCATTGGCGCGCTCTCTACCGATATATCCCCGCCCATTAGATTTACCAGCTGCTGGCAAATGGCCAGGCCTAATCCGGTCCCGCCGTACCGGCGGGTGATTGAACTATCCGCTTGTACGAAAGGTTTAAACAGGCCTTGAATTTGTTCGGAGGTCATGCCTAAGCCGCTATCCTGGACAGCGAAAAGTAGACGGCATTGCACATCGTCGATGAACTCGACAGCAACCGAAATCAGGATTTCGCCATGCTCTGTAAACTTGACCGCGTTATTGGTCAGGTTCAAAAGAATCTGCCCCAAGCGCAAAGGGTCGCCCAATAAATGGCGAGGCACATCCGGGGCAACGGAAAAAATGATTTCCAAGCCTTTTTCCTCGGCATTGAATGCAACCAGATCGGCTAAATTATTCAAAAGATCATCTAAAGAAAAAGGCGAATATTCCAGGTCCAGCCGGCTGGCCTCGATCTTGGAAAAATCCAGAATATCGTTAATGATGCGGAGTAAGGATTGCGCGGCACTGTCGATTTTTGCCAGATAGCCTCTCTGCTTTGGACTTAGGTCGGTAGCTAACGCAAAGTTGTTCATACCGATGATCGCATTCATCGGCGTACGGATCTCGTGGCTCATGTTGGCGAGAAAGTCGGATTTGGCGCGGTTTGCGGCATCGGCAGTAGCGGCGACCTGTTGTAAATCCTTGGTCTGCTCGTTAATAGTCTCTTGCAGATTCTCCAAATGATGAGCCAACGCCTGTTCAGCTTCATCCCGTTTTTGCAGATTCACGTCGAGCTGCGTCAGCATCTGGTTAAATGCCTCAACTAAAACGCCTAATTCATCATTGGTCTCTTTTTTTGCATGGACTGTATAAGTCTTCGACTCGGTAACATTATTAATAAATTTGGCGATGCGAATAATAGGACCGGAAATTATCCGCTGTAAGCGTAGCGACAACGACAGGGCGACAAGCAAGGCAATAGCGAATGCCAACAGGATAGTTAATGCATAGCTGTAGAGTTTCTGGTAAAGCGATTCGAAGCTCCCGCGTATCAGCAGATAGCCCAGCAATTCGTTGTCCAGCCGCACCGGCTGAATGATTTGCACAAATTGATCGCCTCTTGTTAATTTCGGGGCGTTATTTAACTCTCCGGTGGATAACGGTTCGATGATTTGGTATGAGGGCTTTTGATAGCTTGCTAATAGGCTATGCGACTTATCGTATATGCCCGCATAAAGAATATCGGGGTTATGTTTTAATGCCCCCAAGGTTTTTTTTGTCGTCAATTCATCCATGAAAGCTAATGATGCCAAACTGTTTTCGGTGATGATATCGGCTTGAGTCTGTAGACTGTTAACCAGGCTTTTCTCAACAAACTTAACCTCGTAAAACAACAACACAGAGCTGAATGCCAATAATGCAATACCGCTGCTGAGCACCGTGATGAACATTAGTTTAAATTTAATGGATCGATTAGGTAACATTAAGGTTCCTTGGACAGCCTGAGCAATTGCGAATTAATCTTCAACCCTGAATTTGCTGCTGCTGCATTATTAATGTAAAAACGTAGTTTCTGGTTTTCTTCAAACAAATAAATAATTCCGCCCAGCTCTATAAAGTCTTTTTGGATTCCAACGGACAAGATCGGGAAATTACTCGCTTTTTTCAGAAAATCGGCAGGTCCCGGTCCGGGAAAATAGATTAATTGACAATCGTCCAGCTTGGATTGAGTGCTGATATTTTTGACTTCGATGCTTGCTTCGCCAATGGTTTTACTTTGGTAGGTTTGCCGTAGCAAATCAGTAAAGCCGACATCATCGTAAACACAATAATGAAAAGTCGTCGCAACAGCCGGCCATTCGGTGAATTTGGTGAAATGATATAAATACGCGGCAGTAATTTGCGATTCCCTCTCCGACGGCTGCGAGGCAATACTGCTATTCGATGCAAACAATAATGCCCATACAACTAAAATCAATCTACAGCGCATTACCAACCGATAATTAATGTTTAAATCGATAGCGAAGCGCAGCAGTATAAAGCTGAGTTGAGCAGCTTGCCTGCTCAAACGAAACTTATGCCCTTTGGGTATAAAGCTGAGTTGAGCAGCCCGCCTGCGCAAACGAAACTTATGCCCTTTGGGTATAGATAAAGTTAATCTGCTTAAAGACATTAGTTATTTAAACAAAAGGCCAAGTAAAATTTCCGGTTTTTACGGCTAACGCCTTAACACAGTTCCAAAGTTGTTTGCGAGTCGGATGACAGGCGTCTAAATCAAAAACAATCTAGCGGCATTTATTTGATGCTCATGACCAGATACATAAGTAAAGCACTGTACGCACTATGCTTAGCGTACCGGCAACCTTTAAAAACCGCGGCTGCGGTTTAGGCGGCTACTCTGCTCAAACCCTACATGTGCCCGTTGGGTATAAAGATATTTTGATATTACCATTGTAAATCACAAATCCAACATCTAAATTTTCGGCCACATGATTTATATTTATTGCGAATGCGTAAAAACCAAACCCGTTCAGTAACTTATTTTTAACTATCCAGCCACAGATTGACACAGATGCACAAGGCGAAGGTTAGAGATTAAAGGCCGGCAGCGTTCGGCGCTCGGTTTTTTGCCTTGTGTCTTTAATCTTTCCGTTTAATCCGTGTCGCCTCGGCAATTGCTCCGTGCATTGCTCTACCTCCTGCATCCTTGCAGTCGTCGGCAATTGCTCCAGACAATCTTGCGGCATTTCCTCCATCCCTGGAGTCAATGCAGCTTACGCATGGAGCGGTTTTCCACCTACCTCCTGCATGAGCCCCATGGATGGGGTGAATGCAGATATTGCATAAGACCATGGATGGTCTGTAGTAGAGCAACGCAGGAGCAGTTGCCGAGGAGCAAATAGCTGTCCTTGCAGGCGTAGAGGCGCCTACTGTTAGTGATCCGTGGCTGAATAGTTACACTTAATTTCTTATAAATAAAAGCAACGCCAAACCCTGACCTGAATTTAAATCTCGCCTAATAAATAGGCCGATAACTTTAACTCCTTAAACAAATAGAACATAATGCAAAAAAACATCTAAGATAAGTGAGTTTCTTAGAAAAACTTTCCAGTTCCCACTCAGTTCAAGAATGCTTAGCGCTAGTACAAAATTGAAGTTATGTCTGTCAGCTTTACTTCTCAGCTTGAATTGTCATGCAGAGAATCAGCAGAGCATAGATACGCTTACTTCCGAAGATTTATTGGCCATGTCGCTTGAACAAGTCATGGCATTAAGCATAACGACCTCTGTCAGCAAGAAAGAACAAAATGTAAAAGACTCTGCCGCCGCTGTTTTCGTCATTTCAGCCGAGGATATTCGCCGCAGCGGCGCGACCAATATTCCCGAAGCGCTTAGAATGGCGCCCGGCCTGCAGGTTGCTCGCGTCAATGCCAGTCAATGGGCCGTCACTATTCGCGGGCTTAATGACCGTGCCGCCAACAAATTGCTGGTGTTAATGGACGGCAGGACCCTGTTTTTTCCCGGTTTTTCCGGAACGCTGTGGGAAACGCTGGATATGCTGATGGAAAATATTGAACGTATTGAAGTCATTCGAGGTCCGGGAGCGACTTTATGGGGCGCGAATGCTGTCAACGGCGTTATTAACATCATTAGTAAGAATGCAAAAAAAACTCAGGGCACTCAACTAAGCATCGCCGGAGGAGACGAACAGGTATTCGGTTCCGCCCGCTATGGTTTTCAAATCGATGCACACAGTTTTGGCAGGATTCATGCCCAAGGTAAAAAGCACGATAGTTACCGCAATACCAACGGTACCGACGCTTATGACGGCTGGGATGCGCAACAAGGCGGAGTGCAGTTGGATTTGTCTGATGGCGATGACGACGCCGTAAAAATCCAAAGCAATTTCTCTCGCGGCCGGTTCGATAATCAACAAACAGCCCCGCGATTAACGGCGCCTTATTTCCCCGCTGTCCGTAGCCAACAAGACAGTAACATGTTTAGTCTGTTAAGCCGTTGGGATAAAACCTTGTCTGCCGACTCCAGTTTTTCGTTGCAAGCCTATTATGACTATCAACAGCATGAATTTTATCTTCCATCCACCTTCCATCAATTCGACCTGGATTCCCAGTACCGTCTGAAACTTTTTGATCGTCATGACCTGATCTTAGGCGGTGGATATCGGTTTATACAAGACCAGTTCAATAACAATGCTATTTTCCAGTTCTCTCCCGGCAGTCTCGATTACAAGTTATATAACGGTTTTATTCAAGATGAGATAACACTGGTTCCCGAAAAGCTAAAATTCATTCTCGGCACTAAACTGGAGCATAACGATTTTTCCGGCTTGCAATTCCTTCCTAATACCCGGCTGATTTGGAGCCCTGACAACAATCACAGCGTTTGGACTGCGCTATCCAAGGCGGGAACAACGCCTGCCCGTAGCAAAGAAGAAATGGATATTTGGTTGACGACAGTACCTGCTTCGGCTCAAACCGGAAATATGCCGGTAAAAGTTTTCGGTCAATCTTCTTTCATGCGCGACAGATATAAATCCGAAGAAGTTATTGCCTACGAGCTGGGCTATCGTTTTCAAACCTCAAAAGTCAGCGCCGATCTCGCTTTATTTTACAACGATTACAGCAGGTTGCCTTTCATCATCTCCGCAGGATCGCCCAGCGTTACCGTATCTGAAAGCGGCATACCTTATATTTTACAGCCGGTAAGCTTGATCAATGACGTCCGTGGTTATACCTATGGTTCTGAATTATCGGGCGCTTGGCAAGCAACTGATTATTGGAAATTGAATTTAACTTACGGTTTTCTTGAAGAGCGGTATAAAACTTCAAGCGGTAACTTAAACCGGCCCGTTTACGGAACGCCGCAAAATCAATTCAGCTTACGCTCATCCTTTGATATTTTAAGCAATCTGGAATTGGATTTTTGGCTCCGATATGTAGACAAATTAGCAGACGTCGGCGAAAAGCCGGTAAGCGATTACACCAGCCTTAACTTGCGCTTAGCCTACAGGCCGGTGCGGAATTTAGAGCTTTCAGTGGTCGGCGACAATTTAATCGAACCGCATGTCGAATTTAATCCCGACATACAACTAGGGGATTATCAGCAAACCCTGCTATCCCGGCATTTTTATCTTAAAGCCAAATTGGATTTATAGTTTCTCCAGTGTTTATACCCAAAGGGCATAAGTAGGGTTTGAGCAGACGGGCTGCTCAACTCAGCTTTATACCCAGAGGGCATAAGTTTCGTTTGAGCAGACAAGCTGCTCAACTTAGCTTTAGCAATATAAGGCACGAAACCATTGGTAGCCGCGCTCCTTTTCTGTACAATCTGGACATTTTGTAGTGGAGCAACTGACAAATGGGTAGAGCCTATCAAAATCGTAAAGTTTCCATGGCTAAAACGTCCGATGCCAAGGCAAAGGTCTATAGCAAATATGGTCGTGAAATATATGTATGCGCTAAATCGGGGGGCGTCGACCCGGCAGGAAATTTAGCGTTGCGCGGTTTGATAGAGCGCGCAAAGAAAGACCAAGTCCCTACCCATGTCATTGAAAAAGCAATCGATAAAGCCAAAGGCGGCGCGGGCGAGGATTTTGCGCCGGCGCGTTACGAAGGCTTTGGCCCCGGCGGCTGCAAGGTCATCGTCGACTGTCTGACCGATAATCCTAACCGTACTTTCGGCGACGTGCGCCAGTGTTTTACCAAAACAAAATGTAAAATCGGCACTCAAGGCACGGTCAGTCATATGTTCGATCATGCCGCTATTTTGGCATTTAAACATGATGACGAAGACGCTATTCTCGAAGCCTTATTAACCGCCGACGTCGATGTTAGCGATATTGAAAGCGAAGATGGAAAAATTACCGTTTTTACTCCCCAGGCCGATTATTCCAAAGCCAAACAAGCATTAACGGATTTATTAGGCGAGATTGATTTCGATGTCGACGAAATTCAATTTCTGCCCAAAGACACTACGACTATCGAAGGTGACGATCTGGCATTGTTCGAAAAATTCCTGGATCTGTTAAATGACCTGGATGATGTGCAAAATGTTTACCACGATGTCGAATTCTAAATACGCAAAATCTTTCCTAAAGCAAAGTAACCTTATCTAGTTCCTGAGCTTATTGCATTTCAATACCCGCTTTGCCTGGAGGGCGGAAATCTTTTCCGGCAAGGCGGGCTTATTTGTTGGCCGGCAGGCTTTAAAATTGGTTTTCAGCAGACCGGAAAATCAATTTTAACAACCAATCCTTCTTTCATTATTGTAAGCTACAATCCTTTATAATTTTTTCTTTACTGAAAAAGCTTAATAAAATTGTATAACCAATACTTTCATTTCAGCGAATCCCCTTTTTCGATAGCGACCGATCCGCACTTCATTTACATGAGTCCGCGTCATCAGGAGGGACTTGCCCATCTTCTTTACGGCATCAATTTTGGAGGCGGCTTCGTTGCATTAACCGGAGAAGTCGGCACTGGAAAAACCACGCTTTGCCACTGCCTTTTGCAGAAGATACCGGAAAATATAGATATCGCCTTAATACTGAATCCCAAGCTTAACGCTGTCGAATTATTGGCAACCATCTGCGATGAGCTGGGCATTATTTATGACAAAAAGCGGCTTTCGTTAAAAAACCTGGTTGACCTGTTAAACCAACACCTACTTACCGCCCACGCCAACGGCAGGCGAACTGTTTTGCTAATCGATGAAGCACAGAATTTAAGCATGGAAGTGTTGGAACAAGTTCGCCTGTTGACCAACTTGGAAACCAACAAAACAAAATTATTACAAATCATCCTGGTCGGCCAACCTGAGTTAAAAGAATCACTGAAACGGCAAGACTTACGCCAGTTAAACCAGCGCATTACCGCCCGCTATCACCTATTACCGTTATCGCTTGATGAAACGCGGACTTATATCCATCATCGCTTGACTGTTTGTAACGGCCGTCCGGAAATTTTTAAAGAAAGCGCGATACGAAAAATTCATAAGCTTTCTTCCGGCATCCCAAGAATGATTAATATCCTTTGCGACCGTGCTTTGCTGGGCGCCTATTCAACCAATACCCACGAGATTACCCCGGCCATCGTGAACGCCGCCGCCAAAGAGACACTGGCTTTTAGCGATAAAAAATCGCCTTCGCTGGCCGTATTGCTAAGTCTGCTATTTTTAGGTGCTGCCGCCGGTATTTATTTCTTAACCTTTGAACCCAAAACGAACAGCCAAAACGCTGTTAATACAACAGCAACCGCTGACAGCAAAATCTTTCATGACTGGATCAACAACCCGGATTATTCATTAAATGCCGCCTTAATCGGCACGCTGAAACGCTGGGGCAAAGCTGTACCCGAGCATAACCAGATCGATTGTCATTACATAGAAACGACAGGGCTGCTATGCAAGTTCGGCAAAACCAACTGGAAAGATATGTTGACGATCAAACATCCGGCCATTCTGGAATTTTCTCTGGCCAAAGGGACAAAATTCTATGCGCTGCTGACAGGATTCGAGCAAAACCAGTCCATGCTTCGTTTCAACAATCGCATGATATTTCCGGTAGCCGACGTATTGAAATATTGGAACGGCTATTATTTAATAGTCGAACCGCCGCCAACGCCCGATGCCAAAATGATACGTCCTCACGAAACGTCGGATAACGTATTATGGTTACGATACCTGCTAAATAGCATCGACGGAAAAATTGAAGCCGTAGAGCAGCCCCGCTTTTATGACGATAATTTAGCCGCTCGAGTGATGAAGTTCCAGCATCTGCACCAATTACCGGAAGACGGCATGATAGGCGATCAAACCATGCCTTATCTTAAGAACATAGCGCAAACATTCGACATTCCCCGCATAGAAGTAAGCGAATAATCATGTCTTTTATCCTTAATGCCTTACGTAAATCGGAACAGGAAAGACAAGCCCGCCAGGCTGAAAACGTAACGGATAAAATCCTTCTGCCTCAATCGCAGCAAACCGGCAGCAAGACAACCAAACTCCTGGTATTTCTTCTTGTTGCCAACGTAGCGGTTATTGCCGGCATCGTCTGGCTGCTGCGAAATAACGCGACGCCGACGCCCGACACAACAGCCGCTGCCCAGCCGGGGCAGCAAGCAAAGCTTGAGCTTAAAATCACCGATAATCCTATTCAGCCGCCAAAGCAGGAACAAGAAACGGAACATGCAACAATTTCCATTGCAGAGTTAATTGATAAAGCAAAGCCGGAACCCGCTCCGCAAAAGCCGGCTGCCGAAATCATTAAAAAGCCCGCCGCCGTTACCGGCAAACCCGAGCCAAAGCCATTAACTGCTTCGGAAATAGCGGCTGCGATAGACGAACCGGATGTGCCCGAAGCAACTCCGATGACAACGCCAGGCATCCCTTTTTTAAGCGACTTGCCTTTTGAGTTTCGCCAAAGCGTACCGAAATTTACTGTTAACGTGTTTGTCTACGCAGAAGCTCCTGAAGAGCGCTTTGTTATGATCGATATGGTCAAATATACAACCGGCCAACAAATAAAAGACGCAATGCTACTGAAAGAAATTCTGCCTGACAGCTTCGTCGTTGATTACCAGAACCGGGTCTTCAGGATCAAGCGTCCTTAAAAGCATTTTTCACCACGCCGTTCATCAGATGTGCCCCCTCCGGGCAGGGTAAGTATTTATACTTATATATATTCTTTTTGTGTTTCTTTAATATTATCAAATAAGTTGTTAGCTTGCGTTATTTGATCAAGTCATAACACAAGCTGATCCAAGCAAGTTCAAATCCTACAGAATTCACTAGCAAATCACTCTAAAGATGAGCTTTGTCCGTTGACTTCCTCGTTCTCATTTTGCTTCTAAATCATCTTTCGCGCATGACTCACAATAGAGTAATCGCCCACAAAATTTACGAAACATTTCTACCATTTGCTCAATGGCGACTATGTCCCGCATTGCTCTATTCTTCACAAAAACACAGCTCACGTGATTGATCCAGTAACAAAAAATAAAACACGGGATGTACCGAAACCAGACAACTACGTTATTACCGAAAAACTCGGAGAAAGCCTGCAAGCCTTGGTGTTCAAGGGCTACCACAAGCATGTGCCGGACCGGCCGCTGGTAATCAAACAATTGAAACTGCTGTCGAGCTGGGACGACCAAACCCGGCATCTGCGCCAGAAAATCGAGCGCCTGAAAGTGCTGCACGATCCGCGGGTCTGCACTCCGCTCGCGCTGGAAACTGACCGCGACTTGCAATTTATCGTTCAGCCCTGGTTCGCGGGAAAACCGTTGAATTATTGGACAACAGAACAAAAACCGCTCGATCTTAACGATTTTTTTACGCTGGCCTGCACGTTGGCCGATACGCTACAAGCCGTGCACGATGCGGGCATTACCCACGGAGGCGTCAAACCGCACAATATTTTACTGCAAGCGGGAACGCTGACGTTGCGGCTGACAGATTTCATTACCCCGCTCGATATCCGCGACGTCAGCCATTTTATCTACGACCCGGAATTCGTCCGCCATACCTTGGCCTATACCTCGCCTGAACAGACCGGCCGCATTAACTATCGCGTCGATTATTCCACCGATTTATATTCGCTGGGCATCGTATTTTATGAAATGTTGACCGGCAAATTGCCGTTTTTTTCCAACGATCCGCTAGAGCTGATTCATTCGCATCTGGCCGAAGAAACGCCTATCGTCAATCGGCTCAACCCGCAGATTCCGCAGGCATTGGCCGATATTATTGCCAAGCTAACCGTCAAGCAGCCGGAAAAACGTTACCAGAGCGCCTCGGGCTTACTGGCCGACTTGATCCGCTGCAAGAAAGAATACGGCGCCACCGGCAGCGTATCGGCATTTACGATCGGCCTGCACGATCGCAGCCGCCGGGTTATCTTTATCTCAAAAATGGTCGGCCGCCAGGCCGAAAGCCGGCTGATACAGCAGCAATACAACGAAGTCCTCGACGGCAAATTCCGTTCGGTGTTCATTTCCGGCCTGTCCGGCATCGGCAAAACCCGGCTGATTCAGGAGCTGCAAAAACCGCTGGTCAAAAACCGCGGCTACTTCACTTCCGGCAAATTCGACCAATACCAGAAAAATATTCCCTACAGTTCGCTGATTCAGGCTTTGCGCAACCTGATCCGCATCTTTTTGACGGAAAGCGACGATCAAGTCCGGCAATGGCGGAGCAAGATACTCGACGTTGTCGGCGACAACGGTAAAGTCATCGGCGATGTATTGCCGGAATTGGAATTCATCATCGGCCCTCAGCCGGAAGTGCCGCACCTGCCGCCGGTCGAGGCTCGCAACCGTTTCAACAACCTGTTCGGCCGCTTCCTGACCTGCCTGGCCGGCGAGGATAATCCGCTGGTGCTGTTTATCGACGACTTGCAATGGTGCGACAGCGCAACCTTCGATTTCCTGCAAAACCTGTTCGACAACCATCGAGAGCATCCGTTTTTGTTTTTCATCGGTGCTTACCGGCATAACGAAGTCGACAGCAGCCATCCGCTCAGCAAGCTGCTGCGCAAGATTCATGACAACAACGGCCCATTCGCGGAAATTCGCCTGGAGCCTTTAACCGACGCCGACTGCCACGAGATGGTCGCCTATATTCTCGACTCCTCGCTGGAAGCCACGGCCAATCTGGCAGAATTTATTGCCCACCTGACCGAAGGCAACCCGCTGTTCGTCAGCGAAAGTCTGGCCTGGCTGTACAACGAGGACTTGCTGAATACCGACGCCGAGCGGCACTGGCAATGGGACATCATCCGGATTCGCGACACCCGGATGCCGGCTTCTGTGGTCGAATTATTCAGCTCCAAGGTCGGCAAGCTGCCGATCAAAACCCTGCATATCCTCAACCACTGCGCTTGCATGGGCAACCGTTTCAGCGTCGAAGACGTCGCGCTGGTGCTGGCTATTCGCATCGAACCGTTATTCGAGGATTTGAAGCCGGTGTTGAACCTGGGCATGCTGCTGGAAAATAAATCGGATTTACAGTTCGTCCACGACCGTGTCCAGGAAGCGGTGCTGCGCCAAGTCGATCCCCAAACCAAACCCGCAATCCACTGGCGTATAGGTAACCGCCTGCTGCAAGCGGTGCCGGCCGAAACCGATCTTGAAACGCTGGATAACCTGTTCACGATCGCCGCCCACCTCAACCTGGGCCGCCCGGCGGACATGGATCAGGGATTGGCTTATCAATTGGTCAATATCAACTTTCATGCCGGCAACAAAGCGCTGGACGCCCTGGCCGGCGATGCGGCCAACGATTTTTTCCAAACAGCCCATAACTATCTGCCGGACGATTGCTGGCAACAGGCTTACGACCTGAGTTTTCGCATTTACCAGCGTCTGGCCAAGACTGAGCTGATGTGCGGCCGTTACGAAAAATCGGAAGTACTGATTAATCAACTGATCGAACACGCGGTCAGCGACCTGGACAAAGCCGAAGCCCTGGCGGAACAAACCACGTCATTGTCCTCGTTCGGCAATTTCAACAAAGCGATAGAAACCGCCAACCGCGGCCTGGCCTATTTCGGCAAGTCGATTCCCGAACAGCCCGAAACGGCCCGGCAACGGATGCTGGCGTTGATGGCGGACATCGAACGGCACGACAATGTCTGGCCAACGATCCTGAATATGCCTTTTACCCAGGACCGGAAAAGCAAGATCGAACTGGCGTTTTACAGCGAGCTGATCCCCGATCTGTATATGTCCGGACTGGTGCCGCAGCTGTATCTCTCGGCCGCGCAATCGACAATGCACTGTTTACAGGGCGGCATGGACGAATCGGTGATTTATTCGTTTTCTATCATGGGGCTCAATCTCGGCGAACAGGGCAAGTTCGAACAGGCCTTCCTGTACCAGGACCTGGCCCACGACCTGTGCGCCAAGCACCCGAATACGTTCGGCGCGACCCGCGGCATGAACGGCATTGTCTGGTGCAACATGCATTCGCGCAGCCATCCGGCCGAGATCGTCGATTATTGTCATAAAGCCATCCAATGCGGTAAGAATTGCGGCGATTTGTATAACGCCGGCCTGTCCTACGGACCGCTGATGTGGAATTTGCTGGTGCAAGGCAAAAACCTGCGCCTGGTCGAAGAAGCCGCCGAGGAATGCCTGAATTTTTCCCGCAAAAACCAGTTGTCGTTCTCGGTCGGCTTGGCCGAAGCGGTACTGGCAGGCTGGGTCGCGCCGATGATCTCCGGTTACCAGCCTGTGGACATGAGCGAAACGCTGGCGCGCTGGGAAACCGACAATTACGTCTCCGCGTCCGGCAGTTATTTTGCGCTGCTCGGATTCGCCCAGCATTACCTGGGCGATTACGCTGCCGCCGCCGCGTCCTTGCAAACGGTGGAACGCTACCTGCACGGCCTGACCGACAACGTGCTGAAACGCCTCTGGTATGTGTTCCGTATCGTCAACCGCCTGCGTTGGCCGGAAGGCTCGGACTGGCCGGCGCTGGAAGCCGAAATCGCGCCGTTGCTGGCGCAACTGGAAATATGGGCCGGCCTCGGACCGCTGTTGAAACCGTTCCTGGCTTTTGTCCATGCCGAAATCGCCCGTGCCAAGAACCAACTGCGCGATGCCCGCAACTTGTATTTGGACGCAATCGCCATCGCCCAGGCGCAAAACTACGGCCTGCTCACCGGCCATTTATACGAAGCCTTGGCCGAGACGATGACGGCCGGCAATCTCGGCGATGCCGACCTTTACTGCAACGCCGCGCAACGGATGTACCGGCTGTGCCGCGCCGAGCGCAAAAGCGCGCTGTTACAGCAGCGCCGCCCTTGCAACGGCGATTCCTGCTGCGTAATGCTCGCCGAAAAAACCATTGTTCCCGATACGCCGCCTACGCTGCCGAATCTCGATTTTAATTACCTGATGAAATCGGCGCTGGCGCTATCGGCGGAAGTCGACCTGAACCTGCTGATGCAAAAAATCATGAGCGTGGTGCTGGAAAGCTCGGGCGCCCAGCACGGCTACCTGCTGATCAAGAAAGCGGATGAATTGCTGATTGCCGCGGAAAGCCACATCGGCAAAAAACATATCGTCAACAACCGGTATCAAAGCCTTAACCAGGAGCAGGGCCTGATCAGCCGCGCCATTGTCAATTACGCGCTACGCACGCGCAAGAAAGTGCTGCTGCACGACGCAGTCAGCGAAGGCGAATTTCAGAACACCCAGGAAGTGCAGGCGTTGAAACTGCGCTCGGTGCTGTGTCTGCCGGTCATCAAACAAAACGAGCTGATCGGCCTGCTCTACCTGGAAAACCGGCTGGCGGCCGGCGTGTTTACCGCCGAAAAAACCGATATGACCGAGCTATTGACCGCCCAGGCCGCGATTTCGCTGGAAAACGCCCGGCTGTTGGAACAAACCCGGCTGGCCTACACCAAACTCCAGGAAAACCAGGAACACATGCTGCAAATGGAAAAACTGTCGGCGTTGGGTACGCTGGTCGGCGGCGTCGCGCATGAAATCAACAACCCGTTGATGGGCATCATGAATTTTGTCGAATTCGCCGCGAACAGATGCACGGACCGAAAATCCAGGGAAATTCTCGATCAGGCGCTGCAACAAATCCACCGTATCAAGAAGATCGTCAGCAACATGCTGCTATTCGTTCACAACCGCGCCGCTCCCAGCGGTAACTGCCGGGTCACGGAGGTCGTCAAACAAAGCCTGTTGCTGCTGGAAGGCGAACTGAACAAAGCCGGGATAACGGTCGAGATCGATGCGGCCGACGATTTGGCGGCTATTCACTGTAGCGCCGACAGTTTACAGCAGATCCTGGTCAATCTGATCATCAATGCCCGCGATGCGCTGGCCGGCAGGCCTCAACCGCAAATCAAAATCCTGGTCCGGCTTGTGGACGATATGGTGGAATTAAGCGTGATCGATAACGGCCCCGGTATTCCGCAAGAGATACAAAGCAAAATTTTCGACCCGTTTTTTACCACCAAGCCGCCGGGAAAAGGTACCGGCCTGGGCTTGTCGGTGATCAGCCGCCTGGTTCAGGACGTCGGCGGCGCGATACAGGTGGAAAGCGTATTTGGACACGGCTGTTGCATGCGTTTGCAGTTCCCCTCTATTTGAGCATTTAAACCCATTACTTACGAGGCACGATATGGTAAGCAAAATACTGGTAATAGACGACGATCCCGCGGTGCGCTCCGCCTTTAGACTGATACTCGAAGACAACTGTTTCTCGGTGCGCGAAGCCGAGAACGGCGAACAAGGCCTCGAGATGGCCCGAACCGAACGTCCCGACCTGATTTTTCTCGATCTGCGCATGCCCGGCATCGACGGCGTGGAAACCTTGCGCCGCCTGAAAACCATTGATGAAACGCTGAATATTTATATCGTGACCGCTTTCGCCAACGAGTATATGGAGCAACTGAAAAGCATACATGACGAAGGCTTTCAGTTCGAACTGGCCAGCAAGCCGCTGTCTTCGCTACAAATCCGCAATATCGCCCAAACCGCTACCCCCCCGGAAGAACGGTGCGCAACGCAGCACAAACTGGTGCTGACTCTGTACGTGGTGTCGTTGAACAACGAAACCCGCCGCCTGGTCGAGCAAATTACCGAGGCACTGACCAATCTTTACGAGCCCGGACACTGGGTTTTCGATGTCGTCGAAGTCTTGGGCATGCCGGAAAAAGCGTTGGAAAAAGACGTGTTCGCGACGCCGATGCTGGTGCGCGACATGCCGGAACCGGTGTTGAAGTTGCTCGGCGACCTGTCGCGCGTACCTTCGGTCATCGCCGCCATTACCACCCAAGCGAAAGGAATCGGCGTGCAAACTATCATCATTTAAGTCAAAGTATCGCCCATGTCCAAAGACCTTCCCAAACTTAACCTGATCCTCGACACGATCACCGACGGCGTTTTGGTTGTCGATGCGCAAGGCGTCGTGCTCTATGCCAACCATGCGGCCAAAATCCTGCTGGCGCGTTCCTCGTTGATCGGCCAGTCGCTGGCGATTCCGGTCAATCCCAATAAAAACAGCCACCAGGATATTAACCTGATCCGTCCGGACGGACTGATTTGGGCGGAAATGCGTTCCGCGCCGCTGGAATGGGACGGGCACCCCGGTTACGTTATCGCCCTGCGCGACATTACCGAACGCAAGCATATGGAGCTGGAGCGGCAAAAGTTCGTGTCGCTGGCCGACAACAGCATGGAGTTCATCGGCATGTGCGACATGAATTTTATTCCGTTCTATGTTAACGAAGCCGGCATGCGTCTGGTCGGCATCGATAGTTCTGACCAATGCTTGCGAACGCCGATCCGGGAGTTTTTCTTCCCCGAAGACCAGCGCTTCATTCTTGAAGAATTCTTTCCGCGCGTTTTACGCGAGGGTCATGCCGATGCTGAAGTCAGGTTCCGTCATTTCAAAACCGGCGCCACCATCTGGATGCTGCTCAACGTGTTCTTCATCAAAGACAGCACCGGCGAGCCGGTCGGTTTCGCCGCCGTCAGCCGTGATATTTCCGCCAGCAAGCAAGCCAAAGCGGATTTGCACGAGGCCGACCGGCGCAAGGACGAATTCCTGGCCATGCTGGCGCACGAATTGAGAAATCCGCTGACTCCGATCAACAATGCGGCCCATATACTGGATATGCTGAAGCTGGAAGATCCGCGGCTCAACTGGGCAACGGAAGTGATTAAGCGGCAAGTCACGCACCTCACTCACCTGGTCGACGATCTGCTGGACGTTTCCCGTATCGTGCGCGGCAAAATTTCACTGAAGAAAGAACGGCTCGACCTGATAGAAGTGGTTAACTCGGTTCTGGAGACAGAACGCGCTCCGATTCTGGCTAAACAGCAACATCTCGATGTTTGTCTGCCCGAACAACGGGTACTGGTGGATGGCGATTCCGTACGCCTGTCGCAAATATTGCTTAACCTGATCGACAACGCCTGCAAATACACACTGGAAGGCGGCCACATCGAAGTTAACGTTAAGTTGCTCGGGAGCGAAGTTGAAATTCAGGTTCGAGACAACGGCACCGGTATCTCGGCTGAATTATTGCCGACCATTTTCGACTTGTTCCAACAAGGCGCGCGAACCTTGGATCGTTCCCAAGGCGGATTAGGCATCGGGCTTACGCTGGTAAAGCGGCTGGTGGAACTGCACGGCGGCCGGGTAACCGCATCGAGCCTTGGCCCCGGATTGGGTTCCACCTTCATCGTCCGGTTACCGACGCTTGCCGAAGAAACGGCTACCTTTCCGACCCTCGAAGCGCCGCCGCCAGTTCCTCATGCCGGTACGCAGGTGCTGGTTGTCGACGATGATCTCGACGTCAGGGAAAGTACGTCCCTGCTGCTGAAACTGAACGGCTATGAGGTCAAAATGGCCGATTCCGGAGAACAAGCCATGGCCCTGATTCAAACATTCCATCCCGACGTGGTATTACTGGACATCGGCATGCCCGTAGAGAATGGCTATCAGGTAGCTCAACGCATCAGGCAACTGCCCAACGGCGGCGATATGCTGCTGATAGCATTAAGCGGCTATGGGCGTGCGGAAGAATTAGCCGGCTCGCAACGTGCGGGTTTCGATCATCATTTAATAAAACCGTTAAATTTCAGCGTTCTCTACGAGTTGCTTTCAAAATGGGAAGATGAGGTACATAGTTGTGCAGCAAGTATTCACGGAAAATAGAACTCGGGCTTTCAAATAGGTATTGAGCAGTGCAATGAACTGTCTTTTTACGATCCAGCTGAAAAGGCAGATCTTTTACCATCGGCGGGGAAATGGGTTTGTCTTAATGCCGAATTACGTTAAAATTTTGCCATTCATTCCAATCATATTTTATACCCAAAGGGCATAAGTTTCGTTTGAGCAGGCAAGCTGCTCAACTCAGCTTTATACCCAAAGGGCATAAGTAGGGTTTGAGCGGACAGGCTGCTCAACTCGGCTTTATACGCTTAACCGTAGTCCACCTCGTTTAATCAACAAACGACACCATAACAACAATAAGGAATCCAATGAATAACAAAGTTTTAGTGTTTATAGTGGCTTTATGCATCAACTTGTCCGCATGCGGTGGAAATAAAAGTAATGAAAACACGGCCAAACTGGCTTTCATTAATAACTGTGTAAAACAGGAGAGTTCCACGCGCGCCGTGGAACAGGCAAAATCTTACTGCGATTGTGCCGCCGATGCGGTTTTTAGCAATAGCAGCATTTCCGACGAAACCAAAAACCTGATGCCTACAATCAGCGACAAGAGCAGTAAAATTCATACTCAACACGACATTGCAACGGTTAGAGGCTTGTTGATGTCTTGCTACACCAGCAAGTTTTATAAAAAATAACCGCTAAAAACAGACATGAACTCACTCTCTGAACTCCATGCCGATATTGAAGCGCGCGTACAGGCCATCCGCGACGCTCATCCCGATTGGCTGTGCAGCTTGGGCTGCGACGGCTGCTGCCACCGGCTCGCCGAAATTCCGTTGCTGACCGAAGCGGAATGGGATTGGCTGAGGGAGGGACTGGCCGCGTTGCCCCCGGAGCAGCTCCGGGAAATTGGCCGGGGCATTGCCGCGCTGGCCGGGCAGTCATCGCGCCCGATTGTCTGCCCGTTGTTGGACAAGTCTTCCGGGGCATGCCGAGTCTACGCCTACCGTCCGGTGGCCTGCCGTACTTACGGATTCTACGTCCAGCGTAACCTGGGGCTTTACTGCAACAGCATCGAATCGCGCGTGGCCGGCGGCGACTGGGCTGAAGTGATGTGGGGCAATCAGGATGCGATCGACCGCCGTCTCTCGGGTTTGGGCAATAGCCGCGAATTAACCGAGTGGTTCATCAGCTGGAAACAAGACTCGGCCTAAAGTCTGTGCCGTCCGGATCAGCAACAAGCCCCACTTGCCGATGCAGACCCGCTCTGCGAATCGGGTTCGCAATCGAATAAGCCGAAATGGAGGGATTTATCGCCCAATATCCGGAAATGTTCGGCATAGCGGCTCTTGCCGAGCATGTCTGCGGTATTGCCGCATACTCGCAACGGGCGGCCGGTTTCGAAATGATGATGGTCGTCCAAATCGAAAGCGTGTAAATGTTCGGGGATGCAGCCAAGATAGCAGGCAACCTGTCCGTAATCCTCGCAACGGTTTTCCAGTGCCAGCTTAAAGGCGCGCACGGTAACCGAACGGAATTTGACCATGCCGATTTTAGCGGCGATTTCAGGATCATCAAGGCTGATAGGATTTTGTTTAACAACACGCACATCGGGACAACCCAAGTCGTGCAGGATCCGCTTGAAATCCTCCCAATACAAAGCACCGCCCAAGCATTCGCCAAGCAAGACAGGATCTTGACGCAACGCGGCCGGAATACGGCGATCGGCAAACACATCGGAAAAATACAACTCACCGCCGGGCTTTAGGACGCGGAATATTTCCGCCATGACGCGCGGCTTTTCCGGCGATAAATTAATCACGCAATTGGACACCACCACATCGATGCTGTTATCGGCAATACCGGCAGTCGCAAGGTTTTCAATATGGCCATGAAAAAATTCAACATTGGCGTAACCGAAACGCTCGCTATGCCAATCGCGATGGCGCATAGCAATTTCCAATTGCTCCGGCGTCATGTCTATGCCTATGACGCGGCCGCTTGGGCCAACCAATTGCGATAACAGATAGCAATCCCGTCCGCTGCCGCAGCCTAGATCCAGCACGGTTTTACCCTGCAAAGACGGAGGCAGCGGAGAACCGCAACCGTAAAAGCGCTCCAATATTTCAGGATGTAACGAGGATAACAAAGGCTTTAAATAAGCCGGCATCGCATCGATGCTGCAACAGGCACTGGTTTTTAGATCGTTACTGGATTTTAAGACTTGCCCATAGTAATGGCGTACCGATTCTTCAATTTCAATATAAGTGCTCATGAGTTATGTTTCTCGCGTTTTAGTTTTAGATTAAAAATGAGCGCCGATAGCAGAAAATCTGCGCCACTTCACGGACAACCGGAACGATGATACTCAACAGTGTTTTACTTCCAGCGCACCGCCGCAACTGCTGCCCTGCCCGGCCGTGCAACCGTAGCAGTGCGCGGCAGTGGCGATAGCTGCGCCATTTAACATATCAACTGTTAACTCGTTAATATGAGTTTTGCTGCGCGCCGCCAGCGGCATAGCCAGCATCTGATTAAAATCGCAATCGTAAAGATAGCCCTGCCAATCGATGCTGATCGTATTCAAGCACATCAAGCTGTCGAGATTATCCGCGCGGTAATGATCGCGTAACAATTGCAAATAGGCGTCAAACCGCCCCTGACTGACCAACTGGCTGCCGAAACGCTGGATTGGCATATTGGCAATAACGAACAATCGGTTAAAAACAATGCCGTATTGTTGCTGTAAATGCTGTTTATAGGCTAGCTCTAAACTGTTTTGTTCGGGTGGCAATAGCGCATCTTGCGGATTAAAAACCAAGTTAAGCCGCAATACGCTGTCGGCTTGACCGTAACCCAGTTTATTCAAGCGTTGCAGTGTCGTGATGCTGTCTTTGAAAACGCCTTTGCCGCGTTGCTTATCGACATTTTCTTCCAAATAACAAGGCAACGAAGCGACGATCTCGACTTGATGTTCCGCTAGAAATTCGGCCGTGTCTTTATAATGCGGGTCCTCCAATATCGTCAGATTGCAGCGGTCGATAATTTTAATGCCCTTGCTGTGTGCGGCTTTGACCAAATAGCGAAAATGCGGATGCATTTCAGGCGCACCGCCGGTCAAATCCAAAGTGTGAATATCGGCTTGCTCTGCAAAATGCAAGACTTGCTCCAGCGTTTCCAAACTCATCAGTTCGGTACGTTTCGGCCCGGCGTTGACGTGGCAGTGCACGCAACTCAAATTGCATAAATAGCCGAGATTGATTTGTATTATTTCGAGTGGTTTGCGGAAGATAGCAGGAAAGTCATCAGTTGCCAGTAACGGCCGAGTATCGTGCATAGTTAATCCTTAGAGAAAGCAAATATCGCCATGAAATTTGCCGGCATTTGTTAGCGGCAATAAGCATTGATAAGCGGCGCCTCTTTGTACACATCATGGCATGATCGCCCCAAGAAGCATAGTCTCAGGATATTATCTTTTATTGCATCAAGGGCCTAAACATAATTAATCGCTTCGGATTATCAAAGCCCGCTTCATTGCCGTATAAATCTATGCGGTACAAATCTCTCCGGCCTCACTTGCTTAGTTCTTCTAAACGATTAACGTATGGTCAAAAAGCGTCTGCTTTAATTCGGACAATAGACCTGCTCTTTCATTCCTGTGTTAGATTTTTGAAAACTTGCGTCATCAAGTCAGCAATGCGCTGATCGGCGCAATACAAAACGCCGCAGTGATTCAGAAACGTTGATCCGACAGGATTTAAGGCTAGAGGATTGCCATGAATATCGCTGACAAATGCGCCGGCTTCGTGAAACAGGCAGGCTGTCGCCGCATAATCCCAGATGCTGCCGCCGCCCAATTGCGGTTTAGGAAACTTGAAATAGCATGCCGGCGGACTGACCAAAACTTGACAAGCATTCATTGCCGCTCCGCCTTGTAATCGTATAGCCGCACCGTCATATCCCAGTATAGTGGAAATATGCTCCAGTTCGGCCAAAGTGCTTTGATAAAGCGGATCTTGGGCGAAACTTTTATCGGTGATGAAAGTCAGCGTCCGTCCCGCTGATGGCGATATTACCGTCGGCTGTAAGGCTTGGTTATTACACCAGGCACCTTGGCCTTTAATAGCATGATACAGTGTTTGTGTCAGAGGATCATAAACCACGCCTATTGTCGGAATGCCATCGCAAGAAACCAAGGCGATGGACACCGAATAGCCGGGCACGGACTCAATAAACGGCAAGGTGCCATCGAGAGGATCGATGCTCCAGAAAAAGTCTTTGCGCAGTCGCTCGCAGTCGTCGGGACTTTCTTCCGTTAGCAAGGCCAAATCGAACATCGCGCAAGTCGGCTGCAAAACCTGCAGGATGATGTCCTGGCTCAAGTAATCAACTTCCGTCACTACTTGAGCAGCCAGACTGGTACCGCCATCTTTGGCATTGACTGCGACGGATCGTTGCGAATATCCGGCAATCATCTGCCCGGCCTGACAGGCGGCCGAGATCGCGCATTGGCTGAGCAAAAACAAGTCATCTTTAGACAAACGCATTTTTTCTCCTTCAATTATCCTGTAACTGCGCAATGACTTCACGAGCCAGGCGCTCACTGTAGCTGTCTGGATTCCAATGGCCAGGACTCCAACCTTTCAGGAAACGGTGGAAATCGGTCCAGGCTACAGGATAAAGCGCTCGCCAATTTCGCTCAACGGCTTCAGCATCGACGGCTTTTTGTTTCGTTTTTAAAGCTCGCTTCAGCGCTTGAAAATAAATGTCCAACAACCGGCTTTCCTGTCGTTCGCATTCGTCTTGATTTAAGCAACTATCGATAAAGTAAGCCACATCTTTGATCCCGCATCCACCCCCAACATATTGAAAGTCCACGACAGCGACGCGGCTACAATCATTGGAAAAGCAAAAATTGGCCAGTTTTGCATCCCCGTGGACGATGGTTTGATAGGGGCTCTGACGGAGTTTTCGATCTATCGCCGATGCGGCATTTTTCAACGGTATGTCGTTTAATGCCTGCAATTCGTCGGGCCGGGTTTCCAGGTGCCAATAAGTTCCCGTCGGCCACAAGCCATTGGGAGACTCGCCGATAAACGTCGCATGAAAATTCGCCAGCCAGTTCAAACAAGCACGCATCTCGTTTTTACCGGCAATCGATCGGCGATTCGGAAAACCGGCATTATCAAGGTCTTCCAGCACAATAAGCACTTCATCATCGAAAGATTCGAACATCAAACAAGCCGGTATGCGGCATTGAGCATCGCAATGCTCACTCCAATTTCCGTACCAAGTCGTTTCGACTTGGTAGGAGCGCATTTTGCGCCGATGTGATACATCAGTGTTCCAACCACACGGATGACTGCCCTGAGCCGACAGCTTTACATGCTTAACGATTACGCTGCTCCTATCGCCTCCTGTTAAGCCATAGCGCACAATTTCACCATAACCGCTCCATAGGCGTTGAATAACTTCGCGTCGAAAAGCTGTTTTGCCGCCTGTGGCCTTGATGACGAGATCGCGAATATGTTCATTCATGGGCGGCGGCAAACGCAAGTCAAAAAAAAACCCAAGCGATTAAGCTTGGGTTTTTGGTTTTAGGCGCTTGGCAATTCCCTACTTTCGCATGGCAAACGGCC
>NZ_RYFG02000095.1 GCF_003994235.2 Candidatus Methylobacter oryzae
CTTATTTTTCTTATCACGGGCGGGCCTTCCGTTGCCTAGGGTTAGTTCATGCCTCATATTCTATACCGGCTGTCAATGCGTAAGTTCTAGCCTTAATGAATTACTGCACCTATAACATAGCATTATCCTTGTATTGATTAAGAATCCGCAACCGTGATGGTGTTCAGTCTATGAAGGTTGGTTATGCAAAGTGAGTATCTGGTAAGTCACGATATTACGTAAGTTTCACGATATATAGTGAATTGGTATTTTGGATAGCCTATCGTTTTTTACTATTTAAATTTATTAACTTGATGATTTAAATAGAGATAATGGGCTTCGTCCTACTCCGGCACGGCGCTTGCAGTTAAACGGATAATTCCCTTTATTGCGAGTCCGAGTCATGAGCTCTACCGATAAAACCGCCCGAGCCGCGTGGGCAACCTTAACGCACGACAGCCTGAACAACGGCCATACCGGCAAGCACGCGCTAAGCGGCGTGCAGTTTTTCTTCCTGAATTTCGGCTTGCTGCTGGGCAACGTCTTGGTGCTTTTCAATACCGGCGCGTTCGCATCCGTCGTCCTGCATGCGACCGGCGATTTGGGCGTAAGCCCCAGCCACGCTGCTTGGATGCAGACTTACTATTTCGTTTGTCTGGCTTTGGCGTTGCCGGTCAGTTCGTGGCTGGCGGCTGCGGTCGGCGAAGTCCGGCTGTATTTGCTGGCGATGGTTGCAATGACGCTGGCTTCGCTGCTATGCGCTATGACCGGCGATTTGTTCTGGTTTTTGTCGGGCAGGGCGCTGCAAGGTTTTTTCGGCGGTTTGACTATCCCGCTGTCGCAAACCCTGTTGATGCGCGAATACCCGGAATCGGCCAAATCGTTTGCGGTGTCGCTGTGGAGTATTGCCGCGTTGAGCCCTTTCACGCTCGGTCCTGTTGCCGGCGGTTGGGTCGCCGATCATTTGGGCTGGCGCTGGCTGTTTTTCCTGAACGTACCGTTGCCGTTGCTGGCTGCGGCGTTGGTTTGGGCTTTGTTGTTCGATAGGCAATCGTTGCAACGGAAAGTGCCGTTCGATGGTATCGGGTTTTTATTGCTGACTGCCGCGCTGCTTTGTTTGCAGACGGTGTTGAATCAAGGCCAGGATGCGGACTGGTTTAATTCTAGCTGGCTGATCATCGTGGCGTTCACAGGTTTGCTGATGTTGGTCTATTTCATTGTTTGGGAGCTGGCGGAGCGTACGCCGCTGTTGGATTTGCGCTTGTTCGCCCGGCGCAATTTCGCAATCGGCAGCATCATGCTCGGCGTCAGCTTCATGTTGATGTACGGCCTATTGTCGGTGCTGCTGGTGCGCTTGCAGGCGGTGGCCGGATACTCATCGTTCCTGGCCGGCAGCGTGTTGTTGCCGCTGGTGTTTTTAGCCAAGCCGATGGCCGGCGTGATGCACCGGATTGTGCATCGTTTCGACGCCCGCTTGCTGGTCAGTGTAAACATGCTGCTGTTTGCGCTGTATTGCGCTTGGAGCAGCCGTTACGACTTTTTCGGGCGCGGCGGCTGGTTTACACAACCGTTGTGGACGCAAGTGTTGGAAGGCTTTTGCCTGGGCGCGTTGTTCGTGCCGTTGACGACGCTGTTTCTTTCCGGACTGACGCCGAGACGGCAAACCCAGGCCGTCGAACTGGGCGGCATGTTGCGGGTATTGGGCGGCAGTATCGCCTCGCCGGTATTGTCGGTGTTTTGGGAACGGCGCGCTGCGTTTCACCAAAGCCGATTGATCGAGGGTTTTTCTCTGCACGACGGTTTTGACGCCGAGATTATCGGCCGTTTGCACGATGCCGGGCTGCACGGTCAGCTGGCTACGGCGAAGCTGGCGGCAGTAGCTAATCAGCATGCGGCGATTCTCGGCTTGGACGATACCTTCCGGCTGGCGGCCTGGCTGTTTGCAGGCTTGGCGGCAATGGTCTGGATTGCAAAGCCGGTTGGGCCCAAGCCAGCGGTTAAACAGGATCATCGTTTAGCCGCGTTGGAAGATTTAATCGAGGAGCCGTAGTCATGTTCCGGTTAAGCAGAATTATACCCAAAGGGCATAAGTTTCGTTTGAGCGGACACGCCGCTCAACTCAGCTTTATTTTATTGGCGGGTCTATTGAACGGTTGTGCATGGCTGCCTGAGGACGGAATGCGGGCTAAATTGCTGGACATGCCAAGCCTGAAGCAAACGCTGAACGCCGACGCACAGGCCGAAAAAATCGTCAGCGAATGGCCGAGAGCGCAATGGTGGCAGGAATTTCACAATGCGGAGCTGAACAGGCTGGTGGAAACCGCGTTGAAAGACAGTCCCAGTTTGCACGCTGCAGCGGCGCGTTTGACCCAGGCGGAGGCAGTAGCCGATTTTCAGGCTGCCGAGATGTTGCCGAGTATCGGCGCCAGCGTCGAATTGCATCAGCGCCGCTTTTCAGCAACCGATTTTTACGGGCCTAACGGAGGCCAGACGTTTACCGGCGCTTATATCGATCCGGCGGTGTTTCGCTATCACCTCGATCTGTGGGGCAAGGATAAGGCGGCATTAGAGGCGGCGTTGGGAAAAGAAAAAGCCCAAGCTTCGGAGCTGGCGATGGCCCGGCTGATGTTGAGCACCGCAATCGCCCGCAGCTATATCCGTTTGTGTTCGGCCGAAGAAGACGTCGAGCTGGCCCAGGCTTTGGTCAAAAAAGCCGAGGAAAAAATGCAACTGGCCGAGCTGCGCTGGCAACGCGGGCTGGCCGCCAAGGATTCGGTCTACGCCGGCGAACAGCAGGTTGAAGCGGCTCGGCAACGCGAAACCACTGTGCATAACCAGGCGCAAACCTTGCGTAATCGGCTGGCGGCGTTGGCAGGTCAGGGGCCGGATTGGGGTAAAAACATTCGCGTTGGCGAGATTGAGATTGCCGGACATTTGCCGCAGCCGGAAGCGCTGTCGCTGGGCTTGCTCGCGCACCGCCCGGACGTGGCCGCGGCAATGTGGCAAGTGGAGTCGGCCGCGCAATTGATCAAAGTCGCGAAAACCCGTTTTTACCCTGACGTTAACTTGGTCGGTTTTGCCGGTTTGCGCAGCCTTAACTTGAAAGATTTATTCCTGTCTCACGGCGCGAGCGTGGCTTACGGCATCGGCCCGACGCTTACTTTGCCGGTTTTTGAAGGCGGGCGTTTGGAGGCGGAATTGAAGAACCAGCAGGCGTCTTACGATGCGGCCGTTGAAAGTTACAACGGCACATTGTTGACCGCTGTGCAGCAAGTCGCCGACAGTCTGGCCGATTGGCGGAAAACCGTCGAACACGATGCCGCGCAAGAACGGGCGCTGGAGGCTGCCGAGGCGGCATCGACACTGGCCGGAAAACGTTACCGGGCGGGGCTTAGCGACCGCGACGGGATTATCGACGCCGAGGCCGCATTGATCCGGCAACGGCTGACCGCCAGCGAATTGAAAAATGCTCATCTGCTGGCGGCGGTCGGTTTGATCGAAGCGCTGGGCGGCGGATATGAAAACACAACGATGAGAATGTCGAGGACACCGTAGGAGCGGGCCGCACCCGCGATGAAAACTCTACAATTCTGCTCGCTGCCCAAATATCGCGGGCATGGCCCGCACCTACGATGCTTGACTTAATGGTCTTGACGTAGCGCGTGGGAAAGAGAGCAAATCTTAATTAATGTTGATCAAAGTAAATAGCCATGACTAATGCCCAAACCAAACCCCAACGCCACTTAGGTTTTCATCAGCGCCGGCAGCACCGGGGGTACCGCTTGTTGCTGGTGACTGTGATCGCTGCGCTGGCCGGATTGATTTACCTGCTGTACTGGTGGAATGTTGCCAGCCGGTTCGTGGTCACCAACGATGCTTATATCATCGGCAACCAGGCGCCATTGAAGGCGCAAACCAGCGGCACGATTGTCGATGTGCGGGTCGATAATACCCAGTATGTGCGTCAGGGCGATGTATTGGTGCGTCTCGACGGCTTGCAGGCGCAAGTGGCGCTGGAGCGGGCCGAAGCGAATCTGGCCGATAGCGTCAGGCAGATCGAGACGGCGTTCAGCCAAGCCGACATGCTGCGGCAGAAGCTGGCCGGGAAGGAAGCGGTCTTGAATCGCAGCAGGAAAGACCTGGCGCGTTATCGTAGCGTGGCCGGCGACGGTGCGGTATCGGCGCAACAGATTGAAGACAACGAGTTCCAGGTCAGCGAGCAGGAGGCTGAGGTTCGCCAGATTCGCGCCGAATTGGGCGGGGCCGAGGCCTTGATCCGGAACACCAGCCCGGCCGACAACCCGAAAGTGTTACAGGCGGTCGCCGCGCTGAAACAGGCTTATCTGGACAATGCCCGGCAGCAGATTGTCGCGCCGGTGTCCGGCTTTGTCGCCAAACGCAGCATCCAACCCGGCGAGCAGGTTCACCCGGAGACGCCGCTGTTGGCTATCGTGCCGCTGGATTATTTATGGGTGGAAGCTAACTTCCTGGAAAACGAGCTGGCGAATGTGCAGCCCGGCCAACCGGTCGAAATCACCGTTGATTTATACGGTTCCAGCGTGGTTTATCACGGCGAAGTGCAGGGCTTGGGCGCCGGTACCGGCAGCGTATTTGGTTTATTGCCGCCGGATAATGCGACCGGCAACTATATCCATATCGTCGAGCGGGTACCGGTGCGGGTTGGCTTACGCGCCGAAGAGTTAAAGGCCAAACCGTTGCGTCCGGGCTTGTCGGCAGTCGTACGGATCGATACCAGTCACCCCGGACGTTCGGTATTGGAGCCTTTAACCACGACGCCGGCTACGGCTTATAAGACCGACGTTTACGATTACCAGCTGGATGGCGCCGAGACGTTGATTAAGAAGATTATTGACGAAAACAGGCAGGCAAAGAATCGGGCAAATAGTTAATTGATTCACCGAAGGCACGAAGGACACGAAGAAAACATAAAACTTTCTGTCCTTCGTGGTGAGATAAAAAATCTTTTGTGCGACTACTAAACAAATTCATGCCGAGACAACTGTTCGATAAACCAGCGTAAGACCTTGCCTTTATTGCTGGTTTTCCAGGCTATATGAAGATGATCAACCGGTATTGCGTCTTCTACCGGCAATGAAACCAGCAGGCCTTGTTCAAGCAAGTGCCGAATCCGGTGCGCCGGTAAAAAACCGGCGCCCAGACCCGCGCTTAAAGCATTAATTTTTTCCGACATCGACGGCACGCTGAGCACCGGCCGCTTGCTGAATACCCGGTGGCTTTGCGGCGCCTGGTTTCTGGATGAATCCCTGATCACGATAAAACGGTGCTGCTCAATCAACTGGCGGGAAAGCGGCAATGGCGCTTGGCTCAGCGGATGGCCCGGCGCAACGGTAAAAATCCATTCAACTTGTCGGATCTCTTGGTATCTGATGCCCTGATTCGGCGTGGGGAATACGCCCGTGCCGATGACCAGATCGGCACGATTGCCGGTTATCGCTTCTTGCGAACCGCCTAATACTTCTTCGTAAATATTGATTTCAATATCCGGCAATACTTCGTAAAACTTAGCTATTAACGGATAGATAAAATCAAAATCCAAAATGGTATCTATCGCGATATTAAAAACCGGTTCCCAACCGCTATGGGTCTTCTTGGCCGCAATAGCCAAGCGTTCTGTCGCTTCCAGGATTTCCCGGCCTTGCTCGAGCAATACTTTTCCGGCTTCGGTCAACACGGCTTTTCTGCCTTCCTTGCGAAACAGGACGACGTCCAGGTCCTGTTCCAGTTTTTGCACGGTATAAGAGATAGCCGAAGGAACCCGGAACAGTTCATTGGCCGCGGCGGCAAAGCTGCCTTTCCGGTCGATTGCGTCCAGAACTTCCAGCGCGTCGAGGGTGATGGGGTATTTCATGTTTTCTGTTTGTGTTTAGGAGTGTAGGCTTTGCCTGCAAGCGCAAGCGAAGCTTGCACTCCGCAGTTGCTGTTAAATTAATAGATTTATTGTTCAAATATTCTGAATCTATTGAGCAAAATCTATCGCTTTTTATTATTTATCGCAAACCTATAATGAACTCGAAAGTTCAAAATATTAAACAATTATGAGGTCATTATGAGCAACTTAATCGATAAAACAATAGATTCCAACGCCGGCCTGGAAGCCGTTATCTTGCGCGTTCCTATCGGCTTGATCCTGGCTGCGCATGGCGGACAAAAATTATTCGCCTGGTTCGGCGGTTATGGGTTGGATGGAACCGGGCAATGGATGGCGTCGGTAGGCCTGAATCCGGGATTTACGATGGCGTTATTGGCGGGCGGCGCCGAGTTTTTTGGCGGGGTTGCGCTAATTTTGGGATTGCTGACGCGTCCGGCAGCGCTGGTTAACGCGATCACAATGTTGGTTGCGCTTTTATGGGTGCATTGGGGACACGGCTTTTTTCTGGATACGCACGGTATCGAATATGCGCTGGCTTTATTATCGGCAACCGCGGCGTTGGTATTTATCGGCGGCGGCCGGTATTCGCTGGATGCGCTGATCAAAGCAAAATTATCGGAGGCTAAAGATGAATAAGCAAACGCGGAAACTTGGGGCCGTCATTACCGGCAAAAATACTTCGGATGGCGCCGGCGTTAAGCTGAAACGTATCGTCAGTCCGCAGCAAAAAAACAGTTTCGATCCGTTTATCTTGCTGGACGAGTTCGGTTCAGATCAATCGGCCGATTATATCGGCGGTTTTCCGGATCATCCGCATCGCGGTTTTGAAACGGTGACGTATATTCTGGAAGGCGCGATGCGGCACCGCGATCATTTGGGCAACGAAGGGCATTTGGGGGCCGGCGATGTGCAATGGATGACGGCCGCGCACGGCATTATTCATTCGGAAATGCCGGAACAGGAAAATGGTTTGTTACGCGGTTTTCAGCTCTGGATTAACCTGCCGGCCAAAGAAAAAATGAAAGCACCGCATTATCAGGAGTTTGCTGCTGCAAAAATTCCTCAAGTTGCGCTGGCGGATGGCGGTTACATCAAGGTGATTGCCGGAGAATATCAGTCCGAAACGCAAAAAATATCCGGCCCGGTGACAGGCGTGACGACACGGCCTTTATATTGCGATGTATCGTTAAGTCCTCGGCAACAGTTCGATATTCCGGTAGAAGCAGAACATACGGTTTTGGTCTATGTTTACGAAGGCGAGCTGGCGGTCGATTCATCGGCCGAAATTTTAGCGGCCGGGCAATTGGGGCAGTTAATCGACGGCGATAACATTCAACTGGCAACGCAAGGACAGTCTGCCCGGTTCCTTGTGTTAGCGGCTCTGCCGTTAAAAGAACCGCTTGTGCAGTCCGGCCCGTTTGTGATGAACAGCGCCGAAGAAATTGAACAGGCGTTTCGCGATTACCGTGACGGCGTATTGACGCTGTAAATAAATTTTATCTAAGACTATTAAGGTGACGAACATGCAGTACAAACCTGCACCAACCCGTGTAAAACTCCACGATATTATCCAGGCGCGCTGGAGTCCCAGGGCTTTTGATGCCGGTAAGCCGGTCAGTCCTGATGATTTGCTGGCCTTACTGGAAGCGGCGCATTGGGCGCCGTCTTGCTTTAATGGCCAGCCCTGGCGATTTGTGGTCTGCGATAAAGCCGGCGATGAAGCCGGCTGGCAGAATGCATTTGCAACGCTGGCTGAAAAAAACCAGCGCTGGGCCAAGAATGCGCCTGTTTTGATATTGGCTGTGGCGATGGATAATTTCAAACATAACGGCCAGCCGAACCGCTGGGCAATGTACGACACCGGAGCGGCCAGTCTCGGCTTAAGCTTGCAGGCTACGGCATTGGGATTGATCGTGCATCAAATGGGCGGATTCGATGCTGAAAAGGCCCGGGAAGTTTTTCATCTTCCGGACGATTGCAAACCGATGGCGATGATGGCCGTCGGTTATCAGGCCGATGCGGATGTGCTTGACGACGATTTTAAGGACGCGGAATCAGGTCCGCGTTCCCGGGCAGTATTGAGCGAGCAGTTTTATGCCGGGCAATGGGGCAGGGGAATCGAATGAGTTTTACTGATCGGTTTCATCGCTAGGCATTCCGCTCTCGTTGTTACGCAAGGCGGTTACAGTTTTGTGTAACCGTTTCAAGCTGTCCTCAAGGTTTACTATGTCTTCCGGGGAATAATCGTCAAATATCCGGTTAATGAAAGACAGATGCTCGGGAAAACTACGTTGGTATACGTCTTCGCCGGCCGCAGTCAGTTTTACAATCTGACTGCGGCCATCCGTTTCCGAAGCCACCCGCTGCACCAGGCCTTTGTCCTCCAAGCGGCCGATAACTCCGGTTAAGGTTCCTTTGGTAATTAAGGTTTTCTCGCCCAGTTTCTTGAACGTCATGCCGTTGCTATCACCCAAAGTGATAATGATATCGTATTGCGGCAGCGTCAGATCCAGTGTGCAAACATGACTGGCGGCATAAGCTAAAAAAGCTTGGTGTGTGCGTAATAACTCACGCAATACACTTGGAAATGTCGAAGTAGAGTTCATTTTTTTAATGTAATTGTTTTAATTAGTACAAAATAATAGCTTGGACCCCATTTAACCTCAATAGTTTTAATGACCGGTTAAAGCTTTCTCTCCAAAAAACAGCAAACGGATGGGTAGCGATAATGCAATCCATCGTCTCTTTAGCCATGTTTTCATGTATTCGATCCTCTACGTATTTTCTGCAAAACCGCCCGGCCATCTAGTAAATTGAACGGAACCGGTAGGTGATCAATTTTGCTGATAGGCTAATGTAACAAATTGATAAATAGCTATTATTTTTGATCGGCAGGTTAAAAGGGAAAAGTTCATGCGATAAAATAGTTCGTATTAGAACGAAAATAGTTCTAATGCGAACTAAATATGCTAGAATTTAATCATACCTAGCGATTAGCTTGAATTTGTAAATGGCAGCGCATCGTTACGTATCAATATCCTGCTTATCAACAATGAGGTTTATCCTATGAATATATTCCAAAAAATCGTGGTTGCTTTTGTTATGGCTACATTGTCATCAGCCGCTTTTGCGGTGGCGAATCCGTCGTACGATGATGTTAGATCGGCTATTGAAAATACGCTGGCTAAAGTAGAAGAAGCTAACGCGGCTCTGGACAGCGGAGTGAATAACGAAGCTGTGGTTGAGATGGTTACCGACGCTCGCCAGTTGCAAAAAGATATAGCTAATAATGTACTTGATGTGAAACGTAACCAAGCCAGCAATGTGCTAAAGCAGGCGCGTACGGCTTTGCAGAACAATGAACGGCAATCGGCTAAAGAATCTTTAACTGATGCACTAAACCGGTATAAGGAGATTAAACAGCTATACGCTTCTACTCACTAAGCGTTTTAAAAATGGCGGGCGTGCCGGTAGGCAAGTAACTCTACAACTAAACCCTTACGCGGCGTTCCGAGTAAGGGTTTATGCTTTAATGTGAGTACGCTATTTTGAATAAGAAATTACGTGCTACAAGCTCCGTTTAACGAAGATTGATCAGTGCGTTTAATTGGTCTTCATCAACCGGCCGGGTTAAGCAGTAATCGAACCCGGCACTGAATGCTTCAGCTTTTTGACTGGCGACGGTAAAAGTACTGATAGCGGCCGCTTTTAAAGGATTGCGTTGTTTTCTTAGCGCTCTGATCATTTCCAGGCCCGACATGACAGGCATGCCAAGATCGATAAGCGCGAACTCGTACTGGTTCTTGTTGATGAATTCCAGCGCTTCCGCACCGTCGGCAACCGAATCGACAGTGTAACCGTTTAATTCAAGCATGTTGGCCAATATCAACCGGTTTATTTCACTATCGTCGGCAATCAACACCCGGTTTTCAACAGTTGCTGGCTGCTGAGAGTTTTGGTCATCTATCGCCTGTTTTATTTGCATAATTGACGCCTTGTTTAATTGTGCTGTTCTATTGTGTTCCAGACATAACGCGCCCCTGAACCCAAGGTAATCGGGCCGGTAAGGCATGAGCCCGGCTATGTCGTCCAATCTGAGCGAGCCGGCTAAACCGCAAAGCATGGACAGGTCATTTGCAAGCCTGACAAATTGCGCTATGTCGGCCTTGGCCATGACTTGTGTCAGAGAGCCGTTGTTTTTGTTCATGGTGTCGAGCATGACGCCTTTAAAACCGGCGCTTTTTAGCATGTCGATTACCGCAAAATCCGGTTGGGTATCGGCGAACAATACGGCTATCAAGTTCATGGTTCGCGGCAGCGTAGCCAGTTTTTCGATAGTGCCGCGCCAGTCGCCGCCGGGAAAAAAGCCGATTTTTATATAATCGACGCCGGTTTCGGCCATTGCTTCGACTGCCAGGTAAACAATCTCCGGCTGCATCGGTAGGTCGCCAACGGTCGCGCTGATGGGACTGCGGCCGTTAACAGCAAGAACGATGCTGCTGACAAGAGCGGTTTCCAGCGCGCCCAAAGCGCCTGAGGCCGGCTGTTTCAAATCGATAATATCAACATTAGCAGCTAATGCCAATAGCGCTTCTTCTAAGCTGTTAACGCTGGCGAGCATTTTGGTCATAAGTTGATTCCGGTATGATTTTCAATGGCGGTCATTAACCAGCTCCAGGCTTCCAGTTCGCGGCTGCCGGCGGTTTTCTCCAGGCCGATACGCAAGTATTCGATTTCGTTCCGAATTTTTTCGGCAGAGAGCATATTTAAACGGCTCACTAAAATAGCCGCTTCCAATACCGAATATTGGGCGCGGTTAAAGCCTCTAAATGGGGCATGATTGACGGTGTGTACGGCTTTGCAAAACAATTTGGGCCGGGTTTCGTCGTCTTCAATGCGGATCAGTTCGACTTCGGTATGAGCCAATGCGCAGTTGAGCACTTGACCATTGATTCTTTCCGCCGGTTTTAACGGCCAACCGCGCCGTCCGGTCAGGCAGCCGGCAAAGACGCGGACGTCATCGCAGCAGTTGACGGTCGCGGTTTTGCTATCCAGCAGGTTGTTCAGCGTTGTAGAAGGGCGGAACGGCAGGATGATGAACTCATCCGGTGTTTCGGCAGATGTATGCACGCCCATCGGGGCAATATGCGCGATGCCCGAGTTGTTTTGTGTGATGACGATGGTTTCTTGAATCATTAATGTTTTTTTAAAGTGGTTCCGGCCGGTTTAAAAGTATGCAAATCAACGGTCGATTCTTCGTTGTCGGTTGCGCAGCCCCATTGTAATGCTTGATCCTGGCTATAGCGTTTACCCAGTTGCCAGGCAATTTCGGCACGGGCCAGCTCGACGCCGAGATAAAAAGCGTGGCCGCCGTCGTTCTCAACATGCAGTTTCGGGAACAGGTCGAACGGGTCGGTGGCGCTGTGCAAGCCATCGCGGTTGAAAATATGCACGCCCTCGCTACTGATTTGGACACGGTAACTGGGGTCCTTGATTTGCGCGGCCAGTTCCTTGATTTCCTCCAGACTATAAGGGAAAGGAGAGGGTTCATGCAGGGCCATTAGGCCCGGATCGATATGCTTGGGCAGCATTTGATGCTCTTTTGCCGCAAACATGATTCGGCGCGCCAGATCGGCTTCCTTGACGGCCCGGCAGGCATGTTTGCTGACTTGCGTCGCCAGGATGCTGTTGATGTTAAGCTCCGAGCAGATACCCAGCAGCAGCGCATTCATGCCCATCGTGTCGGCATGGGTCAGCTCGGTGATATTGCCGACCCCTAGCATCATTTCGACGCCGGGATGATTCTTCCTGACTTCATGGTAACGAACGATGGATTGCGTGAAGCCGAAATGCAGCGGGTCCAAGATTGGGTCGACAATAAAGTCGCGGTTTTTTGCCTGCATGGCTTCGATCGCGCGATCCAATGAAGCCAAGTCTTCATGTTTTTTGGGGATTAAAATCGGCGTTGCCGCGACTTCGTCGGCAATCCACAGCGTGCTTTCGTGCAGGCTGAGCATGTAATCCGCACCCGCTTTGCCGCCCCTGAGCAGGTCGTTCGCTTCAAGAGAATCGATGCTGACCGTAAAACCTTCCTGTTTCAATGCGCGAATGATGTCTTCCATCTGCGGAAAATCGGTGCTCGGCAAACAGCCGATGTCGATCACGTCGGCGCCGTTATGTTTGTAGTAATGAGCGCGCTTAAGCGCTTCTTCAACGCTGATATTCGGCGCATCGACGATTTCGGCAAAGATTTTGACGTTGTAGCGGTTTAAATCGATTTTATGCGCGGCTTGGCCGAAAAACATCGGCAAGTCCTTGAGTTCTTCCGGGCCGCGCTCGACAGGCAAGCCCAAGTCTTTGGACAAAGCTTCCAAGTCGCCGCGGCAGCGGCCGGGCACCAGTATGCGGTCGGCGCCGAATGTATCGGTCAGGCGTCGGGCAATCATGTCCGCGGTCATTAACGCGGCAACCTTAAGACCCAGTTCGTGCACGGTATAGGTGAATTCCGGCTGCATTTTTTCGAGAATGCCATGCAGCTGTTTTTCCGCCAGCCTGCCGGTAAGAAAGAGGATATGTTCGCTCATGTCAGCGATTGTAACCGTTTTGTAACATGGCTAACCAGTTCCTCGACGCTTTCGACTACACTGGTATATTCAAACGTGCGCAGTTTAGCCGTACCTTCCAGGTCGATTTTACGCGGGTACACCATGACTTTTCCGCCGGGTGCGGTGGTTTCCATTTCCGGCGCTATGTCGCACGGGTAAACAATGCTCGGAACTTTGCATTTTCCGGCTTGGGAATACAGATTGGTGACCAGCGAGTCGGCAATGCCCAGCACGCATTTGGCGACCGTGTTCGACGTCGTCGGGGCCATTACAAAAGTATGGTAATAGCCTTTGTAGAAAAGGCCGACCGGCGGCGCGGAAGCGGTTTTGTCGCGGTAGACCGGCATTTTTTTGCGGACGTCGTCGAGACTGATGCCGTACATTTTCAACACTTCCTCGCCGGCCTGGCTTAAATACAGGTCGACATTATCCAAGGTCAACAGGAAGTCCAGGCATTCTTCTATATAATGGCCGGAGCCGGTGATGGCCCAGGCTAATCGTGGCTTATCCATTTAATTGAGTTAGAGTCGGAAACATGCGGGCATTATACATGATTCGATATATCGATTTCGTACACAGGAGTTTTTAAGGAATGTTCAGTCAATTTGCGGATAACGCGCAAAATAAACCGCTGATTATGGGGATTTTAAATGTGACGCCGGATAGTTTTTCCGACGGCGGCAAATATTCGGGTCTTGATGCGGCCGTAAAACAAGTCGAGTTGATGGTGTCCGAAGGCGTCGACATTATTGACATAGGCGGCGAATCGACTCGCCCCGGAGCCGACCCGGTTACGGCTGACGAGCAAATCCGGCGGGTCGTTCCGGTTATCGCAGCGATCAGGCAGCAATTACGTAGCGATATTTTGATCAGCATCGATACGACCTTAAGCGCGGTCGCCAAAGCGGCTTTGGATGCGGGCGCAAATATTATCAACGATGTGTCAGGCGGTAGCGCGGACCCGGCAATCTTAACGCTGGCAGCCGCAACCGGCGCGCCGATTATTTTGATGCATAGCCAGGGAACGCCAAAAACGATGCAGGATAATCCGCATTATCAAAATGTCGTGCAGGAAGTGCTTGATGCTTTGGATGAAAGTATTAATGCGGCATTAAAGGCCGGCGTTAACAAAGAAGCCATTGCAATCGATCCGGGCATAGGTTTCGGCAAGCGCAAGCAGGATAATTTGGATTTGCTGGCCCATCTTGATGCATTGGTCGCAAGCGGTTTTCCTGTGCTGCTGGGCACCAGCCGCAAGCGCTTCATGGGAACGATTTGCGATGTAAACGAACCTTCGGAATTGGTTACCGCCACCGCAGTGACCACGGCTTTAGGCGTGATGGCCGGCGTACGGATATTCCGGGTGCATGACGTCAAGGAAAACCGGCAAGCGGTCGATGTGGCTTGGGCGATTAAGCAAAGCCTATAGGGATTATTCGCCATCTCTCAGACCTTCCAGGTTTTGCAAACCTGGAAGGTCTAGCTCCCCGCCTAACAATAATCTTTATTTATCTGCTTTGTAAGTACTTTGACCCCTCTTAACTGCGCTATCCGTTGGATGGACTTCGGATGGCGCACGATAATCGCCCTCGGATAAATAGGTCAGAAACATCGGCAGTAGTACAAGAATGGATAAAACCAGCGCCACGCCGCCAATGAATAGCAGCAGCATTTTAAAATTACCTACAACACTTTCCGTGAGATTTTCTGCATCGGTTGAAGGTAAGGGCTGGTCGTCGCGTTGTTTTTCGCTTGGCATGATGATCTCCTGTTAACTGTTTGAAAGAAAACTGAAATTCACCCGATATTTGCGGCCGGTATTTAACATGCTATCCGCATCATGAATCTGCCGCAAGCCTTGAGGTCCTCAAAAAGCAATCAATTAATCGATACAGACGATGCTTTTTGTCTCGCCGTTCGGCTTTTCAAAATTTAAAATTCAAATATATGAATAAAGATAATTATAATTGCCGCCCCCCAAATGTCTCGGCTATACAATAGAAAAGCACCGCTTGGTTTGGCGCTTAAGCCGTAAAGCGCTTTGCTGCGGTAGTGTCGATAGTTGAGAGATAACGGCAAATTTTATAACGCAGTTCAACTGCGTAAAAACAATCCGGGAAAGCCTGGAAAAACAATTATTAGAGGATGAGCTGTAACTTATGATGATGCAGGGAAATTTTGAACAACTGCCGTTAAAGGATTTTACCGAAAAAGCCTACTTGGATTATTCCATGTACGTGATTTTGGACCGGGCTTTGCCGAATATCGCCGACGGGTTGAAGCCGGTGCAACGGCGTATTGTTTATGCGATGTCCGAATTGGGCTTGACCGCGACCGCCAAATTTAAAAAATCGGCCAGAACCGTCGGCGACGTATTGGGTAAATATCATCCGCACGGCGATTCCGCCTGTTACGAAGCGATGGTATTGATGGCGCAGGACTTTTCCTATCGCTATCCGCTGGTCGACGGACAGGGCAACTGGGGCTCGCCTGACGATCCCAAGTCTTTTGCGGCAATGCGTTATACCGAATCCCGCCTGACCGCTTACGCGCAAACCTTATTGAGCGAGTTAGGGCAGGGTACGGTTGAGTGGACGGATAATTTCGATGCGACCTTGAAAGAGCCTGTGCTGTTGCCGGCGCGGTTGCCGAATATATTGCTGAACGGCACGATGGGCATTGCGGTCGGCATGGCGACCGACATACCGCCGCATAACCTGCGCGAAGTCGCCAATGCCTGCATACAGTTGTTGGACGATCCGGACAGTAGCTGGGATATGCTGTTCAGCCATATCAAAGGCCCCGATTACCCGACCGACGCAGAAATCATCACCTCGGCCGACGAGATACAAAAAATGTATATCAACGGCGGCGGCTCGATCAAAATGCGCGCCAAGTACGAGCAGGAAGACGGCAATATTGTGATTACCGCGCTGCCGCACCAAGTTTCCGGCGCGAAATTAATGGAGCAGATTGCCGCGCAAATGCTGGCGAAAAAATTGCCGATGATCGAAGACTTGCGCGATGAGTCCGATCATGAAAACCAGACCCGTTTGCTGGTCATTCCTAAATCAAAACGCATCGATGTCGATGAAGTGATGTCGCATCTGTTTGCGACGACAGACCTGGAAAAAAGCTATCGCGTTAACCTGAACATGATAGGCCTGGACGGGCGGCCCAAGGTTAAAAGCCTTAAAGACATTCTGGTCGAATGGCTGTCGTTCCGTACCGAGACCGTGCGCAAGCGTCTGCAATACCGCTTGGACAAGGTATTGGCAAGGCTGCACATCCTCGAAGGTCTGCTGATTGCCTACCTGAATATCGACGAAGTGATCGCGATTATCCGCAACGAAGACCATCCAAAACCGGTGCTGATGGCGCGTTTCGGCCTGACCGACATCCAGGCCGAAGCAATATTGGAATTAAAACTAAGACATCTGGCCAAGCTTGAGGAAATGAAAATTCGCGGCGAGCAGGACGAGCTGGAGCAGGAGCGCGCCGCACTGGAAAAAACGCTGGCCTCGCCGCGTTTGCTGAACCGCCTGATCAGGAAAGAACTGGAGCGCGACGCGGAAAAATACGGCGATGATCGCCGCTCGCCGATTGTTGCCAGGGAAGCCGCACAAGCGCTGGATACGACCGCGTTGATCAGCAACGAGCCGCTGACTGTGATCCTGTCCGAAAAAGGCTGGATCAGGGCGGCGAAAGGCCATGACATCGACGTTGCCAGCTTGAGTTACCGTTCCGGCGACAGTTTTTTGGATGCGGTTAAATGCCGGAGCACGCAACCGGTTTATATCCTCGATTCGACCGGACGGGCTTACAGCACTTCGTCGCATGATTTGCCGTCGGCCAGGACCCAGGGCGAACCGTTGACCGGGCGCTTGAATCCTCCGCCGGGCTCGTTGTTCTTGCATCTTCTGGCCGGTCAACCGGATGACTGGTATGTCGTTGCCAGCCACTTCGGTTATGGATTCCGGGTTCAGCTAAAAGAATTGTTCAGTAAAAACAAAGCCGGTAAACTGCTGATCACGCTGCCGGATGGCGCCAAGGTCCTGAAGCCGGTGCCGATACGCAATGAATCCGATTTGCTCGCCGTCGCGACGTTGCAAGGCCGCTTGCTGATATTTCCGGCGGCCGAGTTGCCGGCTTTGGCGAAAGGCAAGGGCAATAAGCTGATTCAAATTCCGGGCGCCGACCTGGGCGCGGGAAAAGATTACGTTATTGCCGCAGCGGCGCTGCCGGAAAACGGGCAGTTGAAAGTTACTGCCGGCAAACGGCAATTAACGCTTAAAGGTGCGGATATTGAGCATTATTCCGGCAACCGGGCCAATAGAGGATCGGCATTGCCCAGGGGCTTTCAACGGGTTGATGGCCTGGAGTGCGAGTGACAGGATGCAATCAGACTAGTACTCAGTCAATGCTATTTTGACGAGTAAAAGTAAATCCGTTCGTCCTGAGTCCTTCGATAAACTCAGGAGAGCCCTGTCGAAGCCTGTCATGAGCTTGTCGAATGAGGTCAGCGGATTTACGCTGAGTTAAATACTTTGTACTCGACATATTAATACTGACTGAGTACTGGATTGAGTAGTTTGTTAAATATTGTTCACAGCAGGGATAGACGGCCTTGGAAAATTTAATCAAAGAAATACTGAATGATCCGGCATTTATTCAAGGGATTGCTTGGAAACGTTGGCGTTTTTATGCCGGCGAAATCATCGTCAAGGAGGGCGATGTTGCCAAGTCTCTGTTTCTGGTTGAAAAAGGCAAGTTACGAGTATCCGTGCATGTGGAGCTGGAAGAACATCGAAACATGAAAACCGGAATCGGTGATTTAGAAAAAGGAGATATTTTTGGGGATGCTTGTCTTCATGAATCCTCTGTCAGGACCGCTTCCGTTATAGCAATGACTGACGGGTGTTTACTGGAAATCAGCGGAGAGAAACTTGGCGAATATCTGGATGCTCATCCGAATAAAGGCTATCTGTTTTATAAAAAGCTGTTTAGCGTATTTTTAAAACGCTTAACCGATAATCATCGCAGGATCGAATATCTCTTGGCTTGGGGACTTAAGGCACGACATTCTTCCGAAAAATCAATTCCGATTTTCCGGAAAATTTAATCCTAAAAAGAGCCGTTGAGTTTTCTAATATCCCGTTCTCCCAGCCTGCCGAAGGGCTCGGCACGAACGGCTTTTCACTTGCTCCAACCGCTTTTTTAGGTTAATGAGTTTGGCTTTTGCTGTTACCGGCTGTTTTTAGCCTGACAATAAGGCGCCGGTAATCGTCCTTACTTAATGCATCGTTGAGTATAAGCAGGGACCGCTTATGCGCATCGCCGGTAAAATGCAGGAATATTGCGAAGGTAGTGATGACGGTTGAATCCAGGATTTGCACCGGTTTAAAGTCACTGCCGCCGGATACTTCCCAGCCTAATGCGTCGGTATGTTTGATTGTATACGGCTCGCTTTCTAAGTGTTTAATCGAAAAATAAAAATGAATGCAAATTGCGATTAACAAAAGCAGCTTGACGGTAACCGGTAAAGCATTGACGATGCTTGCGCCCAAGGTCAGTGCATGCATGGCGACCAGCAACTGTTTTAATCGCTGGGAGGGTTTAAGCTCCAGCAGTAATGAGGGTTCGAGTTTTTTGGGCAAGTCGAGATGGGACTTATTTTATTGGTGGTTGGTAATAGACGGGCTTCAGTTTAATTGACCATTGCATCGAAAGGTTTGCTAACAAACTTATAAAAAAATACCTTTAGTTTCAGTTATTTTCATAAGTTTAGTGAATCCTAAAATAAAATTGAGTTGCGTCATCTAGAAGCATGGCTAATCCAATTCAGGTAAAGAGAAATAGACAACAAACCGCAATTCTTCATTTCCTCTTTCTCAAGCGGCAAAAGGCAACCAGTGTTTGTAAGCTTGCAGGGAGTAAGCTCCCGTTTGCTCTGGCGTTTAAGTTAAGCCTTATTTATTTTGTCCGTCAATAAATTTATCGCTATACACGAAAACAGCCATCTCGACGGTCTTTTATTTTTTCGCGGTTGCGAAGAATGGGAAAATTTTTTGACGATTCACAAAAACAATTTGGGAATATATAAAAGCTTACCATGAACCCGCAAAACTCTTTCGGGAGCTTGCAAAATAACGCGGGAGGTAGGTATAAACATCATAAAGCCCGCGCGGTTAAATGTTTGCGGTTCGACGAGCTTACCGTGCTTAAACGCATCTTAGTTGCCCTGTTTTAGGAATAAAGACGAAATAATCGATGTCGGCTAAGACCTTCCAGGTTTTGAAAACCTGGAAGGTCTGCATATTGTCTTCGTTCGAATAGCGATATAATCGGCGCACTTAAAAACTATTATTTTGGTTATTGATGAACGCTGACTGGAAAAACTTTCTGCTTGCGGAAAACGCAATATTTAAAAACGATATCGATATTACTTTCCCATCGTCCGATCATAAAAGCAGCCAATGCATTTACGCGATTACCGATTTAGGGATTTTGGCTGTCGCCGGTGCCGATGCGGCAAAATTTTTACAGGGGCAAATTACTTGTAACATTAACGACATTTCCGAGACGAAAAGCAGCCTGGGCGCAATGTGCAATCCCAAAGGCAGGGCGATTACCACTTTTTTACTGGTTAAAAACGCCGATGTTTTTTTGATGGTGTTGCCTAAAGTATTGCTGGAGGCGGTTAAGAAAAAACTGCAAATGTATGTGTTACGGTCAAAGGTGGTTTTAACGGACAGTTCGGATCAATTGTGCCTGATCGGTTTATCGGATGGAGTGCCGCAGCCTGTCTATGCATCCGAACAGTTGTTTGCGACAAACCGGCAGGAATATATCGTTGTTAATCTTCAAAACCGTAGCTTGATTATTGCCGAAGTTGATCATGCCAAAGAGTTTTGGAAAGAACAGGCGCAATTAGGTTTCCAAGCGGAAGATTCAGCGCAATGGCGCTATCTCGACATCATTTCAGGGATTCCCTGGCTGACTGCCGAAACATCGGAAGAGTTTATTCCGCAAATGCTGAATCTGGATAAGCTGGGCGGCATCAGTTTTAATAAGGGTTGTTATACCGGTCAGGAGATTGTTGCGAGGACTCACTATTTGGGTAAAGCAAAAAGGGAAATGTTCCTGGCTGAATGCGATGTGCTGGCCGCGCTACCCGAACCTAATTCAACAATTATCGACGACAGCATCGATACGGAGCAAAGCACAGGCAAAGTTCTGTATGCGCAAAATGGGCAGGATTCTTGTAAAATGCTTGTCGTTCTGCAAATTTCGGATACCGATACTTATAATCTTAGGTTAAAAAACGACAACCAAGATAAAATCAGACTATTAAGATAATTTTTTAATACGTATTATTTATCAAGGGATGCAGTAATAATGCAATTTACTTCCGTTCAAGGTTTTCTTGATCATGTCCAGTCCGAACTTGACGCTAATCGTCTTGTTTTGCCTACATTGCCCGATATTGCGTTAAAGGTTAAAAATGCTGTTACCGACGGCGATATATCGGCCAAGGAGTTGGCTGACATTATCGTCACCGATGTAGCACTGTCGACGCAGGTTATCCGTGTCGCAAACAGCCCTATGTATCGCAGTGCATCCGAGATTAATAATATACAAATGGCTGTTTCAAGGCTCGGTAACAACACAATCCGTAGTTTGGTTACCAGTTTGGTTATTAAACAGATGTTTTGCCCCTCATCAAAACTGTTGGAAAGCCTGTTCAGGAAAACGTGGGAACAAAGCATCAATGTTTCGGCCATTAGTCGGGCGCTTTGCGCTTTCGCGCCCCATCTTAATGCTGATGAGGCTATGTTGGGCGGTCTTATTCATCAAATCGGCAAGTTACCTATATTAATGTTGGTTGAGAAAATTCCTGAGTTCAGGGACAGCCCGACAAGAATGGCGAAATTGCTGGAAAAAGCGCATCCTGCCGTGGGTAAGTTGATTATGGATGCGTGGGATTTTCCTGAAAACTTAAAGCCCGTCGCCTCTCAATATGTTAATTTTCAGTATGACTCGGGGGCGAAGGCGGATTATGTCGATGTCGTGCAAGTTGCGTTTTTGCAAAGTATCGCCGGAACCGATCATCCCGCATGCCGAGTCGATTGTTCTCTTGTTCCTTCATTTAGCAAACTCGGGTTTTCTGCCAGCTCTGAAATATTGGAAATTGAAGATATTTCAGATGAAGTTGAAATTGCCCGAAACATGCTTTCTTAAAAAAGATTTAAAACTATGATTAATGCTGAAGCAGCCGCGCGTTTCCGCCGATTAGGTACGGTTACAATTTTTGCCGTTTATTTTGTTATTCTTGTCGGAGGCATCGTCAGGGCTTCCGGGGCAGGTATGGGCTGTCCCGATTGGCCGACCTGCTTTGGGCAATGGGTGCCGCCGACCAATGAATCGCAGTTACCGGCTAATTATCATCAGATTTATGCCGAACGCGGTTATGAAAATACCCAGTTCAACCCGGTAAAGACCTGGACCGAATACACTAATCGACTGGTCGGTGTAACGATTGGTTTTTTGATCTTCCTGACGGCCTGGTCATCGCGTATTTATCTTAGAACAGACAAAACCATTTTTTATTTGGCGGTCAGCGTGTTTTTTCTGGTCGGATTTCAAGGTTGGCTGGGCTCTTCGGTGGTGGCGAGCAATCTTAAGCCCTTGATGATTACATTGCATATGTTACTGGCGTTGTTCATTGTTGCATTGCTTATTTATACGATTACCCGCTCGCAACGGGATGTTATCGCCCGGATTGATATTCGAGCGCTGCCGGATAAATTCAGAAGCGTCTTGATCGTGGCAATGATGATGACTTTGGTGCAGGTGGCGATGGGGACTCAAGTCAGGGAAGCGGTGGATTTTATCTCGCATAATCATGCTTATATTGAGCGGCAATATTGGCGCGACGACTTTCCGGTCATTTTTTACATACACAGGTCGTTCTCTTCGATTATTTTATTCACTAATCTTTGGTTAGCCTGGAAGATTATCCGCTCTGTCGATAAAAAAAGCGTGTTGCGGCGCATTGGTTTTTCTCTTGCCGCTTTGGTTGTTACGGCCATTCTTGCCGGTATCAGCTTGGACAGACTGGGTATGCCTCCGGTAGCCCAGCCGATTCACCTGTTGATGGCTAATCTGATTTTCGGCGCGCAGTTTTTTCTTTTTAGTTGCCTGAATTACGCCTCATTAGGCGCGGCATCCTCACAGTCAACGGATTAGTTTAATCGGATTAGAAGTCTAATCTCATTTTGTGAGATTAACAGACAGACGCTAAGATTTTAAAAAGGGAATACGGTAATTGCTTATGCATTTGCCGTGTTCCCTTTTTTACTCGCCTATAAAATAAGCCATTTTATTTCAGCCAAAAGTCTTATTAAATGTAGAATGGCAAAAACAAATATAGAAATCCCGGTTATTAATGGCAACTCGATACCAATCTCCAAGTCTACATTTTCTAAGAGACACGTTTAAGTGTTTTTTACCCAATCCCCAAGTTGTTGCGCTGGCAATTATCCTGACTGTCAGCTTTGTGCTGATCTACTCGTTATCCGATTTGTTGATGCCGGCTTTTGTATCGATTGTGCTGGCGTATTTGCTTGAGGGCTTGGTCAATAAGGCGGAAAACATGAATATGCCGCGTTTGGCGGCCGTGTACCTGGTATTTTCAGTCTTTATGGGCTGTCTGGTTTTTTTATTGTTTTATTTGATTCCGCTGGTTTCGCAACAGGCAATCGAGCTTGTCCAGAATATTCCGGAGATATTGAATAGGGCGCAGGCCGGCATTATGAGCTTACCGGACATGTATCCCGAGTTTATCTCGGAAAACAAAATCCAGCAGATGATGTTCGCGGTGCAGCGGGAGTTGTTGACTTACGGGCAGAATATATTGTCGTACTCGGCCGCATCAGTGGTGGGATTGGTCAGTGTGATGATCTACCTGTTCCTCGTACCGATGATGGTGTTTTTCTTTTTAAAAGATAAACAGCTGTTAATCGCCTGGTTTTTACAGTTCATACCTAAAGACAGGAACTTGACCATACGTGTTTGGGAGGAAGTCGATATGCAGATCGGCAATTATGTACGCGGCAAATTCGGCGAAGTTTTTATTCTTTGGGCGGTGAGCTACGCGACTTACGCCGCCATGGGCCTGAATTACGCGATGTTGTTGGCTGTTTTGATGGGCTTGCAGGTGATCATTCCCTACATTGGGGCAACGCTGGTGACTTTTCCGGTTTTGGGCGTCGCCTATTTCCAGTGGGGATTGAACGGCGAGGAGTTTATGTACGTTGTTATCGCGTACTCAATCATTCAAGCGCTCGACGGTGTGGTCTTAGTGCCGGTGTTATTTTCCGAAGCCGTTAATTTACATGCCATTGCTATTATTATTGCGATTTTGTTTTTCGGCGGTTTATGGGGTTTTTGGGGCGTATTTCTGGCAATTCCGCTAGCGACCGTTGTCAAGGCGGTGTTGACGGCCTGGCCGCGGATTGACGATAACAGTACCGGTATAAGTCTTTAAAAGTTATGCCGGCAATCTTGTATAAGCGGGCAATCACAAAATATCCGAAGCGTAATCGGCCAAGCGCGAGCGTTCGCCTCGCCGCAATGTGATGTGCGCGCCATGCTGCCAAGTTTTAAAACGGTCGACAACATAAGTCAGCCCGGAAGTCGTCGGCGTTAAATAAGGCGTGTCGATCTGAGACAGGTTGCCGATACAGATGATTTTGGTTCCCGGTCCGGCACGCGTTATCAGCGTTTTCATTTGTTTCGATGTCAGGTTCTGCGCTTCATCGATAATCAGGTAACGGTTCAGGAAAGTGCGGCCGCGCATAAAGTTAAGCGATCTGATTTTGATCCGGTTCATAATAATGTTGCTGGTTGCGCTTTGTTCCCATTCTCCATGTTCCGGATTTTTACCGAGCAGTTCGAGATTATCGATTAAGGCGCCCATCCACGGCGCCATTTTTTCTTCTTCGGTGCCGGGCAGAAAGCCGATATCTTCGCCGACAGGGACGGTTTCGCGGGTCATGATAATTTCCTGGTAGGTTTTGTTTTCCAGGGTCAGGGTGAGTCCGGCGGCCAATGCCAGAAGGGTTTTGCCGGTCCCGGCCGTGCCCAGCAAGGTGACAAAATCGATGTTGGGATCTAACAACACATTGAGGGCGAAGTTCTGTTCGCGGTTTTTTGCGGTAATGCCCCAGACATTGTTATGTTTGGCGCGATAATCTTTTGCCAGCTCCAAGACCGCAGTGTTCCCTTCGCAGGAGCGGACGATGGCTTCAAAATTGGTTTCGTCTTCAATGTATAAATATTGGTTTGGATACCATTCGGCGACAACAGGGTCTTCCAATTTATAAAAAGTGCGGTTCTTCTCTTGCCAGGATTGCATTTTGGCGCCGTGCACTTCCCAAAAATCTTTTTCCAAGGCTGTTGCTCCGCTGTATAACAAATCGATGTCATCCAGGGTTTGGTCGTTATGGTAATCCTCGGCAAGCAATTCCAATGTCGCCGCTTTGATGCGCATGTTGATGTCTTTCGAAACCAGGATAACGGTGGTGTCGGGCAGTTCCTTGGTTAGCGCCAAAACGATGCGCAGTATCGAATTGTCGGCAAGGTTGCCGGGCATGCTTTCCGGCAGCAATGCCGTCATGGTGCTGGTCTGGAAATATAAACGCCCGGCATCGGCAATATCGATGTTCGGCCCGTGCTTTATACTCGATAACGGCAGTCCGTCGTTGATGGTTTGCTGATTGGCATCGCAGATTAATTCATCCAGGAATCGGCTGACTTGTCTGACATTGCGCGCCAGCTCGGTCAGGCCTTTTTTGGCGTGATCCAGTTCTTCCAAGACAATCATCGGAATGAAGATGTCATGTTCCTTAAAACGGAAAATAGCCGTTGGATCATGCATCAACACATTGGTATCGAGGACAAACAGCTTTTTATCCGGCGAGGAATGGATATTCATGATCGGGAACCTGTGAGTTCATCTAAGGCTTGCAGGACTTCTTCGCAATGATCCTTAACTTTGACTTTGCGCCATTCGCGGACCAGCACGCCCTGGGGATCGATCAGGAAAGTGCTGCGTTCGATACCTCGTACCTGTTTGCCGTACATGTTTTTCATTTTGATTACGTCGAATAGCTGGCACAACGTTTCATCCGCGTCTGAAAGCAGGTCGAAAGGAAATTCCTGCTTGCATTTAAAACCTTCGTGAACGCGGACAGTGTCACGGGACACGCCTACGATGACGGTATTCAGCGCGGCGAATCTTTCGATGTTATCGCGAAAGCTTTGGCCTTCCTGAGTGCAGCCCGGCGTGTTGTCTTTAGGGTAAAAATAAAGGACAAGGTATTTATTTCTGTAGTCGCTTAGCTTTACCGTTTTATCACCGGTCGATAAAGCCTCAAAATCGGGTATCGTATTGCCGAGAGTTATCATGATCAGAATTACCGTTTTATAGGTTCAAGAATCGCATCTATATTGAGTTGGTCGCAAAAATCCAAAAATTCTTCGCGTAAAGCTAAAAGATGCAGCTGCGGCGGAATCAAAATCACAAATTTAGTCGAGAACACCGAGGTTTGGATATAGGGAGCTTGATAGCAGCTGCCGGTTATTTCCTCAATATCTATCTGCCGATCGAACAGGAAGGAAGTAATGGCTTCTGTGATGTTATCGCGGTCCAGGGATATTGTTTCCAGTGAGTATGGAACGCAGTCTTTGGGTTTGTCTTTTGGATCTGGCCGTAATGTGTGGATTTTAAGGTCCAGTCGTCTTTGGATAGTGTCTAGCGTATTTTCAAATTTGGCTATTTGATTCCAATTACCTTGGATAAGCAGGTATGCCGCGGAGGATTGCGCGAGGCGGGAAGATCTTATTTCCAAAATGCTACATTTACAGTCGCGTACGATGGGTAATATTTCGGCAATAAAATTAGTCTGATTGTGGCCTAAGGCGGTGATAGCTAATTGCATTTCGTTTCTTGGAAGTTTTTTTTGGAGTTTATCATTAAATTGCCGAAACTTGATGAACATTAAGTTTGTTTGATATTAATAATGAATAAAATGTTCTATATTTAATCGTAATATCTTAATTCCTCATTTTGCTGAGTCTGAATATGACCGATCCAATAGATAAAAAATCAAAAGAAAAACGCGATAATCTCGATGTTGATTTGGATGCGATGCTGGATGAGGCGGAATCTTCTTTGCTTCCAAGGGATGAGTTTAAAGACGATGACGATACTATCGATAGGTTGTTAATGGATGCCGGTTTTGATACCGATGACGAAATAATGCCGTCAAAGGCAAGAGCAGATGTCGGCTTACATGATGAGTTGGATGATTTTTTAGACTTTGACGATTTTGGAGAAGATTTCAATGCTCAGGAAAAACCTTCGGCAGCCGTTGCGGAATTAGCAGAGCCGGTAGGGAGTTCACCTGATTTTCCGTTAACTGATAGTCAGGATGAAGAAGATGCTATCGATAGGCTGTTGATGAATGCCCAGCTTGATGCGGATAATTCCGATGAGCTTGACGAGTTGAATGATTTTTCTGACTTTAGCGATTTTGCTGAACCGGACCCTATGCCGGCGGACGAGACTAATGAGCCTGAATTAGCCGCAGATAGCCTATCCACGTTTACTGACGATGCGGTTTTAACAGACGAAATTGATGCTGTCGATAAGTCCGGCAGGGGAGATGAAGACGAGGTTGAAGTACCGGCTCCGGCTATGGCGGCAGTTAGAGAGCCGACTTTAGAAGCCGGCTCTGTCGATATTGATGAGGAATTGGATTCCTTCTCGGATTTTAGCGATTTCGTTGAACCGGATCCCATTCCGGTAATTGACGAGCCTGAACAAGTTGCAGAAAATTTATCTGCGCATGACGAGGAAGAGTTGCAGGATGAAATTGATGATTTTTTCAGTCTCGACGGTTTTGATGAGTCGGATTTGATTCAGGATGATCAGGTTAAATCGTCGATCGCTGCTGAAGTAGAGTCAGAGCCGGGGCAGCCGGCAGCTTTTGAACCGCCTTCCAATAATGCTGGCCTGTCGGATGAGATTGATGATTTTTTAAATTTCGACGGTCTTGATCAACCGGATCCGGTCCAAGATGTGCTGGTTAAATCATCGGTCCCTACTGATACGGAGATTAATCCGCAGCAGTCGGCGGAGTTTGAACGCTCCATCGATACTAATGCCGGTCTGCCGGATGAAATTGATGACTTTTTCAGTCAGGGCGGTTTTGATGAGTCGGATATGATCCTGGATGATGTTGAATCGTCTATTCCGGCTAAGGTGGAGGCTGATCAAGAACAGCAGGTGGAATCATCTGTCAATGAAAATGCCGCGTTTGCTGATGAACTTGACGATTTTTTCAGTCCTGGAAGCTTTGACGAATCGGATATGATTCAGGATGATGACGTTCCCGTTAAGGCAGAGCCGCAAGCAGTTGTTGAGCCATCTTTCGGCGCTGAGCCGGCGGATGAGATGGATGATTTTTTCAATCTTGGCGGTTTCGACGAGTCCGATATGATCGAGGATGATGTTGAATCGCCTGCTCCGGCTAAGGTAGAGGCTGATCAAGAACAGCAGGCAGAATCTCTTGGCGATGAAAATGCCGCGTTTGCTGATGAATTTGACGATTTTTTCAGTCCTGGAAGTTTTGACGAATCGGATATGATTCAGGATGATGGCGTTGAATCATCCAATTCTCTTCCTGAAGTAGCGCCTAATCAAGAACAGCAAGTTAGCGTTGGAGAATCCAGTGGCTTACAGAACGATGAAAATAGCTTTGATAGTTTATTCATGGATTCTGACTTTAATGAGGAGGATGCATTAGAGCAGGCGGTCGATAAGAAAGATGAATTCGGCGACGATACGGATTTAAGCGAAATTGATGAGTTCTTTCAGTTGGATGAGGTGAGTGACGACTTCTCCAAGGAAACAGGAGAGGCTGATTTAACAGGGGGCGAACGATCAACTCAAGATGAAGATGATTTTCTGTTGCCGGATTTCGATATTACTGCCGACATGGAAACTTCCGATATGGGCAGCAACCCAGGCACTAAAACAGATGATTTGGCTGATGCGTTTGGAGATAGTGATTTTCTGGACGAAGATGATGTTATACAGGCTTTTAAACCGGAAATACCGGAACTCAAGCCGGGAGATGACGATTCGGTTTTTGAGGCCCAGCCGAAACAAGCCGCAGATACGGTTTCGGAAAATCCTGAAAATGCAAAAAACAGTGCCTCAGCATCCGGGCAGGGGGATGTTAAAAAGCAGTTGGAAGATGCTGAGCGTAGGGTTAAAAAAGCAAAGCTCTTCGCTTATATTGCGTTAGGATTCGGTACTGTAGCGTTAAGCGCAGCCGCCGGCTTGGGAGTGATGACCTATAATGCAAAATCCGAGGTTTCAAAGCTGACGGAAACAGTGACAAGCCTTGAGGCAAGCTTGGCGAAGAATGCTGAAAATAACCCTAAGGAAGAAATCAATGCTGTGATGGATTCTGTTGTGCAGTTGAACCAGAAAGTCTACGGGTTCATAACGGAGCTTAAAGGGAGTCCCCAGTCTCTAGCCGATCTTTTAAACAATAAAGTGCCTGATATTGCGGCAAAGCAGGACATGGTCAGTAAGGCCTTGGACATGCTGCAAACTAAAGTCGGGGGCGAAGGAAGAATGCCTTTGTTGGAATCGTTAGTTGCCGCTCCTATCAAGACCGAGGCCGTCCATGAACCGGCGGCGCCGGCCAAAATCGAGCCAGCCCAAGAGCATGCTCCGAGCAAAGCGAGTGAAGCGCATCCGTCCAAGGAAAAAAACGCGCATGAAGTTGCCCCCACTAAAGAAAGGGCAAAGCACGAAGAAGCATCTGCCAAGGCAGAGCCTGTTCCTGAAGCGGCGCCCGCCAAAGCTAAAACTCAAGAAGAGGCCGAACCGGTTATCCCTCCGAAAGCTATCTTGAAAAAAGAGGAGCCTGCAAAAATAAACGAGCCAACAACTGTTGGGAAGTGGGGGGTCAATCTGGCCGCGTTCAAACAGGAGTGGTTTGCTAAAAGCAAAGCCGCCGAATTTGCAAGGCAAGGTATTTTTGCTGAAGTGATACCTGTCTATGAAAGAAATGCCACAATGTACCGGTTACGCGTCGGAGGCTTTAGAACCAAAGCGGAAGCCAACGCCAATACGGCCAGGATCAAACAAACGCTTAATCTGGATTCGGTCTGGGTGAGCGATAACTAGCAATTAAGCCTCCTCGTCCATGAGAGAAAAAAAGCTTGTTGTGGCGGTGTCATCCAGAGCACTATTCAATTTGGATGAGTCGCACACGATATTTGAGACGCAAGGCAAGGAAGCTTTCTGCCGGTATCAAATAGAACATGAGGATGAAATTTTAGAACCGGGCTACGGTTTTGTCCTGGTTAAAAAGTTTTTGAGTTTAAATGACGGTTGCACCAACGATCCTTTGGTCGAAATCATTCTGTTATCGCAAAATAGTGCCGATACCGGCTTGAGGATTTTCAATTCCATTGCCCATTACCAGTTAAAGATTATACGTGCGGCATTTACCAGCGGCGTTTCTCCCTATAGTTATATTCCTGCCTTCGGCGCTCATTTGTTTTTATCGACCAATGCCGATGATGTCGCAAAAGCGCTGTGTGCCGGTTTTGCCGCAGCGACTATTCTTTGCGGTCCTTCGATGGAGCATCATTCCGATCAACTGCGCATCGCTTTCGATGGGGACTCGGTGCTGTTTTCGGATGAGTCGGAACAAATCTATCAACAGTACGGTCTTGATGCGTTTGCCGAAAATGAGCGCTGCAAAGCTAAGCAACTGTTGCCGGGAGGACCTTTTAAGGATTTTCTAAGCGCTTTGCATCATATTCAAATGCAATTCGATCCTGAGTCGTCGCCGATAAGAACGGCCTTGGTCACGGCAAGGTCGGCTCCGGCTCATGAGCGGGTGGTCAGGACTTTAAGAGCATGGGGTATCCGTATTGATGAGGCTTTCTTTTTGGGTGGCATCGACAAAGGCGCTTTTTTGGAAGCGTTTGGTGCGGATATTTTCTTTGATGATCAAAAAGGCCACTGTGAATCCGCCGCCCGGCATGTCGCTGCTGCGCATGTGCCGCATGGCATCGTTAACCGGAACGGTTGATCTATAAAACATTCTGTTTTGAGCGGGCTCCTGCCTGTTCTTTGACCAGTTTCGGTACCATATAGCCGGGTAAGGCGGCTTGAACTTGCCGGATAAGCGCAAGCGCTTCGGTTTCGGAAACTTCAAAATGTCCCGTTCCGGCCGCTTTGTCTAATAAATGCAGATAATAAGGAATGATGCCGTGGTTGAACAGTTGTTCGCTCAGTTCGCATAAGGCTTCTGCATTGTCATTTACATCTTTTAACAGCACGGCCTGATTAAACAAGGTAATCCCTGCGGTTTTTAACGATTTGCAGGAGGCAATCACACGGTCGCTGATTTCGTTGGCGTGATTGCAGTGGGTGACGATGACGATTTGCTTAGCGCTTTGGGTCAACGTGCTAATGAATTCATTCGTGATTCGGGCCGGCAGCACAATTGGCAGTCGGCTGTGTATTCGGATGCGCTTCAAGTGCTTGATACTGTCCAATTGTTGAATAAGCCGGGCTAGTCGCGAATCGCTCAACAACAACGGATCGCCGCCGCTTAAAATAACTTCCGAGATACTGGCGTCGTTTTGGATATATTGTATGGCGTCGTCTTCATTCTGTTTGCTAAGTTGTAAATCAATATAGGGAAAATTGCGCCGGAAACAATACCGGCAATTGATTGCGCAACTGCCGGTGTTAATAAACAAAACGCGGCCTTGGTATTTGTGTAAAACGCCGGTTTGAGCGGCCGATGCAAGGTCGCCGACCGGGTCGTTGCTGAATCCGGGGTAATCGAGCAGTTCATCGCTAATAGGTAATACCTGGCGTAATAATGGATCGTGCGGATTGCCTTTTTCGATGCAGGCCGCAAAGCTTAAAGGGACGCGTAAAGGGAATTGTTCAACTGCTGTGATTGATACCGGTAAGTCATTCGGGGACAAGTGCAGGTAATGGCAGAGGTCTTCAATGTTGTTAAAGGCTTCGGCAAGTTGCTGTTGCCAGTTTTTATTAAAGTGCTGGGTTTCGGCTTGTGGTTCGGGCATCAGAGATTATTAAAGTTTCTATCGGTTGTTGCCTCTATTATAATGGTTGAGTTTATATTGTTTGTCATATTTGAGGATAAAATGGCTGTCTATAGCACTAATGAATTTAAAGCTGGGTTGAAGATCATGTTGGATAACGACCCTTGTGCAATTATTGAAAATGAGTTTGTTAAACCTGGAAAGGGTCAGGCTTTCAACCGGGTGAAAATAAGAAACTTGAAAACCGGCCGGGTTATTGAAAGAACTTTTAAGTCGGGCGAATCTCTTGAAGGCGCGGATGTTATCGACGTCGAGATGCAATATCTTTATAACGACGGCCAATTCAGGCATTTTATGGTGCCGGATACTTTTGAACAGTATCAGGCAGATGAAAAGATTGTCGGCGATGCCGGCAAATGGCTTAAAGATCAGGATTCCTGCACGGTAACTTTATGGAATGATGCGCCTTTGGCGATTTCTCCTGCCAATTTCGTTGAGTTGACAATTGTTGAAACGGATCCTGGCGTACGCGGCGATACTTCGGGCGGCGGCGGTAAACCGGCTACTTTGGATACCGGCGCAGTAGTCAGGGTGCCTTTATTTGTACAGCAAGGTGAAATGATTAAGGTCGACACCCGAACCGGCGAATACGTTTCCCGCGTAAAAGAATAGTGCTACAGGACTGGCAACCGACGTGCTCGCTGGAGCTGATGCGTTTAAGAGCGCGGATGCTGGCCGATATACGCCGGTTTTTTGCCGACAGGTCGGTATTGGAAGTAGAAACGCCGCTGCTTAGCCATAGTGTCGGAACGGATCCGCAGTTGGCATTTTTTACCACGGAGTATTGTTTGCCGCCAAAACGGCAAACATTGTTCTTGCAAACATCGCCCGAGTTTGCAATGAAACGGCTGCTGGCAGCAGGCAGCGGATCTATCTACCAGATAGGTAAAGCATTCAGGAACGGCGAGGCAGGGCGTTTTCATAATCCTGAGTTTACGATGCTTGAATGGTACCGGGTCGGTTTTAATTTGTCTCAGTTAATGGATGAAATTGCCGATTTGGTTGCAATGCTGTTCAGTGACCGGCAGTTAGCGGAAACGAAAAGAGTCGGTTATCGGGAATTATTTGTTTCGCTTACCGGCTTGGACCCCTTGGAGTTTTTTTATCAAGATTATTGCGCCTTTGTTGAAGGATGTGGATTATCCGAAGCGGTGGGTATTTGCGGACACGACCATGCTACGTGGCTGGATTTTATATTTAGCCATAAAGTCCAGCCACATTTGGGGGGCAATACTGCGTATATGGTTTATGGGTATCCGGCTTGCCAGTCATCGTTGGCGAGAATCAACAAAGATAATGCACAGGTTGTTGAGCGTGTTGAATTATTTATTAATGGTATTGAGCTAGGCAATGGCTACTACGAATTAACCGATGCGGAAGAACAAAACAATCGCTTTGATAAAGAACTGACTGTCAGGCAACAACAAAATCTGCCGGTTTCCATTAAGGACGAACATCTTATTTCAGCTTTGAAATCGGGATTGCCTGAATGCTCAGGTATGGCCATAGGCTTGGATCGTTTATTGATGCTGTTATCGAAAAGCGCGTCTATTGAAGATGTGCTTAATTTTCCTATTCACAGGGCTTAAGCTTCTTTAAATATTTACTGTGATATAATCCGCCGGATTTTTTACATTGGGCAACGCCGTTTTATTTTAGACTTCTACATGAAATTAAATACTCTTTCTCGCTTGCTATTGTTAGCTCTATTGGTTTCCCAGACTGCCAAAGGCGATGAAGAATTTATTGTAGAGGACATTCAAGTCAAAGGCCTGCAGCGTATCTCGGTAGGTACCGTTTATAACTACCTTCCCGTCAATGTTGGCGAAAGATTTTCCTTGGATAATGTCGGTCCGGCAATTAAGGCGCTCTTCAAAACCGGCTTTTTCAAGGATATTTCTTTAGAAAGAGAAGGCTCAACATTGGTCGTTAACGTCGTAGAGCGGCCTTCTATTGCAAAAATCATTTTTGAAGGTAATAAAGATTTAAGTAAAGACGACTTAACTAAGGCCTTAAAGAAAATCGGTTTAGCTGAAGGCAAGGTGTTCGACCAACAGGTGTTGGATAAAGTTGAACAGGAATTAAGCCGCCAATATTTCAGCCACGGCAAATACGGCTTAAAGATTACCACCGAAGTATCCAATCTTACCCGCAACCGGGTCGGTATTCATATCAAGATTTCCGAGGGCAGGGTAGCCAAAATCAAGCAGATCAATATTGTCGGCAATAGCGTTTTTGATGATGAGACATTGTTGCGTAATCTTGAATTAAGCACCTCTAACCTGTTGTCGTTTTATACCAAGAACGATCAGTATTCCAAACAGAAGTTGCAGGCAGACTTGGAAACCTTGCGCTCCTATTATTTGGACCGTGGTTATATTAACTTTAATATTGAATCCACGCAGGTTGCTATCACCCCGGACAAAAAAGATATTTATGTAACCATCAATGTTAAAGAAGGCGATATTTATAAACTGGAAAAAGTCAAGCTAGCCGGTAATCTGGTAGTCGATCCTCCAGAGCTTATTAAATTGGTAAAAGTCGGTCCGGGGGAAACTTTTTCCAGAAAGAACGCAACCGAAACATCTAAAGCGCTTTCCGACCGTTTAGGGGATGACGGCTATGCTTTTGCCAACGTCAACATGGTGCCGGAAATCAACGAAGCACAAAAAACGGTCGATATGACTTTCTTTGTCGATCCTGGAAAACGCGTTTACGTCAGGCGCATCAACATGAAAGGCAACAGCAAGACCCGCGACGAGGTATTGCGCCGTGAAATGCGGCAAATGGAGTCCAGTTGGGCTTCCAGTTCGAAAATCGAACGCTCGAAAACGCGTCTTGAGCGCTTAGGCTACTTCGAAGAGGTCAATGTTGAAACGCCGCCGGTTCAAGGCACTGCCGACCAGATTGATGTTAATTATACGGTAATCGAAAAGCCGTCCGGTAACTTGTCAGCCGGTATAGGCTTTTCTCAAACTCAAGGGATAGTATTGAACGCCAATATTGCCCAGGATAACGTTTTCGGGTCCGGTAAACGGGTGAATGTTGCTTTTAACAACAGTACTTATATAACAAGTTATCAGTTTGGTTTTTACAATCCCTATTTCACCGTGGACGGTGTGAGCCAAGGTTATAATTTGGGCTATACGAAGCGAAATGCAGGGGCCGTAAACATTGCCAATTATTCAACGAATGTGGCTAATGCAGGAGTCAATTTCGGCATACCGTTGAATGAGTTCGACAGTTTACGCTTTGATTTCGATTTAAAACATACTGCGCTGAGTACTACCGCTTATTCATCTAATCAAATTTGCGATTTTATTAACGGCAATAATGGCATGGATGCTTGTTCGAATATTAGCAACGGCTATGCTCCTCCAGGAACAGTTCCCAATAGTCGGCCGATAGTTAAAGCTATAGGCGATTCATTTCTAACATTCGCACCGGCAATTGGTTGGACTCATGATACGCTTAACAGGGCAATTTTTCCGAATAAGGGCGGACAGCAGCGTTTTTCCGCTTTGGCGACAGTCCCTGGCAGTGATCTTGAGTATTATAAGATCGGTTATAAACATCAGCTTTACTTTCCGTTGGCTAAGGATTTTACTTTTAGAGTGCAAGCCGAAGCCGGCTACGGCAACGGTTATGGAAAAACGGACAGTTTACCTTTCTTTGAAAATTATTTCGGCGGCGGCACAGGATCGATACGCGGTTTCAAAAATAACACAGTAGGACCTAGAGATTCGAATGGTTACCCATTTGGCGGTTCTAGTAAGATCATCGGCAATGCCGAGCTGTTTTTTCCTGTGCCTTTTATGCCGGAGACCAAGTCAGTCAGGTTAGGAACCTTTTTAGATGCAGGTTCTATTAGCAACGGTTTTAAAACGAACAATTTGAAATATTCTGTCGGGGTTTCAGGCGAATGGTTATCGCCGTTCGGGGCTTTATCAGTCAGTGCCGCCTTACCGTTGAATGCCAAATCTACTACAACGGCGGCTGACGGCACTGTTACAGGGGATCAAAAACAGATGTTCCAATTCAACTTCGGCCAGAATTTCTAGTAGAAGTTGTTTTTGTTTAACAAGCTTATATCCCCTATAATTTGCTTCAGTGAAATATATACCCTGAGGGCATAAGTTTCGTTTGAGCGGACAAGCCGCTCAACTCAGCTTTAATCACTATTTATTTTAATTTCATCAGAGATCTGTTTAACAATGAAAACCAAGATTGCTTTATTTTTAGGATTGTTGCTTGCATCCAATGTGAGCTATGCTGATTTAAAAATTGGCTTTGTCAATATACCAGCCGTTCTTGAAAAAGCACCCCAGGCAGAAAAAGCCAAAAAACGTTTGGAGCAAGAATTTTCGCCGCGTGATAAGCAGTTAGTTGCCCAGCAAAAAGAAATCCAAAGCATGGACGAAAGAATGGCTAAAGATGCGGCAGTGATGGGGGAATCTGCGCGAGTTAACTTGGAAAAAGATATTTTAAATAAAAAGCGCGATGCAAAAAGAGCTCAGCAAGAGTTCAGTGAAGATTTCAATGCCCGTCGTAATGAGGAATTAGGTAAATTACAACGTCGTATTGTTGAAGCTATCCGGGAAATAGCCAAAGATCAAAATTTTGATTTATTACTGACTGACGGCGTTATTTACGCCAGCGAACAAATTGACGTAACTGCTCAAGTTCAACAAAAGTTGTCATCTATGCCGGAATAATCCCGACCGATTTTTTATTTAATCGCATAGCCATCAACTTTTAAGAGCAGCAGACTCAAACATGTCCATTACACTAGATATTTTACAAATACAACAATTCTTGCCGCATCGTTACCCTTTTTTATTGGTGGATAAGGTTATCGAATGTGAGCCCGGTGTTAGATTATTGGGCGTGAAAAACGTGACATATAATGAACCGTTTTTCCAAGGACATTTTCCGCAAAAACCTATTATGCCGGGTGTGCTGATTTTGGAAGCTTTGGCTCAAACTACCGGGCTGCTGGCATCCGAAACTGCTGGAGATGAACTGGCGGGAATGATTTACTACTTGGCTGGTATCGATAAGGCCAAGTTTAAAAGACCTGTCGTACCGGGCGATCAATTGATGTTGGAATCAAAATTCGTGAAAAGCAAACGTAATATCTGGGCATTTGAATGTTGTGCAGAAGTTGATGGTGAGTTTGTTGCAAGTGCCGAAATCCGATGTGCAGCGGTAGTAAACTAGTTTTGATCGATCCAACAGCAATAGTTGATAGCAAGGCAGAGCTGGCCGATGACGTTTCGGTTGGTCCTTTTTCCGTGATCGGGCCCGATGTAAAAATCGATTCCGGCACTGTGATAGGTTCCCATGTTGTTATTAAAGGGCCTACTACAATCGGGAAAGATAATCGCATCTATCAATTCTCATCGATTGGCGAAGATCCCCAAGATAAAAAGTATGCGGCAGAAATAACCCGGCTGGAAATCGGCGATAGAAATACGATACGCGAGTATACTTCCATGCATCGGGGAACAAAGCAGGATCGCAGTGTCACCAAGATAGGCAACGATAACCTGTTCATGGCATATACCCATGTGGCGCATGATTGCATTATCGGCAATCATGTGATCATGGCTAACGGGGCCTCATTGGCCGGGCATGTGCATTTACATAGTCATGCGATCCTAGGCGGATTTACGTTGGTGCATCAATTTACCCAAATCGGCCAGTACAGCTTTGCCGCGATGGGCAGTGCGATTACTCAAGACATTCCGCCTTTTGTTATGGTCGGCGGTAAACCTACTAGGCCTCACGGCATCAACTCCGTTGGCATGGAGCGTAACGGCATTTCTGCTGAAGACATCAGATTAATCAGGAAAGCCTACAAGATCATTTACAAGACTAACCTGCGTTTGGAAGATGCTATTGATCAGATGGAAGATTTAGCTGGTGAAAGTAAAGAATTGTCGGATATGGTAAATTTTTTGCGTAATGTAAGTCGTGGCATATTACGTTAAGCGCTGTTAGTGCTAGCTTAAGTTGTTACAGGAATGTCAGTGATCATGAATGATAAATCTTCAATAAAAATTCCCCAAGGTTTAACGGTTGCCGGCGTTGACGAAGCCGGCCGTGGTCCGCTTGCAGGTCCTGTGTTTGCTGCTGCTGTTATATTAGATCCTATGCGGCCGATAGCCGGATTGGCCGATTCCAAAGTTCTTAGCGAAAGCAAACGGGATAGTCTTTATCCTATCATCAAGGAAAACGCCTTGAGCTGGTCTATTGCCCAAGCCAGTGTTGCAGAAATTGATGAACTTAACATTCTTCACGCAACGCTATTGGCCATGCAAAGAGCGGTAGAGGGCTTGCATATCCAGCCTGACGAGGTTTTAGTGGATGGCAACCGGCTTCCTAAACTGTCGATGTCAGCTCAGGCAATCGTTAAAGGAGACAGTAAAGTACAGGCGATCAGTGCGGCTTCAATATTGGCTAAAGTCGAACGGGATAAGCTGATGGTTGATTATCATCGGCACTATCCTGAGTTTTCGTTTCATGTGCATAAGGGTTATGGCACCAGGCAACATCTGGCCGAAATCGAGCGGTTCGGTTTTTTGGACGTGCATAGAAAAACATTCAATCCGGTGAAAACCATGCTGATGCAGCAGTGAAAATATTAATCTTGTCCACGAAAAGCACGAGATTAGCTATTCCTGCTTTGGTACGGTCTACGGTTGAGTTTTTTGAAAATTTTCGTTTTCGTGGACGAAATGATTAGCCCAGCTCAAGCGGCCCTTCATCCATTAACGCGATTTGTTCGCGCAGTTCAATAATTCTGTCCTGCCAATAACGCGGCGTATCAAACCACGGGAACGCTATCGGAAACGCAGGGTCGTCCCAGCGCCGTGCAATCCAGGCGGAATAATGAATCAGGCGCAAAGTGCGTAGCGCTTCTATCAAGTGCAGCTCCCGGCTATCGAAATCGTAAAAAGTCCGGTAACCGGCCAGCAGGTAGCTTAACTGCACACTCATTTCAGTGCGGTCTCCCGACAGCAGCATCCATAAATCTTGAATTGCCGGTCCCATCCGGCTGTCATCGAAATCAACAAAATGCGGACTGTCATCTGTCCATAAAATATTGCCGGGGTAGCAATCGCCGTGTAGGCGCAAGGTTTTTATCTTGCCTGCGCGTTCAAAGCAGCGTCTCACGGCATTCAGTGCATGCTCGGTAACACTGCGGTAAGCTTCGGCAAGATCGCTGGGGATGAAATTATTTGCCAGCAGGTAAGCTCTAGGTTCATCGCCAAAACTGGCGATATCGAGAGTCGGGCGTTCTTTGAACGGTCTTAATGCACCGATAGCGTGAATACGGCCGATAAACCGGCCCATCCATTCGAGTTTTTCGCGGCCTTCAAGTTCTGGTACACGGCCGCCTTGTTTGGGGAATACTGAAAAGCGGAAGCCGTCGCTATGGATTAAAGTCTGATTATTACTAAACGGCATTGCCGGTACCACGGGAATTTCAGACTCGAACAGCTCCTGAACGAACGTATGTTCTTCAAGAATAGCCGCAGTTGCCCAGCGTTCCGGTCTGTAAAACTTAGTAACAATAAAAGACGTATCCGTCATGCCGACCTGATAGACACGGTTTTCATAGCTATTCAACGCCAACAGCCGGCCGTCGCCATGCAGGCCAATACTGTCGAGCGCGTTTAAGATAATATCGGGGGTGAGCGCTGAAAAAGGAGTGAGATTTGTATTCATGGCTGCTATTGTAACCTTGTAACGCTGAATCCGGGTCGGCTTTAATTGTAACGAGTCGATTAATTTGCGATAAAGAATAAATAATTTTGCGAAATTAAAAACATCGCCCATCAATTCCGGATCGAATGCGGCTTTGTTTTATTAGGGCTTGGTCATTTGGCCTACTTGCCAACCTCTAGCAAGCAAATGTACGGCTTTGAGCGGATAGGCATGGTGCTTGTATGGCGATGCTCATGCTCCCGCGCATCGAGTTCGGTTAATTTGACATGGTCGGTCATCTACAGGCCGTTGAGTTAACCAAATCCCTCTAAACCAAGTTTTGAGTTGCGTGGGGTATAATAAGCGCCGCGTAAGCTTTCGCGCTTGAATTCCGATGCGCGGACTTTTTAGACGATTAATGTGTATCAATGGCGGGGCTTTTTCTCGTGTTGATAGTTGATCGGGAGAAATCTTAAGCCAATAGTCCTACTGCATTCCTCTCAAGTCATACGCTAGTTCCTGGGGATTGAAGCAGAACCCAACATAAAAACAAAGCTAAGGAGAGCCGATTATGGCTTTAGTATCATTGCGACAACTTTTGGATTATGCGGCGGAGCATAGCTTTGCCGTACCGGCGTTCAATATCAGTAACATGGAGCAAGTTCAAGCTATCATGCAAGCGGCCGACGCGTGCGATAGTCCTGTAATTATGCAAGGCTCGGCCGGTGCGAATCGATATGCCGGCGAAGTTTTTTTGCGCCATTTGATTCTTGCCGCCGTTGAACAATATCCTCATATACCTATCGTTATGCATCGAGATCATGCGCCCACGCCTGATATATGCGCGCAAGCTATTCAATCCTGCTTCAGCTCGGTAATGATGGATGGGTCTTTGCTGGAAGACATGAAAACCCCATCCTCTTTTGAATATAACGTCGATGTTACGCGAACCGTAGTTAAGATGGCCCATGCTTGCGGCGTATCGGTCGAAGGTGAAATCGGTTGCTTAGGTTCGTTGGAAATAAAAACGCAAGATTCATCAGAAGCACTGGATCACAGTCAGCTACTGACCGATCCTGACGAAGCGGTCGACTTTGTAAAGCAAACTCAAATCGATGCGTTAGCTGTAGCCATTGGCACCAGTCACGGTGCTTATAAATTCAGTAAGCCGCCCACCGGCGAAGTTTTAGTTATTAGCCGTTTAAAAACATTGCAACAACGCTTGCCTGATACGCATTTTGTCATGCATGGGTCAAGTTCTGTGCCGCAGGATTGGTTGCAAATCATCAATGATCATGGTGGTGATATTCCCCAAACCTATGGCGTGCCGGTTGACGAAATTGTTGAAGGAATTAAATACGGCGTTCGTAAAGTCAATATCGATACCGACTTGCGCATGGCTTCAACCGGCGCTATTCGCCGATATATAGCCCAACCGGAAAACGCATCCGACTTGGATGCACGCAAGATTTATAAAGCGGCTAGGGATGCGATGCAAGCGCTTTGTCAGGCACGTTATGAAGCATTCGGCTCAGCCGGGCACGCCGGTAAGATTAAAGCCATTTCATTGGGCGAAATGGCTAAACGTTATAAGTAGGATAAGAACAGGTTAGAAGGGGCAATGAATTCGTCTTGTCTGCCCCAGAGTAATTGGTTGCCGAAGCTCGAACCTAAAAAAAACGGCCGTTGATAAGAAAGTGGGTGGCGATGCTGCCTAAGTAACCCAGCACTATGACCGGAGTCCATTTCAAATGGCTGGTAAAGGTATAAATGCCTTTAGCCTGTCCCATCAGGCCAACGCCGGCTGCGGAACCAACCGCCAACATACTGCCGCCCACACCGGCGGTCAATGTGACCAGCAACCACTGGCCTTCTGATATATCGGGCGCCATGGTTAGTACCGACAGCATGATGGTGCCGTTATCCACGAACGCTGAAGCAACGCCCACCAGAATGTTGGCTATGGTGGGATCGACGCCGCTGTATAAATGATGAGAGGCCACTTCCATATAACCGATGAAGCTCAAGCCTCCAACGCCAACCATAACGCCGTAAAAAAACAGCAGTGTGTCCCATTCCAGGTTGGCGACTTTCTGGAAAATATCGAAAGGCTGTTCTTGGGCCAGTTGTTGAGCTCCTTCGGCTTTTGGATTGTTCATGTATTTCATCGGGGCAAAATGATCGATTTTGGCATCGGCCGCTAGATCCACCGGTATTAATATCGAGTGGGCGTCCCGGGTTTTTTGCAGGTAATAACTGAAAAACTTTAAATAAGTTAAGCCCATCATCATCCCGGCAGCGGGCGGTAAGCTCAGGAAATTTTCGAAGCAGGCCGAGGTAATGATGGTCAATATGAATAAAAAGATGATCATCCAACCGCCTCGCTGCATCTCCTGAGCTTCCATTACCGCAGCGGGTCTTTCTTGCGGAATAAAAAAATGCATGATGCCGGCAGGTATGGTGAAGTTGACGATAGCCGGAATTAACAACGTAAAGAAATCGCCAAAAGGCACTACGCCTTTTTGCCATACCAATAAGGTGGTGATGTCGCCAAAAGGGCTGAATGAGCCGCCCGCATTGGAAGCGACCACAACATTGATACAGGATAAGGTAACAAAGCGCGAGCATCCTTTGCCCATCGCCAGAATAACCGACCCCATCAGCAATGCGGTCGTCAGGTTGTTGCACCCGGAAGAAATAAAGAACGCCTGGAAGCCGGTAATCCAGAATAATTGCCGGTAGCTGAAGTTCTTGCTTAATAGCCATACTCGCAGGCTGTCAAATACGCCGCGGTCTTCCATCGCGTTTAAGTAAGTCATTGAGACCATGATGAACAAGAACAGCTCGCCATAACTTTCAAGCGTAGCGCGAAACGCAATTCCGGCTTGTTCGTTCATTCCGGCCTTGGTATAAAAAACGGCAATGAATATCCAGATAAGGCTTGCCGCAAATACCATAGGTTTTGACTTTTTTAGCTCCGTTACTTCCTCGGTCATGGCAAGAATGTAGGCGAGGGCAAACACTATTAAAGCCAGATAGCCGGCCCAGTGTTGGGTTAAGTCGAACTGCTGCATTTGGCTAACGCTGCTTGTTTCATCGGCGGCCATTGTTAGCGAAGGAAAAAGCAGTCCGATTAACAGCGGATGGTATTTCGAGCAAGGCATTACTTTTAGCAATTTAAAAGGGGGGTTATTAGAAAGGGTAAAGCTGGTTTTATTCGGTATGTTTATCTTGGTGGGCAATAATGCAAGTATCAATAAGGTAAAAACGGATAAAAATACTTCAATCTGCATATATGACTCACAAAAAATATAAAGATTAGTAAAAGGCGGAGATTCTGGACTAATTTAATGGGAATATTATATTTGAAACGGCTCGGGCGTGTGCTAAATAAATGCCGAGCCGGTGTGCTAAACGCTGGCAGGACGGGTGCTGGACATATTCAAGCGATTTTCTATTCAGCTTTTTTATGTTCTTTAAGCTGCTGTAAAAGTTCAATGCCTTTTACGCGTTGCACTCTTATAATTTTCAACTCAGTCTGATAATGCTCTCTTAAACTATCGTCGTTAGTTTGTTGCAGTGCGTGGGTTATTTTGCGTTCTTTTTTCTTGAGCTTAAGCAGGATTTTTTTTAATTCCTCGATATGCTGTTTTTTCCTGTGTCTATCGGTATCAAAAAAAGCATGTAATTTATGGAATAACTTTTCTATTTTCATGGCTGGAATGACTGACTAGAAGGCGTGAAAAGTATGTAGATTGCTGCTATTTTGTATCCACAGTCTGAACAATGTCATTGATTTCAGCGTCGTTTAGAGCTAATTGCCGTTCAATTCTCGCATTGCCGTCGGTGCCGTGTAAAAACAGCGTTTCGGCGGCTTTTAGCAGATTTTTCTTGATGTTGTGCATGTAGGCGCTGTCATTGATCAGGGACGAGCCGGTTTGGGGGGTTATTTTTTGTTCTCTGATTAGCGTTTCGATCGCGTAATTCATTTGTACGTCATCGTTTCTAATCGCAGCTTTTAAGGTATCCAATGATAATAGCGGTAATTCATTGTTTTCAATTTCATGCCTGAAATTCTCAATCTGTTGGATATGCAAGGCTATTTGATAGGCAATTTTATTGTACTCGTTTATCGTGGCCTGATTGCTTGAGGTTCTGGACCGGCTCCAGTTTTTTTGTAAGTGTTTGGTGTCTTTAATCGCTTCCACAAGATGTTTATTTGCTTCGCGTAGCCAGGACAGCTTGGAAGATTGAGTCATTTGCCCGGTGAATCCGACTTGGCTGATAAAGGCAATGATAGCGCTGTATATGCCTTTTATCCTTTTTTCATAGCTGGCATCAATGTCGTATTCGATAGAGTTATGGTTGCTTCGTTCTATGAGTGGCATCGACAAGACGTTTGTTTGAAGATCATATTTATATAAGCCGAAAGTACGCAAAATGATATAGATAGCATTTTCGTATAAATGGATGCTTTCCAATCTGACCGATTCAACGACTGTTTCAGGGAAATCCATCGCGGATGCTCCCAAATATTTAGGTTGAAAAATATTTGGGCGTTTTTCTATGAACATTTTTTCCAATAACATAACTTGTTGCCTAATAAATGGAAAAAATAGAATGATACCGGACAGGTTAAAAAGGCTGTGAAAGGTCGCCAGCTTCATTGCCTTATCTGTAGCGGCAATGCCCAGATATATGCTGAGTTTATCAATAATAGCGACAAAATCTTTAACAAAAAACAGTACAAAGATTCCGGTAAGCAGGTTAATTAACAGGTGCGACCCGGCCAGGCGTTTGCCTTGAATATTGGCGCCCAAAGAAGCAATGATTGCGGTAACGGTGGTACCGATATTAGCGCCTATAACGAGCGCCAACGCATTGTCATAAGTAATTTGGTGCACGGAAACCGCCGTAATAGTCAATAGCATAGTCGCATGGCTGGACTGCATGATAATGGTGGCTATGATTCCTATGGCAGTGTAGATCAGCAATCCTTTGACGCCCGGCATCGCGTAATTCGCCAAGTTTATAGTGTTTTCAAAATGCTCAAAACTGTCTTTCATGTAGTGAATGCCGAGCAGCAGAAAGCCCAGTCCGCTCAGAACATAGCCTGTGCCTTTTAATTTCTTGCTGCGTTGGAATATGCATAAAACGCCAAAAACCAGCAGCGGCATGGCGTAAGCGGCAATATTGACTTTTAGTCCCAATCCTGCGATCAGCCAAGCGCCGGTGGTGGTGCCCAGATTGGAGCCGAAAATAATGCCGATGCCGGCGGCTAAATCGAGTAAGCCGGCGCTCAGGAATGAAACGGTAATGACTGAGACTAAGCCGCTAGACTGCATCAAAGTAGCCGACAGAAAGCCAAAGCCGAAACTTTTCCAGGACGTATCGGTAGTTCTTTGCAGGATGCGTTCCAGTGCGCCGCCGGTAAAGGCTTTAAATCCTTGCTCCAGTGATAACATGCCGAACAGGAATATCGACACGCCTGCGGCAATCCCCTTAAATGCATCGCTTAGCCAAAAACCGTAAGACAGCAGTAGGATGACTGTCAGCAAAAGGGCTTTATGCATGCTATTGTAAGATTTTAAATGGAAGGCGACTGACTGTTCGCCTGCGTTGGCTAGATTGGAGGTTGCTTGGTGCCGGTCGATTTAATGTGTACCACGTCGCCAACAGTCAATTGCCCGCATTGGTCATGCAAAGCATTTTGCCCGAAATAAACTTTATTTTGCCATTTTCTGGTGCGGTTGAGTGTGGTAAGGGGTTCTTTGCCAATTTGAGCGGTTTCCGGATCGATAGTCGGAATAGCGCATCGGGAACAGGGTTTAGGCAGCCTGAAATCTATCGCATCGATGGTGATTGCGCGCCAAGTGTCTTCCTCGTAAGCGGGGCAGCCTGAAATGACCAGATTGGGCCGGAAACGGGTCATTGGTAAGTCCATCTGCATTTCATGATTTAATGCGACTAGCGAATTTTTTGAAATAATCAGGAAAGGAAAGCCGTCGGAAAAAGCGACTTGATCGTTAACTTTGGCATAGTCGGGATCGACGCGTCGAATGACTTCATCCGGTTGGTAAACCAGTCGGCAATCCAGTTTTAAAAAATCGCTGAGCCATTTGTCGGCTTCGGCTGATACGCTACGAGCATCGCACTGGTCATGCCAGATGGTGCTGTTGATGATTTGTCCGGCAACAGGTTCGAGCGGTAAGGATAAGTTTTCCATGTCCGGTGCGGACAGGATCAGGTTTTTATCTGTCAGTGCGGTTCTAATTAAAGCCATTCTCGGCAATTTCCGCTGGCTGAGGAATTGCCGGTCATTATCGATAATCATCCATTTTCTGTCGTACTGAAAGCCTCTTTCAGTGACAGGCCAGCTGTTTGCGCTAATGCCTGCGAGTGATTTTACGGGATAAATGAATATTCCGCTTAATGTAAAGTGTGTCATTGGCGATAGTATTAACCTAACAATGATTTTACCGCGCCGTCGAAGATATTGCTGTGTGCCGCTTGCGCTTGGAACGGATTGCTTTGAAAATCGGCAATCAGTTGTTTTAACGCTTGTTGAGCTTGATCTTTAGTCGCTATGGCGGCAGCTTGATCGCTGCTTTTTACAGGTGATGACGTCGATAGCTTTAATGACGCATTAGAAAGGTTTACTGTTTCTTGGGAAACATTTAGGCTGTTGTCTTTGTCATTATCTGATCGGTTTTCGGTCGAGGGTTCATTATTTTCCAGGTTTTTCGTCCGTTGGGATGAGGCTGTATTAATGAATGCGTCGGGTCGTGATTGTATGCTGCTAGTGTCCATTTTTATCTCCCTTTAGTTTAAAGTGGATACCGTAAAAACGGCGGTGTTTTTAGCCTGATTTTTAACGTCAGGATTATTTTATATTGATGCTGAACTCTTTATTGATTGAAGTCAATACCCTATTTACAGTACCGTTGATTAGTCCAAGAAAATTTTCCGAATCAGAATTAAACACATTGGCTTTTCAAGTAGGTATAGTAATTTTAGAACAAATTACTTAAAGTCTTTAGCGGTTAAATTTAGCGGGCTTTATTGAAAAACAAAATTAAAGTCGATGAATCCGTTAAAATTAGCATCTGTGCGATTTATTATTGTTAGGAAACGATGCGATCAATCAACTTGTTTTTTCAGGTAACTACTAAGTTCCTATTTCTTATTCATTTGCTTACTGTCGGGTTGGTTCATGCCGAGGCTAAGCAAGTCGTTAATGTTGCTTATTTTACGCAAGAGCAAAAAGTCCCGCCGCAATTGTCTAATTTAGATGCTTTTATAAAAGATAAAGGTGTTTTGGGTATGCAACTGGCAATCGATGACAATAATACGACTGGGCAATTTACCGGGCAGCAGTATGTGCTGAAAAATTTCACCGTACCGTTGGATGGCAATGTTGTCGAGGTCTTTAATAAAGATATTGGCGATCAATATGCGTTTGTCGTAGTTAACTTGCCGGCCGATGCGCTGAATAAAGTTGCCGATTTACCTGCCGCAAAGCAAAAAATGCTGTTCGACGCGGCGACGATTGACGATGCGTTACGTAATGAACAGTGCCGCAATAATGTGCTGCATCTTTTGCCTAACAGGGCCATGCGCGCTGATACGTTGGCACAGTACATGATGAAGAAGCGCTGGAATAAGTGGTTTCTGGTTATTGGTCCTGAGCCGGAGGACCGGATGTTCGCCGATGCAATTAAGCGCTCGGCTAAACGTTTCGGTATGAAAATCGTCGAGGAAAAAAACTGGGAGCATACGTACGATGCTCGTCGTACCGCACAGTCTGATGTAGCGGTATTTACCCAAATTAATGATGATTACGATGTGCTGGTCGTTGCCGATGAGCAAGGCTTATTTGGCGAATACCTCGAATACAGGACTTGGAATGCAAGGCCGGTGATCGGCACTCAAGGTTTAATCGCAACGTCATGGCATCGTACTCATGATCAATGGGGAGCGACACAGATTCAAAATCGCTTTAAAGATCTAGCCGGGCGCTGGATGGAGGAACAGGATTACGCTGCTTACATGGCGGTACGAGCGATCGGCGAAGCGGCTACCCGGACCAAATCCAATGACGTCAATAAAGTCAGGGATTATATGTTAAGCGATGCATTTGCATTGCAAGGCTATAAAGGCAATCCACTGTCGTTTCGTTCCTGGGATCATCAGTTGCGGCAGCCGGTATTATTGGCGGCGCCGAGATCATTGGTTGCGGTTGCGCCGATTGAAGGATTTTTGCATCCGAAAACCGAACTCGATACTTTGGGTTATGATCAGCCCGAGTCGACCTGTAAATGGAGTCAATAGTGATGAAAAAGAATATATTAGGATTATTTTTAACCGCTGCGTTAGCTGCTACGGTGCAGGCTGAAACTGTGTTTGTTACTTTGGAAAAGGATAATGCATTGGCGATTGTCGACCCGATTGCCGGCAAGTTAATCAAAACCGTGGAAATCGGCCAGCGCCCCAGAGGTATCTCTATTAGTCCCGATAATAAGTATTTATATGTCGCAGTCAGCGATGATAATACTATCAAGATTATCGATGCTGATTCACTCAAAGAAACCGGAAAATTGCCGTCCGGTGAAGATCCGGAAACGTTTGCGTTAAATCCAGTTGGCGACAAGCTCTATGTGTCCAATGAAGACGATAGCCAAGTTACCGTAATCGATATTAAGCGCAAAAAAGCGGCCAAACAGATTAAGGTAGGCGTGGAGCCTGAAGGCATCGCTGTCAGCCCTGATAATCTGTGGGTAGCCAGTGCTTCCGAAACGACCAACATGGTGCATTGGATCGATACCAAGAACAATGCCATTGTCGAAAATACCTTGGTCGATCCTCGTCCCCGTGCATTAAGTTTTACCGCCGATAGTCAGCAGCTATGGGTGACTTCGGAAATGGCCGGCACGTTGATGGTCCTGGATGTTAAAACCAAACAGATCATCAAAACGGTTAGGTTCGATGTTCAGGGCATTACCTCCGATAAAATACAGCCTGTCGGCGTTGTGATCGATAAAGACAGAAAACGCGGTTATGTTGCGTTAGGGCCGGCAAATCGCGTGGCAGTAGTTAATGCTCAAACCTTTGAAGTGGAAAAATATCTGCTGGTTGGTCAGCGAGTCTGGAACTTGGCCTTTTCGCCGGACCAAAAGCGGCTTTATACGACCAATGGCACCAGTAATGATATATCAATTATTGATCTCGATAGCCAAACTGTGATCAAGTCGGTCGGTGTCGGTACTTACCCTTGGGGAGTGGCTGTCAAACCATGAACTCATCGATAGCGCTGTCCGTTGAGGGGTTAAGTTTTTCTTATAGTAGCAAAAAAGCGCTAACCCAAGTTAGTTTCAAGATTCAGCCGGGGGAATGTACGGTTTTGTTGGGTCCCAATGGAGCAGGGAAAAGTACGCTGTTTTCGTTGATTACCCGCTTGTATGACACTCGCGACGGGCGTATCGAGCTATGCGGCTTCGATATTAAGCGGCAAACGCTGAAAGCGTTGGGAAAGCTCGGCGTGGTTTTTCAGCAGACTACATTGGATATGGATTTGACGGTGATGCAAAATTTGCGCTATCACGCCGCATTACATGGCATGGGGCGCAAGCAAGCTATGCAGCGGATTCAGCAGGAGCTGGAGCGCCTGGATATGTATGACCGGCGTTTTGAGCGCGTGCGCCAGCTAAATGGCGGCCATCGCCGGCGCGTCGAGATTGCTCGGGCATTGTTGCATAAACCATCGGTGCTGTTGCTGGATGAGCCTACCGTCGGTTTGGATGTACCCAGCCGGCTGTCGATTGTCGAATATGTACATCGCTTGGCGACCGAAGAAAAATTGGCGGTTTTATGGGCCAGTCATTTGATTGATGAAATTTATCCGGATGATCATTTAATCGTGCTGCATAAAGGGCAGGTTAAAGCCAATGGAACGGTTGATGACGTGCTTAGAATAACCGGCACTCCAACCATTAAAGACGCTTTTTACTCGTTGACGCAAGGAGAACAGGGGTGAAGTTGGTTCATTATTGGCGCGCCATGTGGGGCATCATTTGGCGCGAGTTATCGCGGTTTGTTACTCAGCGCGAGCGCTTTATTTCCGCCCTAGTCAGGCCTTTGGTCTGGCTGTTCGTATTTGCGGCGGGTTTTAGGGCTGCGTTAGGGCTTGCGATTACCCCGCCTTATGAGACTTATATCTTGTATGAAGTCTATATCACTCCTGGACTGATCGGCATGATACAACTGTTTAACGGCATGCAAAGTTCATTGTCGATGGTTTATGACAGGGAAATGGGCAGTATGCGGATATTGATGGTTTGCCCGTTGCCGCGCTGGTTTTTATTGCTCAGTAAATTACTGGCCGGTACCGGTGTGTCGATCTTGCAGGTTTACGTGTTTCTAGCGATTGCTTGGTTTTATGATATTCAAGCACCATGGCAAGGTTACTTGTGGATCATGCCGGCGCTGTTATTGTCCGGTTTAATGTTGGGCGCTTTGGGCTTGTTGTTATCGTCTTTTATAAAACAATTGGAAAATTTTGCCGGTGTGATGAACTTTGTGATTTTTCCGATGTTTTTTATGTCGACCGCATTGTATCCTTTATGGAAAATCAAAGAGTCTAGCGCCTTGCTTTATCATTTGGCGCAATATAATCCTTTCTCTCAAGCGGTTGAACTAGTTCGTTTCGCTCTTTATGGACAGTTTAACAGTCATGCGCTTATCTATACTTTTGCCGCTTTTGTCGTGTTTATGGTGGCTGCAATCATTGGCTACAACCCGTCAAAAGGGATGATGATGAGAAAAGGAGGGGCTTGATGTGTTTTTAGAAAGGGTTTGTGATATTGATGAGCGGTGTCGTCGTAAGTTTTTATTAGATAATACAAAGCATTAAAATCAATTCGGTGAATATGTGAAGAACTCTTTTTTTCTGGTTATTCCAACACAACAAAATAATCCTCAGCGCCTGAAAGAGTTTGAAGCAAAAGCGCTACAACATTGGGTAGCTGAACTGCCTACTGCTAATCCTGGATTAGCCACACGTTTGCTTCACGATTTTCTTATAGATTTTAATACTGTCGAAATGGGCATCCAGTTAAGGCTGGATGCGCTGGAACTTTTAAGTCCAAGCGTCCATGTGATTGAAGATTATCTTCGCTCTAGACTGATTAAAACGGGTTTTCCAAAAGAAGAGAATGATAAGAAGATTTTGACGGTATTGATCTCGATTGAAAAGGAATTCACGATCGGCTATTGGATGGTGCTTAAAGAGTTAACCAAGAGAGGCGTTGGCTGGTTTCAAGGAAAGAATGCCGCATTGGCGATCCAGCGCTGCATTAAAGGATTAAGCGGCATTATCGTCAGTCATTTCATTATGGGAATGCCGATACCCGATTGGGTATGGATAGATTTACATTCGCTTTATAGCTTGAGTGTGAAAATAAAGAACAGCACGACCAAAGTTGCGAATGATTCAGGCCAATCCAATAAAGCCAGTAGTCCTGAAGACTGCTATCGGCAGATCCTCTTGCTCAGTCTTGCCGATCCGACCGGCTTAATGCAAAAGGAACTTTTATTGGTTTATAGTTTTATAGAGACAATTGGTTCTTTAGTCGGTCTAAAAAAAGAACCTGTCAATGGTCAGCAAATACAATGTGTTGTCTTCGTGGACGAGGATAAAGCGCCGCATTGTCAATTTGAAGTCAATGCTAAAAACGACGCGGCAACACTGTATTTGGATCTTACCAAACTGTTCAAGGCCTTTAAGCAAAAAGAAAAACTGATTAATGCTGCAGAGGCAAGGTTCAGTTCGATGCATGTAATAAAAAATGACATGGGAAAGCCGGCAGCGGAATTGCTCGATTATCTTGAGCAAAGATGGTTGGGGATTGATTTGCAGGGCGTGCCTTTTTTTAGTGATAGGGCAGATCGATATATTGCTGTAGGTCTGGAATCAACTCATGAGCTGCAAAGCGCGTTGGATTTTGCTGCAGAGAAAGAGCTGGAGTTCCTGGTTCAATCGGCCTCTGATAGATTATTATCCGGCGTTTTCAAACAGACCGGCGTTTTATCGGTTGGGAGTTTGGTCAGTTTCAGAAAAACAGACAGTCCTGAGCACAAGCGGTCTTTAGGCATTGTCAACAAGGTTATTGTTGATAAGCAAAGCGGCAGAATAAACTTTGGTATGCAGTTGTTGGCTCATCAATCCGCAGCAGTCACCTATGTTCATCTGGATGAACTGGGGAAGGAGGCTCCACAAAAAGGACTGTTTTATAGCGCAAAGGAATTGGAATACGAAAAGAGCTATATTGTTACGGATAGTTTTATGTTGAAAGATGACGATGTCATTCGGATGTTTATGAATAGTGAAGACTTTCCCGTTGTATTGAGCAACAGAAAGAATGTCGGTCTAGGTTACTGGCAGTTTGAATGCCGGCGTGTAGCGGAGAAGGTTAAGCCTGTATCGCCACAAACTAAAAAAGGATACGATTTTATTTAGAGAGCTTATCCAGCCGGAATAATAGTGCTATACGCATATAGCACTTGAAAAGTTTTTTTATCGTGGTAAGTTGGCATGTCGAGTTGATTATTAATGTAAATTGTCGCTTTTATAAAGTAGATATAAATAAAACTAAGAGCGTTAACTTATAATGACATTGTTTATGTATATGAGTTACCGTGACAATCAGGTAATATGTTTTGAGTTGGAACCTGAAAATAATAACAAATTACAATCGTGAGGATAAGAAATGAGTAATGAAGAAAACGCTAAAAAATCGGTAGATGCAGCAAAAGAAACGGCTGGTAAGCTGTTTTCATCAATGATGGATTTAAAAGAAAATAATCCAAAAGTATTTTTTGGCATTATTGGAGGCGTAGTCTTCCTGTTCATCGCTATGATGGTAAGTGGCGGCGATTCAGGTATTATTTCGAGTTCTTCGCCTAAAAGTCTTGTTACAGGGCAACGGTATGTTTTGAAAAATCCGAATACTTATGAAGTTGAATCACCTATTCAATTAGTTGCAGTGCCTGGCGCTATAGCGGCTTTTGATGACAGTGAAGATTTAGAAAAAGGCAAAGTTGAGTCTTGCAGACGTATAGCACAAGGCACACCGGTAACTGTTCAGGAGTTTCAGGATTTTGCAGGAAAGAAAAATGCATTTGTTAAAGTTCAGGTTGAGGATGGCGAATGTAAAGGCAGTGCAGGTTGGGTTTTGGCAATTGATGTTCAGTAAAAGTTGACAAGATATAAAAAAGGCTTATAATAAGCAAATAAATTGAAGCGCGGGAATAGCTCAGTGGTAGAGCACAACCTTGCCAAGGTTGGGGTCGCGAGTTCGAATCTCGTTTCCCGCTCCAATTAATTCCGAAAAAG
>NZ_RYFG02000096.1 GCF_003994235.2 Candidatus Methylobacter oryzae
CTTATTTTTCTTATCACGGGCGGGCCTTCCGTTGCCTAGGGTTAGTTCATGCCTCATATTCTATACCGGCTGTCAATGCGTAAGTTCTAATAAGTTAAGAACGGTAGGATGGATTTTTCCATAGATAAAATGCAATTACCCCAGCATCAACCCCTGCAAAACCTTAATCTCATCCCTAATCTTAGCCGCCTGTTCAAACTCCAGGTTTTTCGCATGCTTGTACATCGCTTCTTCGAGTTGCTTCAACTTCTTGCCGGCCTGTTTCGGCGTCATCGCCGCCTTGTAATCGGCCGGGAATTCGGCGACTTTGTCCAGCAGCTTGTTGCCATTGGTCATGCCTGCGCCCGGAATCGAGACTTGCAGAATATCGGTGACGGACTTGAACACGGTTTTCGGCACGATATTGTGCTCAACGTTGAATTTATGCTGTTTTTCGCGCCGGCGTTCGGTTTCGTCTATCGCCTGCTGCATCGAGCGGGTGATTTTGTCGCCGTACAGAATTGCTTTGCCGTTCGCATTTCGCGCCGCGCGGCCTATCGTTTGCACTAGCGATACGCTCGAACGCAGGAAGCCTTCCTTGTCGGCGTCCAGTATCGCGACCAGCGACACTTCCGGTATGTCCAAGCCTTCGCGCAACAGGTTGATGCCGACCAGCACATCGAAATTACCCAAGCGCAAATCGCGGATGATTTCGACCCGCTCGACGGTGTCGATGTCGGAATGCAGGTAACGCACTCGCACTTTGTGTTCCATCAGGTACTCGGTCAAGTCTTCGGACATGCGTTTGGTCAGCGTCGTGACCAGCACCCGCTCTTTTACTTCGACGCGCTTGTTGATTTCGGACAGCAAATCGTCAACCTGCGTGGTTGCCGGACGCACTTCGACGACCGGATCGAGTAGGCCGGTCGGTCTGACCACTTGCTCGGCGAACACGCCGGAATGTTCTTTTTCGTAAGGCCCGGGCGTTGCCGAGACATAAATCCGTTGTGGCGCTCTCGCTTCGAATTCGTTGAACATCAACGGCCGGTTGTCCAGCGCCGACGGCAGCCTGAAGCCGTATTCGACCAGCGTTTCCTTGCGCGAGCGGTCGCCTTTGTACATCGCGCCGATCTGCGGCACGGTGACGTGGCTTTCGTCGATGATGACGACAGCGTTGGCCGGCAGGTAATCGAACATTGTCGGCGGCGCTTCGCCCGGCCCGCGGCTGGACAGGTGGCGCGAGTAGTTTTCGATGCCGGAGCAATAGCCGACTTCAAGGATCATCTCGATGTCGAACAGCGTCCGTTGCTCCAGCCGCTGCGCCTCGACCAGTTTGTTCATGGAATGCAAATGCTCAAGCCGGTCTTTCAGTTCGATTTTGATCGCATCGACCGCGGACAATAGTTGCTCGCGCGGGGTTACGTAATGGTTTTTCGGGTAGATCGTGTAACGGGCGATGCGCTGGGTGACTTCGCCGGTCAGCGGGTCGAATAGCGACAGCCGTTCCACTTCATCGTCGAACAGTTCTATACGCAACGCCTCGCTGTCCGATTCGGCCGGGAACACGTCGATGACTTCGCCGCGCACGCGGTAGGTCGCGCGGCGCAGGTCGATGTCGTTGCGGGTGTATTGCATTTCGGCGAGCCGGCGCAGGATGTCGCGCTGATTGATCATGTCGCCTTTGACCAGGTGCAGCACCATTTGGAAATACGATTCCGGCTCGCCCAAGCCGTAAATCGCCGACACGGTCGCGACGACGATGGTGTCCTCGCGCTCGATCAGCGCTTTGGTCGCCGACAAGCGCATTTGCTCGATATGCTCGTTCAGCGCCGCGTCCTTGTCGATGAACGTGTCGGAGGCCGGGACGTAGGCTTCCGGCTGGTAGTAGTCGTAATAGGAGACGAAATACTCGACGCTGTTTTCGGGGAAGAATTCTTTCATCTCGCCGTACAACTGCGCGGCCAGGGTTTTGTTCGGCGCCAGGATCATTGCCGGACGTTGCACTTCGCAAATCACGTTGGCCATCGTGAAGGTTTTGCCGGAACCGGTCACGCCGAGCAAGGTTTGATGTACTTCGCCGTCGCTCAGGCCCTCGACCAGGGCTTGGATCGCGGTAGGTTGGTCGCCGGCGGGTTGGAAGCGGCTGTGGATTTTAAACTGCTTTTTCATCGGAGATTCACAATAGTAAATGTAGGCCGAAATGGGCGCTACGCGGGCAATAGTCTTCCAGGTTTTACGACTGCCATGGATGGCCCCAGTAAAAACCTGGAAGGTCTAATCGGCAGTTTATACCCATGTGGACAATGCCGGTTCTTGCTATCGCTTAAACCAGTTTACTTGTACTCTGTGGGTATTCCGGCTTATGTCCGGGTTTTCAGGCAGGAACTTGGAAACCAGCGTAAAGTCACGGGTACAATGCCAATAATTTAATACCTAATGTTAGTAAGCCATTATACATAATGTATAATTCGCTTTACCTTTGACATTGATTTTATACGGGCAAACATGAGCATCAAACTTTCAAACAGAGTCCAGGCAGTTAAACCATCACCGACTTTGGCGATTACCGCCAGGGCGGCGCAGATGCGTGCTGCGGGTAAAGACATTGTCGGCCTTGGCGCCGGTGAGCCGGATTTTGATACTCCGGATCATATTAAGGCGGCAGGTATTAAAGCAATCGAAAGCGGCCAAACCAAATATACCGCCGTCGACGGCATCGCCAGCCTGAAAAAAGCGATTATCGCGAAGTACAAGAACGACAACGGTCTTGATTATGAAGCCAAGCAAATCCTGGTTTCGTGCGGCGGCAAGCAAAGCTCGTACAACCTGTGCCAAGCCCTGCTGAATCCGGGCGACGAAGTGATTATTCCGGCGCCGTTCTGGGTATCGTATCCCGACATGGTGTTGCTGGCCGACGGCGTGCCGGTGATTATCGAAACCACCCAGGAGCAGCGTTTTAAGATTACGCCGGAACAACTGCGTGCGGCGATCACCGACAAAACCCGGCTAATTTTCATCAACAGCCCGTCCAACCCGTCCGGCATCGCTTACAGCCTGGACGAACTGAAAGCGCTGGGCGACGTGTTGAAAGAATTCCCGAACATTATTATCGCCACCGACGATATGTACGAGCATACGCTGTGGGAAAAAGGCACGTTTGTTAATATCCTGAACGCGCATCCCGACCTGTACGACCGCACCGTGGTCATGAACGGCGTGTCCAAAGCCTATTCGATGACCGGCTGGCGTATCGGCTATGCGGCGGGTCCTGCCGATTTGATCGAAGCGATGACGACAATCCAATCGCAAAGCACGTCGAACCCGACCTCGATTTCGCAGCACGCCGCCGAAGCCGCGCTGACCGGCGATCAAAGCTTTATCGACGGCATGTGCGCCGAGTTCAAAAAACGCCACGATTACGTCGTCGCCGAACTGAACAGCATCGACGGCGTCGAGTGCATGGAAACCGACGGTACTTTCTACGTGTTCCCGAACGTCGAGAAGCTGTTGGCCCGATTGGACAACATCAACGACGATCTGGCTTTTTCCGAATACCTGATCGAACACGCCGGCGTTGCGTTGGTGCCGGGTTCGGCGTTCGGTACGCCGGGACATATCAGGATTTCTATAGCCACCAGCATGGCGAATCTGCAAAAAGCGATGGAACGGATTAAGAACGCGGTCTAAGTTATTTCCATAAGATGGGTGGAAGCATTAGCCGAAGCCCATCGTAATTAACTGTCGTCAACTGATTTAGTGTGTTACAACAGGGCGCATTTTCGGGCCGGTAAATACACCAAGATAAGTTATTGCCAAGGATATACCTCAACCGGCAGTTAAAAATGCCTTAAATGGATATGCACGGCTCCTGAAGTACTAGAAAATAGAAATTTTACCGCGTTGAGAAAAACGGTATGTCAGCAGCAGGTCTCACCCGGTTGCTAACCTGAGCCGGCATTAAGAAAGTTGCCGGTCTTCCCATTAAACAGATTAAAGTATTGCTTTGAAATAAACCATCCAGATCGGAGATTTAAACCATGACGTTGAATTACGGCAAAGAAACTGATTCGTGGCCTATTCATTTGTGCAAAATAGCACCATTTGCTTCCGGCGAAGTCATTGATGGCCGGGTTAAAGACGATAGTCGCTTGCCGCTCCGTCCATCTGTGCTATCCAAATATTGCGTTGTTTTGCTTGCGATGTTACTTGGCAATCATATGGCCTATGCTTGGAACGTGACGGTGCAAACCGATGCGCCGAACGCTGCCGCCGTCAGCCTGGAAAACGATACCTCACTAAGCAAAGTCGACGTTTATCTGACGTGGCTGGATCTGGACGATAAAACAGAAACCGGATACCGTAGCTGGATTCCGGCTTTAGGTTGGCAAAATGGATTGGTGCCTGAATGGAATGGTAAGGATTTAGCCCCGTTTTCATCTCAACCGGTCACTTCCTTACCGTCCGAATGCCCTGCGCAGCATCGCTGTTTTTTAGCCTGGGTAGCAACGCCTAACGGCGCCGATCCTTTGGACTGGAAGCGTTGGCGGGCTTCAAGCTTATTGCCGTTGAATGCGCTGGCCGCCACTGCCAGGTTGCCGGGACAACATTTTTTCCTGGCCAATAATTCTGTAAGCAGTACTTTTTCTGTAACTGCCGGTATCGCAACGGATGCGGCAGGAACGGCAACAACGTCCACTATAGAAAAGCCCGACGTGTTTCATCTTGAGGGCACGCGTTTATTTTATGCCAACGCCCAAGCCCAACGTCTGCAAATCATCGAGACGGCCAATGCAACAGCGCCGCAATTGGTTTCTTCCACGGTTTTATCCGGTTTCCCAAAAGAAATCTATACCTTAGGCCAATATCATTTGGTATTGCTGAATTCGGCAACTTCTTCGGCCGGCGCGCAAATAAGCGTGTTTCGCGAAAACGGCGACGGCAGCCAGAGCGAAATCAGCACGTTCAAATTATCGGGCCAATTTTTAGAATCCAGACGCCGGGGCGACGTGATCTATACGGTCAGTACGCACTATGATCCCGAACTGCGTTTAGTCGTGCAGTCCTTGGTTATTGATGCTAACGGTCAGCTCAGCGAGCGCGCTAACCAAGCCTGGAACGCCTATGATCCGCATGTTGCGCTATTTGCGGATTATTTAGTGATTACAGGAGGCATCCCCGGCAATTGGACTAACACTGAATTGCGCGTTTTCGATTTGCGCGATCCGGCGCAGCCCTTACGGGCATTGCCGCAAATAAACCTGTCCGGCAGGGTGCCGTCGGAGTTTCATCTCGACGTCAGCGGCAACCAACTGCGCGTGGTTTACAGTGCCGCCGATGCCAATAGCGGCAGCGTTCTGAGCGTATACGACCTGAATGCGGAGCTGGCTCAACTGGGATCGGTTGGCGGCATTGCGCCGAAAGAAGCGTTGTTTGCGACGCGTTTTGCGGAAAATTTTGCTTACGTAGTGACTTATGAGCGCAAGGATCCTCTATGGGTTATCGGGCTCAGCGATCCAACGAAGCCGGTCATTCTCGGCGAACTGCAAGTACCCGGCTGGTCGGAAAAGTTGTTCGTTCATGGCGACCGCGTTTTTGGACTCGGCGTCGACGATCAACCTTTCGGTAGTGGAACTTGGGCAAGACGAGTCGCTGCCAGCCTGTTCGATGTTTCCGTTCCGGCTGCGCCCGGATTATTGGGACGATTCACCGCAGTGACCGATGACTCGGTATATTCCTGGTCGCAAGCCCTGAGCGACGAGCGCGCATTATTATTAGATTGGGAAAAACAATATGCTTTGTTGCCGGTTGAATCATGGGGCAACACGCCGGGCAGTTATCTGCAATGGGTCGATTTTTCTTCCGGCGTTCCAAAAGACGGCGGACAACTCAAACTCAGTACTCAAGCCGAGCGTAGCGTTGCCTTGAGTTCCGAATTGTGGGGCGTATTGGGCAACCAATCGTTCCTGACGGTAGGCCGCAGCAATGGCGTTCCCCAAGTGTTGGGACAAGTGGAATTAGCGCGTAATGTAAGCTGGTTGTATCTTGACGAGGGTGAATTATGGTCCGGAGTCTACGGCAATCAAGGCTATTACCGCCTGTACCGGCAAAAAACCGCCAATCCGGACGAAGCTGAAATGAAATGGAATTTGGATCATAACTATAACCAGATATTGGCCACTAACAGCCATGTGTTTTTCTTTCGTTGGCAACCTTTTACATTAGGCGCGTTGGATAGAGTGCGCGGCGAGTTGCTGCCCACGCTGGCTCCGACTAACGACAAAAACAGCGTTTATGGGCAGGCTTTCGCTGATGGCGACCGTTTTTATATCAGCAATTCCACTTGGCAGGATGTTAAAGCGCTCGACAGCCAGTTGGCTTTGCCGGACAAAACCGGTAATACCGGGTATCTGTCATGGACGTTACAAGGATGGCAAGCTGCGGCGGCTGGTATGAAGTTCGTGGCCAATTACAATATACCGGGGCAACCGATAGGATTTGCTTCGGCCGGAGGCTTGTTGGTCAGCGAGAACGGCACCGATACCGAACCGCTGCGTATCGATCTGCTGACATTGGACGCCAACGGCAATGCCAGCCTGCGCGACAGCCTGACTTTGCCTTGCCCCGCTTATAGCAATACCTTGCTGCAAGGCGATACGTTGTATATATCCTGCGGCAACGCAGTGATATACAGCGGAGCTAAGGTTGACTCCGCTAATACCGGCAATAAGCTTCATGCGTTTCGCGTTGACGGCGCAACACTGACGCCGAGCGGTGAATGGGCTTTCGATGAATGGCCGCGGCCGCTGGCTGCATCGAATAACGGACTGGTATTGGTCGGGGCTGGCTTTTATCCAATCTATTACACGGATGTTGTTGGGATTGCTGCTATGTCTATCGGCACATTTCCGTCATGGTCGTCTTCTTGCCGCTTGTACGACATGACTTCGCTGGTCCCGGTGTTGTTGGATACGTTTGACAATTGTCCGGCGGCGCAGGACGTCGCGATGGACGATAAAAACGTTTATTTTGCCCACGGCTTTGCCGGCATTGAAACTCACCAAATAAAGAGAAAATAGGCCGTTGCGTTCAGCCAAGGCCGGGTTCCGGCCTTGGCTTATTTCAGTTCTAGCGATTGAATTTGCGTGCAGAAACAATTCGAACCGTAGAGCGCGATAACGAGTACACAGTTAAAATTCACCAAGTCCCGGTATTTTCCATCGCCAGCCATTTTTCCGAAGGCAGCAACGGCGCGTCTTTCTGCAACAGCTCGATAGAGATTTTATCCGGCGAGTGAATAAACGCCATGCGTCCATCGCGCGGCGGGCGGTTGATGACTATGCCGGCATCCATCAATTTTTGGCAGGTGTCGTAAATATTATCGACTTCAAAAGCCAAATGGCCGAAGTTGCGGCCGCCCTGGTAATCTTCGGTGTCCCAGTTATAAGTCAGTTCCAGTAACGGCGCATGCATTTTGTCAGCCTGATAGGTATCCTCCGGCGCATACAGGTAGACCAGCGTATAACGTCCTTCTTCGCTGTCTATTCTGTTGTGTTCGATTAAACCCAGCTTGTTGCAATAAAAGTCCAGCGATTCATTCAGGTCATGAACCCGAACCATGGCATGTAAATAACGCATAGTGTCTCTCCTTATGAATACTTGGTTTTAATTTCGGCATGGCGGAAACAATCGACGGTGTGATCGTTAACCATGCCGGTCGCTTGCATGTAAGCATAACAAATCGTGCTGCCGACAAACTTAAAACCGCGTTTTTTAAGATCCTTGCTCATTAAGTCTGAAATTGGTGTGGCAGCCGGAACCTCGGCAGCATTTCTCCAGGTATTGTGCAGCGGCTTGTGATCGGCAAATTGCCAGATATAGTCGTTGAAACTGCCAAATGCCTGTTGGATAGTCAAAAAGGCTTGCGCGTTGGTCACTGCCGCATTCACTTTCAGCCGGTTCCTGACTATACCCGGATTCGCCAGCAGCTCGCCGATTTTTTTGTGATCGTAACGCGCAATTCTTTCCGCATCGAAATTATCGAAAGCTTGTCTGTAGCCATCGCGTTTGTTCAGAATAGTCGACCAGCTCAAACCAGCTTGGGCGCCTTCGAGAATCAAAAACTCAAACAGCAGCCGGTCGTCATGTAGCGGCACTCCCCATTCATGATCGTGATAGTGTTCTTCATTAGGGCTGGAAAGTGCCCATGCGCATTTTTTCATTGTTGCTCCCGGCGAAAAGTAGATTTATTGCTGTTCGGGGTGTGGTTTGCAGTTCTTGCTCAAGCTAATGCCCGGCGGGTTGACAATCCGGGGCTCAAACCGCATCATCGATTCAGTTTATCTCTATTAGCCATTTTATCCCATGAGTAATGACAATCTGCAAATCCGCCGTATCGCTATCGATACTTATCATGAAAACGTCGCTTATATGCATCGCGAATGCAGCATGTACCGGGCTGAGGGCTTTCAGGCGCTGTCTAAAATCCTGGTTACCGCCAACGGTTCCAAAGTGCTCGCCGTTCTTAACATAGTCGACGACAGCTCCATTGTACTGGCCGGGGAGCTGGGCCTGTCCGAGCAGGCGTTCCAGCAGCTTAATGTCGCCGAAGGCAGCCTGGTTACGGTTAACCATGCCGAAAACCCAAAGTCGATGGATGCGGTGCGCCGCAAGATCAACGGCGAACGGCTCGATCAGGACGACTTCAACGAGATAACCAACGATATTGTCGAAGCCCGTTATTCCAAAATGGAAATGGCCGCGTTCCTGGTCGCGACCGGGCAAAACAATCTTGACCGCGACGAGCTTTTTTTCCTGACCCGCGCGATGCTGCGCTCCGGCGACACGATGAACTGGCATGAAGCGCTGGTCGCCGATAAGCATTGCATCGGCGGCATTCCCGGCAACCGTACGTCAATGCTGGTCGTGCCGATTGTCGCGGCGCACGGTATGTTGATTCCAAAGACCTCCAGCCGCGCGATTACCTCGCCGGCGGGTACGGCCGATACGATGGAAGTGTTGTCCGAGGTGAACCTGAGCCCGGAACAGTTGCACGACATCATACGCCAGGAGCGCGGCTGTCTGGCCTGGGGCGGCACGGCCAAGCTCGCGCCGGTCGATGACATGCTGATTTCTGTTGAACGGCCGCTGGGCATCGATTCGCAGGGACAAATGGTCGCGTCGATTTTGTCCAAAAAGCTGGCTGCCGGGTCGACGCATTTGCTTATCGATATTCCGGTCGGCCCGACGGCCAAGGTGCGGCACATGAACCAGGCGCTGGCTTTGCGGAAGCTGTTCGAGTTTGTCGGCGACCGGCTCAACATACACCTGGAAGTGATGATTACCGACGGCCGCCAGCCGGTAGGGCGGGGTATCGGCCCGATACTGGAAGCGCGGGATATTATGCAGGTGCTGCAAAACGATCCCGATGCGCCGTTCGATTTACGCCAAAAGTCCTTACAGCTGGCCGGCAGGATCATTGAATTCGATCCCGACGTACGCGGCGGGCAAGGTTATGCGATTGCCCGCGACATCCTCGAATCGGGGCGGGCCGGCGCTAAAATGAATGCTTTGATCCGAGCTCAAGGCGCGAAGGTAATCGATTTGCATCCGGGCAGTCTCTGTCATGATGTTTTGGCCGATAGTGCCGGGATAGTGACCAGCATCGATAACTTTCAAATGGCGAAAATAGCCCGGCTTGCCGGTGCGCCGAAGATAAAAAAAGCCGGCGTCGATCTGGTCAAGAAATTAGGTAGTCCGGTGGAAAAAGGCGATGTTTTATACCGGATTTATGCGGAGTTTCCGACCGATTTTAAATTCGCCCAGGAGGCGGCGATGCAAAACAGCGGTTACACAATAGGCAGTGAGGAACAAATTATTAAATCGTTAATTGCTTTTTAACCCGGAACAATCTCAGCCCATGATAATACTTGCTTTCCCCGATTATTTAAGCCAGGCGCGCCGTTTAGCGGCCAAGCTTGACGCGCCGCTGGCGGAGGCGGCGCTGCATCATTTTCCCGACGGCGAAAGCCTGGTTCGGCTGCCGCCGTCGCTGCCCGGACATGTCGTTATTTGCCGCAGCCTTAATCAGCCTAACGATAAATTGGTCGAGCTATTGCTGTCGGCCGCGACCGCGCGGGAACTAGGCGCCAAGCGCCTGACTCTGGTTACGCCTTATTTGGGCTATATGCGCCAGGACATCGCCAACCGGCCCGGCGAGGCGGTCAGCCAGCGCATCGTCGGCAAACTGCTTGGCGAGCTGTTCGACGATGTGCTGACCGTCGATCCGCATTTGCATCGCATCTCATCCTTAAACCAGGCGATTCCGATTAAAAACGCGATTAGTCTTACCGCTGCCGATCAAATCGGCGCGTTCTTAAAACAACAATTCAAGCATGGCGTATTGCTGGGGCCGGACAGCGAGTCGAAACAGTGGGTTGCGGCTATCGCCAAAAATATCGGCTTCGATTACGCGATTGCCGAGAAACACCGGCTAGGCGACAAACAAGTGGAAATGACGCTGCCGGACGGCGATTACCGTAACAAGCCTGTGATTATTGTCGACGACATGGCCAGCACCGGCAGGACGATGGCTAAAGCGGCCGGGTTGCTGCAAGCCAAAGGTTGCGGCGATATTTACGCGGTGGTTACTCATGCCTTGTTTTGCGGCGATGCTTACGATCATATCCTTAACGCCGGCATCAAAAATATCTGGAGCACAGACAGCATCGATCATCCAAGTTCCTGTATCAAACTCGACGCTTTGCTGGCCGATGCGCTGAAGGCAATTACTTGAGCTTGCCCTCTCACGAAACTTACGCCCTTTGGGTATAAAGCTGAGTTGAGCAGCTTGCCCGCTCAAACGAAACTTATGCCCTTTGGGTATAAAGCGTTGACAGAGCCCAGGCCAGTTAATAGACTGAACATTGTTAGCCCCCGATTTAATAACTTCAATAGGACCCATTTATGCGCATTAAAAATTGGCTGATTGCCGCCTTGTTTCTCGTATCACCGTCACTGTATGCACATACCGGAGGACATATCGAGCACAGCTTGATGAGTGGTTTATTGCATCCTTTAACCGGCATCGACCATTTGTTAGTGCTGCTGGCTGTAGGCCTGATTGCAGCCAAGCAGGGCGGCAAAGCGTTGGTTGCGTTTCCTGCTGTGTTTTTCGGATTGATCGCAGCCGGTGCGTTGCTTAATGCCGCAGCGGTGCAAATCCCGTTTGTTGAATCGTTAATCGCTTTGTCGCTGGTAGCGTTCGGTTTGCTGGTTACGATTAGCCAAAAACAGCGCGCTAAAATGCTCTTTTTGGGCGTATCGTTTTTTGCGGTATTTCATGGCTATGCGCATGCCTCGGAAATTCCGGCTGATTCCAGCGCTCTGCTGTATTTCTCGTCGTTAATGTTGATGAGCCTGGTCATTTGTCTTGGCGGTTGCGTCATCGGCATGACAGGCGGCAAGCGTATGAACTATTTGTTCTCATTAGTCTGCTTAAGCAGCGGTTTGTATTATTTAGCTGCCGGCTAGTGAGCCGTTATTAAAAGCTATTTGTAACTTCAGCGTATTTCTAATGGAACACGGATGACACGGATCGGGCGGATTTATACGGATTTTTAACTCAAGCCAAGTAAATCCGTGTTCCATTTCTCTATGTGCTGAATAGTTCAACTATTTTTTCAAATACAGTCTGAAAGACTGTCATCGCATCAAACGGGGACTGCTTGTAATCCCCGTTATCTCCTAAAGCAGGATCAGTTACATTGTCTAAGTCCGATAAAGAAGTTGTTTCCGCAAGAATCGATTATATCGATGTCTGGCGGTTTTTGGCCGTGGTCATGGTCATTCAATCGCATGTTTTTGTTTATAGCGGCTTAAAAGTAGCATTCTTGGCGCCTTACTTGGACCAGTTGGACCGCTTGGGTGAGTTGGGGGTCTTGGTCTTTTTCGTGATCAGCGGTTTCGTTATTTGTTCCGGTCTTATTGCCGAAAAAAAACGGACGGGTAGCATTTGTTTATCCGCATTTTATCTGCGCCGGTTTTACCGGATCATTCCGCCGCTTTGGCTGTATCTGTCCAGTCTTTTACTGCTTAACGCTGCCGGCGTTATTAAAATTTCATTAAAACAGGCGCTAACCTCGGCCGCGTTTTTATGCAACATGCCGTTTCCCGATGGTTGTTCGTGGTTTGCCGGACATACCTGGACACTGGCTTACGAAGAGCAGTTCTACCTGGTTTTTCCTCTTCTGATGCTGTTTGTGCCGTTGATTAATAACAGTTTGCGCTTTGCGTTGGCGATAGCCGGCATGACTATTATTGCTGTGTTATTGAACAGGGCGGGGCACCTGCTGATTGGCGAATACTTCATGTACTTTATTTTCCTGCTAATCGGCTGTTGTTCGGCATTGTTGCCTGAAGAGATTATCGGCCGTATTCGCCGGATGCACGTTGGGGTTTGGCTACTCGTTATTGCGTTGCTGCTGATCGCTATCGGCTATGTGCCGGATGGCCTTCAACGACAGGTTAAGGTGTTGTGTTACCCAGTGTTGGTTTTGTTGATGGTGCTGGGCACGCCGACGCGGTTTAAAGCGGTTGCGCTGGTTTTTAAGAACCGGCAGTTGTGTTATCTGGGAAGAATATCTTATACGGTATATTTGTGGCAGGAGCTGGTCACAGGAAATTATCTCGGCTGGTTAACCTTCGTTAATATCGCTGCTGTTTTTGCGTTCGCAATGATTTCGTATCGGTATATTGAGTTGCCGTTGCAAAGAAAAGCGACTTTGTTGTCGGATGACTTGAAGGCGGCCGCCGTAGCGTCGTTTCCCGCCTAAAAACAAAACCCTCGTCCGTCAAGGTTGAGGGCTTTGTTGTTAACTAATCCGTTTGCGCCGCAAAACTGTGGACCCATACCAGCGCATCTTCTTGCCAAGTCATTCCGGCATGCATTTTTAAAATAAGATCCCGGTACATATCAAGACTGGGATAACCTTCCGCATTGGCGTCGGCATCGGTCATATCGCCTAAACGTTGGCGCTTTAAATCGGTCACAACGAAAGTCATTCCGTCCAGTTCAAAGGTTTCGCCGGGCCAGCCGTATACGCCGTTACGGCGTTGCTGTGTTTTTCTTCCGGCTTTTGTCGCTTCAACCAATTTTGCATGCGTCACCAAGCGGTCTATCGAACAGTTTTTTTCTGGGTAAGCTTCCATTGTCGATCCTAACTAAGTAAAAAATCTATTGTACACCAGCAAACTCGTCCTGTAGCTTGAGCCAACTGTCATTTTTTTCCATATTGGCTAATTTAATTTCTGCGGCGGCCGATAACGGGATATAGATAGATTTTATCTTGGAGATCAAAGCTCATGATTATAAAAAGTTCCAACATCCAGCTAAACAGCAGTCATCAATTTTTAAAAAGTACGGAGGAGTCCGAATCTTTACGTTTCTGGAAAACTCAACAGCAGCCGGTAAACAGAAATGCGTTGCCTTCAAAAGAATCGCCAACCGATGCCGTCAGCCTGAGTGCAACAGCGCAAACGCTTAAACCTGAAAAACAATCGCTTGATCTCAGCGAAGGACTCGACGCCAACCATGGCGCCATGTTTTTGATTATAAAAGAGATGATTAGGCGGTTAACCGGCAAGGAGTTCAAACTTTTTTCGCCGGATCAGCTGACAACCGACAGTGCCGATACCGCAACCGACGCTAAAAACGTAGAAATAACAACAACGCCACCTTCTGCACGGCAGCCGGCTTCCGCGGGATTCGGTCTTGTTTACGAGCATCGTGCAGTTTACCAGGAATCCGAGAGCTCAAGTTTTTCCGCAAACGGTGTGATTAAAACGCAGGACGGTAAAAGCATCGATTTTTCGGTTACATTGAACATGAGCCGCGATTTTCGTCTCGAAACAAACACTACTATCACGGCCGGCGATCCCGAAAAGAAAGTCGACCCGCTGGTGATTAATTTTGCCGGTAATGCGGCCGAACTGTCGGAAACGCGCTTTGAATTCGATATTGACGCCAACGGCACCACCGAACAAATCGCGATGCTAAAACCGGGTAGCGGTTTTCTGGCTTTGGATAAAAACAAGGACGGCGTCATCAACGATGGTTCCGAATTGTTCGGCCCGAATTCCGGCAACGGCTTTTCGGATTTGGCCCAGTATGACAGCGATAAGAATGGGTTTATTGATGAAGCCGATCCGATCTACGATAGCTTGAGAATCTGGCAACGCCACGAAGACGGCAGCCAACAGCTTATCGCGCTGGGCGATAAAAATATCGGTGCCATCTATCTGGGACATGCGACCACGCCTTTTCAATTACGAACCGCCGATAACCAGTCGCTGGGAGAAGTGACCGATACCGGCATTTATTTAACGGAAGACGGCAAAACCGGAACCGTCCAACAAATAGATTTGAGTGTGTAAAAGAGAACCATCAGGAAGAAATTATCGATATAGGTAGTCATACGGATAAACTCCGTCAGTTGACTTTGTTAATCTATACCCGACAAAGAAAGGCAGGATGCCATGTTTTGTCGCATTATCTCTCTTACGAGCCACCCGGGGTCAACCCCCTTTTTTCTCCGGGTGGTTTTTTTTGACTCGTATTTCTATCTTTCATCATTCTAGAATCCTTAGCGACCTGATCCTGTTGACAGCGGCGGCTATCTCGTATTTGCGCGGCATCGAAAGCGTGCCGGGATAATCGGGTTGTAAACAATCCAATCCATGGTTATTTATTTGATCCTCCAGCCAGTCTAACCAGAAACGGATCGTTTCAGTTTTATGAGCCGGTTGCGTTAGTTGATTCCGTAAAAGCAGCAGGCAATAGCCGATAGCCAGGAGTTGCGGGGGCTCGGCAATTTGTGGGATCGCATCCAGATTAACCAGGTCCATGCCGTACTCCAGCTGTCTTGGTGCGTTACGTAAATCTTTTATGCGTTTGGGCATTGTCTTGTTCAAACGCCGATTGATATAAACGGGATCGAAATTATCGGCTGCCAAACGCCGGGACACCGAAAAATCGGCGACCGGTTGATTCTCTTCCGCTAGCGGCCCAAGCCGGTCACGCACTTTAGCGCTAATGTCATCGCAACGGTAGTTATCCATCAGCAGACAGGTGTCGGCTTTTTGCAAAAAATACCCCAGACCGCCGACGACAAAGATCATTGAAATGCGGTGTTTGTTCCATAGCGACCGGACGGTTGAATAAAGCGGCTTGATCGGTTCCTGTTCCGCATCCAGGATTTTTTTGATTAATTCATCGCGCACCAAAAAATTGGTTGCGCAGCTGTCTTCGTCAAACAGCAGCAGGCGGCTGCCGCTCTCGATGGCTTCGATAATATTAGCGGCTTGCGAAGTGCTGCCGCTGGCGTTGTCCGACGAGAAGCACTGGGTTTTAAGGCCGTTCGGCAGGTCGCCGATAAACGGGCTGATGTCGACGTCCCGAATACTGCGGCCTTCCTCCGACCTGATAAAGACCGCATCGTCGCGAGTTACCGCATATTCGCGCCCGTCGCCCGGAATATGCGCATAAACCCCGGCTAAAATCGCCTGCATCAATGTCGATTTACCGTGATAACCGCCGCCGGTAATGCAGGTAATGCCTTCTTTAATGCCCATGCCTGAGATGCTGCGTCTATTCTCTAAAGGAATTGTTATTTGTAGTTGGGCGGGAGATTGAAACGCTTTGACCGATAAGGATGTTGAGGGGCTATCGTCGACGCCGCTTTGCCGCGGCAGTTTGGCATCGTTGGCGATAAAAGCGACCAGGTTATGTTGACGCATGAATTGAATAATTTGGGCTCGCGTTTTTTGTACGTCGGTAAACTGCTCGAGCAGCGTCCGGGTTTGCCTGTCGTAATGTTGATAAAAGAATGTCGCGTCAACAATTGCAGCCAGCTCTTCATTTAACATGATCCAGGCTTGCTCGGCATCGAAAACGCCACCGCCTTGGCCTTTAGCCGGAAGGCTGATCATAAAACGTAAATAAACCGCGTCGCCGGCAAACAAAACGCTATCCCTGCGCAGCATCTTTTGGCTCAAGGCGACGGTGTTGAAAGAACCGCTGCCGTCTTTACCGCGGTTTTGCCGGGCAAACCGGTCGATGCCGCCGCGAAAGCGCCGAATCAGAAAGTCGGCTACCGCCAGCTTGCATTCGGCAGTTTGTAAAAAAAGCTCAGGGATTTGGCTGTCCGCTAGCGATATTTTTACCGATGCAATCGAAGCAGGGTTGGCGCCGGGACTACCTTGCATTTTGATGAAGCTGAGTTGAAAGCCGGGAAAAAAGTAAGAACCGCGCAGTTTATGGATATGCTGAAAAGGCAGGTCGGCGATAGAAGCCAGTAAGTCATGTAATTTATTCACATTTCCTCCTGCCTTGAGTTTCAGGAAGCGGACAAATCAGCTTCCTTCAACAGTGTTGCCGTGAAAGTTCAAAGCCGCAAGCAGCCTCATGTCCACCGGGCCGGCGTCGATGCCTAACAGCTTGAAGGCAGCTTTTATATCGGCGGCTTTTACCGATTCAACCGAGCCGAACCTAAAACTGAACAGCTTGTTTTTCTTGCCTTCAGGAAAACCGGACATGATTTCATTAATGCGATCGTCGATAAGCTTCCTGGCTTTGTTCAACTCCGTAGCGACTTCCGGCTTTAGGCCGGGAAACAATGGCTTGTTAGGCAAAGGCTTGGCCTCAACCGCTAAATCCGGCTGAAGCCTTTTGCGAATATCCGCCAATTTTTTGCTTTGCCCGTGAGCTACCAACAGGTTACGTTCAGTAACGCTGACTTTGGGCCGGGCGGCGGGACTGCCGGATGTTTTTTTCATGAGTTAGAACGGGATGTCGTCATCGTACGGCGCGTCGAAATTATCATGGCTAGGGCCTTGTGGAGCAGAGGGCTGCGAAGGCTGATAGCTTTGTTGCGGCGCTTGATTTGAGTCGTTTCTTCTGCCGACCAAATCGATAATGTTGGCGTTAAGCTCCAGGCTGGTCTTAGTCGAACCGTCTTGCGCCCGGTATTCACTTTGACTCAGTTCGCCCGAAACAAACACTTGCTGGCCTTTTTTCAGGTAATTTTGCAGTTGTCCTTCGGCTCGTTTGCCCCACACCGCACACCTGATCCAGAGTGTTTGCTGCTTGTCGCCGAAGCCGATGTTGTTGGCTACGGTGACGTTCAATACCGCCTGGCCTGACGGTAAATACCGGACTTCCGCATCGCGGCCCACAGTGCCGGTAAAACTAAAGACATTGCTCATACTTTTCTCTTCGATAGTTGGATTAATAATGCCGCTATTATCGCCGGTTCGACCAAAAATAAAAATGCCAAACCTTCAATCGGCTTTGATTATTAGAAGCTGAAGTAAAAAATCTCGTAACTATTCAGCGCATGCCCAATAGAACGCGTATGACCCAGATCGTTAAGTACCTGAATATAAGTTTCTAACTAAGGTTCAAAGCTGGAGTGCAGGCTACGCCTGCTTTGCAAGCACCAACAGTAGGCGCTTTAGGCGGAGCTTGCACTCCAAATATATCCGGAAACTTTAGCCGGATTGAAGAACGGTTGCGGCTAAGTAAAAAGCTCTATACCGCAAGCCGTTGTTTTAACTTATGATCGAACGGCCTGACTCCTTAATTCCAATAACATGAGCCCGACTATGAATAGATTTCCAATCGATCTTGGCGTTTACCGGCGCATCTCGTTAAACGCGAACCATACGACGCTGACTGACGAGCAGCGAAGCAGTCTTAAAGCCAATATTCAACTGTGCCGCGACGCAATCGTCTTTTTCACGGCTACCGGTGCGGCAAGAGGCGTTGGCGGACATACCGGCGGTCCTTACGATACCGTGCCGGAAGTTGTTATTATGGATGCATTGTTCCGGGGCGAGGCCGATAAATATGTGCCTGTTTTCTTTGATGAAGCCGGGCATCGCGTGGCCACGCAATACCTGATGTCTACGCTTAACGGCGATCTGCCTGCCGAGCGTTTGCTGGATTATCGAGCCGCACATTCTCATTTACCGGGCCATCCCGAGCTGGGGTTTACGCCGGGCGTAAAGTTCAGCTCCGGGCGCTTGGGGCACATATGGCCCTATGTTAACGGCGTGTCTATTGCCAATCCGCACAAAGTGGTGTTTTGCCTGGGTTCCGACGGTTCGCAGCAGGAAGGTAACGATGCGGAAGCCGCACGCTTGGCGGTCGCCCAAAAATTGAACGTTAAATTGATTATCGATGATAATGACGTCACCATCTCAGGTCATCCGTCCCACTATTTGCCCGGTTGCTCCATTTCTAAAACTTTGGCCGGCCATGGGCTAACGGTATTTGAAGGCGACGGCGAAGATATTGACGATCTTTATCAGCGTATGTGTATGGCTATTAATACCGATGGCCCTGTCGCGGTGATTAACCGTCGCCCGATGTGCCCCGGAATTGCCGGCTTGGAAGGTTCAAATCACGGCCACGACGTAATCCCTGTGAAATTGGCGATAGAGTATTTGGAATTTAGAGGGCGGCAAGCGGCGGCGGATTATCTTAAAACTATTGAAGCGCCAAAGAACGAGGCTGTATTCTTGGGTTCCAGCGATAAGTGGGATGCCAACCGTAACGTCTTCGGCGATGCAGTCGTGGCGATTCTGGACCGGATCAGCGAGGCCGAGCGAATCGAAACTGTCCGCGTGATCGACAGCGATTTGGAAGGTTCCTGCGGCCTGTCCAAAATTCGTAGCTCTCATCCTGAAGTGTTTATTTCTTCCGGCATCATGGAGCGCGGCAATTTCTCGGCCGCGGCCGGTTTCGGGATGAAATCGGGCAAGCAAGGCATTTTCGCTACTTTTAGCGCATTTCTGGAGATGGTGCTTTCAGAAATCACGATGGCGCGTTTGAATCATTCCAATGTACTCAGCCATTTTTCGCACTCCGGCATTGACGACATGGCTGACAATACCTGTCATTTCGGCCTGAACAACCTGTTTGCCGATAACGGTTTGAGCGACGGCTATGCGACCCATCTTTACTTTCCGGCCGACGCGTTGCAAATGAAAGCGTGTTTGGAAGCGATCTTTTTTAATCCGGGCCTGCGTTTTGTATTCTCGACCCGGTCTAAAGTGCCGGCTATTTTAAACACTGACGGTCAAGAGTATTTTGGCGGCGAGTACAAGTTTATTTCCGGCAAAGACGAGGTCATTCGCGAAGGGACTCAAGGCTACATTGTCAGTTTCGGTGAGGCCTTATACCGGGCGTTGGACGCGGTCGAACGCTTAAAACAGGAAGGTATCGATGTCGGTTTAATCAATAAACCAACCTTGAATGTGATCGATGAAAAGATGATGGTCAAAATCGGTAAATCGCCGATGGTGTTGATTGTCGAGTCGTATAACCGCAAAACGGGATTGGGTAGCCGCTTCGGTTCCTGGTTGCTGGAACGAGGATTGACTCCGAGATATGCGTATATTGCAACGCATAAAGAAGGCTGCGGCGGTCTGTGGGAACAGTTTCCGCATCAAGGTATCGACCCGGCAGGGATTATGGCCAAAGTTAAGGACTTATTGAAAGCTTAATCCAATTGGATGCTAGCAGGGCGTATGGAGCGCTCTTTATTGATACAGTAACGCATTGTAAAATATCGGATTTTCGGTGCTATTTTATAACTTAGCAGTCAATAGAATAGCGTCCGACATTATCTTGGAAACGTCAAGCTCTGTAACGTGATGATAAAATCGGCCATTAGGCGCTATTTTTACAACAGGACCTTCAGCGCAATGCCCGAAACAGCAGCTCTCCTCGACATTAATTTCATCGCCTTCCGTTGCAGCCTGTAGTTGCTGCAATAGTTCTTTACCGCCACGCGCACCGCAAGACGGATGATTTAAGGAGTAGCGGTAGTGGGTACAAACTAGAAGCGTAACTTTACACATACCTTGTGTTCTGGAAATCGAGGTCGGCTAATTATTCTATCGCAGTCCGGCAGGGTTTATTGCTGAGTTTCAATATAATGACGCAACGGTATTAAGAGCAATTAAAATCGATCGGTTATTGTAACGGTTCAGGGTTGCGCTAAGCTTCGGTGTATCGGCCATTCGACCCCCGGCTAAGTTTGAAATTTAGGTATACCGAATCATTCAGTTTTTTGAATCCGGACACAATCTGTCGATTGCGTTTTGCTACCATGCAGTAAGCAATCAACAGACTTTCAAGGTGCCGGTGGCGCAAATTGTTAGATCACTTTTTTCTGCTAGAATTAGATAAGTCTATTTCAGCGTTAGTGAAAATGCTGGTTCGCTGAAGAAACTACCCCAAAACAACTATCAACTAGATGAGATAAATATATATGGCGACCATAATTGGTAAAAATCCTCTTGGAAAAACCGAAACCATTATTGGTAGTCCGGATAATGATGTGATCGATGGTTTTGGTGGTATTGATTATATTGACGGCGGAGCGGGGACTGACATTGTTATTTTTCACAGCGCTAAAGCCAATTTTGACATCACAACCATTAACGGGGTTACTAGAGTCGTTGCAAAAGTTTTAACAGATGGAGCAACGCCTCCAACAATATTAACAACTTTTTATTCTTCTGCTGCTGCAACAACTGTCGATACCCTGATTAACGTTGAAACTGTTATATTCGAATCACCAACAACGGGGATCCAAGAAACCGTTTCTCTTCCCCCAACTCCCTCCGACGTTTACTTTGCCAATTATGTGCTTACTGCCAGTGCAACCACGGCTAGTGAGAATGCCAATATCATAACCTATACGGTAAAAACGGGAACCTTGGACAATCCTACGATTTCTGCCGGCTTAAAAGTAAATTATACGTTGAGCGGCACCGGCATTACGGCGGCAGACATTGTTGGCGGTTCTTTGACCGGGCAGGTGACGATTACCGACGGCGCAGGTACATTCACGGTAGCGATTGCTGCCGATCATCTCACCGAAGGTGCTGAGTCGATGATAGTGACACTGACAAGCACTAGCGGCGCAACCCTTGCCATCGCGCCTGCGCTCACCATCAGCGATACTTCTTTAAGCCCGACCTATACGCTTACCGCAGGCTCATCCTCTGTCAATGAAGGTGCGAGCATTACTTACAGCTTGGCTACAACCGATGTTACTCCCGGTACGGTCTTTAACTACACGCTGAGTGGTTCCGGTATTACTGCCGCCGATATTGTTGGCGGTTCGCTGAGCGGTACGGTGACTGTAGATGCCAGCGGTACGGGCAAATTCACGGTAGCGCTTGCGTCGGACTACCTTCTTGAAGGTGCGGAATCGATGATTGCGACGCTGACCAACACTAGCGGAACAAAGCTTGCCGACGCGTCTGCGGTTAGCGTTAAGGATACTTCGTCGACCCCAACCTACAGTCTCTCTACGAATTTTGCTTCGGCTAGCGAAGGCGCCAGCATTACTTATAATCTGGCTACTGCCGGTATCGCTGCCGGCACGGTTTTAAATTACACGCTGAGCGGTTCCGGAATTACCGCCGCTGACATTGTCAACGGCTCTTTGAGCGGCTCGGTAACAGTGGGCTCCAGCGGTTCGGGCACATTCACGGTAGCGCTGGCTTCAGATCATACCACTGAAGGCACAGAGTCGGTGTTTGCGGTACTAACAAGTGCTAGTGGAGTACCGCTTGCTGTCGCGTCTAGTGTTGACATCAATGACACTTCCTTGACGCCGGCCTATACGCTCTCCGCAAACTCATCCTCGGTCAATGAGGGCGCAAGTGTTACTTATAACCTGTCCACAGTCGGTATTGATACGGGCTCGGTTTTAAATTACACGCTGAGCGGTCTTGGCATTACTACGGCAGATATTGTCGGCGGTTCTTTGAAAGGTACGGTAACAATCAATAACGGCAAAGGCGAGTTCACGGTAGCTGCCGCCGCCGATCATGTCCCCGAAGGCACGGAGTCGATGATTGCGACGCTGACCGGTGCTGACGGCACAGCCCTTGCCGTAGCTCCTTCAATCGTTATTAATGACACTTCAGCCAGCGCGGGCTCTGTTTCGAATCCAACCTATAAGCTCTCTGCCAGTTCGTCCTCGGTCAATGAGGGAGGTAGCGTGACTTACACCCTGACCACGACCGGTGTCGTTGCCGGCACGGTTTTAGACTACTCCTTGGGCGGTCTTGGCATATTTTCCGGAGACATTGTCGATGGTTCCGTAAATGGTTCCGTAACAGTGGGGGCCGGCGGCACCGGTACGTTCACGGTTGGCGTTGCTGCAGATAATTTTACCGAAGGCGCTGAGACGATGGTGGCAAAGATAAACTACAAAGGAGCACTTGTTGCCAGTGCCGCAGTCAATATCAATGACACATCCATGGCACTGGCAGGATCAGCAGGATCGGCTATTTCGAATGGGACAAGTTCTGCCGATAATTTTACCGGAACAGCGGGGAATGAGTTTATCGATGGAGGCTCGGGGATTGATACTTTAAGTTATGCGGCTAACTACTCATCGTTTACGGTAACGGCAAATCCTGCCGGATATACAACGTTAACAAGCAATCAATTCGGTACGGACAATATTAAAAACATTGAACGGATACATTTTTCCGATAAATGGTTTGCTAACGACATTTCAGGCAACGCAGGAGTGGCTGCCAAGGTAATTGTTGCGGCTTTTGGCGCTAAGTCAATCGATCAATACATGGCGCTCGGATTGAGTTTAGCCGATTCCGGAAAGTCGCTTAACGATTTATGTGAAATTATTACAAACGCGAAGATGATTGAGACTATTAGCGGCGATTCCTCGACTAAAGGATATGTTAACAGCTTATTTACTAATATTGTCGGCCGCGCCCCTAATGCCATTGAATCCATGACTTATGAAAGTATGATTAATAATGGATCAATGACCAGATTAGGTCTTCTTGAAATGGCTGCGACCACTAGTTTAACGCAAGACATTGTGAACTCACTGAATATTGAACTTTTGGGAATTCCTTACAGCCCAGGATTTTAGCCAATTCCGGTGTTTAATTTATCGGTTAAATATATTCTCCAAGCTTTTTTCCGGCCTTAGAATCCAGCCTGGAAAAAATACTTGTCTCGGAGAGAAGTGCTCTTGAGCATAATGTGTCCCTTGTTTCCAAATTAATTGTGCTACTTGACTCGTCCTGTTCTTACGCAGGACGGCGTGGCCGCTGGCCCAATGCCTGTCTGAAGACGCAAACCGCAAATGGTTAATAACTCGAAAGAATTGGTTGGAAAGGCGATTTATTCGGCGCTTCCTTATAGGCGGATAAGTTAATTTATCGATGGCTTATAGAGCGCCAACTTGTTCAGTAAGCATCTATAAGCTTATGTGGAAAATGTAAAAGGAAATTATTACGAGCAATAAAAAAGCCCTAGGTTATTGTCACCTAGGGCTTTGATATATGGAGCTGGCGATGGGAATCGAACCCGCGACCGGCTGATTACAAATCAGCTGCTCTACCGACTGAGCTACACCAGCGAAGAAGTTGTCATTATACGGAATAAATTATCTTTTGCAAATGTTTTTTTTATTATTTTGTATATTTTTTCTTTCTGTTTGCTGGATGCAGTTTGCTCTTCTTGCTATAGGTGTTGTCTTGTCCTGTGTGTTTTGTTTTAAAACGTTGAATTTTATCAGGTGTTTCAATCGTGCCTTTAGGTTGAAAGCTGGGGATTAAATGCTGTTTGCCATTGCCGATTAAATCGCTACGGCCCATGTCTTTTAAAGCTTCGCGTAACAGCGGCCAGTTTTTTGGGTCGTGATAACGCAGGAAAGCTTTGTGCAAACGGCGCTGCTTGACGCTTTTGGGGATCGGGATATCGGCGACGGTACGGCTGACTTTATGCAAGGTGTCTTTGCCGGAGTGATACATCGCGGTAGCAATGGACATTGGCGAAGGCAAGAATGCCTGTACTTGATCGGCTCTAAAACCGTTGCGCTTTAACCATAGCGCCAAATTGAGCATATCTTTATCGGTCGTGCCGGGATGGGCGGCGATAAAGTAGGGGATCAGGTACTGTTCTTTACCGGCTTCCTTGGAAAACTTGTCGAACATGCTCTTGAATCGGTCATAAGTACCCATGCCCGGCTTCATCATTTTGGATAGCACGTTTTGCTCGGTGTGTTCCGGTGCAATTTTGAGATAGCCGCCGACATGATGAGTGACCAGCTCTTTGACGTATTCCGGCGATTCTACGGCCAGATCGTAACGCAAGCCGGACGCGATAAAGATTTTCTTGATGCCGGGCAAAGCGCGGGCTCTACGGTAGAGCTTGATCAGAGGCGTATGATCGGTATTCAGGTTGGGGCAAATGCCCGGATAAACACAGGACGGCTTGCGGCAAGCAGCTTCGATTTTCGGGTCTTTACAGGCCAGTCGGTACATGTTTGCGGTAGGGCCGCCCAAATCGGAAATATGGCCGGTAAACGCGGGCGAGGTGTCGCGTATGGCTTCAATTTCTTTGATGATCGAATCCTCGGAGCGGTTTTGAATAATACGTCCTTCATGTTCGGTAATCGAGCAGAACGAGCAGCCGCCGAAACAGCCGCGCATGATGTTGACCGAATGCTGGATCATTTCAAAGGCCGGTACGTTCGCATTGCCGTAGGTTTTATGCGGTAAGCGGGAGTAGGGCAGGCCGAATACGTCGTCCATTTCCTTCGTTGTTAGCGGAACCGGGGGCGGGTTGATCCATACTTGCCGCGTTCCGTGCTGCTGGACCAACGGGCGTGCATTGCCGGGGTTGGTTTCTCCGTGCATGACTCTTGAAGCATGAGCATACAATATCGGGTCGTCTTTTACCGTTTCATAGGCTGGTAAGCGAATAACGGTTTTTGCTCTTTGATCCTTGATCAGCTGCCTGTGCGTTCCCAAGTTGGAGCTTGGGAACGAGATTACTTTTTCGTTAGCATCGGTATCAGGTTTTTTATCGCAAGCCGGCTCTTCCTGATACGGATTTTGCGGCGGCATGACTGCCCCCGGATGATCAATATCCGTGGAATCTTTTACAGCAAAACTTTCCGGTATTTGTTTAACGAAATGCACGGTGCCGCGTATGCCTTTCAAGTCGGATACCGCTTCACCGTTAGCCAAGCGATGGACGATTTCGACGATCTGGCGCTCGGCATTGCCGTAAACCAGCAGATCGGCTTTGGAATCCAGCAGCACCGATTTTTTAACTTTGCCGGACCAATAATCATAATGCGCGATGCGCCGTAAACTGGCTTCAATGCCCCCTATGATGATCGGTACGTCTTTATAAGCTTCGCGGCAGCGGTGCGAGTAGACATTAACCGCACGGTCAGGGCGTTTGCCGGCTTCGCCGTTTGGGGTATAGGCATCGTTAGAACGGATTTTTTTGTCCGAAGTATAACGGTTGACCATCGAGTCCATATTGCCGCCGGTTACGCCGAAAAACAGGTTGGGGCGGCCGAGTTTCATGAAGTCTTTGGCGCTGGTCCAGTCAGGCTGAGAGATAATGCCGACTCTAAAGCCCTGAGCTTCAAGCAAGCGACCAATCAAGGCCATGCCGAAGCTGGGATGGTCGATATAAGCATCGCCGGTGACCAGAATAACGTCGCAGGCATCCCATCCGAGTTCGTCCATTTCAGCTTTGCTCATCGGCAGCACAGGGGCAACGCCAAAGCGGTGAGCCCAGTATTTCCGGTAACTGAACAGGTTGGGTTCGTTTGATATGACGCTAGACATTATTTTTGTATCGATTTGTTGATGACGCTGACATTATGTTTGGCAATATCTCTTAAATAAGAGATAAATTCAATTTGGTAAAGCTGTTCGAGCACAATGGCCCGGGTTCTTAAATCTTGCATGCTATGAAGCGGCGCTTTTTCATTAAAGGCCAGGCCGATAATATTGCCTCTCCCCGTGACCGGAAGAAATAGGATCCTCCAATCGAACGTGCGGCCGAGCCACAAGGCGACTTGTTGAAATAGAGGGTTACTGGTGCCGCCCCAAAGGTTGATGACCAATATGCCGTCTTTTTTCAACAAGGCTTTACAGGCATCGAAAAACGCATGATTACTGATCGATGGCGCCATGCCTTCATGGTCGAACGCATCGATAAACATCAGGCTGTATTGTTCGCTTTGGCTTTCGGTGCGTTGGCGGACATATTTCGCGCCGTCGTCAATGATTATTTTCAGGCGCGGATCGAGCGGCAGGCCAAAATGGCTGCGTGCAATTTTGACTACGCTTTCCCTGTATTCAATAACTCTCAAACGGCAATCGGGAAAATGATGCAGCAGATGTTTGGTTAGTGAGCCTCCGCCCAAACCGATAATCAAGGCTTCGTCATCGAGCGTGGGTTTGAACAGCATCCAGCTGGTCATGGCTCGTACGTAATTGAGATACAGTTTATCCGGCTCGGCCAGCAACATGCTGCTTTGCCGGGGAAACGAACCGAAGTGCAGAGACCTTACGCCATCTTGCTCGACAACTTCTAAAACGCCGTCATCGTCGTGGCTTTCATAAATGACTCGACCGTCATATTTATACATAAACGCAATAAGTAGTTAAATGATTAGCGGCTCATTATACCGGAGAATAAGGCCTGACTTATACGGGGCGATACAAGTGCCGAGAATGGTTCAGAAACCGCAGTGGAAAATCAACTGTAGCTTGGCAAACGGAATGGAAATCAAGGTGGCCGCGGTTTCTCGGCAGGAGATTGTAAATGGGCTTCGCAGCGCGGCCCTTTTTTAAAAGGGTTCCGCGCCGGCAGTATTAGACTAATCAGCCGTCTTGGTTGATTTTTGCAATGATGTTTTTTAAATGTTCAGCGCTATCCAGGTTGTCGACTTGGCACGTTCCTGCATTCATATGGCCGCCGCCGTTATAACTGAGGCAAAGTTCGCCGACATTGGTATTAGAGGAGCGATTCAAGATAGATTTACCAATCGCAAAAACAGTGTTTTGTTGTTTAACGCCCCACATTACGTGAATAGAAATATTGCACTCCGGATACAGCGCATAAATCATAAAACGGTTAACGGCGTAGATGGTTTCTTCATTACGCAAATCCAGTACAACCAAATTATTATGAACGGTCGAGCAGCGCTGAATTTGCTCTTTAGCTGCCGCTTCGTGTTCTTTATACAACGTAACACGTTCTTGAACGTCAGGAAGCTGCAAGATGTCATCGATAGCATGGTTTTTGCAGTAATCGATCAGGTTCATCATTAATTGATAATTCGATACGGTAAAGTCCCTGAAACGGCCTAAACCGGTACGCGCATCCATCAAAAAGTTCATTAACACCCAACCTTCCGGATTCAAGATTTCTTCCCGGTTAAACTGGGCCGAATCGCCTTTATCGACAGCGGCCATCATTTCATTCCAGCTGGCAGGGAAGCGGGTTGCGCCGCCGTAATAATCGTAAACGACTCGTGCCGCTGAAGGTGCTTCAGGGTCTATGATGTGATTTTCGGCTTTTTCGTTACGGATGGTTTCGCTTAAGTGATGGTCGAATGCCAGATGTACGCCTTTAACATAAGGCAGGTTGGTGGTGATGTCGCGGTCGGTGATATTGATGATACCGTCTTGCATGTCCTTGGGATGAACAAAGGTAATATCGTCAATCAGGTCCAGTTCTTTTAATAAAACAGCGCAGATTAAGCCGTCAAAATCACTGCGAGTAACGAGTCGAAATTTTTGGTCTGTCATGGTGTTGCCTTTGATGAAAGGAAAATAAGACGGGAAGGCAGGGGAGGCCTTCCCGTTTGTGGTTAAAATAATCCGGTGATTTTGCCGTTATTATCAATATCAATTCTTTCTGCCGCAGGAACCTTAGGTAAGCCGGGCATTGTCATCATATCACCCGCAATTGCGACAATAAAGCCCGCGCCATTCGCCAAACGAACGTCCCTGATTTCAACGGTATGCCCGGACGGCGCGCCCTTGGCATTCGGATTAGTGGAAAACGACATCTGGGTTTTTGCCATGCAGATAGGGAACTTGCCGTAATCGGCCTCCCAGGCAGCCAACTGGCCTTTGACTTTGGCGTTGGCGGTGACGCTGGCCGCACCGTACAGCTTGGTCGCGATGGTTTCGATTTTTTCCCAAAGGCTTAGGTTTTCATCGTAAACATAGTTAAATTCCGGCTCGCGGTCAGCTGCTATGTTGACGACTTCTTGAGCCAGCTCTTCCGCACCGGCGCCGCCTTTGGCCCAATGTTTGGACACTACGCATTTCGCGCCCAGCGCTTCGCATTTTTGCTTTAATAAGGCGATTTCCGCATCGGTGTCAAACGTGAAGTGATTGATGCAGACTACGCAAGGCAGGCCGTAATGATGATTGATGTTGTGCAGGTGGCGTTCGAGGTTTTCAAAACCTTTTTCCAGCGCCGCCAGGTTTTCCAGGTTCAATTCTTCTTTAACAACGCCGCCGTGGAATTTAAGCGCCCTGACCGTTGCGACCAGTACCACGGCCGAAGGTTTCAAACCCGCCATGCGGCATTTTATGTCGATGAATTTTTCCGCGCCCAGGTCCGCGCCGAAGCCGGCTTCGGTGACGACGTAATCGGCCAATTTCAGCGCAGTTTTGGTCGCGGTCACCGTGTTGCAGCCGTGTGCGATGTTCGCGAATGGGCCGCCGTGGATGATTGCGATATTGTTTTCCAGTGTTTGCACCAGGTTGGGCTTGATCGCGTCTTTCAACAACGCCGCCATTGCGCCGTGGGCGTTCAGGTCGCGGGCGTAAACCGGCGTGACTTTGTCGGATTTGTAGCCGATCACGATGCGGCCCAGGCGTTCTTTAAGATCCGCGCGGCTGGTTGCCAGGCACAAAATCGCCATGACTTCGGACGCGACCACGATGTCGTAGCCGTCTTCGCGCAGATAGCCGTTGGCCGGGCCGCCCATGCCGACGACGATGTTGCGCAATGCCCGGTCGTTCATATCAACGACGCGTTTCCATTGAATGCGCCGGGGATCTATGTCCAGCTCATTACCGTGATTGATGTGGTTGTCGATTAATGCCGACAGCAAGTTATGCGCGACGCCGATCGCATGAAAATCGCCGGTAAAATGCAGGTTGATGTCTTCCATAGGCACTACTTGCGAGTAGCCGCCGCCGGCCGCGCCGCCTTTAACGCCGAAACATGGGCCCAGCGACGGTTCGCGCAGGCACATCATGGTTTTCTTGCCGATGCGGTTCATCGCATCGCCTAGGCCCACGGTCGTCGTGGTTTTGCCTTCGCCTGCCGGAGTCGGGCTGATCGCCGTGACCAGAATCAGTTTGCCGTCCGGCTTGTCGGCCAGGCTGTTGACGTATTCCAGCGACAGTTTGGCTTTGTAATGGCCGTAAGGGTCGAGATGCTCGGCGTCGATGCAGTAGCGTTCTTTTGCTAAACCGATGATTGGTTGCATGTGGGCTTGTTGGGCGATTTCTATGTCTGACATTGTTTTTTAGAAAAAGTTGGTTGATTTTAGTTGTTAATTATTTTTAGCGCGTGGATTAAGGTACGAAATCCAGCACGGCTATGTATTCTTGCGGGAGTTCGCAAACTCCCGGCTAACGGATTCAATTTGCCCCCAATCTGTAGCTGAAACAGAGGACATGACATCGCCTAATTCCTTTACTTGTTCGACAAATTGAGGAGGCGGTGCGCGGCGTTTTTTAGCTGGTTTACTGTCTTCTTTAATGGGGTGTGTCATCAATTTACACCAGTTCGAATCCTTGGATATGTAAGGTAACGTGAAACGATAAAATATAATGAGCTAAATGGTTACAAAAGCTTGGGCAGTACTTACAGTGAGTTTGGCCTGCTTTTTTCTTAACATCTCAACTTGCAATTGCTGAACTTCTGGTCCCGTTCTTGGCACTCTTGATGCAACAATATGACATGCCTTTTTAATTCCGTGATGTTCAGCAATAAATCTGTCGATAGTGGCAACTAGTTGCTCGTAGGCTTCTTGAATATGGCGGCCTTTCAGTTCTAAATAAATTACATTGCTAATTTTATCAGAAGCAGGATCATCAATAATTTCAAACATGTAATCGCAACGCTTGTTTGAATCAGTAATCAAACAGCCATCGACTTTGATTTTTCTTACCACTTTTGCCGATGGATTTTTTATTGTCAGTTTTCTGTTTTTTTCACTGGCTGTTATCAATTTGTTGGTTGTTTGAGTGGTGCATTTTTCATAATCCATTATTCAGCACCGTACAAAATTTCAGTAGCCACGCTAAACGCCGCATCGAACTCATCTGATACTGCATCAAGCAGATTTGCGCCAATCAATCGATTTTCCATATCAATGATGGACTCCAGCTTGCCTTTATTTAAGGTATAAGCAGATACGTCTTCTAAACGAATTAATTCATCAGTTGCCAGGACTTTTTCGAGCTTCTTTAGCTTATTTTTATCGCCATTGGCTTTGTCGTAGGCGTCATGTCCGACTACTAAATTATTTATAGCCGTTAATATATAAGGGCTATGCGTAGTAATAAAAAAGGAATGTCCGAAGCTGTTATATATTGTGGCAATCAGGCTGATAATTTGCTTCTGTGATACGGAAAACAGATGGGCTTCGGGTTCTTCTATGAAAAAGGTTTGATGTATTTTCTTTCCATAAAAAAAAGGCCAGGTTTTCAATATCAAAAGCATAGGTAATGATTCTTGCTGACCTGATGAAGCATTAGCCAAATTAGTTTTTTTACCTTTATTTAAAATCCAATCTTGCTCTTCTGCATAAACATATTCACCAACAACTATATCGCTAACAAGTTTATCTACTTTTTTCCTAGCTGCCACCTCACTAAGCTCATCATCGCGAAAAAAAACACCTTGATGAATCCGTCTCGATTGTTCGTAGCGAGAACCAAGCTCTTTAATAAAAGGATCTATATCGATATTATTAGCAAGGAATGAAAAAATGTGTTTTTGTAGATTAATAAAAAAAGATCGGCTTGCAGGAATAAAGATAGGCTTTTTATATATTTCACTAAATACGGAAGCATATAATTTGTCAGAAAATGTCCGATGGAAGATCATTTCTCTTGTTGGTGTGTTTTTCTCGTTTTTTTGATCAGCTCTCGCATCAAATTCATCCAAAGCCAGTTTGTAACTATTTTTTAATTCCTTATAGAAATCCGTTAGCTCTTTACCATAAGTAACCTTCAATATGTATTTGTTGCCTACTTTGGCTCTTATAATCGATAGCTCATAATTCTCATTTTTATAAATAATAGAAAATTCCTGATTCGCCCATGAATAACGAGGAAAAATTTGCTCAAACTGGATTAAACATTTCTTATCAAGGGTTCCCTTTGTCTCAAGTTTTTCGACTGATGGAATAAAAGTATCTTGAAAAAAGTTTTTAAAAAAATAGACAAGCTTGGCAATAACGCTTTTACCCTGAGCTTGCGCACCGATTAGGATATTGATTTTCTTTATCTCAAAATCTGCGTGATCTATGGTTAAAAAACCATTAATTTCGATGCGTTCCATTAATCTTTCCCGAAAACAATAAGCCGAAATGTCGGGCAACGAAAAGCAGTTGCCCGACCTACTCATTAACTATAAACCGGAAACCGCGCGCACAGATTGTGGACTTTCTCGCGCACGGCGGCGATGACGGTTTCGTCGTCGATGTTTTCCATCACGTCGCACATCATATTCGCGATTTCGATCATTTCCTGTTCTTTAAAGCCGCGGGTGGTTGGTGCTGGTGTGCCGACGCGGATGCCGCTGGTCACGAACGGCGATTGCGGATCGTTAGGTACGGCATTTTTATTAACGGTGATATGGGCTCTGCCTAAAGCTGCGTCGGCCGCTTTGCCGGTGATGCCTTTGGCGATTAACGAAACCAGCATTAAATGATCGTCGGTGCCGCCGGAAACCACGTCGAAGCCGCGTTTGATAAACACTGAAGCCATCGCTTGAGCATTTTTAATCACTTGTTGTTGGTAAGCGCGGAACTCGGGCTGCATCGCTTCTTTAAACGCAACGGCTTTGGCCGCGATCACATGCATCAGCGGGCCGCCTTGAATGCCGGGGAAGATGTTGGAGTCGAATTTCTTTTCCAGTTCCGGGTTGCTCTTGCACAAAATCAAGCCGCCGCGCGGGCCGCGCAGGGATTTGTGAGTGGTGCTGGTGACTACGTCGGCAATAGGCACAGGATTAGGGTATAAACCTGCGGCAATCAAGCCGGCGACATGAGCCATATCGACAAACAGGTAGGCGCCGACTTTATCGGCGATGTCGCGGAAACGTTGCCAATCCCAGACGCGCGAGTAAGCCGAAAAACCGGCTACGATCACTTTGGGTTTGTGTTCCAGAGCCAGTGCTTCCACTTGCGCATAATCGATTTCGCCGGTTTCGGGATGCAGGCCGTATTGCACTGCATTGTAAATTTTGCCGGAGAAGTTCGGTTTTGCGCCGTGCGTCAAATGGCCGCCGTCGGCAAGGCTCAAGCCCAGAATGGTGTCGCCCGGCTGAACCAAGGCCATGAATACAGCCATGTTGGCTTGCGAGCCTGAATGCGGTTGCACGTTGGCATAGTCAGCGCCGAACAGTTCTTTGGCGCGGTCGATGGCCAGTTGTTCGACTTTGTCGACGAATTCACAGCCGCCGTAATAACGCTTGCCGGGGTAGCCTTCGGCATATTTATTGGTCAGCACAGTGCCTTGCGCTTCCAGAACCCTAGGACTGGCGTAGTTTTCCGAGGCGATCAGTTCGATATGGTCTTCCTGGCGGTTGCGTTCTTCTTCTAAGGCTTGGAACAATTCGTCGTCGAAGCCTTCGATGGTCATGGATTTTTTAAACATGGTGTTCTCCTGGATTAAAATTTTTGTTTAAGGTGCGGGCTGGATCAGCAGTATTTGCAGATCGGCGACATTAGTGCCTGTCGCGCCGGTATTCAGTAAATCGCCGGATGCTTTTAAGGCGTGGTAGGAATCGTTGTTTTTAAGCCGCTCAATCGGACTGATGCCCGCTTCAGTCATGCGTTTTATTGTGTGGCGGTCGACGATGCCGCCTGCCGCGTCGGTGGGGCCGTCACGGCCGTCGGTGCCGCCGCTAAGGAATACCCAGTTGTCGGTTAAGTTGTATTTTTCGGCAGCAATCGCAAACGCCAGCGCTATTTCCTGGTTGCGGCCGCCGCGACCGTCGCCTTTCAGCGTGACGGTGGTTTCGCCGCCGGCCAACAGCGCGGTGGGTTTATTAATAGTCAGTGCTTTGGCGTGCAGAACCAACTTTTCAGCTTCTTCGCCGGCTTCGCCGCATAAATGGCCGCTGTAGAGTTCGGCTGCATAATCCAGCTTCCGGGCGCTTTGTAACATCGCATTGACGCTGATGCTATTGCTGCCGATCAGCGTATGTTCGGTATGGTTGAAAATGCTGTCGCCCGGTTTGGGCGTTTCGGCAATCGCTCCCGATTGGCCTTGCTCAAGATGCTTGCGAACATTGGCCGGTATCTGTTGCCAAATGTCTTTGGCTTTAAGAATATCGATTGCATCGGCGTAAGTGGTATCGTCGGCAACGGTCGGGCCGCTGGCAATCGCGCTTAAATCGTCGCCCAAGACATCCGATAAAATCAATGCATGCAGATGGGCCGGCGCGGCCATTCGCGCCAAGCCGCCGCCTTTTAGCCGCGATAAATGTTTGCGCACGCAGTTAATTTGATTGATGGTTGCTCCGGAAGCCAGCAGTAAATCGGTCGCGGCAATTTTTTCCTGTAACGTGATTTGATCGGCAGGATAGGGGATCAAGGCCGAGCCGCCGCCGCTGACCAGTACCAATACCAGTTCATGCTGTTGGGCATTTAGTACCCGCTCGGCAATGAGCTTCGCGCCGTTAAGCCCGGCGGTATCGGGCAAGGGATGCGATGCGCCGAACACGTCGACATTATCGACGTCGGTTACGTTGTCGTAATTGGTTACGGCAATGCCTTTGCCGGCCAACATTCCGGCGGGAACGATTTCCGCAGCGGCTTGAGCCATTGCGCAGGCGGCTTTGCCAAAAGCGATAAGATGGACTTTTGAATAACCGTTAAAGAGTTCCGGGGCAAGATGACGTTTAACCGCTTGATAAGGATCGGCTGCGGTTATGCCGGCCTGGAAAAGGCTCAAGGCATCTTGCCGCACGGATGCCAAACCAGCTGCTGTATCTGCTAAGGAATTCATCTCAGTATCGTGGAAATAGACGGTGTTTAGGCCATTTCCTTTGCCAGAGCAAAGATATTTTCAGCGTCGAAAACTTGCTTGTTGTCTTCAAATAGCTTTGCAATACAAGCGCGGTGCAAGGCCAACTTTAACGAGCCGAAACCGATGGCGCCCCAGATGATTTTGCCGTTGCGCACAACGCCTTTATCCATGACGTCTATGCCGCCAATGCCTAAAGGAGGCGTAGCGTTGGCGTCGGCCATCATTTCAATGTGGGGATTGTGCTGCCATTGCTCCGGGGTGAGCAGCTCTACGCCTGCCGCGCCGGTTGCAAAAACGATGTTGGCGTGTTCGATTGCTTTGGCGCGGGCATCGTTATCGAAAGCTTCGGCTGGAGTCAGGTTAACGCCGAAGCGGGCTTTCATATTCTCGCAAGCTTGAACGGCACGTTCCATTTTTCGGCCGGTCAATGTCACATCCGCGCCTTCTTTAGCCAGCATGGCCGCTGCGCGTTGACCGACCGGACCGGTACCGGCCAATACTACCGCTTTTTTACCGGCCAAGGTGCCGCTGGAAGCAAGTTTTGCAACGGCGGCGGCGGCTGTGGTATTGCTGCCGTTACTGTCGAGCATGACTGAAACTTGAAAGCCGGGGAAAAAGTGTTTTTGCACCGCTGTGAATAATGCCTGGCCGGCTATCATATCGCTGCCGCCGACAAAAATAGCGGTATTTTTCTTGTCTTTGGGCGCCCGGGTAAATATTGCGCCATCTACCAAAGCCGAGACGTTCTCGGGTGTTAATCCACCGTGTCCGATCACATGGTCCGCACCGCCGTCATAGGCTACAACAGTATCGAAAACTGAAGGGTGAGTGTCTGTATCGAATTGGAATAACAGTTTTTTCATTAACTTACTCGTGGTGGTTGTTCTGGTATCTATAAAATACGGTTATAAAACCGTCCTATTATACTCAATAAACAAAACGCTGCCTTATTTAGCCTGCTTCCCGTTAGTCATGCTTGGAATCTCAAGCATGTTTGTCGATAGGCTTGCTTGTAGATGCTTATCTTCGTTATTATCTGTGAAAATGGAATTATGCTGTGATTGTTTTGCGTTGTCGGGAATGGACTTAGTTGCGATATTTTCCAAGTGGTTCGGTAGTTTTGCCAAAATTGGCTTAGGAAAAAAATAATTTAAAGGAGAATCAGATGAAAACCCCCGTTCATATCGCTGTAACAGGCGCCGCAGGTCAAATCAGTTATTCTTTGCTGTTTCGGTTGGCTGCCGGTGCATTGTTGGGGCGCGACCAGCCGATCGTATTGCATTTGCTTGAGATTCCTTCGGCCATGAATGCTTTGCAAGGCGTGGTGATGGAGTTGAAAGATTGCGCTTTTCCTTTGCTGCATCGCATTGAAGTCACGGATGACCCGCGAGTGGCTTTCAAGAATGTCGATTATGCTTTTTTAGTTGGCGCGCGGCCGAGAGGGCCGGGCATGGAACGCAAGGACTTGTTGGAAGTAAATGCAGAAATTTTTGCCGTTCAAGGTAAAGCCCTGAATGATGTCGCCAGTAGAGAGGTAAAAATCCTGATAACGGGCAATCCGGCTAATACTAATGCACTGATTGCGTTGAGCAATGCGCCGGATTTAAAACCGGAGAATTTTTCCGCAATGACCCGCTTGGATCATAATCGGGCGCTAAGTCAATTGGCTGAAAAATGCGGCGTGTTGCCGGCCGACGTCAAGAATATGGCGATCTGGGGTAATCACTCGACGACACAATATCCCGATATTCATCACGCCAAGGTCAAAGGCCAGGATGCTTTATCCTTGGTTGACAATAACTGGTACGTTAACGAATTTATCCCGACTGTCCAGCAACGCGGCGCTGAAATTATTAAAGCCAGGGGGCAGTCCAGTGCCGCATCGGCTGCAAATGCGGCGATAGGGCAAATGAAAACCTGGGCATTGGGTACCGAGCCAGGCGATTGGGTTAGCATGGCCGTATTGTCGGACGGTAATTACGGTATTGAATCAGGATTGATTTTCTCTTTTCCGGTTACTGTTGCCGACGGTGAAGTTAATGTTGTCAGAGGCCTGGAGATTAACGAATTCGGCAGGCAGAGAATGCGCATTACCGAGGCTGAATTAAAAGCGGAAAGGGACGCGGTCAGGCATCTATTGCGATAAAGCCGCGGCTTGATCGCTCTTTTCAAGTGTATTGCTGTCGTCATAATCCAAGTTAGCGCAATCGCTTCATGTCTCCCATCATTCAATTTGACCGTGTATCGGTTACCGCCCACGAAAAAACAATCTTAGTAGACATCAGTTTTGCTCTTTTCGCCGGTGAAAAGGCTGCGTTATGCGGCAAATCCGGTTCCGGCAAAAGCAGCGTACTGAGAACCTTGCTGGGGTTGCACACGATAAAGTCAGGCGCGGTTTATTTTCAGCAACAACGGTTAACTGCATCGACCATCCAAGCCATTCGCAGTTGCACTGCGTATATTGGCCAAGAACCGATATTGGGTGCTGAAAGCGTGCGCGATGCGCTGTTGCTGCCTTTTCAATTCAAAGCTCATAGACAGTATCGTCCCACGGAAGCGCGGCTGATTGAGGCGTTGCAGCGCCTGCAATTGCCTGCGGATATTTTAAACCAGGAAAGCAGCCGTATTTCCGGCGGCGAAAAACAACGGGTTGCGTTGGCTCGTGGGCTGCTGCTGGGAAAGAAATTGTATTTGCTGGACGAGGTTACCAGCGCCTTGGACGCAGAAAGCCGGCAAGCCGTGTTCGATGTTTTTTCCGACCCTGACCTGACTGTTCTCTCAGTGGCTCATGACCCGGCGTGGCTGGAGCTCTGCGGTATTGTTCTTGAACTTGAAGCGGGGCGGTTGACACTGGTAAAACGCAATGGCAACGCTTGATATTGAACTGCCGCGAATGGCGTTGCTTTACGGTCTTTGTTTATTGCCGTGGCTGTTGCTTTGGCTGATTGGGCTGCGCTTGAGCCGGGACATCGTTGTCGGCGTGTTGCGGATGAGTATTCAATTGGCGCTGGTCGGCATCTACCTGAAAATGCTGTTCGAGCTTAACCAGCCTTGGCTCAACGGTTTATGGATATTGGTGATGCTGTTGGTTGCGGATTTAAGCATTCTGAGGCGCGCCGGGCTTAAGGCGCGCTATTTTACATTGGCGACTTTTATAGCTATCGCGTTTAGCATACTGCTCTCAACAGCTTATTTGGTGATTCTGGTTATTCAGCCCGCTCACTTTTACGATGCCCGCTATATTGTGCCGTTGGCCGGCATGATTCTCGGCAATTGTCTGCAAGGCAACGTTATTGCGTTGGAACGCTTTTATTCGGCGCTACGCAAGAATGAGAACGAGTATGCGACTTTCCTGATGCTGGGGGCGACGCGCTGGGAAGCGGTGCGTCCGTATTTTCGCGATGCAGTCAAAGCGGCGATCAATCCGACTATTGCCGGCATGGCGACAATGGGTTTGGTGTCTCTGCCGGGCATGATGACCGGTCAAATTCTGGGCGGCAGTGAACCGTGGATAGCGGTGAAGTATCAAATCGCGATCATGATCTGCATTTTTGCCGGCACCACAATGGCAAGCATACTCAATTTGAGGCTCAGCCTGAATATTGCATTCAATGCGTTTGATGTGTTGAGGGATGAGGTGATTAAAAAACCTTGATTTCTGTGACGATCCGGCTGCGCCTAGAACGCAGGCGCGATTGGGTTCACTAAACGACGCGGTCCGGCAGGCTTTCCCCGGCAAAGAATGCGGCCAAGTTAGCCAAAACTTTTTCTCCCATTGCTGTGCGGGTTCCTAACGTGGCACTGCCCAGATGCGGCAGTAGCGATACGTTATCCAGTGCCAGAAAACCTTCGTGGACATTCGGTTCGCCTTCATAAACATCGAGTCCGGCACCGGCAATCTGTTTGTTCTTAAGTGCGTCGATCAGCGCTGCGCTATCGACAACATCGCCGCGAGCGGTATTGATTAAATGCGCGGTCGGCTTCATCAGCTTTAACTTGTCGGCATTGATTAAGTGCCGGGTCGCCTCGCCGCCGGGGCAGTGTAGCGAAACATAGTCGGCTATTTGCAGCAGCTCTTCTATTGACTCGCAACGGGTCGCGTTAAGGTCGTCAACCACATATTCGTCGGCCGGGCTGGGTTTGAAATAGACGATTTTCATGCCGAAGCCGTGATGGGCTTTTCTTGCCATGGCTTGCGCGATACGGCCAAAGCCGATCAAACCCAAGGTTGCGCCGGTAACATCGCTGCTCAGCATCTGCGTCGGGCACCAGCCTGTCCATTGTTTGCTGCGCACTAGGCGGTCCCCTTCCGCGCCGCGGCGTGCGGACATTAACAATAGGGTCATCGCAATATCGGCGGTACTGTGCGTCAACACGCCGGGCGTGTTGGTTATTATCAAGCCTTGCGCTTTGGCTGCATTAATGTCGATATGATTGTAACCTACGCCGAAATTGCCGAGGATTTTGCAGCGTTTGTTGTCGACATTGATTACGTCGGCAGGAAATGAATCGCAAACGGTGGGGCAAACGGCGTCGTAGTTTTGTAGGGCGGATCTGAATTCGTCGGCGCTTAACGGTCGGTCATCTTCGTTTAAAGTGACATCGTAAAGGGCTTTGAGTTTTGCTTCGACTGAGGCAGGCCATTTGCGGGTAACAAAGACTTTTGGTTTGCTCATGGATTATCCTCATAAGGGTAATGCCGTTAAGTTAAGGATTCAGCATTATATTTAATGGAACACGGATGACACGGATAGGATGGACACTGATAACATAGCTTAAAAATCCGTCTAAATCAGTGTCATCCATGTTCTATTTTTTATCGATCAGCTTGCAGTTGAACGGTAGTATTCAATCGCCGCAGCAACGCCGGAACCCGGTTTGATATCAAAGCCGTTGTCCAGCATCGCCATTTCAACGCCGGCGATACAGCCCAGCATAGAAACGTCGTTCATGTCGCCAACGTGGCCGATACGGAACGCTTTGCCGGCAAGTTCGGACAAGCCTGCGCCTAAAGAAATATCGTAGCGGCTGAAAGCGGTGCTGATCACGTCCCTGGCATCTTTATCGGCAGGAACCATAATTGCGGTCACGGTATCGGATTCGAAGCCGGGCTGCGCGCAGATGCTCAAGCCCCAAGCCGCAGCGGCTTTACGGACGCCTTCAGCCAAACGGTGATGACGGGCGTAAACATTCTCCAGGCCTTCTTCCAGCAATAAGTCTAGCGCTTTGCGCAAGCCGTACAAAATAGGCAGCGCCGGCGTGTAAGGCGTATAACCGTCTTTGTTGGCGTTCATCTGGTCTTTCAAATCCAGGAAGCAGCGTGGATAGGTTGATGTTTCAACGGCTTTTAACGCTTTTTGGCTGAATGCCAGGAACGCGCCGCCTGCCGGCATCATAAAGCCTTTTTGCGAGCCGCTGATTGCAGCGTCCACGCCCCATTCTTCCATGCGGAAATCCAGGCTGGCGATAGAGCTGACGCCGTCGACGAACATGAATGCAGGATGATTTGCCGCACTCAGCGCTTTACGAACGCCGCCGATGTCGCTGGTCACGCCGGTCGCGGTTTCGTTATGTGTCGCTAAAACGGCTTTGATTTCGTGGTTGGTGTCTTCTTTTAAACGCGCTTCGAGTTTGTCTAAAGGAATACCTTTGCCCCAGGTTTCTTGATGAATTTCAACATCGAACCCCAGGCGTTTTGCCATTTCAGCCCATAAGTGGCTGAATTGGCCGAAACGGTAAATTAAAACTTTATCGCCGGGATTCAGGATATTGGTCAAAGCAACTTCCCAGCCTGCCGTGCCGGTCGCGGGAAATATAAAAGCTTGCCCTGTTTCTGTTCTAAAGATTTTTTTCAGATCTTGTAAAAGAGGTGTCAGCAATTTGGGAAACGCAGGAGAACGATGGTCTTCCATGGTGACATGCATAGCGTTCAGGATTTCGTTTGGCACATTGGTAGGGCCTGGAATATATAGATGGTTACGACCAGCCATTGCTTGCCTCTTTAAATATAGTGGTTGAGTGATTAACGCAGCTTGGATGTTGAAAAAGCCAACATCCAAAAACCGGCAATAATGACATAGCCGCTAAGAATCGGCAAGACTAGATTTGGGGCATAATTCGGAAAATACACGGTAAAAATTGACTTTGAGGCCTCTGAAAGTAAAATGTGCGGTTAATTTAAGTCCGGCTTAAGCCGTGTAGACCGGGTTTACTCTAGTGTGCCCGGTAAGTGAAAAATGTCGGGTTACGCTAACCTGTGCTGATTTACAACAATGAAATTAGGAAAGTACCAATGAGCCACACCTTATATGCAGCGTCAGTTCAACGAGTTCAACGCTGTGAATTAGCCGTTCCGGGATCTAGCCCCGAGATGTTTGAAAAAGCAATGAGAAGTGGCGCTGATTTTATTTTTCTGGATCTTGAGGATGCGGTAGCTCCGGATGACAAGTTACAGGCCAGAAAAAACATTATTGAAGCGATTAACGACCTGGACTGGAAGGGGCACGGCGTAACCGTTTCAGTACGTATCAATGGCCTGGATACCCAGTACATGGTGCGCGACGTGGTGGATCTGGTTGAGCAGTGCGGTGCAAAGATTGACACGATTTTGATTCCCAAAGTAGGCGTTTATTCCGATGTTTATATGGTAGAAGCCATGCTGAACCAGTTGGAAATGCAGCAAGGATTGAAAAACAAGATTGGTATTGAGGCCTTGATCGAAACTGCATTGGGTATGGCGAATGTTGAAGACATCGCCCGCAATGGCGCATCGGGCCGCCTTGAAGCCCTGCATTTCGGCGTGGCCGATTACGCTGCCAGCAATCGTGCCAGAACGACTAACATCGGTGGTTTGAATCCCGATTATCCGGGCGACCAATGGCATTCTGCGATCAGCCGGATGACGGTTGCCTGCCGTGCCTATGGTTTGCGCCCTATCGATGGGCCTTTTGGAGATATAAAAGATCCCGAAGGCTACAAATTGGCGGCAAGACGCGCGGCGGCATTGGGCATCGAAGGCAAATGGGCAATCCATCCATCACAGGTTGAGTTGGCCAATGAAGTATTTACCCCGCCTGCGGCTGAAGTCGACAAAGCAAAACGCATCTTGGCCGCTCTAAAAGAAGCGGCAGCGCAAGGTAAAGGCGCGGCAGCATTAGATGGGCGTTTAATCGACGCAGCATCGGAAAGAATGGCGAATAACGTGGTCAGGGCTGCCGAAGCTATCGCCGCAAAAAATCAATAAGGCATAAGGTGAAAGGCACAAGGCGAGAAAATATCGCCTTGTGCCTTCACCTTTTGTTTTTTTAACGTAATAAAAATCAACAAGGGAGATGCTGTGGATATTCATGAGTATCAGGCGAAAGAAATTTTAAGTGGCTATGGCGTTAAAATCGCTGAAGGCGGCATGGCCTACAGTCCGGAAGAAGCCGTGCAGCGCGCCAGAGATATTGGCGGGCACATTTGGGCCGTAAAAGCGCAGATTCATTCCGGTGCTCGCGGTAAAGCGGGCGGTATTAAAATCTGTAAAACGCACGACGAAGTTGAAGCGGCGGCAGAGGCCTTATTGGGCAAAAGGCTGGTTACTCATCAAACCGGTCCGGCAGGTAAAGTATGCGGCAGGTTATATGTTGAAGCCGGAACCGATATTGCCAAGGAAATGTATTTCTGCTTTTTGGTTGATCGCAGTTCGGAGCGCATTGTGATGGTCGGCTCCGCTCAAGGCGGCATGGAAATCGAGGAATTGGCTGAAAACAATCCCGATGCAATTACCAAAATCTACATTGAGCCTGCCGTAGGCTTGCAAGATTATCAAGCGCGCGAAATGGCCTTTTCATTGGGTTTAGATCCTGAGGTGATGAGCCACGCGGTTAAAACTATTAAAGGTTGTTACCGCGCTTTGCGTGACCTTGATGTCAATATGTTGGAAATCAATCCATTGGTTGTTACTCGCAGCAACGAGTTGGTGGCTTTGGATGCAAAAATGGGCTTTGACGATAACGCGCTGTTCCGCCAGCAAAAAATTTCCGAACTGCGCGATAAAACCCAGGAAGATCCGCGCGAAATGGCTGCCGCCGATCGTGGCTTAAGCTATGTCGGCCTGGACGGCGATATCGGTTGTATGATCAACGGCGCCGGTTTGGCGATGGCGACGATGGATATGATTAAACTGGCGGGCGGGGAGCCTGCCAACTTCCTCGATGTCGGCGGCGGCGCGTCGGCCGAGCGCACCGAAAAAGCTTTCCGCTTAGTATTGGCTGACAAGAACGTCAAAGCCATGCTGGTTAACATCTTTGCGGGTATCAACCGTTGCGACTGGATTGCCGAAGGTGTTGTTGAGGCGGTCAAGAAAATCGATATGAAAATACCGCTGATTGTCAGATTGTCAGGAACTAACGTTGAAGAAGGCCGCCGTATTATCGCAGAAAGCGGTTTGCCTATCATTACCGCGGAAACATTAGCCGAAGCGGCTGAAAAAGCGGTGCAGGCGCGTAATGAAGCGGTTGCAAAAGAAGCGGCACAGGGAGCATAAAATGGCTATTTTAATTAACGAAACAACTCGCATCATTGTTCAAGGCTTTACCGGAAAGATCGGCACTTTTCATGCTCAGGACATGATTAATTATGGTTCTAACGTTGTTGGCGGCATCACTCCTGGCAAAGGCGGCCAAACTCATTTAGGTTTGCCGGTTTTTAATACCGTGAAAGAAGCCGTCAACCAAGTTGGTGCTGAAGCGAGCATCATCTTTGTTCCTCCCGCTTTTGCGGCTGATTCGATCATGGAAGCTGCCGACGCAGGCATTAAATATTGCGTTGCGATCACCGATGGTATTCCGACTCAGGATATGATGACGGTTAAGAATTTCTTGCGCCGTTTTCCTGTCGAACAACGGATGGTGCTGACCGGTCCTAACTGCGCCGGCACTATCAGTCCGGGACGAGCCATGCTGGGCATTATGCCGGGGCACATTTATATGCAGGGTAACGTCGGCATTGTCGGTCGTTCAGGTACGCTGGGTTATGAAGCCGCTGACCAAATGAAACGTTTGGGTATCGGTATTTCAACGTCTGTCGGTATCGGCGGCGATCCAATCAACGGCAGTTCGCACCGCGATATTTTGGAAAAGTTCGAAGCGGATCCGGAAACCAAAGTGGTCGTGATGATTGGCGAAATCGGCGGGCCGCAAGAAGTCGAGGCCGGAATCTTTGCCAAAGAACATATGACTAAGCCGGTAGTCGCCTATATTGCCGGTTTAACGGCACCGGAAGGTCGGCGCATGGGTCATGCCGGCGCGATTATTTCATCGGCGGGCGAAAGTGCCGCAGAAAAGGTGGCAATACTCAGAGAGTTGGGTGTTACTATCTGTCCAACCCCTGCGGCTATGGGGGAAACGGTGGCGTCAGTGCTGGCCAAGCTGTAACTGAAATCTTGTGACATGCCGCGGTAACGTTGAGTTGGTGGATTTTTTAATACCTACAGGACATAAATGAAAATTCTTATTCTTGGAGCCGGTGTTACGGGTTCATCGGTTGCCGGGGCATTGGCAAGCGAAGAAAACGATATTGTCGTCGTTGATTTTAGGACGGAGCTGCTTGATGCGTTAAAAGAGCGCTTCGATATTGCTACGGTTGCCGGTAATGCAGCGCATCCTAAGGTGCTTGAGCAAGCCGGAGCCCGTACTGCCGATATGATTATCGCGGTTACCGATAGCGATGAAACCAACATGCTGGCGTGTGTAATCATTAATGCGTTATACAGCCGGCCGAAAACAATCGCGCGAGTTCGCGCCGTCGATTATCTCAATAATCCGCAGCTGTTCGGCCCGAACGGTATTCCGGTGGATATTGTTATCAGTCCGGAGCAAATCGTTATGGAAGCTATCCGTAATTTGATTGAGTTTCCCGGTGTTCAGCATATTTCCAATTTTGCCGATGGTTTGGTGCGCCTTTTTTCAGTTAAAGTGGTCGCGGACGGCTCTTTAACGGGTAAAAAAATCAAGACGCTGAAAGAGCGCCTGGTCGGCGGTAAAATTCGCGTAGTGGCTATTTTTCGGCAAGGCGTTCCGATGGTGGTAAACGGTGAGTCCGTTATTGAAACCGGCGATGAAGTTTTTTTCGTGGCGCCTCGTGAAGAAGTGCGTCAAGTATTAAAGGAATTGAATAAGCTGGAAGCGCCGTTAAAGCGAATTATCATTGCCGGCGGCGGCCACGTCGGCAAGCGTTTAGCGCTGGCGTTGGAAAATGACCATCAGGTAAAAATCATCGAAAAAGATCCTTGGCGTGCTCATAAGATAGCTAACGATCTTGACCATGCCGTGGTGCTTCTGGGGGATTGTGCCGACGAAGCGATGCTAATTGACGAATCTATCGATAGTACGGATTTGTTTTGTGCAATTACCGAAAATGACGGCGTTAATATTGTTTCCGCCTCTCTGGCAAAAAGCTTGGGTGCCCGCAAGGCGATCTGTTTGCTTAACCATGTTTCATATAGCAAGCTGTTGCCTGGAACGGGAATTGATGTCGCGGTGCTGCCTAATCAGGAGACGCTCGGCAGTATTCTAAAACATGTGCGCCGCGGCGACGTGGCGCAAGTCAGTTCGCTATGCGGCGGTACTGCTGAGGCTATAGAAGCGATTGCGCACCAAAGTAACGATTTGAACTCTGTCGTCGGGTTTCGGGTCGATTCTATTAATTTCCCTGAAGGCATTGTTATGGGGGCGCTGATTCGTAATCAGCAAGTTATTTCGATCCATCATGAAACGGTCTTTGAAGAAGGTGATCATGTAGTCATGTTTGCGATGGATAAAAAGTTAGTCGTAAATATTGAGAAAAAATTCCAACCTCTTTAATACGCAAGGTGGAAGGGGGCTCAGCATTAATATCTTTCCGTTGTACTTTGCTTAAACTGCAAGCGCACTCATGAATGTTATTTTAACGATCATCAATATTTTCGGTTTAGTTACTGTAGGATTTGGCGGTTTAATGGCCACTTGTTGGTTGACTTCTGCTATCGCTGATGACGGTGCTACGAATGCTTTTTATCAAGGTTTCCTGATTACTGCATTGGTCGGTGCGTTGATGTTTATTCCGACGTTACGTATTCCAAAAAAGGTAACTCGGCAAACAGGTTTCTTGCTGGTAGCGATTACCTGGTCAATAATTCCCGTATTTTGCACTTTGCCCCTGATGATGTACCTGCCGGGGCTTAGCTTTGTCGATGCTTATTTTGAGACTGTTTCCGGTTTGACTACGACCGGCGCTACCGTATTCAGCGGTATTGACCAACTGCCTATGTCAATTAATTTATGGCGGCATGAAATTTGTTGGATAGCGGGGATGGGTATCATCATTTTTGCGGTCGCTATTTTGCCTATCCTTGGTATTGGCGGCATGCAATTATATATTGCTGAATCGCCGGGAACGGTCAAGGAGTCAGACTTGCCGCCTCGCATAGCGCAAACCGCAAAAGCTTTGTGGTTGGTCTATGCGGGGATTACTTTCGCTTGCATTATTGCTTTGCGCCTAGCTGGTTTGGGCTGGTTTGATGCCATTTGTCATGCTTTCTCGGCAATGAGTTTAAGTGGGTTTTCCACGCATGACAGTAGTGTCGGATTTTTCAATTCCTTGCCTATCGAAATGGTGTTAACCACTTTTCAATTGTTGGCGGCAATCAATTTTGCCACTCATTTTGTGGCTCTTAGAAAACTTTCATTCAATCCCTATGTTGATGACAGGGAAGCAAGAGCTTTCCTTGTTCTGGTGTTGGGGAGCTGTCTGTTAGCGGCGTCTGTGCTGTGGCATGCGGGTACTTATCCGGACTTTTTTTCTGCGTTGCGCCATGCCACATTTAATTTGGTCTCTATCGCTACCGATTGTGGCTTTGCTACTCAAGATTTTAATCAGTGGCCTATTTTTGTGCCAATGTGGATGTTGTTTTTGAGTTGTATTTCGGCATCTTCAGGTTCCACCGGTGGCGGTATCAGGATGATTCGTACCATCATCCTGATGAAGCAGGCGCGCCTGGAATTGTTCAAATTTATTCATCCTTTTGCGGTTAGATCCATGAAAATCGGCGATACGGTGGTGAATAATAAAATTGTTACTTCTGTGACCGGGTTTATTTTCCTGTATTTTATTAGCATCGTTATTCTGGTATTCATGCTGTTGTTGAGCGGTATGGATTTTATAAGCGCTTTTTCGGCTATTATCGCTTGTTTTAACAACGCTGGTCCTGGTCTTAATCAAGTAGGGCCTGCAACTAATTATGCCGGCCTGAGCGATATTCAAACCGGTATTTGTACTTTCGCAATGCTCTTGGGGCGGGTACAGATATTTTCCATTGTTATTTTATTTGTGCCGGAATTTTGGAAAAAATAGAGCTGGGAGACTGTAAGGTTCTTTCAAACTTTTCGGGAGCTGAGGATGAAGGATGTTACGGAGAGCTTTGGCAGAGAGCCAGGTTGGATGCATGTCCTATGACTAGGTATTGATCAATAAATTAATTGTGTTTTGTAGGTAAAAACGCGGCTTGTAAAAACAAAAAACCCAGCTTTGTGCTGGGTTTTTTGGTGCTGCCAGAGGTTCTATTTATAGTTGGATAGAACTAGAAACTTTTTGTGCTGATTTATCTGGATCATCCAGGCAGCCAGATAAGCCAACAATCATTAATGTCATAGCTATAACAGATAAAATTTTATTCATTCGAATATCCTCCATAGGGGTTTCAATTATTTTTATTAATTTGCGCCATTAATTAAAGCACATGTATTTTATATCATGACTGGAATGATGATGCAATAATAAAAAATTGATTGATTGGCTACATATTAAAGCTGATTGATGTTATCAGGCAGGTCGTAAGAAATCCGGTTATCAGCCCATTTTGCCGAGCCGATAGTCGTCCAGGAAGAGGAAAGGTTTTTTTGTAACTGGTCATAAACCCAATAAGATGGCGCGCTAATTTTCTTAAGTTTTATATTAAAAACGACCTTGTCAAGATTTAAACCGATTTTCTGTCCCCAGAAAGCAGTGACTTTCATAATGAATTTGTGCAGGCGTTTGTTGTCGATATTTGGTGTTACAGCAATGTTCGCCCACATAGAATGAACACGGCCCCAGTTGGGAGCAAGGAGCCGGCCTTCTTCATTGACAAAAGGTAGCCAATGCTCTGCGCCATTTTGATCGGTGTAAGTAATCGCCAAAATATGGTCGTAGCCTGCAAAATGGTCGTGTAGATAAAGTGCGTGCGGAGTTATACCTAAAAATGTTTGTGAAACCATTAAAACAGCATTGCTGGCCTGTGAGATAGGATTCTGAGACCTGTCGGTGCTAAGTCTGTAAATCAGGCCGTAATGAATAGAGCTATTCAATTGTAAAATCAGTAGGGCGAGCAATAATTTTGTAAGTTTCCTGGAAAATGCATTAGGTCTTAGTGAGGCAGCATTTTCAAAGAATTGATGGTAAAGGGTGTTATCCGGCAAGACTTGTGGAACAAGGCAGTCAGACGTACATGGAATGCGGTTACGCGTGTCGGCGATAGACCGGTATTTTTTTAACGCAAGTTGATGAATTCCCGGAATACGTAAAATAACGCCGATAGGTAATAAATATCCCATCTTTATAAATATCCGGGCATAAGTGTCGACTCCTGAATAAATACGATTCTGGTCGTCCAGCGCGTACAAGTCGGTTAACAGCGTTTCATTGTTGATGCAGGCAAGTGCTGGGTATTGTGCTGCGTATTCTTGCGCGCTCTTAAAGTCGATCCGGCTGAATATGTCGAAATGATTAAGAATCAGGACGGTACGGTTACATAAAGGGCATAGCTGATCATAAAACACGGTAAGCGACGGCTTTTTTGCGGTAACAAGTTGACCAATACAGCGCCACCACTTAAACGGTATTAATAGGGTGTAAAAACTGAGCATTCCCAGGCCAAAAGGGTAGATATTAAAAGACAAGGTAATGCCAAGATGGAGTCCGAGGCCTATCAATAAATAAACTACGCGTAGCTGACGCCGGGTAAAGAAGAAGATAAACGTAAATTGGAAAACTAGAATGGTATAGCCAAGAAAGTTCTGCAGAGCCTTATTGTTCAGTAAGCATGACATGTCGATTGCTGAAACATAATAAGGTTGAGTTGCGGGTAACCAAGTACCAAGACCGTTACGCCAATGTTCGGCAAACATTTTATGAATCGCTGAATCGAAGTAAAGAAAGCCGAGGCAAATAGCGATGGGCAGGATGTAGGCAAGCGTTGAAACTGTTGGTCTTGGGTAGGTGCTGTAGTGAGTAAAAGGAGTGCTCAGTTTGCGTCGAAGACTATCTATAGAGAATGCCCTGTCCCCAGGCATAAAAAGCAGGAAAAATCCCGCCCCGATCATGAATAAATCAAAGCCTCCGTCAAAATCCCGCTGCATTGGCGTGAAATTAACAAAAATAATCCAGATAATATAATTGCAGGTCGCTGCAAATTGGTAGCGGTAACCAATCGTGACAAAAACAGCAACGACCGCCCAAAGACACAGGAAAAAAGGAATCATCGGGAATTCGACATCTATATAAGGGATAGGGTCGAAAATTAAATGATTAAAATACAGCAGGAAAGCGATCTCTTGCAGGGTGATTAAACCGTAGAGAATCCGAAACAAGCCTATACCTGTGACGGGAGCCTGCTTGGAATGAAGTTCTAGGATTTTACGGGATATAAATTTATACATTTCGTGATATAGAAAAACGAGAGAATGTATAAATTATATAAGAAATGTAGGGTTTATGTATTGAAACATGCGGACAAAACAAAGGCCGCACTCAATTCGCGAAGAATTGATATTTGCGGCCTAAGTTAAGGCTAAATCGGTTGACGACTTATTTTTCGTCGTCTGGGTGCTCTGCGAATACCCACTTAACAAGGGCGTAGCCAGCAGCTATAACTACAACCGCGCCGACCATACCGGCTGGTTCTTTTAACATTTCAGTGATATCTAAGATCGCTCCCATGGGATGTCCTACCTATAATTTTGTATTTTAAAAATATTGCTAATTACATAGCAAACGGAATGAGCATAATACTTTAGGGAGAGTTAAAGTCAAGGCTTATGTTGGTGTTTTTGCTGATGAGATGCAACTATTATGCTCGGTTGGAATTTATTGCTCGATAGGCGGTGTGGTATAGTTTAAAATCTGTTTTTGGGTGCTGATACATTTTGAGATAAGGAATTAGGATGAATAGATGCGTTAAAATATTACCATTGGTTACAATTTTCTTTACGTTATCGGCAAATGCTGACGTTCAACTAAAAGATAATTCTGAAATTTTAGGGACATGGATTCTTCATGATGAAGCGGTTTCGTTAACCAGCCCTAAAAAGGCTGTAACTCAGGAGTGGGAGTTTAAGAACGATGGAACTCTTATCTCGTCGGCAACGGATGTCGCCGGACGAATTAGTGCTTTAAAGATTTCGTTAAAGTATTCCATCGAAAATGGAGAAATCAAAAAACAGTCTGCTCCCGGACGGGAAAAATATGAATCCTGCAAAGTGATTGAAAAAGAGGGTTCAGACATGATATTAAAGTGTACTTATTTCTTCTTTCTAACAAAAAAATAATATAAAAAGGATATAGCTATGATAGGTGGCGTTGTAATGATTTTGGTGGCTCTCTGGATTTACCAGTCAGCTATGAGGGCAAATGTAAATAATGTAATGATGTGGGTCGCGATTGGCGCGGTAGCTTTTTTCGCGGTGCAGCTAGCGTTCATCGATATCAATCTCTACATTTTAGAAGCAATCAGAGGTGGTGAAGGCGGTAGTGACTATGAGCGTGATTTGACCACTATCGGCGATAGAAAAAATGAAGGCGGTTTTCAAGGATTTGGAGGCGTTCTGCTTTCAGTGTACTTGGAATTAATGCCGTCTATCGTTGGCTTTTTGGCAGCAGCCCTGATTCGGGTAAAATTTATTACCAAAGAAGCTATTACTGTTGGCAATTTATTTGGCGATCTTAAAGAAATGTTTGAAAGCATCAAACAAAGCTTTAAAGCGACCGCTGACAAGTAAAAACATAAAGTTGGTTATAGAAAAAAGCCCAAGTAATGCTTGGGCTTTTTTTTATGGGGATTGTTTTTAGACTATAAACCTGAGTTCTAAATGCTACTTACCTAAAATGCTGGAAACAAGAAATACCAAGCCCCATACAAAAAGTACGGTAAAAATCAATCCCCCAATAAGATACACCGGAAGATACCCTTCTTTTAAATCTCTTTGCCTGTTAGCGTCGCTCTGTATGCCGATAACGGCAGCTAGAACGCTTCTTACGACTTGAGTAATTGTTGGTTGTGACATGGTCATCTCCGGCAAAAATAGTAAAAATAATAGTGCTTGATTGTTTTTTAAGCAATGATTATATCCAAAACCACTAACACCTTGGCCGTTCCTATGAGCAAAACAGAATTATTAAAGCAGCAATTGTCCCAGCGCATTTTATTTCTCGATGGCGCAATGGGCACGATGATCCAAAGTTACAAGCTGGAAGAAAAAGATTATCGCGGCGAACGTTTTGCCCAGTGGGAAGTCGATCTTAAAGGCAATAACGACCTGTTGTCGATAACGCAACCCGACATCATTAAAGCGATACATAGCGCTTATTTTGAAGCAGGCTCCGACATCGTCGAAACCAATACCTTCAATGCGACCACGATCGCAATGGCCGATTACAAAATGGAATCGTTGGCCTATGAAATCAATGTCGCCGGTGCGCGCGTCGCAAGGCAAGCGGCAGACGAATACACCCAAAAGACCCCGGAAAAACCGCGCTTTGTCGCCGGCGTCCTAGGTCCTACCAACCGCACCGCATCGATGTCGCCCGATGTTAACGATCCGGGGTTTCGCAATATTTTCTTCGACGATCTGGTCGCCGCTTACACGGAAGCGACCAAAGGCTTAATCGACGGCGGCGCGGATATTATCCTGATTGAAACCGTGTTCGATACGCTGAACGCCAAAGCCGCGATTTTTGCGGTCGAACAATATTTCGAACAGATCGGCTACAAACTGCCGGTCATGATTTCCGGAACCATTACCGATGCTTCCGGCAGAACGCTGTCCGGACAAACCGTGGCCGCTTTCTGGAATTCCTTGAAACATGTGGAACCGATTTCTTTCGGTTTTAATTGCGCGTTAGGTGCTACAGAATTGCGCCAACATATCGATGAATTGTCGGGCATTGCCGACACCTATATTTCCGCCCACCCGAATGCGGGTTTGCCTAACGAATTCGGCGAATACGACGAAACGCCCGAAGCAATGGCCGCAGAGTTGGCCGACTGGGCGAAAAACGGTTATTTGAACATCATCGGTGGCTGTTGCGGAACCTCGCCTGCGAATATCAAAGCCATCGTTGAAGCATTACAGCATTACAGCCCCAGAAAAATTCCCGAAATACCAAAACAATGCCGCTTATCGGGACTCGAACCGCTGAACATCGGCCCGGACTCATTATTCGTCAACGTTGGCGAGCGCACCAACGTGACCGGTTCGGCGATATTCAAACGGTTGGTTGTCGAAGGCGATTTTGAAACCGCGCTGGATGTCGCTAAACAGCAAGTCGAAAACGGCGCGCAAATCATCGACATCAACATGGATGAAGGCATGCTCGATTCCAAAGAAGCGATGGTGCGCTTTCTAATGCTGATCGCGTCCGAGCCGGATATTGCGAAAGTGCCGGTCATGTTGGATTCGTCCAAATGGGATATTTTGGAAGCCGGCCTGAAATGTATTCAAGGCAAAGGCGTCGTAAACTCTATCTCGCTAAAAGAAGGCGAAGCTGCGTTTATCGAGCACGCCAAACTGGTACGACGCTACGGCGCGGCGGTTATCGTGATGGCTTTCGATGAAGCAGGGCAGGCCGATACCAAGGCCAGAAAAATCGAAATATGCCAACGGGCTTATAAAATCCTGACCGAACAAATCGGCTTCCCGCCCGAAGACATCATTTTCGATCCGAATATATTCGCAGTCGCCACCGGCATCGACGAACACAACAATTACGGCCTCGATTTTATCGAAGCCACTGCCGAGATCAAGCGCACCTTGCCTTACGCGCTGGTGTCCGGCGGCGTGTCCAACGTCTCGTTTTCGTTCCGCGGCAACAATCCGGTGCGGGAAGCAATCCACGCGGTGTTTTTATACCATGCGATCCAGGCCGGCATGGATATGGGCATCGTTAATGCCGGGCAATTGGCGATTTACGAAGACATTCCCAAAGTCCTGCGCGAAGCGGTTGAAGAAGTCATATTAAATACTCATGACGGTAGCGGCACCGATAAGTTGCTGGAAATTGCCGAGAAATATCGCGGCGACGGCAGCAGTTCATCGAAAGAGCAAGACCTGGAATGGCGCAGTTGGCCTATTGCCAAGCGCTTGGAACATGCGCTGGTCAAAGGCATTACCGACTATATCGACGAAGACACCGAGCAAGCAAGGCTCGAAGCCGAACGTCCGTTGCATGTTATCGAAGGCCCGTTAATGGATGGCATGAACGTGGTCGGCGATTTGTTCGGCGCGGGTAAAATGTTCCTGCCGCAAGTGGTCAAATCGGCACGAGTCATGAAGAAAGCCGTAGCGTATTTGATGCCGTTTATGGAAGCCGATAAAACCGCAGGCGACCGGCAAAGCAACGGTAAAATCCTGATGGCGACCGTCAAAGGCGACGTGCATGACATCGGCAAAAACATCGTTGCCGTCGTGTTGCAATGTAATAACTATGACGTGATCGACTTGGGCGTGATGGTGCCGGCCGAAAAAATTCTGCAAACCGCTCGCCTCGAAAACGTTGACATTATCGGCTTAAGCGGCCTGATTACGCCGTCGTTGGATGAAATGGTGCATGTCGCCAAAGAAATGCAGCGCCAAGGTTTTTCCATCCCGTTGATGATTGGCGGTGCGACAACCTCGCGCGCGCATACCGCAGTCAAAATCGCCCCGAATTACGACGGTCCGGTTGTTTACGTGACCGATGCGTCGCGCGGCGTCGGCGTTGCCAGCAACTTGCTCAGCGTCGATTTAAAAGACGAGTTCGTTAAAAGCGTCGGCGAAGAATACGAAGAAGTCCGGGAGCGGCACAAAGGCCGCGAAGCCAAAACCAAGCAACACCCTATAGAAGAAGCGCGGCGTAATAAATTCAACTGGGGCAACTACGAACCGGTTAAACCGTCGTTTTTGGACATCAAGGTCATTGATCGTTTTCCGTTGGATACGCTGGTCTGGTATATCGACTGGTCGCCGTTTTTCCAAACCTGGGAGATGGCCGGAAGCTATCCCAAAATACTCGACGATAAAGTCATTGGCGTCGAAGCCAGGAAGCTGTTTGACGATGCGCAGGACATGCTGAAAAAAATCATCAGGGAAGAATGGTTGAGCGCTCGCGCCGTGGTCGGTTTCTTCCCGGCCAACAGCGACGGCGACGACGTCGTGCTATACACCGACGACACCCGCACCCAGAAAAAAGAAACCCTGCATCATTTACGCCAGCAAAATGTCAAAGCGCCGGGCCGGCCGAATTACTGCCTGTCCGATTTTATCGCCCCGATTGACAGCGGCAAAGCCGACTATATCGGTGCTTTCGCGGTCACGACCGGCATAGGCATCGAGCAAAAACTGCAAGAGTTTGAACGGGATCATGACGATTACAGCGCAATCATGCTGAAAGCCCTGGCCGATAGATTAGCCGAAGCGTTTGCGGAATATATGCATCAGGTGGTCAGGAAAGAATACTGGGGCTATGCGAAAGATGAAGCCCATGATGCCGAGCAGTTGATCAACGAAGCCTATCAAGGCATACGGCCTGCGCCCGGCTATCCTGCCTGTCCCGATCATACCGAAAAAGGCAAACTGTTCGAACTGCTCAATGCGACCGAGCATACCAGCATTGAGCTGACCGAAAGTTACGCAATGTATCCGGCCTCAGCGGTAAGCGGCTGGTATTTCTCCCATCCCGAATCGCAGTATTTCAACGTCGGCAAGATAGACAGAGACCAACTGCACGATTACGCCAAACGCAAAGGCATCGCCGAAGAAGTCGCCGAGCGCTGGCTGGCCGCGCATTTGCATCATTGATATGCGCCTGATACTGTTTGGCACATCCGGCTGTCATCTTTGCGAAGAGGCGGAGGTCATCGTTAATGCCTGTGTATCGGAGGGTGTTGACTATGTCGATATTGCCGAGCAGGAGCAGTGGCAGGAACAATATGCTGTGCGGATTCCGGTTTTGTATGATCCGGAGACCAAACAGGAGTTGGGGTGGCCGTTTGATCAGATGAAGGTTGAAGATTTTATTCGTCGCGTAGCCTATATATAGGGTGGCGGAATACGGGATGATTGAAGTTATGAAGCCCCAGATTCCGCTGAAGCTTTATTTTATTAGATACACTAATGAGCACAAAGAAACGCAATCACCACTATGTGTGGCAGCACTATCTGTCGCCATGGACACATGATAAGAAAATCTGGTGCTTAAGAAATGGGAAGATGTTTCATACATCAACCGAAAATATTGCCCTGGAGCGCGATTTTTACAAAATCAAAGCCATAAGCCAGCGCGACATTGAGTTCATAAAAGCACTCGCTTCCCGCCAACACTTTGGTGCACTTAATGAGTTAAACGATTGGTGGATAGGTACGTTTAAGTCGATATCCGACTTGTATGCATGCTACGCCAACAACGAAAAACAAGCCGATGAGGTAGCTCATAAACTCGAAGTATTAGTGCACAATTTCGAAGAGGACTATCACGAAATTATTGAGCGCACTTCAACTAATTACATTAGAATAGAACTTACGCATTGACAGCCGGTATAGAATATGAGGCATGAACTAACCCTAGGCAACGGAAGGCCCGCCCGTGATAAGAAAA
>NZ_RYFG02000097.1 GCF_003994235.2 Candidatus Methylobacter oryzae
CTTATTTTTCTTATCACGGGCGGGCCTTCCGTTGCCTAGGGTTAGTTCATGCCTCATATTCTATACCGGCTGTCAATGCGTAAGTTCTAAGTTTGATCATGTTGGAGTAACGATGAATATCAATACTCCACATCATGTTTAACTACAGAAAGAAAAGGGCGAATAATTCGCCCTTTTCTCTAACGCCACATCATTTACTACTTATTAGCTGCTTTAAGATGTTCTACAGCTGCTTCAGCATGCGCGGTTGCCTTGCCTACGTGACCTAAAGTACCGTGATCGATAGATTCTTGCAATTCTTTAGAACCGGCTTCTATATGATTTTTTGCCACGCCCTTGGCCACTATCGCGGCTGTCAACGAATCTTCCAATGCAGCCTTTGCGTGTTCGACTAAGGTTGATGTATGACCCGCTTTACCATGAGTCACTGCTTGTTTGGCGTGTTCCAATGCTGAAGCCGCATTCTCTTCAGCGAAAACAGAAGTACTTAAAAGAAGTAATAAGCCTGCACACACGGATGCTAATTTATTCATAATTCTTTCCTCATATTTATGTTTATTTATATTTAATTTGTCGCCGATATCATATCTTTGGATTTATTTATTTTTCTTTTAAAAACAGCTACGAATCGACGCTTATATTTTTACCCCATGCCGTCTTTTTTGCAATCCCCATAAATTTAATAGTGGTAAACGGGATTATCAGCCCTTACTCTCTTTCTGTATTAGCGCTATGCTGAGCTAATAGAATGCCGACAAAGAAGGCCAGCAAATTACCTTCGGCAAAAGTTTTAAAATGGGAATTAAACAAACTGGAAGCGCACACGGCAATTAAAAAACTTGCGGCCATGGTTCCGTAAGGAGGACAGGATAGCCCCTGCCGGATAACAACAACTATATAGCCCAGAAACAATAACAATCCGATCAAACCGTTTTCCAACCAGACAAATAAATATTGATTGTGCGGGTCTGAAATAGCTTCCGCTCGCCAATCCGAATATTGGGTTGCCACATGCGAACCATAGGTTGTTTTAAACGATGAGGTGCCGTAACCGAATAGCGGTTTTTGTTTGATTAAAGCGATTGTGTTCTTGGCTAAAACCATCCTTATACCGATAGAAGTAGGTCCTTCACTAACTTGATAAGAGCCTTTTTCCGTTAACCCTTTTTCTATCCGTTGCTGTACGGTCGTCGAGGACAATACGATAATTGCTAACAAAATACCTGCCGCGCCAAGAATTCGAGGCAATTTTCTAAAGCCGTACATGCAAGAAACGGCAAATACCATCGCTAAAGGCAAGGCGATATAGCCGCTACGAGCCAGACTGACAAAGAAAATATTAAATACGAATAAAACAATAACCGCAGCTAACAAGCATTTTTTCAGCGCGGATAACGGCTGATTGAATAAGAAAACGCAGCAAACTGTTGCAGCGATGAAGGCCATGCTTTGCGACGCATAATTGGTCATGAAAATACCGGCTTCCCGCCCCGGCCTTATCGTCGTATCGGCAAGCCATAGCGGCGCCGCGATCAAGGCCGCAGTAATCATTATGGTCAAATAGCTTTTAACAAACCGGCGCTTCCAGTGAGTTTGATAAAACAAACCGAGCAAGACAAAAGTAAAGGCTAATTTTTTCCAGCTCAGCAAAGTATCGAGTTTATCGCTCCAGGTCGTATCGGCATACAAAGTCCCGATCATCAACCAGCCCAAAAACAGCAACAACATTTTACCGGCCGGTTGTTCGGCAGAAATCCTCAGACTATGGATTGCCTGTCCTGAAACCAGCCAGGCCAATAACATCGCAATGCTGGCAACGCTGGTTACAGCCGTCGATATTGGCGAAGCGATAGCGGCGACGATGGCCAGCCAGCGGCAGAGAGTCAGCGCTTTTTCACTAATAACTGAATAAGACAACATAATCTAAACACTATCGCCAAGGTTAATAAATGCACTGATGCTTGAGATTCTTGCTGTTTTCAACGCTCTCTCCATGCCAGATAGCTTTATATTTTTCTAAACAGACCATGCCTCAGCGTTTTCAACCGACGGATAGAAATGTTTTTCTAAATATTTTAAATTTCTTTGGCCAGTTTTTCCGCGTAACCGGTGTAATTGCGGGGCGTCAGCTCCAGCAGTATCGCTTTAGCTTCAGCAGGAATTTCCAGTTTTTCAATGAATGCCTGCATCTGCGCGGGCGTAATGCGTTGGCCGCGCGTGAGCTCTTTTAATTTCTCATAAGGTTTTTCAATGCCGTATCGACGCATCACGGTTTGTATCGGCTCAGCCAATACTTCCCAATTGGCGTTCAGGTCGGCTTCAATCGCTTCAGCGTTAATCTGTAACTTGGATATGCCTTTTAAACTGGCTTGGATGGCGATAGAAGTGTGAGCAATGCCGACGCCGATATTTCTTAAAACGGTTGAATCGGTTAAATCCCGCTGCCAGCGAGATACCGGCAGTTTTTCGGCCAAGAAGCCGAATATCGCATTGGCCAATCCCAAATTACCTTCGGAGTTTTCGAAATCAATCGGGTTGACCTTGTGCGGCATCGTCGAAGAACCGACTTCGCCGGCAATGGTTTTTTGCTTGAAGTAGCCCAGGGAAATATAACCCCAAACGTCGCGGTCAAAATCCAGCAGAATCGTATTGAATCGGGACAAGGCATGGAAAAACTCGGCAATATAATCATGCGGTTCAATCTGGATCGTATACGGATTAAATTGCAGACCGAGTGATTCAACAAAATCCCGGCTAAACACGGCCCAATCGACATCGGGATAGGCCACGCAATGCGCATTGTAATTGCCTACCGCGCCGTTTATTTTGCCTAACAACGCTACGGCTTGCAGTTGGGCTTGCTGGCGTTGCATCCGCGCGGCAACGTTGGCGAATTCTTTACCTGTGGTGGTCGGTGTAGCCGATTGTCCGTGGGTGCGCGACAGCATCGGCTGGTTAGCAGTTTCCGAAGCAACGGTCTTGATCGCCGTTATACAGTCGCCGATCTGCGCCAGGATGACTTCGCGGCCCTCTTTCAGCATTAACGCATAAGACAAGTTGTTGATGTCTTCCGAAGTACAGGCGAAATGGATAAACTCGCTGACTTTTTCCAGTTCGGCGCAACCGGCTATTTTTTCTTTCAGCAAATACTCGACGGCTTTGACATCGTGGTTGGTGGTTTTTTCGATGTCCTTGACGCGTTGCGCGTCGGCTTCTGAAAAATTGCTGACGATGTTGTCCAATATCTGCGTTGCGCCATCACTAAACGGACTGACTTCGACGATCAACGGATGATTAGCCAAAGCTTGCAGCCAACGCACTTCAACCAACACGCGAAAACGAATTAGGCCGTATTCGCTGAAAATGGGTCGCAGTTTTTCGACTTTGTCGGCATAGCGGCCGTCAATAGGGGAAATAGCAGTTAGGGCAAAATTAGTCATGAGATTATCCGAGTTTTAAAAAAGTGTGGAACAAAATAATTTAAATGCTTAGTTTTATCTAACAGGTTTTACGCCACCTCTTCTACCTAAACCGTAACCCACTCGATAAACGTCCGGCATGTTAATTCGCCCATCCTTCATCACTTCAAAAATACCTAAATCAACCAAATCCTGTTTAATGCCTTTATAACCTTGTTCTAAACGGCTGGGAGGTAAACGTACCCCTTCATCTTCTAAATTTTTCAATTCTTCCTTGACATTATATTGTTTCCAAGAACCTTCAATAGAATCAAAATGACAAGGAACGCTCATGCCTTTTAAAGGAGTAATTAATAGTTGTATCCAACGATAATCTTCCTTTAATTCATTTACACGAATTTCAGAAGCTTTTTGTACACCTTTTTTTATCGCTAGATAACCCAAAGGATAGGTTTGATCTTTAACAATATTATCTGTAGCCGCCACATGTAGCGCGGCTAAAAAACTGCGCGGGCTGACTTTGCCGTAGCTATCTCCCAAGTGGTTAGGCAACCATGTATAAGTGTTACCTCTTCTGGCATCGTTTCCCATCCATTGGCCCGCTAAAGCATGAAAAATTTTGCTTTGTATAGCTTCGTCTTTACGCATATTTTCAGGGATCATCCAAACACCTAAATCATGCTGTTTCCACTGTTGGCTAAAATGCTTTCTGCAACTATCGCGAAATTGCTTGCCGCCTTGTGGCGCGTTTCCTAAATATTGCCATAACAAATTAAATAACTCTAACTTGTTCCATTCCAATTTGACCGTATTAGAAATGACTTTTGAGCCATCGGGAAACGAATATACATATGGATCTTCCAACATATCAGGTCGAACAAATATTTTTAAACGAATGGCGTTGAATGAACGAAAATCTAAAGCTACTTGCAATAAACCTCTCAATAAATCTTTTAACGATTTCCAATCATCGGCAGTTCGGTCTAACGCATCAAACAAGACAATGGATTTTTTTTCCTGTTGGCCCAACTGTTTATCAATTTTCACTAATTTTCGATACAAGTTTTCATAATGATCTTGATAATGGCCGATTCTTTCCGACCATAATGAATCACTGGTCAATCCAAAATCTTTTTCACCTAAGATATTCCAAACCACAATGGTGTGCCAAATAGTCTGAGCCTCAGTTTCTTTCAATAAAGCGGATAATATCTTTTTATTAGGATAATTCTCGGAAGGAGTTTGACCAAATCCGGCATAGCATTCGATATTGGCTAACTCAGCACGAGGCGATAAGTCAGAGACCAATCGGCGGCGCTGGGGGTCTTGCAGTTCCAGCCACCATTCACTTTTACCGGCGCCACGAATACCTTCAACTAACATGTTGTCGGGATGCAACGCTTTGGCATGGCTGGATGGCACGTAGAAATAACGCATGTCGATGGGTTTGTCGCCCGATTGTTGCTGTTGTTCGGGCAATGCAAGAAAAGCTTGCCGTAGTGAGTCGACCGGAAAAACGTTCATGAGCTATATTCGCCTAAAACAAGTTGAGTGGCTGTCTGCAAAAAATTACCGTAACAGGCACTTAATTGGGCTCGGTTAATTCTGAAATAATCTTCCGATTGCGGATTAAATTCTTGAAACGTTATGTTCCACAAGACTTCAACCGGAAAGTGAGGCGCTGAATTATCTCCCGGCGCAAAATTAAACCTATCCAGTTCTTCTGCCGTTGTTTCTTCGTAGATAGTATCTAAAAATAAATCATATGCAGATTCGCGACACCTGGAAATATAATCTTCCCTGCCTAATTCAGGAACCATCCCGGCCACTATTTTCAAATTTTCTCTAAATGCCGCTAAATTGATATTCCATTTTTGCCAGTGGGAAAATAAATAACGATATGCTTGCCAAGTTTGAGGCGTGTTAATGGCAAACAAAAATGCCATATCGGTTAAGCGGGTAACTGCTATGGCTGCTATGTCATGAATACCGGCGCGGCTATCCAGCAAGACAATATCCGGTTTTTCCTGGGCTTCCAGTTGCTGTAACAATTGAGCAAGGCGATGCGCAAAATCGAGTATTTCTCCATTTTGATTAATGTCCATGTAAACTCTTGACAGTTTAGCAATGTAATCCTGCTCTTTGCTTCCTGCGGCCGTTACAACCCGAATCACACCTTCAGCGGTTTCTGCCAGCGGGCTGGTTGCAACCATGTCTCGCAGCAATGAATCATCCGCTTGCCCGACAGCCTCTTCAACTAACCAATCAACCACACCAAAGTCAGGCAACTGTTCTTGAGGTAATAAAATTTGTCCTATTCCAGGCGATTCAAGGTCTAAATCGACAACCAGCACTTTTTTACCTTGCTTGGCTAAATCCCACGCCCAAATAGCTAAAGCGGTGGAACGCCCGACTCCGCCTTTAATACCGAATAAAGTGGCGCGTGGCGGATGCTCATCCTGAATAGGTTGGCGCAACCAGTCTTGCCCGGTAACTTGGCGATCTAATAAATAAATGGCGGGATTGGTTTCTGGAATTTTTATTTTATCGGGCGAATTAATAAGGCTATCTATAGCAAATAAATCTTCCGGGTAAACAAAAATTGAATCTGCAGAATAGGCAAAACTTCCTAAAGATTTAAAAAGTTGATCCGCTAGCGCCTTATGATTCCTGTTTTTTTTGCATTGCAAAATAACATTAATACAACCATAAATATCTCTAATTATGATAGGTTTTTGACTCAACAAAGCATCATTTTCTTTAATAAATTGAATGGCTTTATTTAATGCATCTTGAAATCTTACCTTATTCATAAAATACCGTTTCCGATTGCTGTGGCAATTAAATTAGATATATTATTATTTACCGCCGCTTGATGAGGTAAGGTATTATTTTTAACAAAATATTTTTCATGGACGTAGCGAGAGTTAACATTCCAATTGTTAAATGGATTGTTTCTTGGTGACAAATGAGCCAAATATGGGGACGCAACTCTGTTTTGAAGAAAAAATCCAAAATGTTGCCACAATTTATTAATATGTATTTTATCCCCTTGATTTAGTAAATCTCCATTTTCATCCACAAGAGAAGGATCTAGCCCTATCATTACAGCTTTTAAAGCACATTCAGCAGCTAACCCATATAAATGATCGGCATTGGCATAACGCTTGTTATTAAATAAGTCATTGGCATCTTTCTGATGCCGAACATAAGCATTTTTAAAATCAGTTTTCATTGTATTTCGACTCAATAATCCCGCCGCCCAGACATATCTCCTCATCGTAAAAAACAACGGATTGCCCTGGGGTAATGGCTCTTTGCGGCTGATCGAAAACGGCTCTGCATCTGTCATCGCCTATCGGCTCCAAATAGCAAGGCTGGTCCGCCTGGCGATAGCGGGTCTTGGCGCTGCAACGTATCGGTTTGGTCAACGGCCTGTTGTTGCACCAGTCAAGCTGGCTGGCTTCCAGCATGTTGTGCAGCATCAACGGATGATCGTGTCCTTGCCCGACGATCAATACATTATTTTCAAGGTCTTTTTCCAATACATACCATGGCTCGTCCGGCGCATTTTTAACGCCCCCTATGCCCAAGCCTTGGCGTTGCCCCAGCGTGTAATACATCAAGCCGTGATGTTTGCCGATGTATTGACCTTCCGGAGTGCGCATTTCGCCGGGCTGCGTGGGCAGATAGCGTTGCAAGAATTCTGTGAATTTACGTTCGCCGATAAAACAGATACCGGTGCTGTCTTTCTTCCGGCTGTTGGCAAAGCCGGCTTTCTCAGCCATGGCCCTGATTTCCGGTTTATGCAGATGACCTATCGGAAACAGGGTACGCGATAACTGTTTTTGTCCCAGCGTGTAAAGAAAATAACTTTGTTCTTTATTCGGGTCCAAGCCTTTTAACAAGAAGAACTCATCCTCGTTCCCATAGCTCTGGCTTGGGAACGAAGCCACGCGCGCATAATGGCCCGTGGCGATATATTCAGCACCCAAATCTTCAGTCGCATAATTCAGGAAAGCCTTGAATTTAACGTGTTTGTTGCAAAGAATATCGGGATTGGGCGTACGGCCGGCTTTAAATTCGGACAAGAAAACTGCAAATACTTCATCCCAATATTCGGCGGCAAAATTCACGGTTTTTAATTCGATACCTAACTTATCGCAAACCTGCTGGGCGTCGGCAAGATCTTCCATTGCCGTACAGTATTCGGTGCCATCGTCCTCTTCCCAGTTTTTCATAAATAAACCGGTAACTTGATGGCCTTGTTCCAAAAGCAGCAGAGCGGTTACCGAAGAATCGACACCGCCGGACATGCCGACGATTATTTTTTTACTCATGGTCAAGATCGATAAATGATTTAAGTAAAGATAAGGGATGGCGTTGCCCGCCGAGATAATCGTCTATGCTGATAAGCACCAAGGGACTACGCAGACGATGCCGTTCAGCTTCAATTTGATCGCGCGTCAACCAGCGAGCGGCAACTATGCCGTCATCCAGTCTTTGTGTCGGATTATGTGAATGGCAACGACCGGAAAAACAGACCCTGACAAAGCTGGGAAAATCTGGACTCTTTCGCCAAAGCTGAACGGCTACAATGTGCTCGGGTTCGAATTGCCAAGCGGTTTCTTCCAGTACTTCACGTTTAACGGCTGCAATCAGATCCTCGCCCTCTTCAAGATGTCCAGCCGGCTGGTTAAACTGAAGCCCATTGCAGGTTTCTTCCTCTACTAATAAAAAACGCTGGTCCTGTTCAATAACCGCAGCAACTGTAACGTGTGGCTTCCAAACCATTGCCGAATTCCAACTATATAAATTTAATATTTTACTAGATTTGGAGATATTATGCTGGTAAAAAAGAGTTATATAAGGAAGACGCAGGCTTGTTAAGCTTTTGTATGAATTTTGTTTATTCTATTAGTAAACATAAGAGTTGAAATTCACCTAGATTGGCACTATGTTAGAACCCTAAATAATTTACTGTTTACGATTATGTCCGATTTTGATCCATTCAAAGACAAAGATGGTGGCCTGGCTGTTCAGGAAGCCAAACCTAAACTGAAGAGGCCGCCTTTATATAAGGTTATCTTGTTAAATGATGATTTTACGCCCATGGATTTTGTAATTGAGATTTTAATGGACTTTTTTGCCATGTCTGAAGAAAAGGCAACTCAGGTGATGCTGCAAGTACATACGCAAGGCGTGGGTGTCTGTGGAATGTATTCCAAAGACGTCGCTGAAACCAAGGTATATATAGTTAATGACTATTCACGAGAACACCATCATCCGTTGTTGTGCTCGATGGAAGAAGTGTAGGCTGGAGAATATATGTTAAGCAAAGAACTTGAAATTACACTAAATAATGCCTTTAAAAATGCACATGACAAACGGCATGAATTTATTACAGTTGAGCATTTACTGCTGGCGTTGCTGGATAATGCTTCCGCACAGCCTATTTTGATAGCGTGCGGTTGCGACATTAAGGCGCTACGGGGCCAATTGACGCAATTTATAGATGAAACCACATCGCTGATCCCAATGGGCATTCAACGGGAAACCCAACCTACCCTGGGATTTCAAAGAGTGCTTCAACGCGCTGTCTTTCATGTGCAAGCATCCGACAAGAAAGAAGTTTCCGGCGCCAACTTGTTTGTAGCGTTATTCAGCGAGCAGGATTCCCATGCGGTTTACCTGTTAAACAAACAGGATATTTCCAGACTGGATGTGGTCAATTACTTGGCTCACGGCATTTCGAAAATTGATCCTGAAAACGACTCTCCAAACGGCCGATCGGCAGAATCAAACAACCCTGACGCGGAAGCTGCGGGTAGTCCATTGGATAAATACACCACCAATCTCAACGAAGAAGCTTCAAAAGGCCGAATCGATCCGTTAATCGGTCGGGACTTGGAAGTTGAGCGTACTATCCAGACACTTTGCCGCCGCAGAAAAAACAATCCTTTATTAGTCGGCGAAGCGGGAGTCGGTAAAACAGCCATTGCAGAGGGCTTGGCAAAGCGGATTGTTGAAGAACAAGTTCCGGACGTGCTGATGAACAGCGTGATTTATTCTCTGGATTTGGGCGCATTGGTTGCCGGCACCAAGTATCGGGGAGACTTTGAAAAACGGCTTAAAGCGCTTTTAACCCAGCTTAATAAGGAGCCGGATTCAATCCTGTTTATTGACGAGATCCACACTATTATCGGCGCGGGCTCGGCCTCCGGCGGAGTCATGGATGCATCGAATTTAATTAAGCCGGCCCTGGCTTCCGGCCAGTTGCGCTGCATAGGCTCCACCACTTATCAAGAGTACCGTGGCGTTTTTGAAAAAGATCATGCGTTGGCGCGCAGATTCCAAAAAGTCGATGTGCTTGAGCCGTCTGTTGAAGATACAGTCTTAATTTTAAAAGGCCTTAAATCGCGCTTTGAAGAACATCATGACGTTAAATATTCCTCCGATGCATTACGCGTAGCAGCGGAACTGGCAGACCGTTATATTACCGACCGGCATTTGCCCGACAAAGCCATTGATGTTATCGATGAAGCGGGGGCCAAACAACGCATGACTGCCGAGGCGGATCGCAAACAGCTGATTGATGTTGCCGAAATAGAAGAAATAGTCTCCAAAATAGCCCGAGTACCGGCAAAATCGGTATCTTCCAATGATATTGACAAACTCAGTAACTTGGAAAAAAACTTGAAAATGTTGGTATTTGGACAAGACGAAGCGATTTCAGCCCTGTCATCAGCGATAAAATTATCGCGTGCGGGCTTAAGGGATTCACAGAAGACTATCGGCTCGTTTCTGTTTGCAGGCCCAACCGGCGTAGGTAAAACCGAAGTAACACGGCAGCTCGCTAAGGTACTGGGCGTTGAATTGATTCGTTTTGACATGTCGGAATACATGGAACGGCATACCGTTTCCAGACTGATCGGCGCGCCTCCAGGCTATGTCGGCTTCGATCAAGGGGGGTTGTTAACCGAACAAGTGACCAAGCATCCTCATGCAGTCTTGCTATTGGACGAATTGGAAAAAGCCCACCCGGATGTATTCAACTTGTTATTACAAGTGATGGATCATGGCTCGTTAACCGATAATAACGGCCGGAAGGCAGACTTCCGCAATATCATCCTAGTGATGACCACCAATGCCGGCGCAGAAGAAGGCAGCCGAGCTTCTATCGGCTTCACACAACAAGATCACGCCTCCGACAGCATGAAGGTTATCGAAAAAGGCTTCTCGCCCGAGTTCCGTAACCGTCTGGACGCTATTATTCAATTTAAACCATTGGACATCTCGATTGTCGGCCATGTAGTTGACAAATTTATCTTTGAACTGGAAGCCTTGCTGGCAGACAAGCATGTCACACTGGCATTGGACCCCGACGCTCGCTTATGGCTGGCTGAAAACGGCTGCGACCCAAAAATGGGAGCTAGGCCGATGGCACGACTCATTCAAGAGAAAATCAAAAAACCTCTAGCTAACGATTTATTGTTTGGCGAATTAGCGCACGGCGGACATGTGCGAATTTACGTGAAGGATAATGAACTGAACTTCGCTATAGAAAGCGCTGACTTGACTGTCTCTGAAGCCAATTTTTAATACGGCAGCCCGCGCGCAGCTATTCAAGGAATTTGCGTTAATCCTGCATACAGGATTAACGCATACGGAATGTTATACGACCTTTGGTTAAATCATAAGGAGTCATTTCAACTTTAACACTGTCCCCGGTAAGAATACGAATATAATGCTTGCGCATTTTTCCTGAAATATGTGCCGTCACTATATGACCATTTTCCAGTTCAACGCGAAACATCGTGTTTGGGAGAGTGTCAATTACTTTTCCTTCCATTTCAATTTGATCTTCTTTTGCCATATATAATGTCCTAATAGTTAAATTTGCCAATTATAGCATAAGCGGGTTTTTAACAACAGAAGTCTGTCAGATGATAGTATTTGTTTTTCACAAAGCATCATTGCCGACACACAAACTTAGCCGGAGAATTTTCAAATACCCCCAAACCATAGCCTCAGCGTAACGGAAGCCATCTCATTAATGCATGTTATCGGCCAATTTAACATATTCACTTTCTGAAAAAATATCCGTATTATCCACAACCCGGTCCAAATAAGTCTTTCCCTCCAGATGGTCGACTTCATGCTGGAAAACTCTCGCCACGAACCCGCTTAGCTTTGACGATACTGAGCTACCACGCCGATCGGTGTAATAAATAGTTATTTCCTGATACCTCGGCACTAAAGCGCGTATCCCAGGAATACTTAAACAACCTTCCCAACCTTTTTCTTGCGTTTCCGACAACGCCTCAAAACGGGGATTAATCATCACAGTCGGCTCCATTAATGGTGCTGACGGATAGCGAGGCGTAGGCCGTGAAGCAACGATAATAATCCGCTTTGATTCGCCGATCTGGGGCGCTGCAATACCAACTCCTTGGGTTGTTGCCAAAGTGTTATGCATAGCTTCTATTATTTGACAAATCTCAACGTCATGCACATCAGCGACAGCCTCGGCTTTTTGCCTGAGCACCTTTGCTCCTAACTGGGCAATATCCCGCACCGTAGTCATTGAAACTCCTGCATAAGCATAGTCTGGGCTTGAACCGGTTCTTCATTGTCGGTTCTTTGCATTTGCCGGTAGCTTCCGTCAGGCTGTAAAAGCCAAGCCTGAGTATTATCTTTTAGATACAAATTCAGATCCTGCAATATCCGGTTTTGCAATCTCTTACTCTCAATTGGAAAACATATTTCAACTCGCCGAAACATATTGCGATTCATCAAATCTGCACTGGAGGCATAAACCTCTCTATCACCGCCATTCTCGAATGCATAAACTCGCGCATGCTCCAAAAACCGTCCAATAATGGATCGTACTTCTATATTTTCAGATACACCAGCAACGCCAGGCTTTAGACAACATACGCCCCTGACAATTAATTTAACTTCAACCCCGGCCTGTGAGGCGCGGTAAAGAGCACGAATAGACTGCTCTTCAACAACCGCGTTCACTTGAATAATTATTTTTGCAGGCCTTCCGTTCTTCGCGTGAAATATTTCCCTCTCAATCTTCTCTATCAACCCGCTATGCAAGGTGAATGGCGACTGCAATAACTTGTTCAACTTGGTAACTTTTCCCAAACTGGTCAACTGCGCAAATACGCGCCGCACATCCTCGCCCAGCTCTTTATCGCAGGAAAACAATCCATAATCGGTATAGATTTGTGCAGTTTTCGGATGATAGTTCCCGGTACTCACATGCACATAATTACGCAGTTGCTTCCCTTCCCTTCTCAATACCAGGCACATTTTGGCATGGGTTTTATAACCCACTACGCCATAGACCACATGCACAGCCGCTTCTTGCAATTTGGAGGCCAGATCAATATTAGCTTTTTCATCAAACCGGGCTCTTAATTCGATAACGACCGTTACGACCTTACCGGCTCTCGCTGCCTTTATTAACGCGGCGACGATCGGCGAATCCGCTCCGGTACGATAGAGGGTCTGCTTGATAGCCAAAACGTCAGGAGAAACCGCTGCCTGCCGAATGAACTCGACAACCGGAGAGAAGGATTCAAACGGGTGATGCAGCAAAATATCGTGACGTTTAATCGCCGCGAATATATCTTTGCTGCGCTCCAGCTGTTGCGGCACAGCGGGTTTAAATGAAGGAAATTTAAGGTCGGGCCGCGCGACCAAATCATTAATTTCCTGAATCCTGTTCAAGTTAACAGGACCATGCACCAAGAACAATCGATCGCGGCTCATTTCAAAACGGTCCAATAAAAATGTAACCGTCTCATCCGGACATTTGGCATCAATCTCCAGACGAACTTCGTCGCCGTAGTTACGCATTGCCAACTCGCCTTCCACGGCTAGCAATAAGTCGTCAATAGCGTCATCATCGACAAAAAAGTCACTGTTTCTGGTAACCCTGAATTGATAGCAACCTTTAACGCTCATCCCGTTAAACAACTGATCTACAAACGCATGAATAATCGACGATAAAAACACAAAATCCGCTGGCCCGCTACCGGTTTCCTCGGCAGGCAATTGAATGATGCGAGGTAGCGCCCTAGGCGCCTGTAAAATAGCTCGCCCACTATTTCTGCCGAATGCGTCTTTTCCGGTAAGAGAAATAATAAAATTTAAACTCTTGTTGAGAATACGTGGGAAAGGATGAGCGGAATCCAGCCCGACCGGCGTTAAAATCGGCAGTAACTCGTCATTAAAATAGGCCTCCAGCCATTTTTGCTGCGCTTCGCTCCACTCCTTGCGGCGAATGAAATGAATATTCTCATCGGCCAGTTTGGGAATCAGAATCTCGTTAAGAACTTTATATTGTTCTTCAACCAACTGATGGGCATGAACGGCTATCAAGTCCAACTGTTCATTAGGCGTTAATCCATCAGGACCGACGGCCTTTGGATCGATGGCCGCCATCTGAATAACACTCGCTACGCGAACCTCGAAAAACTCGTCAAGATTAGAGCAAGAAATACACAAATAATTAAGTCGCTCCAACAACGGCACTCTCTCATCTTTCGCTTGCGCCAGAACTCGCTTATTGAACTCCAATAGACTCTGTTCACGATTAATGTATAGGTCCGGTTTTTGAAGATCGATTATTTCTTCTGTTTCGTTTATGTCCATGCTGTGCTCAGATTCAAAATCAATTGGTATTGTGTTTTAGTGTGCATTAACTAAACCCTCTTTTCCCCTGCAAGCCTCCGGTATGCACTGCGATAATGCGCTGGCCGGGCTTGAAGTAGCGTTTTTTGATTAAATCGTAGACGGCATGCATCATTTTGCCGGTATAGACAGGTTCAAGAGGAATTGTCGTTTTTAATTCAAAGTCTTCAATAAATGCATTCAATTCGGCATTGGTTTTAGCGAAGCCGCCAAAATGGTAATCCAAGTTTATCTGCCAGTTATTACGGGATTGTGACAATATACCTTCAACCTCCGCCGTTAAAAAACCAGCGTTTTTCAATGCAGCAACCCCCAATACCGACACTTGTTCAGGAACCGCTTCAATAATGCCCGCCAGAGTCGTTCCTGTTCCGGAAGGGACACAAAGCGTGTCGTATGAAATTTCCATTTCGTCAACCAACTCAGCAACTCCCTTCAATGCCAAAGCCTGCGCCCCGCCTTCCGGCAGCCAATAATGCCGAGGCTTCAAGCCGGGTAGATCATAATAGCCTTTATATTGCCTAAGTTGCCTATATTCAGTACGAGATACAAATTTCAGCTCCATCCCCCACTCCGCCATGTCCTGCAAAGTTGGAGTCAGCACTTCAGGCCGCTCACCGCGAATAAGCCCGACAGTTTTCATCCCCAATACCTTACCGACATAAGCCAAAGCATGCAAATGATTGGAATACGCCCCACCCATGCTGATCAGCGTATCCGCTCCTAATGTCAGAGCATGATCAAGTATATATTTAAGCTTTCGCCATTTATTGCCGGAAATGACTGGATGCAGTAAATCATCGCGCTTCATCCACAACTCAATTTGGTATCGCCTAAACAGCGGATCATCAATTCTTGTTAGAATTGACGGATTGAAAGTTTTCTCCAGCTTTATCAGTTCGAGGTGCATATATGTGCGGACGTTATAACTTAATTGCAACCGGGCAACAAATTATGGATCATTTCGGATTGCTGAGTTTACCCCTACACAATCCTGACTACAACATTCCTCCGGGGCAAAAAATTCTTACTATCGTAGAATTGGAAAACGGCAGCAACAAGGCCGTTAATTTACACTGGGGATTAATTCCATCGTGGGCAAAAGACCGTGCAATTTCCAGCCGCTTAATCAATGCCAGAGCGGAAACCTTAACTGAAAAAGCATCATTTAGAAATGCTTATAGGCACCGGCGCTGCTTGATCCCTGCTACCGGCTTTTTTGAATGGCAATCGGCTGACGCCGCTCCTGTTCACGACACGCTTGCGGCACGCACATCATCCCAGACGACAAAAAGCAAACAACCTTACCATATACACAAACCGGACAATTCCTTATTCGCTTTTGCCGGCTTATGGGAACAGTGGCAACATGACCAGGAAACGGTTTATTCATGCACGATTATAACCACCGCTGCCGATGCAAAAATATCGCCTGTTCATGACAGAATGCCGGTTATCATCGTAGCCAACGATTACAAGCGCTGGCTGGATAAAAAAAGCACAGCTGTCGAGATGACTGATTTTCTAGCTGCGGATGCCTACATCTGCATGCAGGTTACGCCGGTTAGCACACGGATAAACAATCCCCGGCATAACGATGAAAGTTGTTTAAGATAAACAGCCTGATTAGAACGAAGACACGAAACTTGCTTCGTGTCTTCGTGATAGTGATTTAAAGCTGATACTACTTCTTTTTCTTCTTGGACTTAGATTTCGCTTTAGCAGCCGATTTTTTTACAGCCGGCTCGGTTTTATAGTCCGGCGCTATGCTGATTAATACCGTCAACAGCGCAGCAACATAAGGAACTGCCTGCACAGAAAGAATAGCTATCCACAGTCTGCCGCTAAAATTATCGAAATGCTCCAGCGAAGCCATCATCCCAATCGCCACGCTTAACAATGTCAGCAGCAGCAACTCTTGGCGTATAGTGAACAAGCCTGCTAATAAAGCCCCGTGTTGTTCAAACTTGGGGGTACGCATAAACGGCTTGCCCGACGTAAACAGGCCTTGTATGGTGCCTTTCGCAACGGTATGGGTCAAGGACAATCCCGACAGCGATGCGCCTAACGATTGCCAAACGGAACAAGGAACACGAGCCTGATATAACCATAAGCCGCGGATAATTTTAAAGCTGAAAATACCGACAGTCGGCAATAAAAATGCATTGGCCGGAAGTTCGCTATGTATCGGATCGTAAAGAATTACCGCAGTCAGAATCAAACTGGTTATGGTAAATACTAATGCCAGCGCATCTGAAAACCATGGCAACCAGCCGGCAATAAAATAATACTTCTGGGCTGGAGTCAGCTTAGGCTCTTTAGAAGGCAAAAAGTTGCGCCAGTGCGCCTTAATAATTTGCATCGCGCCATAAACCCAACGATAGCGTTGAGTCATGTAGCCTGACATAGTATCGGGCATCACCCCGCGCCCAAATGAATCTTTGACATAAACCGAATCATAACCTGCCTCATATAAGCGCAAACCTAACTCGCTGTCTTCACAGATACACCATTCCGACCATTTGCCCACTTCAAGCAGCGCGGACTTTCTGATCATAGTCATGGTGCCATGCTGGATGATGGCGTTATACTCGTTCCGTTGCACCATGCCGATGTTGAAAAAGCCGGCATATTCCCAGTAGCAAAAAGACTTAAAGGCGCTTTGATCACGGTCGCGATAATCCTGAGGCGACTGTATAAAGCCGACATTTTCATTGTCGAAGTAAGGCACCATGCAGTTGAGCCAATCCGGCGACAAAATATAATCACTGTCGATAATTGCAATAATTTCGGCATCGGGAGCGGTTTGATCCAACGCATGATTGATCGCCCCCGCTTTAAAGCCGGGCCAATTTTCCAAATGGAAGAATCTGAATCTTGATCCCAAACGTTCGCAATCCGCTTTTACCGGCTCCCAAACCGCAGGATCTTTAGTATTGTTATCCATCACCAACACTTCCAGGTTAGGATAATCTACCTTGTCCAGTGCTTCCAGCGTCATGCGCACCATTTCCGGCGGTTCATTATGGATCGGCAAATGCAGCGATACCTTGGGATATTTAAAATCGGGAGATGGCGTAAGCGGCTGAAAAGTCCTGGCCGTTTTTCGATGCCAGATAACCTCGGCTATTTCCAAGCTTTCGATCAACAAGATGACCGCAGCCATAACCTGCATCAATACCAGAATGCCCCAGAAAACTATCGTGATGTTAGTTTGATATTGCTGCGCGCCAATCGACACCGACCAGAAAATCGTTGATGCCGCAAGGTTGGCAATCAAGCCGAAAAACAATAGGCCGGGCAGTTTCATGCTGCTGCGGGTGAACAAAAACAAGGCCATTAACACGACACTGAAAATAGCCGCTCCCGTTGCCCAATGTTCCCAATTAGGCATGGCAATAACGTCGGCATCCATCGGATATTTTGGCTGTCTATCCGCATTAAAAATTCCCCAATAAGCTCCGGCCGAACCTTCTATCGACATTTTCCACGGTTGGTCGAACGCTTCAACGATGTAATAAGTAACTTTTTCCGCATCGGCCCGATTAAGAAATTCGCGTAGGAATTTTGCCTGATTGGATATTGAAGCGGTTGCATGCTTAAAAGGTTGACCGTCCGAAGGCCAACCGACTTCGGTGATGACGATAGGTTTATTCGGATAGGCCTTTTGCACGGCATGATAACGGTCAAAAACATAATCAACCGCATCTTCGGCCGCAATGCCTTCCCAGTAAGGCAGAATATGTACCGCTATAAAATCGACTTCATTAACCAGCTCAGGGTGCTTCATCCATTCAGCCCATGTTTCGGATGTACTAACCGGACGCCAAGTGTTCTTTTTTACTTCCCGAATATATTCAACCAACTGCTCAGGGGGAATCTCAGCACGCAGCAAAACCTCGTTACCGACCATAACACGAACTATGTTGGGATTATCCTGCTTACTGACGTTAATTAAGGTTTCTATTTCTTGTCGATTCTTTTCAAGATTACCGTCAATCCAAGCGCCGACGGTAGTATTTAAATTATGTTTAGCGGCTAACTCAGGAATTTTATCTAAGCCCTTAAGTACGCTGTATGTACGAACGGCGTGAACTTTATTGGCCAGCAAGCTTAAGTCATGATCGATATCGGCTTCGCTGGGAAAGCTGTCGCTTGTTTGCGTGTCCTGCTTTCTGTGGGGGTCATAAGTGACGCCCATAGTGGTTTTGGTCCAAGGTTGCAATTGCAGGGGATTGTTAACGTAACTCCAAATACTGAAATTAATAAATACGATTAGAGCGAGTGCAATGACAGTAACTATCTTGGTTTTCATTTAGGTGCTCGATTATCCTGCTGGACTGGGAAAATAATATTTGATTGAAAATTAAAAATTTGTAACGCTCATACTGTAAAACTTCCGCTCACGCTCCTTTGCGTACAGTTATATAAAGCTGAGTTGAGCAGCCTGCCTGCTCAAACCCTACCCATGCCCCTTGGATATAAGCAGGGACATTACCAAAATATTCGCGCATTTTTAACTTGGGCAATAAAAATTTCTAGGATTACGTAATAGACGCAGCCCGCTAAATATTTTACACAGGTTCTAAATTGAGTAAGAATTTATTTATTTTTGAAAACCACCGAAAATCTTGTTGCCGGCTAAAGAAAAAATTCAATATCGAAAACGGAACCTGTCGCCTACCTCCCTGTAGGCAATATATTTTTAGAGCTTACTTTTTAATATAAAGATCGGTAATCGAGCCTGTGATCATTTCGGCAGCGAAAGCGAAAGTCTCGGATAACGAGGGGTGTGCATGGACAGTCAAGCCGATATCTTCGGCATCGGCACCCATTTCCAAAGCCAGTACCGCTTCGGCAATTAATTCACCGGCATTAGGACCGACCATGCCCGCGCCGAGAATCCGGCCGCTTCCTTTTTCGCAAAGTATTTTGGTCAAGCCTTCCTTGCGCCCCAAACTTAATGAACGTCCGCTGGCCGCCCAAGGAAAAGCCGCTTTATCATAATCAATGCCTTGCTGTTTAGCCTGATTTTCAGTTAGCCCCATCCAGGCCACTTCAGGATCGGTATAGGCAACAGCCGGAATCGTTAACGCGTCGAACCCGGCCTTTAAACCGGCCGCAACTTCAGCGGCAACTTTGCCTTCATGGGAAGCTTTATGCGCCAACATCGGATTTCCGGCTATGTCGCCTATCGCAAAGATATGCGGAACGTTAGTGCGCTGCTGCTTATCGACAGCAATAAATCCAAGCTCATCGACATTAACGCCTGCCAGCTCGGCACCGATCAACTTACCGTTAGGTCTTCGGCCTACAGCGACCAAGACTGCATCGAATACGGCTGATTCCGGCGCGCCTTTACCTTTATCGCCAGGGATGGTGTGTATGCCGCTAGCCGGTTGGGAACCGGCGCGGTCAAACGAAACTTTCAGGCCGTCCTGCTCTTTTTCGACCGAAGTCACTTTGGTTTCCAGCCAAATATTTTTATATTGCTTCTTGATACGCCGGAACAACGGAGTAACCAAGTCGTTATCGCAACCGGGAATAATCTGATCCATCAACTCGACTACACTGATTTCGGAACCGAGCGCATGATAAACCGTAGCCATTTCCAAACCGATGATGCCGCCGCCGACAATCAATAGCTTCTTCGGAATTTCGCGCAATGCCAGTGCATCGGTCGAATCCCACAAACGCGGGTCGTCATTCGGGAAAACAGGAATCTTGGTAGCGTGCGAACCGGCGGCAATAATCGCCTGGTCGAAACTGACATTTTGCACGCCTGCTTCGGTTTTCACCTCAACCGTATGATCCGAAGTAAAACTTCCGGTACCCTGGACCACAGTAACCTTACGCTGCTTGGCCAAACGGCCCAAACCGTCAACCAGTGATTTAGTGACGCTTTCTTTCCAGGCGCGGATCTTGTCTATGTCGAAAGTCGGCTTGCCGTAACTGAGGCCATGCTGTTCGAATTCCTCGGCTTCATGAACAATCTGTGCGATATGCAGCAGCGCCTTGGACGGAATACAGCCGACATTCAGGCATACCCCGCCGAGAGCCGGATGGCGCTCAATTAATACAACTTGCTTGCCTAAATCGGCAGCGCGAAACGCCGCCGTATAACCGCCGGGACCGCCGCCCAACACCAGGACTTCGGCATGTAGATTAGATTCATTAATCGTTGGCTTAGCATCCATATTCTGCTCCTGATTAAAGTAACAAGCGGCGAATATCGCCCAAATACTGTTTGATAGCTGCCATGAAACGGGCGCCTTCCACCCCATCGATGACGCGATGATCGTAAGTCAGGTCGAGCGGCAACATCAGGCGAGGCACAAATTCCTTGCCATCCCATAGCGGTTGCATCTTGGCCCGGGTGACGCCAAGAATAGCCACTTCCGGAGCATTGACGATAGGCGTAAAAGCCGTGCCGCCGATACCGCCCAGACTGGAAATGGTGATGCATCCGCCTTGCATCTCGGCAGGCATCAACTTACCCTGACGCGCCCGGTTACTTGTTTCAGCCAATTCGGCAGACAATTCATTGATACCTTTACGGTGGACGTCGCGCAGCACCGGCACCACAAGACCATTGGGCGTATCGACGGCAATGCCGATATTGAAATACTTCTTGAGTATTAATTTTTCGCCATCGGCAGACAACGAAGCATTAAACTGCGGGAACTGCTGCATGGCCGCAACCAGTGCCTTGATGATAAATACCAGGCCTGTCAGTTTGACATCGTCCTTGGATTTTTCAGCGTTCAGCGCATTGCGAAAAGCTTCCATTTCGGTAATGTCCGCTTCCTCATGATAAGTAACCATCGGTAGGTTCAGCCAGACGCGGCTTAGGTTCTGCCCGGTCAAGCGTTTGATCTTGCCAAGCTTCTGCTCTTCTATATCGCCGAACTGTGAAAAATCGATGCTCGGCATTGCCGGGATTCCACTGCCGCTTTGAGCCACGCCTTCTGCCATGACCTTCTTGACGAAGTTTTTCACATCGTCTTTTAAAATGCGTCCCTTACGGCCGGTGCCGACTGTAATTTTTTGTATATCGACGCCCAGTTCGCGGGCAAAAAGACGGACAGCGGGTGTCGCATGAGCAGGATGAACAGAGACATTATTAGTGGGAATTTCCGGCGCAGGCGCAGGCTTGCTGACAACCGGTTCAGGCGTTGCTGCGGCCGACTCCTTGACGGGCTCCGGCGCTTTCTCTACCGGTGCGGGCGCAACTGCTGGCGGTGCCGGCTGTTCAGCTGCGGCAGCGACTGTCTCAGTGCTTGCCGATACCGTCGCAATCAATGTCCCTTCGGAAACTTTATCGCCGGGCTTGATGAAAACTTCCTGCACCTTACCGGCCGCGCTAGCGGGTAAATCCATGCTGGCTTTATCGGTTTCAAGCACCGCCAGCGTTTGCTCCAGTTTTACTTCATCCCCCGGTTTAACCAATACGTCTACTACATCAATATCTGCGGCATTGCCGACATCAGGAACCTTAATTTCAATTAAAAAAGCCATCTTATATCCTTCCGTTAGATTAGCCAGGGAGCTGCTGCTTCAGGGTTAATACCGTATTTGGCAATAGCCACATCCACTTTGGCGGCATCGAACCGACCTAAGTCCGCCAAGCTCTTTAGCGCGGCAATCGCTACATGGTAACGGTCCACCTCAAAAAACCGGCGCAGGTTTTCGCGCGTATCTGAACGGCCGAAACCATCGGTACCCAGCACGGTATAAGGGGCGGAAATAAGACTGCGAATCTGTTCGGCAAAGGCACGGGTATAATCGCTGGCGGCAATAACAGGACCTTCCGCATCGGCAAGACAATGCGCCACATGCGATTGCTTGGGAGTTTCGGTCGGATGCAGTCGATTCCAACGCTCGCAGAATTGACCGTTTCTGGCCAGTTCGGTAAAGCTGGTGCAACTCCACAAGTCGGCTTCGACGCTCCAATCGTTGCGCAACAATTCGGCGGCGGCTTCGACTTCGCGGAAAATCGTTCCCGAACCTAATAACTGTACGCGAGGCCCTTTCTTTTTAGCGCCTTTTTTGAAACTGTACATGCCTTTCAGTATATCCAGCTCGGCGCCTTTAGGCATTGCAGGATGAGCGTAATTTTCGTTCATCACGGTGATGTAATAGAAAACGTCTTCCTGCTCAACATACATGCGCCGCAAGCCGTCCTGAATAATCACCGCCAATTCATACGCATAGGTCGGGTCATAGGAAACGCAGTTAGGCACGGTTGCCGACATCAAATGGCTGTGCCCGTCTTCGTGCTGAAGGCCTTCGCCGTTCAAAGTGGTCCTGCCCGCCGTACCGCCCATCAGGAAGCCGCGAGTACGCTGATCGGCTGCGGCCCAGATCAGGTCGCCGACACGCTGGAAGCCGAACATCGAATAATAAATAAAGAACGGAATCATCGGCACGTTATGGGTCGAATACGAAGTACCCGCCGCGATCCAGTCGCATAATCCGCCGGCTTCGTTGATGCCTTCCTGCAAAACCTGTCCGTGCTTGTCTTCCTTATAGAACATTAACTGATCGGCATCTTGCGGAGTGTACAACTGCCCTACCTGAGACCAGATACCCAATTGCCGGAACATGCCTTCCATCCCGAAAGTTCTCGATTCATCGGGAACAATCGGCACGATACGCTTGCCGATATTTTCATCTTTGGCCAGGATGTTGAGCAGGCGTACGAAAGCCATGGTAGTGGAAATCTCGCGTCCTTCACCACTGGCTTCCAGCAATGCTTTAAAATCGTTTAACACAGGAACATCGAGCGCATAAGATTTCGCCCTTCTGGCCGGCAAATAGCCTCCTAACTCCATACGACGCTGCCGCATGTAAGCCAGCTCCTTTGAACCCTCTGCAAAGTTGATATAAGGTAATTCTTGCAGTTGTTCATCGGTTACCGGCAACGCATAACGATCGCGGAAATTACTCAGCGAACTGGCACTCATCTTTTTCTGTTGATGAGAAATATTCTGGGCCTCTCCCGATGCGCCCATGCCGTAACCTTTAATCGTTTTGGCTAGAATGACGGTGGGCTGGCCTTTATGATGTACCGCTGCGTGGAAAGCTGCAAAAACCTTAATTGAATCGTGTCCGCCTCGGTTAAGCTCCCAAATATCGCGGTCGGACCAATCGGAAACCATGGCTTTTAATTCAGGCGTATTGAAGAAATGCTCGCGCACATAAGCGCCGTCTTTAGCTTTAAAGGTCTGATAGTCGCCATCGACGCAAGACATCATCCGAGCCACCAACAACCCCTCTTTATCGCGCGCCAACAACGCGTCCCAACGTTGCCCCCAAACCAATTTAATTACATTCCAGCCGGCGCCGCGGAACTCACTTTCCAATTCCTGAATAATTTTGCCGTTGCCGCGCACCGGACCGTCCAGACGCTGCAGATTACAGTTAATAACGAAAATAAGATTGTCCAGTTTTTCCCGTCCGGCCATGCCGATCGCGCCCAATGATTCGGGTTCGTCGGTTTCGCCGTCGCCGAGGAAACTCCAAACTTTGCGCTCGGAAGTATCGGCAAGACCGCGATCTTCCAGGTAGCGCATAAAACGCGCTTGATAAATGGCCATAATCGGCCCGAGCCCCATGGATACGGTCGGGAACTGCCAGAAATCCTGCATTAGCCAAGGATGGGGATAAGACGGCAAACCGTTGCCATCCACTTCCTGACGGAAGTTATCCATTTGTTCCAGGGTCAATCGTCCCTGCAAAAACGCACGGGAATAATCCCCAGGCGTTAAGTGGCCTTGAGTAAAGACCAAATCGCCGTCATGATGCTCCGAAGGCGCACGCCAGAAATGGTTGTAGCCGACATCGTATAAAGTAGCTGCCGACGCAAAGCTGGCAATATGACCGCCGACGTTAGTGTGCTTGTTCGCTCTCAGCACCATCATCATCGCATTCCAGCGAACATAAGCGCGAATAGTGTGTTCTATAGTTACATCGCCGGGAAACTGCGCCTGTTGTTCAACAGGAATAGTATTGACGTAAGGGGTATTGGCACTGAAAGGAATATCGAATCCGGCTTTGCGGGTTACCGATACCAATTGCTCAATCAGGAAATGCACACGTTCGCTGCCGTCGTGTTCCAGCACGGCTTGCAGTGCTTCAATCCACTCCCTGGTTTCTGCTGGATCGATATCATCCTGTCCGGTGATTTTTGAGATTAAACTATTGGTCATTGATTGATCCTGTTACGACGAATATACATGGATTAAAAATGTAGGTTGGGCACCCGTAGGGCACAAAAGAGTCACATCGGCAAGCCTTCTGCAATTGCTATCTCCTAGGTCGATGCAGTTGTAAAGCGCTTACTTTTAGCGCTCTATTTTCTACATAACCCGTATATATAGAGAATGCTGAATTGCAGGAGCAAATATCTGTCAATGTAATCATAACCGGATATTTTACTGAAATAGTAAAAACAAGGCCAGAAATGGTGGAATTATTACGTACACTATAAACAATACCAAGAAAGCAGATAGCCGTTTTAGCCATCTTGCCGCTGAATCCAAGATGATAAATCCGACCTTTACTCAGCATATGTTTGTTTTTTTGCAACAGAGCGGTTTATTATAGATAAAACCACTGAAAACCAGAGCATATGCACTCCCCACCCACCTTACCTAACGCATGGATTTTATATTATGGACCTTATATTAACGATTAAAACTATCATTCTGGGCATTGTCGAGGGCTTAACCGAATTTTTACCCATTTCCAGTACGGGGCATTTAATTCTGGTTGGCGATTTGCTGAATTTTAATGACGACAAAGGCAAATTATTTGAAATTGTCATTCAGGTCGGCGCCATATTGGCCGTATGCTGGGAATACCGAGCCAAAATCGCTGCCATCATTATCGGCTTACCCAATCAGCCGCAGGCACAAAAATTCACCCTCAACCTGGCGATTGCTTTCGTACCGCTAGCGAGCCTGGGCTTACTGTTCGGCAAACACATCAAAGCCGTACTATTCAAACCTATTCCAGTCGCATTGGCTTTTATTATTGGGGCTTTTGTAATTATTTGGGCGGAAAAACGGGAACATAAAATCCGTATCCACGAAGTTGAAGACCTAAGTCCGCTGGATGCTTTAAAGCTCGGCTTCGCACAAGCTTTCGCCTTAATCCCTGGAACGTCACGATCAGGAGCTACAATCATTGGCGGCCTGCTATTCGGCTTATCGCGCAAAGCGGCAACCGAATTCTCATTCTTCCTAGCGATTCCCACACTCGTGGCTGCCAGCCTTTATGATTTATATAAACACCGCGATTTACTGGATTTGGCAACCGACACCCCCTACTTTGCCGCAGGATTGATTGCCGCATTTCTCAGCGCACTACTGGCCATCAAAGCATTACTGCGCTACATCAGCCATCACGATTTCATTATTTTTGCCTGGTACCGCATAATCTTTGGCCTAATCGTTATCGCCACGTCATATAGCGGCTTGGCGCAATGGACTGTCGATTAATACCGATTCCAAGCGGCCAAACCAGAAAGCTTAAGAAGCACCATCAACACTCTCTTTAGAAGAGGTCAATTGAGGCTTAAAGGAGAAATTCGATAAGCCTTATCGCCCGCATAAGAAAACAGCAGGCATAAAAAAAGCCCTGAATCTGCATTCAAGGCTTTTCTTTATTTGGCTCCCCCGGACGGGCTCGAACCGCCGACCTAATGATTAACAGTCATCCGCTCTACCGACTGAGCTACAGGGGATTAAACTTTTTACCTCAATATGGCGCGCCCGGAGAGATTCGAACTCCCGACCGCACGGTTCGTAGCCGTGTACTCTATCCAGCTGAGCTACGGGCGCCTTACTGAGACGCTTATTATGAGTTTTTACCCCTACTTTGTCAACAATAAATTTTATAATTTTTGTAAATATTTCTTAGAAAAATTTTTTTAAGTTATTAGTTAGATACTTAGCAGAGTTTCAAACTTTCTGAAAAACGAAAATTTCCCCGCTATTATCAGGAAAGTTACCCGATACCTTTTACCCGGTTTTATGAATAATAGATCGTTTTAATTAATGGCATTACTGACATGAACCGCTTACCCTTAATATTACTAGGCTTCCTTTTATTTCCCGTTGCTTCTGTTGCTCACGGCCCGACTCCGCAAAAAGCCAAAGAAAGCATCACGATTAATGCTTCTGTTGATACAGTCTGGAACGTAATCAAGCAATTCGACGCCATTGCCAACTGGCATCCCGACGTTAAAGCCAGCTCAGGCGATGGCAAAAACGCCCCAGACGGCATCCGGACCATTACTTTGCAAAATGACGGACAACTGGTAGAGAGCCTGGATTTTTACAGCGATAAAGATCATGAATACAATTATCGCCTTAAAGTCGAAAACGTAACGGCATTTCCGGTCGGTTCGCACACCACTAACCTCCAAGTAACGGCCGGAGACGACGCCAACACCAGCGTGGTTACGCTAAAAAGCCGATTCTATCGTGGCGATAGCGGCAATACCCCGCCGGAAAACCTGAATGACGCCGCCGCAGTTAAAGCGATGAATGCATTTTTTAAGAACGGTTTGATAGGGCTAAAACAAAAGCTGGAAAAATGATGAAAGATATTTTTTCACCTTTATCATGATTAACTGATGTTACGCAGTGCCCACGAAAAGCACGAAAAAATATCAGCCGTAATTTCTCGCCGGCAATGTCATATCCGGCATTCAGGATGCTGTCCGTTAGACCTTCCAGGTTTTGAAAACCTGGAAGGTCTGTCTAGTATTTTCGTACCTTTCGTGGACGACGCTTTTTTATCATCCGTATGCGCGACAGCAGATGATTAATTTTCATGCACCTCAATAAGCCCTTGCCGACTTGCCAGCAAAGTCAACTCGGCCAGCGTTTCCACGCCCATTTTTTCCTTGATGACGGTACCGTGGTTGCATACCGTTTTGTAACTCAAACACAGCTTTTCCGCCGCTTTACGAACGGTGTAGCCATTCGCCAACAAACAAAATACGTCGAATTCTCTTGGCGAAAGCTGCTTGATCTTTTCCGCCTCGTCCTGCTCTCCGGCCATCGAAACGGCCAGTTGCTGGGCAATTTCAGGATCGACATACGTCCCTCCTTGGGCAATTTTATGCACTGCATTAATCAGCGTTTCAGGCACACTGCTTTTAGTAATATAGCCCCTGGCTCCGGCTGCAAGCGCACGCGTCACATAAACTAATTCATTGTGAATGCTGAATACCAGAATTTTACAGTGAGGGTCGCGATTGAGCAGACGCCTGATGCTCTCAAAACCGCCTATGCCCGGCATCGATAGATCCGTTACCACAATATCGGGACGATGCCGATTGTACATTTGGCATGCCGTTTCGCCCCGGTCCGCCTCATAAATCTGTCCGATTTTATCCGATAAGGAAAGATAGGCTTTGTAACCCGTCCGAACCACGGCATGATCATCCACCAATAACACACTAATCTTGCCCGCCACTATTTTGCTCCTTAATTCACGCGTCAAAACAGTCATCATGCCTGTTTATAAACGGCAAATCGATAGGAGCTTTTCCCGTTTTATCCCATCCATGACGCAGGAAATTTTCTCGGTTTATTCCGGGATTTTTCCCGACGATTTCCGGGCTTATTCCGTAACGCTGCAAGCAACCGCTCCCGTACTATGGGCGCCTGCTCAGCCCTGCCGTTCAATGAAGCATTGCAAACGTCTTGATCAAGAAAGCGGGTTACTTACTTAACCTTTATTGATACGCACGGGCTTGGCTTTATATAAGTACAACAACCACAACCCCTGGAGGAACTATGCGGATTTCCAAATTCACCCGCACCGCTGTCGCATCCGCCGTCTGTAGCGGCGCCTTATTATCGGTTTCGATACCGGCACAGGCCAACAAAGCCCTGGATAGACTGTCAAAAGAGGATACTAACTGGGTCATGCAGACCAAAGACTACGGCGCCACCCACTTTAGTGAAATGACCCAGATCAACGCGCACAACGTCCAGCATCTACAGCCGGTCTGGTCGTTTTCCACAGGCGTACTGAACGGGCATGAAGGCGGACCGCTGGTTATTGACGGCATCATGTATGTGCATACGCCGTTCCCTAACAATATTTTTGCTATCGACCTGGATCAGCCGGATAAAATTTTGTGGGAATACAAACCCAAACAAAACCCGGCCGCCCGCGCGGTAGCTTGTTGCGACGTAGTCAATAGGGGCTTGGCTTACGCGCCCGCCGGCGACGGTTATCCGGCGACTATTTTCCAGAATCAACTGGACGGCCATATCGTCGCGTTAAACGCCAAGACCGGCGAGTTATTGTGGAAAATGGAGAACTCCGATATTGCGATGGGTTCCACGCTGACCGTCGCGCCTTTTGTGGCTAAGGACAAAGTCATTGTCGGCAGTTCAGGCGCGGAATTGGGCGTAAGAGGATACGCCACCGCCTATAACATTAAAGACGGCAAACAGGCATGGCGCGTTTATGCGACCGGTCCCGACGAAGATATTAAACTCGCCAAGGATTTTAACAGCGCCAACCCGCATTACGGCCAATTCGGCCTGGGCCTTAAAACCTGGGAAGGCGACGCCTGGAAAATCGGCGGCGGCACCAACTGGGGCTGGTACGCATTCGATCCCGACCTGGATATGCTCTATTACGGCTCGGGCAACCCGGCACCGTGGAATGAAACCATGCGCCCCGGCGACAACAAATGGACGATGACCATCTGGGGCCGCGACATCAATACCGGCGAAGCAAAATTCGGTTATCAAAAAACGCCGCATGACGAATGGGATTACGCCGGCGTCAACTACATGGGCTTATCGGAGCAGATGGTTAACGGCAAAATGACCAAACTGCTGACCCATCCCGACCGCAACGGCCTGGTTTATACCCTGAACCGTGAAAACGGCGATTTGGTCAACGCATTCAAAATCGACGATACCGTCAACTGGGTTAAAAAAGTCGACCTGAAAACCGGCCTGCCGGTTCGCGACCCTGAGTTTTCCACGCACATGGATCATGAAGCCAAAGGCATTTGTCCATCCGCGATGGGTTACCACAACCAGGGCATCGAATCTTACGATCCGAACAAAAAACTGTTCTTCATGGGCACCAACCATATCTGCATGGACTGGGAACCGTTCATGCTGCCTTACCGCGCAGGACAGTTCTTTGTCGGCGCGACGCTGAACATGTATCCGGGGCCTAAAGGCACCTTGGGACAAGTGAAAGCGATGAACTCCGTGACCGGTAAATTCGAATGGGAAGTCAAGGAAAAATTCGCGGTCTGGGGCGGTACCACCGCTACAGCGGGCGACCTGGTTTTCTACGGCACCCTGGACGGTTACATCAAAGCGCTGGATTCACGGAACGGTAAAGAATTATGGAAATTCAAACTGCCTTCCGGCGTTATCGGCCATCCGATTACTTTCGGACACAAAGGCAAGCAATATGTCGCAATTTACTACGGTGTCGGCGGCTGGCCCGGCGTCGGTCTAGTGTTCGACTTGCAAGACCCAACTGCGGGATTGGGCGCGGTCGGCGCGTTTAAAGAACTGGCGCATTACACGCAACAAGGCGGTGGCGTGATGGTCTTTGCATTGGGTTATTAAGTTGTGCCGGTTCCTAAGCTCCAGCTTGGGAACCGGCGAAGTAACTACATTAAACCGGCATTAATGAGAGTAAATATGCAGATAAACAAATTTTTAATAACAGCTTTATGTTTGAGCTGCGGTTTAGCAATCCCCCCAGCCCTGGCCGGACAAAACAAACCGCTAAAGGTCTGCGCGGCGGAAAACGAAATGCCTTATTCCAATAAGGCTGGCGAAGGCTTCGAGAATAAATTGGCGGAACTGGTAGGCAAAGCCCTGGACAGAAAAGTCGAATACGTTAGCTGGAGCGACCCGCGTTATTACATACGCGACACCTTGGATAAAGGACTGTGCGATGTGGCAATAGGTGTCGATAAAGGCGATCCCCGCGTTTTGACCACCCAGCCTTATTACCGTTCCGGCTACGTCTTCATCTCGCGTGAAGCCGATAAGCTGGATTTGCTTAGCTGGGATAGCGCGGCGCTACGCAAAGTAAAACGCATCGCTTTTGTACCCGGCACTCCGCCGGAAGCGATGATGAAGGCTATCGGGCGTTACAACGATATGTTCAATTATTCCCAGGAGCTGGTAGGTTTTAAATCCGCGCGTAACCAGTACATCAAATACGAAACCTCGAAGCTGGTCTCCGAGATTTCATCGGGTCATGCCGAAGTTGCCGCCCTTTGGGGACCGTCTGCCGCGCGTTATGTTAAAGCATCGCCGACACCGTTGACGATGACGATGATTCCTGACGACAACGTTCGCGCCGACGGTCAAAAAGTAGGGTCTCATTACAGCACATCAATGGGCGTCCGCAAAAACGATCCGGCCTTACTGGCTCAGCTGAACAAGGTTATTGAAGACAAGCGGGATGAAATAACCGAGTTGCTGGAGAAAGAAGGCGTCCCTTTGCTTGCCGAACCCAACGCGTCGTAAAAAATCATAAAGAAATTAGGTCTTAACAATGAACAGAAAAAAATTATTCGCCGTATCGGCTGCCGGCCTGGTGTTGATCAGCTCGGCGGCTTTAGCGGAAATAACCTTTCGTAACGCCATTACCGGCGCGCCGCTGGACATGAGCGTCGCCAAATCGGGCGGTAACGAAGCCGTTTTCAATCAATTTAAGGAAACGGGCAAGAACCCTTACAACGGCAATAAGGAAGCCGTAGAAAAAGGCCATAACCTTTATTTGACGGCCTGCTCCGGCTGTCACGGCCACGAAGCCGAAGGCAAATTAGGGCCGGGACTGGCCGACGATTACTGGACTTATCCTGCCAATGCGACTGACAAGGGCTTGTTCGAAGTCTTGTTCGGCGGCGCCAACGGCATGATGGGGCCGCAATACGTCAACTTATCGACCGATGAAATGCTGATGATTATGTCTTGGATACGGGACATCTACAAAGGCGATCCCAAAAAAGCCAAGTGGCTGAAATAGCGAGGAAAAACAGATGAAAAAAATACTATTGATTAATGCGGCCGTAGTGTTCGCGGCGCTGTCCTATTCGGCTATCGCTTACGACGGCCAGAACTGCAAAGAACCGGGCGTTTGCTGGGAACCCAAGCCGGGTTACCCGGAAAAAGTGGCGGGCAGCAAATACGACCCGAAACACGATGTCAACGAACTGAATAAACAGGCCCAATCGATTATGGAAATGGAAGCGCGCAATAAAAAACGCCAGGAACATCTGGCCAAGACCGGTAAGTTTGTTTATGACGTAGACGACATCGAATAGCCATGGTTTTGGGCATAGATGCATCCCTATCTTCCGTCCCCTTGTTAGCCTGTTTGCATCTTATGCCCTTTTTTGTCGATCCCTCAGTATCCGGACCTTCCAGGCTTTAAAAACCTGGAAGGTCTAGGCGTTTACCGGAAATACCGATTTTCGCTATCGCTCGAACCAACTGACTCGTGCCCGGTGGATATTCCGGCCTACACATAATCGTACAAATCGGAACGTTTTTTTTACAAAATCAATGAACACAAACATCCAGCTTAGCGACTGGCGCGAGCAAGCGTTACAGTTCGAACGACAAATCAATCAAACCGTTATCGGCCTGCAACCTGCGGTCAGGCATATCGTCCTGGCCGTTTTCGCCAGAGGCCATGTATTGCTCGAAGGCAATGTCGGCGTCGGCAAAACCACGCTGCTAAGAGCGGTTGCCCAAGGCTTGGGCGGCGATTACCAACGCATTGAAGGCACTATCGACCTGATGCCCGCCGACTTGATCTATTACACCTATTTAAACGATGCAGGCAGGCCGTGCGTCGATCCCGGGCCGTTGCTGAAACACGGCGACACACTCGCCACCTTCTTCTTCAACGAAATCAACCGCGCCCGGCCGCAAGTCCATGCCTTGCTGTTACGGGCGATGGCCGAACGCAGCATCAACGCTTTTAACCGCGACTATCGTTTTCCGCATATCCAGGTTTTTGCCGACCGCAACCGCGTCGAGAAAGAAGAAACCTTCGAGCTGCCCGCCGCCGCCAAAGACCGCTTCATGATGGAAATCAACATTGACATGCCCAGAGGCGATACCGAACTGGACGAGCTGATATTCAATCCCCGTTTCCACGATACCGACCGGCTGATTGCAGAAGTCGCTAACAGCGGTATTTATTACCGGCTCAATGAGCTGGCGCAAACCGTGCAGCAACATATACAGACCAGCCCCAAGCTCCATGCCTACGCGCTGAGCTTGTGGAAAGCCACGCAGCGGCCGCAGCAATACGGCGTTCAATTAACCGACGTCGAAATGCCGCAAGTATTAATGGCCGGCGCCAGTCCGCGCGGCATGAGTTATTTGATTCGCGCCGCCAAAACCCGCGCTTGGCTGGAAAGCCGGGATCATGTGTTGCCTGAAGATTTGCAAGCGGTTTTTCCGGTTTGCATGACGCACCGGCTGTTTTTGAATCCGCTGTATGCCTATAGGAAAGAACAGCTGCTGCCTGAATTAATAACGGGCATTTTGAATCAGGTGGCTGCGCCTTGAAACGTGCTCCATCTTCTTTAGGAAGGCCTACACAGATAGTCCACGAAAAGCACGAAAGACACGAAAATATTTAGTTCCCAAGCTCCACCACTAAATAACATCCGTTGCTTTATTTCGTACCTTTCGTGGACAACATAAAAACATCAAATCGTAAAAAACCACCCCATGACCGAAACGCTACATTACCGCTTACCCTGGCAATCGAGCTCCGTTTATCCGGGAGCGCATCCCGGACAAATGGTCGGCGCCGGGCAATTGTTCAAGCGCCATGAACCGCTGATTGCCAGCCCCGACCCCAGACGCATAGACTTGCGCGCCAGCGTACTCGACCCGTTTTCGTCGTACCGGGTACGCGTCTATCAGCAGCAAAGCAGCGTCAACGTCTATCTACTTGCCGACCTATCCGCCTCAATGGGCTATGCCGATAAACAACAAACCTTGATCCGGTTTTTGCTGGCCGCGGCCAATTCGGCATTCGATTACGGCGACAAGTTCGGCTTTATCGGTTGCACCGAGCGTATCGAGCAGCGCTGGCTGCTTCCCGCCGGCCAACATTTGGGCAGGGTGTCGGCCCTGGCAAAACAACTGGAACGCCTTAAATTTACCGCTGGTGCAACCGGGCTGCAAAACGCCTCGGCCTTTCTGCCTGCCGAGCGTTCGCTGGTATTTTTATTATCCGACTGTCATTTTCCGCTTGCTCAATTGCGCGCCGTACTGGGCTCGTTACAGGATCACGATCTGGTTCCGCTGGTGCTATGGAACCGGGACGAATACGCCGCCTTGCCCAATTGGGGACTTATTTCTTTTCAAGACATGGAAAGCCATGCGAGCCGCACGCTATTTATGCGTCCATCCTTACGGCAAAAAATAGTCGCCGCCTACCGGCAACGCCAACACGACTTGAAACACATTTTCCGGGCCTTTGGCAATGAGCCCTTGTTTATTACCGAAGGCTACAACAGCCAAACCGTTAATCGCCATTTACAGCAGAGGGCCGCATGAGAATCCTGCTAATCATGGTGTTGTCTCTGCTGGGCTGTTCCGGCTCGATCGATCAGCCGGTCAGTTACTTTAACGTCGAAACGCCGCGCCCGTTCGGCTACGTTAACGGCGATGAAATTCCCCAACGCATTGTGATCGAAACCCGGCCGGGTATTACTTTACAAACCGGCAGCTTACCGGCCAAAGGCTCAATCAACCGCTGGCTGAACCTGAATCAAATCACGGTTAAACAAAGCGGCCGTCGTTATCAAATCGACTTGCTCTACCAAGTTTTTTACGCGCCGCTGGAGGTTAAATCGTTAACCCTGCCCGGCTTTACCGTACAACTCAACCAGGGTGAAAAAAGCATCGGCCAAAACGTTCCCGCCTGGAGTTTTACGCTGTCCCCGCTCAGGGAGCTGGTGGCGCGCCAAAGCGAACAGGGCGAATACCTGCGCCCCGACAGCCCGCCGCCGTTATTGGCAAATACCCAGGCCTGGTACGGCTTGACCGCCAGCTTGGCCATTGCCGCGCCGATAGCGACTTATCTGGGTTACTTATACGGCTGTTTTCCCAACATGACGCGGCGCACCGTGTTTAAGCGGGCATTACGCAAACTGGCGGGATTGTCTAAAACCGACATGGAACAAGCCTTGACCGTTATCCACCACGCCTTGAACAGCCTAAACGGGCAGCCGCTGTTTGCTAGCCGTTTGAGCGATTTTTACCGGCGCAACCCGCAGTATCTACAAATAAAGGCTCAATTGGTTTGGTTCTTCAACTATTCCAACCGTTATTTTTTTTCCGACGGCATGATTACTGTCGCGCAGGATTTTCAGCAGCTAAAAAACCTCTGCGAGCAATGCCGGAAGATCGAACGAGGCAGCCGATGAATTTGGCGGTTAACACCCCTTGGGCTTTGACAGGCCTAGTGCTCGCCCTGTTACCGCTGTTCAACAGCGGCATGCGCACCAGCCCAGCACCGTGGACGGCGTTGATACCCGGCGACGCGCTGTCGGCTTTTGTTGTCTGCTGTTTGCGGCTGTGCGCCGTCGCCGCGATCGCCGGGCTGGTGCTGGGCATGGCCGGCCTGCATCGCACCGAACAAAGCCGCGAGCGGATCGGCCACGGCGCTCATATCGTGTTATTGCTCGATCGCAGCAGCAGCATGGATAACACATTTGCCGGACGCGCGCCGAACGGCTCGGACGATGGCAGGGATGCCGGAGGTAGAGCAACGCATGGAGCAGTTGCCGAAGAATCGAAAGCCGCAGCCGCGCGGCGCTTATTGACAGAATTTGTCAAACAGCGGCAAAACGATTTGATCGGAGTCGCGGAATACAGCACTTCACCGCTATTCGTAATACCGCTGACCGAAAACAAAAACGCGGTGCAGGCGGCAATTGCCGCGACCGCAACACCGGCGCTGGGCTTTACCCATGTCAGCAAAGGCTTGGGGATGGCCATCTCGTTTTTTGAACAACAATCCGTCACCGGCTCGCGGATTGTATTGCTGGTTTCGGACGGCGCTGCGGCAATCGATCACGACAGCGAACTGAAATTGCGGGAGTGGTTTAAACGCCAGCAAGTCCGCCTGTACTGGATTTTCCTGCGCACGGCGGGCAGCCCCGGTATTTTCGACCAGCCGGAAGACAGCCGGGACGACAACGCCGGGGCTATGCCCGAACTTTACCTGCACAAATTTTTCCTGGGCCTGGGTAGCCCTTATCAAGCTTATGAAGCGGAAAGCCCGGACGCGCTAAAACAGGCAATTGCCGACATCAACCGGCTGGAAAACCTGCCGATGCACTATGTCGAACATATTCCCAAACAGGACTTATCGGCCGCTTGCTACAGCGTAGCGGCCTTCTTGCTGCTGGTTCTGCTCGGCGTTAAATTTTGTGAGGTCAAACGATGATAAGGAGGCTCAGGCATATATCGCTGTGGACGGCGTTAACGGTTAGTTTATCGGGCGCTCTATACAGCGCCGCGATGCTGTACGGCATTCGCCAAGACAACGATTTAATCCGGCAATTAATGTCTGGAAAAGATGTGGCGGTTAATAAAGTGATCGGCGGCGAACCGGAATTACGGCTGGCGCGGGCTTTTTATTTCAAGCAAAAACACCGTTACGACGAGGCGTTATCGACCCTCAGCCTGGTTATGGACAAAGGCGATCAAAAATTCCAGGCCAAAGCCCGCTACAACCTAGGCAATCTGTACCTGGAGCAAGCCATACAGCAAGCAAAGGCCATGAATATCAACGAAGCCCTGCCCTTGACCGGATTGGCGAAACAGGCCTACCGGCAAGCCTTGGCTTTGGACAGCGGCAACTGGGATGCCAAATACAACCTTGAAGTCGCGATGCGCTTATTGCCGGAAATGGACAGGATCGACATGCCGGACGAAGAATCTAAGAACCAAAAATCGCAGTTGTGGACGACAGTGCCGGGGTTTCCGCGTGGGTTGCCTTGATTTGCCACGGAAATACCGTGGGTGCGAATTTCACTCGTTCACGCACGGCGCGCTCGTTGTTATACACAAGTCTATTCAATACCGTCATTTGGGTATTCCGGCCTACATCTGTTGAGAACGTTACGAGTTAGACCTTCCAGGTTTTTAAAACCTGGAAGGTCTGCATACCGGCATGCCGCCAATAGAACGAGAAAATAATGAACAAACCATTAAAAGATTATCGAACCTGGTGCCTGCTGTTGGCCGCTTTAGCGATGCTGGTGCTGTTCATCTACCCCAGCAGGCTGCAAAAAGCGCCGACTTACAATTACACCTTTATTATCGACATTACCCGCAGCATGAATGCAACCGACTACCAGCAAGACAACCAGGCCGTCAGCCGCCTGAATTTTGTCAAACAAACCATACGCGAACTGTTGCTGAAACTACCATGCGAATCCAAAGTCGGCCTGGGCCTGTTCACCGAAAGACGCTCGACCCTGTTATTCGAGCCGCTGGAAGTTTGCTCCGCTTATACGGAAATAGACACCGCGATCGGCAAAGTCGACTGGCGCATGGCCTGGGCCGCAGACAGCAATATCGCCAAAGGCCTGATGAGTACGCTGGAAATGCTACAAAAAAGCGACAGCTCGGTAATTTTTATTACCGACGGCCAGGAAGCCCCGCCGGTTAATCCCAATTACCAAACCGATTTCTCGGCTGTGAAGGGCCAAGCCAAAGGCATGATTATCGGCGTCGGCGGCTTGCAGGCCGTGCCTATCCCTAAATTCGACAGCCACGGCAAACAAACCGGGTTTTATAACCAAGACGATGTGCCGCACCGTTCTAGGTTCGGACAATCGAATCTGGACCCGTCGCAAATCAAAGGCTACAACGCGCGCAACGCCCCGTTCGGCAGCGAAGCCGCCACCGGCAACGAGCATCTAAGCGCCCTACAGGAAAATTATTTGGAAAAATTGGCCGCCGAATCCGGCTTGAGTTACGCCCGCTTAACCGACCTGCAAAACCTGAACCGGGCATTGCAAGACCCAAAACTGGCGACCGAAAAAGTTGTACAGGCCGATATTCGCCGGTGGCCGGCATTGTTGGCCTTGCTGATGCTCAGCCTCGTCTACCTGCCGAAGCTGCCTAAATACCGTCGATTTTCCTAACCCCCCGTTCTTTATTCATCCTCTTGAGCACACCCCATGAACACGCAAAACCTGCTATCACCCCACCGTCTTTTTACGCTACGTTTACTTTTGTCGCTGCTCGGCGCCTATATTGCTTATATCTATCGGCATGCGAGCCACGATTACTGGTTTGTGATGATATTTTTGTTTACCGCTATCGCTATCGCTCCCGACTATTATCGATTCAAGCAGCATGGCGATAACCCCAAAGCGCTTGCCGAGCGGCTGCTGCATTGGTCGGGCGGCTTGTGCGCGGGCATTGTGATTTACGCCTACCACAATTCAGGAAGAATCTTCCACGAAGAGGCCGGTTTGATCGTGCTGTTAATACTGGCGCTAACGACTTATCTGGACGGCATAAAAAGAGGCTGGCGTTGTATTTTTGCCGGGTTGTTCCTGGGCCTGATAACTATTTGCGTCGCTTATTTCGATAATTACATCTGGCAGTTAAGTGCGCTTGCCGCCGTTTCGCTTATTTACAGTCATTACCACCCATCCGATGACGCGCAGGCAGATACCGGCCTTTTGCAGTAATCGCTCGAAAGATGACGGTGAGCGTTGGCAGTCCAGCTATAAGGACAGCAGACCTTCCAGGTTTTAAAAACCTGGAAGGTCTAACCCCCATCTTACTAGCCCAACGTCGTGAATCTTATTTTTTATTTTGTTTTATCTGGATTATCTTCATGAAATTTAAAATCTTTCTGTTAAGCCTATTGCTGTCTACCGGCAGCTTTGCGGCGGAAAAAACCTTTATTCGCATCGGCGTTCAGTCGGGCGGCACAGTGGAGTGGGAATTGCCGGCATTGCAAGATGCATTGAAAGCCGGACAGGCGGATTTTCAGCTGGACATTCGGCATGTCGCCAATGCCGAAGCCGGTAAGATCGCGTTGCAATCCGGGGCGGTCGACATCATCGTTTCCGACTGGATCTGGGTATCCGGCTTGCGCGAGCAAGGAGCCGATTTTACCTTTTATCCTTATTCGGATATTTCAGGGGCTTTGGTAGTGCCGAGCAATAGCGGCATTCATTCCTTACAGGATCTTAAAGGCAAACGCCTGGGCATTGCCGGCGGCGAGCTGGATAAAAACTGGCTGCTGCTGCAAACCCTGGCGAAACAGCAGTGGGATATGGATCTCGATGCGTCGGTGGAAAAAGTATTTGCCGCGCCGCCGCTGCTTAACGAACAGCTTAAGCAAGGCCGGATCGATGCGGTGCTTAATTATTGGCATTTTGCCGCCCGGCTTGAAGCCGAAGGCTATCGGACGCTGATCGACGGCCGCGGTATTTTACACGATTTGGGAATTTCCGAACCGGTCGCCAATATCGGTTACGTATTTAAACAAAGTTGGGCGGACCGGCATGAACAAGCGCTCAAGCAATTTTTAGACGCCGGCAAACAAGCCAAACAAACGCTATGCAGTTCCGATACCGCATGGCAAAGAATCATCCCGTTAACCAAAATAAACGGCGAAGCAACCCGGAAACACCTGCGCCAAAACTATTGCGCCGGTAACATCGAACATTGGGGAGAAGCCGAACAACAAGCGGCGGGAAAAGTTTATTTGCTGTTGCATAAGCAGAGCAAACAGGCGCTGACAGGCAAATCGGAACAGCTGCAACCGGGTACTTTCTTCCGCTAACCGGGTATTCGCGCCGGTATTTTTTACAAGTCATTTTTAATCGAAAATACCGGCATCGTAAAAAAGAATTTTTCCTATAGCGATTAAATCTCCATAGATGAATAATGGCGGGGTTTTGCATACCATCAACCCGATGTTGCAGTAATCCGAATTTAAAATCCATGAGCCTGCGCTACCAAATCAACCTGCGAATCTTGATCTCTTCCTTGTGCATTCTGGTATTGGGCGGCTCGATAGCCATCTGGCAGGCGCGCGACGCGGTCAGCGAAGAGGTCGATTCGTCGATCAGCCTAGCGGTGCAGTTGATAACGTTCGGCTTCTCGCAAGCGTCGAAAACGCCGTTTCATGAGACCGACTGGCTGCCGAAGCTGAATTCGCTGAATCAAACCCGGCATTTAAGTATTCAACTGAAAGAGCCTTCCGGGCAAATCATCAGCTTTCCCCACAAAAACCAGCAAACCGATACTGACGAAAAGCCGCCGCAATGGTTTATCAATCTGGTTACAGTTCATTACCCTAAGGTTGAGCATCCAATTACCGGTTCTAGCGGCGAACAAGTCACCTTGATAATCCAGGCCAACCCCTTGGATGAAATTACCGAAGTCTGGAAGGAAAGCGTCGCCTTTTTCAGTTCGATATTTCTATTGACGCTGTTTACCTTTTTGGCTGTCAATTTGGCGTTTAACAAAGCGCTAAAATCCATTGCGGTCATTGTTGACGCACTGAAAATCATTGAAACCGGACAGTATCGGCAAAAACTGCCCGATTTCTCGATCCAGGAATACGACAGCATCGCCAAAGCGATCAATCACATGACCGACGAGCTGGATAAAAGCCGCCAGGAAAACCGGGCATTAACCCAGCATACGCTGGCGATACAGGAAGATGAGCGGCAACGACTGTCGCAGGAGTTGCACGATGAACTGGGGCAATCCCTGACTGCCATTAAAGTCATGGCCGTGACTGCCGAGCGCTCGCAAACCGGTGCGAGAACCGACATCAAACAAGCGACCGACGCCATTATTACTATCTGCGACCATTTAATGACCGTGGTGCGCTCAATGATGCATCAACTGCATCCCTTGATATTAACCGAGCTGGGCCTGAAAGCCACGATGGAAGACCTGCTGAATCACTGGTCGACTAGAAACCCCGATTTGAAACTCACCCTCGCCTGCCCTGACGAAGTCGATAACCTGGAGCAAAAAATCACTATTCAAATATTCAGGGTCGCACAAGAATGCTTGACCAACATTGTTCGCCATGCCCAGGCCAGCCAAGCCGCCATCAGCCTGAAAATCGAATGCTTAAGCGAAACCGGGAAAACGCTACGGCTACAAGTCACTGACAACGGCCAAGGTTGCGCCGCCGATAAAATTAAAACCGGTTTCGGTTTATTGGGCATGCGAGAAAGGATCAACAGCCTGGGCGGCGAGCTCGTCATAGAGAGCCAACCGCATCAGGGCATGAATATCGTTGCAACTATTCCGCTACCATGAAAGATAAGATAAAAGTCATTCTAGTAGACGACCATGCCGTGGTGCGCGCAGGTTTCAGGATGCTGTTATCGACCGAAGCCGATATTGACGTCATTGCCGAAGCCGAACGCGGCGAGGCGGCTTGCCAGCTGTATCTGGAACGGCAACCCGACGTGATAGTGCTGGACTTATCCATGCCCGGCATTGGCGGCCTGGAAAGTATTCGGCGCATTTGCAATCGCGACGGTAATGCCAAGATACTGGTATTTAGCGTTCACGATGAAATGGTTTATGTCGATAGAGCGATGAATGCCGGAGCAAGAGGCTATATCACTAAAAACAGCGCTCCCAACATTCTCGTCACGGCAATACAAAAAATAGCTGCAGGCGAAATTTATATAGAACAGGGCTTGATGAAAAATATGCCAACGCAAAATAGCGAGGCCGATTATCGAACCATTGTCGACACCCTCTCCCCCAGGGAATTCGATGTATTCCTGTTACTGGCAAAAGGCTTGACCGCCCATAAAATTGCCGAGGAACTTTGTCTGGGCTATAAAACCGTCGCCAATTACGGCACGCAAATAAGAAGCAAATTTAAAGTCTCATCGGTTGCCGAGTTGGCGCATATTGCAATCATTCTGGGAATTATGAGGAATTGAACGATCCTGAAAAGTTTCTACCTCAATCAAAATTTGCTGAGAGCGACAGGAATGTATTCGCGCATTCTTTGCCATCAATCACCTACACCCCATTTCAAAGGGGGTGTAGCTGCCCTGAAAATCAATGCCAACCGCCGTATTGCGTAGTCGGGTCGCCGCGCCATCCGGTCGTTGTCTTGTTCGCGTCGGGAGTATGTACAGTATCTGCCGCCGCGCGAGTCATATTGGCATGGGTGTAGCCGCCCATCGCTTTTGCGGCTTTCGCTATCGCCGTCGACGATGGATTAATGTCATATTGGGTAATCGTGTCATGAACGACTGCCGCGATTAATTTCTCTTCCGGCCCGAAAGAAAACGTCAACAGAATCGGCAAAACCGTGTCCGCTGGAATATCTACGCTGTAATGCCCATTATCGACAGCAACATGGGCAATTAAACGGCCGCCTTCATCGATCGCCTCCACCCTGCCGGCTTTAACCGGGCCCTTGTCATTATTGACCCTGCCTTCTAACGTAGTCGCGCGGGCATATTTTTTTACCGCGACTTGAGCCGATTTCTCCGTTTTTTGCTGTTGCTGACACCCGGTGACGGCAAGCCCGCCCGAAACCAGCATTACCGTAACTAAAATTGCGCGCCTCATAACACCTCCCAATAATTCATGGTATTGATAGTGCTAAGTATACTGGATTATGGCGCTCAAGCTATCCTCGGACAGTGCAAATGCCGGTTTCGTTAAAATTCTTCCCAGCCGTCGGTATCTATCGTTAACGATGGGCTTTTATATTTTATTGCGGGTATTGCCGAACGGGGCATCAGACGGTAAACATGGCCTGGATCGTCATCCACTTTAAAACCGCTGACCGTCACGGCCAGATTTTGCGCCTGCTCTTCCAGCGATTCCGCTGCTGCCGCGGCTTGCTCGACCAAAGCCGCATTTTGTTGAGTGACTTCATCCATTTGCGCGATGGCTTGATTGACTTGCTCTATACCTGAACTTTGCTCGGAAGAGGCGGCGGTAATTTCGGCCATTATATGGGTGACGCCACGAATGGAACTTACAATTTCTTCCATGGTTCGCCCCGCTTGGGCCACTAATTTAGTCCCGCCCTCGACCTTTTCTACCGAATCGCCAATCAGCTCTTTGATTTCTCCGGCAGCCGTCGCGGCGCGCTGGGCAAGATTGCGCACTTCCGTAGCAACGACGGCAAAGCCCCTGCCCTGATCGCCGGCGCGCGCGGCTTCTACCGCGGCATTCAGCGCAAGAATGTTGGTTTGAAAAGCAATCTCGTCAATTACAGAGATAATGTCGCCGATTTTACGTGAAGATTCGTTGATGTCGTTCATGGTCGCCACCACTTGGCCGACCACCTCAACGCCTTTACCGGCTATATCGGAAGCATTAACTGCAAGCTGGTTGGCCTGTTCGGCGTTTTGGGCATTATGTTGAACCGCGGAGGTCAGCTCTTCCATACTGGCGGCGGTTTGCTCCAGGCTGGCGGCTTGCTGCTCCGTGCGATTCGACAAGTCGTTATTGCCTGAAACGATTTCTTTAGTTCCTGTATTTATGCCGTCTGTCGCATCCTTGATCTGCCCGATAATCGCTTTAAGCTTTTCTACCGTTGTATTGGCATCGTCTTTAAGTTGCCCGAAAGTGCCTAAATAATCGTTAGAGATGGTTTCGGTCAGGTCGCCGCGGGACAATGCGTTGAGTACCCTTGCAACCTCATTGAGGCCGGCTTCGCTGGTTTGTATCAATTGATTGATATCGCCCCCCAAATGCCGCAAGAACCCTTCCTTGCCTTCCAAATCAAAACGCATGCTGAAGTTCCCCATAGCCGCGGCTTCAACAATCGCAGCGACCTCGCTCTCGGCGCTTACTTCGTCGGTACGGTCGCGCCATTCGGCAACCGTTCCTACTCTTTGGCCTTGTTTGTCGATAACCGGGCTGGCAACAACAATCATCGAACGGTCGCCTATCATCATAGAAGCTTCGTAATTCCCTGTTAACGAGGCGATCATTTTTGCCTGATGCGAAGGATTTTCGTGAAAATCATCCATGTTGGCGCCAAGCAACGTGGCCATCGAAAATTTCGGCAATTGCCGGCTGCTTTCCGCTCCGGCCTTTTCGAGTATATTCATCACTTCCTGGTTTGCGTAAATGATGTTGCGGTCGTTATCGGCAATCATCACGCCGGTGCTGACATTGTCCAGCGCAATTTTTACGCGCAGAGTTTCATCGGCGGCTTTACGCTCAGCCGTTATCCGCTCAAGCAATTGTTGCTGCATATGTTTCATCGCATAGAGCAAGCTGCTGCCGTCTTTTTCATCCACTTGAATATCTTGGGTTAAATTACCCTCGGCAATTGCCATTGCAATGCCTTTGGCAAAGTAAGGATCGATACCTAATTGCCTGCTTAAATACCGCGTTAAGTAAAAGGCAATGCCTAATCCTAATCCGATCGCAGCCAATGAGATGGACAGCATGACTTTGGATGCGTATTCGGTCGATTGCGTGATCGCATGTGCGTTATTTTTTGCGTCGTTGACTTCCTGGTTTTTAATTCTATTCAACTGCGTACGCAGGTTTTTCGCCAACTTATTAAAATCTTTCATGACAAGATTACCGGCATCCACGCCCTCGTCGGCATAAATCTTGGTCATACGCTTGCCTTCGCTGTAATACCAGTCAAAACCCGCTTCAAGCGCATCCAACTCTTTCAGTCTTGCGGAAGGCGCAGTAACGTTATTCGTCACAACCGCATCCCTCCCCTTAACGGCTGGCGGCCCTGCCTGTGTTTGCGCTGAGTTTTCTTTCGTTAAATTCTCACGAAACTGCGCGACGCCCAGTTTAAAATCTTCAACGGCCCTGTCCGCATCCTGATAACTATCGGGGTCTTGGTTGAGCGCTACCTGGGTAAGCAGTTGCTGTACCTGTATCGTATAAATCGCCATCCGCTCCGCTAACAGCGCATTAGGCAGGAAGGTATCGTCTACTTTAGCTACATCGCGCTGGGTATGCGAAAAATTAAACAAAACCACGGCGACAATGCCTATCATCAAACCGATAATGGCAAGAAAACCGAACAATATACGTACTTTGAAACTGATATAACCGAACATTTTAAAAACCTTTAGAAGCTATTTCCCTAGTTACCGCGCTTTTATTATCAAGCTGACGCCCTTTTAGAGGCTTAATTAACAGCATGCAGCTTCACAACCGGTCTATACGTAAACGGCCAAAGATTATCCTGGCTTTTTACAACGACTCGCTGATTAATAAAGAAACTGTTTCCCTCAATCTTTTTAGCCTGTTTTTTTGCTTCGGACGCTAAATCGGCTATATCGACATGCGAGTGACATTGACCGGTTGAAATCGCATCGACCAAGCCAACCGACAGACTGATCAAAGGGAAAAAACATTTTTCTCCGGCCCTGTTTTCGGTATGAATGCCGCCGGACCTTACGTCTTCATCTTTGTAATAATTTGGAACGGTTTTTTTAAAGTCGCTCAAAACATTTTCGCAGCATTTCAACCAGTCGCTGCCGGAAAAAATCACGATAAAGTCGTCCCCCCCAATATGCCCGACCAGGCCGCTCTCCGCGGGAATGTGTTGCATCAGGATATTGGCGACGGCTTTTATAATGTCATCGCCGGCACTGTAGCCGTAAACATCGTTAAACGGTTTGAAATGATCCAGATCGAAATAACCGAAACTGAAAGGCACTTTGGCCGCCAACAATTGGTCGATCTGGTCGTTAATGGGCACGCTACCGGGCAATAAAGTAAGAGGATTAGCGTGCTTGGCGTTGTGAATCTGCTGGCGGGTAATTTCTTCAAGCAATTTCAGTATTGTTCCAATACCCGCATATTCGCCATCATTGGTAATAATAAAAGCCTGGTCATTACGCATGGTCGACGTCAGTTGCTTACTGACCAATTCTATTGCTGTATTTTGGTCGAAACTGAGCGGCGCTTTTTCTATGAAGGTTTTGATCGGTTTCTTTCCATATAACTCAATACCGTAACGGCTTGAAAACAGCTTAAATAGAAAATGGTCGCGAAAAATAATCCCTGAAGCGACATTATTATCAACCAAAGGCAGGATCGTTAAATCGCCGTTGCCATGAAATAAACTCATCACATCGCCGATCGGGGTTTCTGCTGAAACCGGCGCTATAAATTTAGCGATATGGCCGGCTTTTACCGCGTTAAACTGATTAGGTTGCGTGCTGGCCACAAATAGCGACTTATCGATTTTTTCCAGCGGCACTGCCGTTGGCCGGGCAAAATAATAACCTTGCGCATGGGTAATGCCCAGTTGCTCAACGACTTTAAACTCATCCTCTGTTTCTATGCCTTCAGCAATAACATTGCAATCAAGAGAGCTTGCAATATTTTGAATGGATCTGACGAAGTTAAGTTTGATTGGATCGTTATGGATGCCCTGTATAAAATGCATGTCTATTTTTACGTATTCAGGCTGCAATTCCGACCATAGTCTCAAGCCTGAGTAGCCGGCGCCTAAATCGTCAATTGCGATTTCGAAACCCATCTTTCGATAGTGGATGATCGCTTCGCGCATCAATTGAAAATCATCGGTGGGCTGGTGTTCTGTTAACTCGATAACGACGGAACGAGGGTCAACGCCGAATTGATCCAAAAGTTTAAGCGTTTCTCCCTTTTTGAAATCCGGTTGAAGCAGCACGGAAGGGCTTACGTTAATGAACAATTTTTCTTTAACGTTCAAGCTCGCGTAGTGCTTTATTGTGATTTCCCGGCAGATATATTCGAGTTTCGTACTTAAATCAAAACGTTCGGCCGTATCGAACAAGTTAAACGGGCTGTGCAGCGGACTATCGGAAGGCCCCCGGATTAAGGCTTCATAACCCATGATTTCCTTTTTATATAAAGAAACAATAGGCTGAAAATGTGGCGTCAACTGCTTGCCATTCAGAATCTTAGTTAGTTCGGTGTATAAAATTGACATGTAATAATTCGATTACCGGTATGTATTTCGAACCAGAATATGACAATGTTGTTACGTCAATGTGACAAGTTTATTACCGTAATGTGACAACCGGGACTCCCAAGCCCAATTTTGTAACATCCGCTCCCGGCCGCTTATTGATAATTAACCGTCAATCTCTTCACCGTATTTCATGGGACGCGAGTTAACTTGCGTCCCATAATCCGCGCACTTTCTAACCTGAGCCTATAAATACGCTTCGGATAATCCTGTTATGGAATTTCCCCTTCGCGTTCGGTTTCCATTTCCAGATTTTGGAATTCATGTTGCTCCAGTCTGCCGTCTTTCCCGGCATCCACCTTGTCAAAAACCCGCAGCAATTCAGGGAAGTTTTTTAGTTCATCTTTAGTAACGTAGTGATCGCCATTGATATCGACTTGAGAAAAAGAAGGGATTTTTCCTGAAGGAAATTCCCCGGTATCCCTTTCGGGTTTATTTACCGGAGATTTTTGGCCGCTCACCTCTGTGGCTTGATTAGCGCCTTCCGTTTTTTGGCCCGTACCTGAGGCTTGTTCTCCGGTCTGAGCCTTTTTTGCTTCGGTCTCATTTGCGCCCGGAGCTTGTTTAGGACGCTGACCGTCGGTTCCGGTCGTGCTTTTTGGGCCTTCGTAAGGAATATACCGAAAATACTGATGCATATCTTCAGTTCCGGCCCTTACAGGCTTGGCAGTAAAACTTAAACAAATACTTATCGCAATCAACCATATCGGCAAACTAAAGATTTTAAGAGAATGCAAAGACGCCGGATCTAGCTCGCTAATACTCATAGCGCCAGGTATTTCATATATGATTTTTTTGATTTTCATAATGGTTTCCTCGTATTGAATAGTTATGCCCAAAGGGCATAAGCAGGGTTTGAGCAGACAAGCTGCCCAACTCAGCTTCAAGTGGATCGGTTTTATCGTAAAAAATAATCTCAACGCTAATACTTGGCTGCCTGCTTATTTGAAGTAACGGTTAATGCATATCCACAACTTGCGGATATTGGTAACGGCGCACCATTATCGATATCCTGTTCACAGGATCCTGCTTCAGCAGAAATACGGAAATAACGGATTTATGCCAAATTAATAATAGAGTGCGCGGAGGTTTTAAATCGGTGCGCTATCGCACAGTGCTTTAAATATGAACTTGTTCATGATTATCCGCCGGCACTGCCGGGGGAATTATTAATAGCGAGAGTGTTGCCAGGCAACATGACCGGTTTATGAATTAACCTGTCATTACCGCCGAAATCTTTTCAGCTATTTTTCTTTTCCGTTTTTTGATGACGCTCTTCCTCGTTTTCAATGACGCTTATTTTTCCGTCGCTTTCAATATAAGCCTCTTTCACTCTTGAAATGTCGGAAATCCCTTGTTCGCGCAATTGCTCTATCAAATCGTTATCAGTGATCAGTTCTTTTCTCATATTTGTACGTAATAACCGGCCATTCTTTATCAAAGGAAGCGGCAAAGGTTCAATAAGGCGCTGAAAGTATGACGATTTAAAGCTCAACCAATCGAGTGCGTAATTCCAGAAAATAATAGTCGCGACAAGCGCCACACCATCGGGAAGGGATTTATAATCGCCGGCCATACCGTTTTGCGAAGCATCGGCAAGAAGAGTAATCAGCAGCAAATCGGTCATTCCGAGCGTCCCGGACTGCCGCTTAAGAATGATGCGCAACAGGATAAACAAGGAAAGATACATGACCGATCCGCGCAGTATGATTTCGATTAAAGGAGTATCAGGCAAGAAAATAGTTTTCAAATCGATATTCATAAAAATGCTCCTCTTTAAGGCAATCAAAGCCAGATTCCCCGTTTTACTCTCCCAAACACCCCATTCTGATAAATGCAACAACATAGCCGCGAATTTTGCCGACAAAATAGAATTAAGCCAAAGAGTTTGATAACATTTTTTTAGTGATGCCTTACGATCATAAAAATTAAATTACTGAACTTACCACCTAACTGAGGAAGACTAAACATGAGTTTCAAAACCGGTTTAATAAAAATGGCAATAAAATGGACACCCAACAAGCTGGTTAAATGGGTGGCGAATATAGTCCTTAAAGATATCGCGGAATTAATAGATTTTAATTTTGATATTGAAGCGCGAAAAGCCTACGTTCAGATTTTGCTCCTTGGCGAAGCGGAACCGATTGAAGTCTGGCTGGACGACTTTGCCGTTATTAAAGATCAGGAATCCTACAAGTTCATCGTTCATCAAGCGCAATCCAACCGGATCTGGCTGAGTAACATACTGTCTCGTGTTGTCGGAAAAGCCTGGAAAATTCCTGAAATACCTCAACTGTCCGCCCAGCTTGAGCTTGCCGCCGAGCTGTTCGAAACCGAAACCCCAGAACCGCAAGCAGAAGCGGAATCCGATCCTGAAACTAGCGATACCCCTTAGATCGTTACCGCAATCAGTAAGATTAAAAGCTGAAAAACAGCAAAAAAGCGGTAAATAAACATTTACCGCTTTTTTTATACCCATCGTTTGCGCAGGCACGCTGCTCAACTCAGCTTTATACCCAGAGGGCATAAGTTTCGTTTGAGCAGGCACGCTGCTCAACTCAGCTTTATACCCAGAGGGCATAAGTTTCGTTTGAGCAGGCACGCTGCTCAACTCAGCTTTATATCAAGCTTACCGAGCCCTACCGGCGCGAAGTTTCGGGGGCATTTTCTTCCACATCGACTTCAGTTTTTTTGACGGTGCCTTTCACGGTCTCCTCGCGTTCCTTTACATCTTTACCCACCCGAACTTCCTCAACAACGCGTGATTCTTTAGACACAACCGGAACTTCAGTGCGTTCGGTAACATCTATTTCGCCTTCTTTAAAACTTGCCAAATCCGCTTCGGTTGCGGGCCGGTCTACAGGTCTTCTTTCCACATGCACATGCTCTTCGCGAAGCCTGAGATTTTCTTCCACGGGACGTTCAACTATCCTGCTGCGAAGCTTCGCCCTGCCTCGCTCGACTTCTTTTTTCCCTACGTTCAACTGCTCTTCAATAACCGGAATAGTGGTTTCCTCTCTGCCTGCTTCGGCAACGCTCCTTTCCGGCATGTCACGCTCATACTGCATGGCCTGCTCGTCCACATCCAAAGCCCCGGCGTCATCAAGAATTTCCGCGGCGCGCCATGCCTCATCATCGGATTCGGCATGAACGGTGACTATCGCGTCGCATTGCTTAGCCGCTGCTGCGTAGGAGCTTGACTTCTCTTTTCCAAATAAAGAGCTGAAAAAGTTGCTGAAGCCTTCATTACTTTGATTGGATTTTTGGGTTGAAACATCAATATGCGCACGCGGGAAACCGTCATCTAAAAGTTGCTGTACGGCGTCTTGCGCGTCGGCAACGTCATCGAACATACCTATTACTGTCTGTTTCATAATCTTTACCTCGCAAGTTAAAACTTAACGATTAAGAAGTGATGGATCAGCCGTCACTTATTCGTTGCCCGGTCATGTTCAAGACCGGACCTATCGGCGTTGACTCGTTCAACCGTTACTTCCTCTTCTTTTAACTTTACTTGTCGGCATTCCTGCTTTTGATCTTGGCGTTTAACTATATGTAATTCTTCAACGAGCATAAGGCGCTTTTCAACTACAGCCACTTCCTTGATTACCGGAATGATCATTGTCTCGCCTTCATACCTAAGAGCTGGAGGCGCTGAATCAACAAATTGATTAATAGCAATCCTTTCCACCTGTATCGTCTCTTCAAATAAAGGTATGGTTACTGTTTGTTCATGCTCGCTTACCTGTTTTGAAATTCGCACAGTTCCAACCTTTCCCGTTTTCTTTCCAACGTGAAGCTGTTCTTCAACCACAGGAATGACATCGCCGTGCTTTTCAGGCCGGCCTCCCGGCGAGTTCCCTGCTGCTTGCTTTTCCTGGTTTAATTCGTCTTCTGAATTCACCGGCTTTAACGGTTCGTTAAAAGATTAATTATTACGAAGCTCCAAATTTTTCTTCTTTAAAAAACAGACTACAACAAGCAACATTGAAGATATGTACGCTAATGCACGCAAGAAAAAATACCCCCTTACAGTAAGCCCAGTTGCTGAGCCGTTATTTGTCAGGCTCTAAAATCGAGGTAAAGTGAAATGGGGGACACTGTAAAGAGTAAACCGCCGGTCACGAAAAGCCGTGGTTTAGGCGATGCCGAATAGGCAGATAACGAAACTTGGCGTGCAAGATTCCGAATGGAGTTCGGGCTAAAGGCTCTATCCGCGCCGGATTACTACGCGAAACGACAGTTGACCAAAGATCAAAATCCGGATGCTGACTTGATTGGGCATCCGGATTTTCAGGATTTAAGCAATTTTCCAATTTTTTTCATCGAAACCGGCCGGAGCAGATATTTCAGATAACTTCTCTTTATACCCAAAAGGCATAAGTTTCGTTTGAGCAGACAAGCTGCTCAACTCAGCTTTAATAATGTGTAAATGCTGTCTACGGACAGGATAAACATTATCGGTTATTGCCGGGAATAGCGATTCGCCGCGGCTTGTATCAATCGTCTTGCCTGGGAGCGCATGATAGTAATTAAATAATTCGTCATAAAACTCATCATTCTCGGAGCTTTCCGAAAATAGCGGACGGTTAACCTCATCCCATGCGGCGTGGAATTCTTTGTGGATAAAAGCGATTGGATTCATTTTGTATTCTCCTGGAGAAGCTGTATTAAAAAAGCGTAAATTTTCCGTTTAAAGCTGAGTTGAGCAGCTTGTCTGCTCAAACGAAACTTATGCCCTTTGGGTATAAACAGAGTTTTACTTTTCAAATACAGACTAAAACGTATCGATAACAACGATATGACAGCCTGTTTAAGATTTCATGACAATCACAACAGCTTCTTTTGAGAAGCTGTTGTGATGTTAGAAGCAAATGCTGAGCCAGAATTAACAAAGCGCCAATATTTTCATTTTTTATATAATTATTACAATAGCTTATAATAAAACACCAGCGCAAAACCCACTTCTTCCTCTTAAATAAGAGCATCATTTTTGTGCGTCGAATAACACACCTGCACCAACGAAGTTTTTTTATCTGTTGTTTTATCAACATTGAGGAAAATATGCGGGAGTTTTTTGGGGATTATTTCTAAAAGCGGCATTATCGGCTTATATCAATCATGCTTTCTTGAAAGGCTTTTAGATCGGCCATGAGTTTTATAGCGCAGACATAGCGGCAAAACCGCTATTTAATCGCAGGCTTCTTTTTGTTCACTGAAAATAGTAAATTTTATAACTACTCGGCGCATGCTCAATAGAACACGGATTTAGACGGACAGTTAGACTATTTATTCTTTAGTTAAATAGAGTCGCTAGCGCGACCGATTAATTGAACCGGGCTCTCGCACCCGAAGACGAGATGCTTTCTTTTGCCCCGCCTCGGCAACTGCTCCTGCGTAAGCTGCATTGACCTCCAGGGATGGAGGAAATACCGCAAGATTGCCTGGAGCAATTGCCGAGTTCCATTTTCCTACGTGCTGAGTAGGCTAAATTTTTAACCAATTGCCCTTACCCCAATTCAAAAGTCGTGACACCGAACAGCCGATCTACCGGCAACTCAGGACTTTGTCCTGCATACATGCGCGCGGTTTCGAACGAAACTGTCATCTTATGCCGGTTCACCAGATCAACCGCCGCCTCATTCACCGCCGGTATATCCAGAAAAACCGGAGCCCCTTCCGGGACCTGAGCCTTCAAAGCCAGAAAAAGCCGTTCGGCAAATTCAGGACTGTCTGCAAACAACGGCCCCACCTTGTATCCGAAACGACAGATGCGTAAAACCCCGTACCCGGCCAGTTTATTGTTATCCCCAGAGGGCATAAGTAGGGTTTGAGCAGACACGCTGCTCAACTCAGCTTTATACCCAGAGGGCATAAGTTTCGTTTGAGCAGACACGCTGCTCAACTCAGCTTTATGCAGGATGCCTAAGGCTGTGCTTTGCGGCTGGTTTATCCAACACCGTAGAAATTCTCTGCGATTGTCGGGAAAGAGAGCTTGGTCGTAGGTACAAATATTATCGAAATCCAGCGTCGACAGCGGCACGATGGCCGAATCGGCCGAACAGCGACCGCCGCCGATTCCCTGATAACGGACATTGCTATAGGCCAAGTTAAACCCGGACTTTCTGTAGTTATCCTGCTGCGCGACGACGCCGTCAAGCCCTATAACACGGCCGCCAAGCGACGCCAGCCCGGCATTCCATATTTGCATACCGTAGCCCTTACCGCGATACTCGGGCTTGACAATGTAAAAGCCGAGAAAGCCGAACGAACTGCCGTATTTCACAACCGAAATCGTTGCAATCGGCTCATCGTCAAGCAATCCGACCAAGAAACCGCTGGGATCGGCAGCGTAGAAGCAATCCGCATCGTACAAGCCCGGATTCCATCCCTCCTCGGCAGCCCACTCGATAGCGATGTTAACTTCTTGCCGGGTCATTGTTCTTATTGCGTAGCTGTTTTTTTGCATCGTTCTTCTTAGCCTACAGTCAGATCATTACAGTAAAAATTGATTTTCAGAGCGATTCGTACGTCATGCGGACAAGCTCGGAGCCATATTTTCGTTCGAGTTTCCTGACAGTGAAATGACCACGGCTCATGTCTTGAAAATGATCGATGAACAACAGATTAATTCCCCCGCCGCCGATAGCGCCGATTACCGGAACGGCCGCCGCTGCCGCTTTCTCCGAGACTTGAACCTGGAACCGTGCCGCAATAGTCGAGATTAACCGCACAAGTGCCGGAGCGCCTTCTTCGAGTATAGTTTTTTCCGCCAGATATTCCGAAGCCTCTGTAACCGCGCGAGCTAGCGCGCTCCTAGCCGCAAAATAGCCCGATTCGGAAGCGTCGTCGTATTTAGACGGCCCGCCGAGCGCAAAAACCTCAAGGCATGCGATTTGAGCTTGAGCCGTTGACAATTCTTCGCCATGCGCCCGGCCAATGTCGGCAATAGAACGCAGCATAATCGTTGTAGAAATGGGCAACTCGAAAATCAGCGCGGGCAGGCCGAAAACGCCTCCTGCACCACCCGACAAGGCCGCTGCAAATTTGTGCCAACGCGGATTAGCTTTTGTAATGCCTGGCTCCATCGTCAACAAGGCCCCTCTCAACGCAACCATTAGCGCTTCTCGCGTCGCCTTGCCGACTTTCTCCCGCCAGTTGTCCGGAAGCAGATCAAAACCCTTTTCAATCGGAGAGCCCAACAAATTAGTCAGCCTGGCGGTAATACCGGGATTCTCGAGAATATTCTTTGCCGTTCGGAGTTGTTCTACATCTTCGGCTGAAATACGCATGAGCTGAACTCCTTGATAAATCTAACGAATAGTAGCCGTAGCAATAGGGCAAGACGTTGCGCCATTCGTTTGTATAAAAATTTATAAAACCACGAAACATCACTATAGCGACTAAGGCAATGTTTTCCATGAACGCAGCACCGCCGGTAATTGGAACTATCGGGATATATATTCATACCCTATTGAAGAAGTCCGGGCAGGAACAAACAAGTCCCGGATCATGTCCGCCTGCCTAACAGCAAATTCCGGTACAACGTTATTTTCCCATTGCAACTTAACTACGCCGTTTATTTTTACATCGGGTCCTAACCTGGAGTAGTATCGCTTTTAAGACAGTCCTTACAACCGCTCCAACGACCCTCTTCGATTCCAACCCGCCCGTCCATATGAGGAATAATCATGAACATTACTCTATTTCTTAAACCCCACAGCTTTCTCGCAATAAGCGCCCTGCTCCTGATCGCGCTTGCTCCGCTCAAAAGCTATGGCGCCGACCAGCTGCTGATGACCCTCAACATGGTTGAATACTCTTACCCGGCGGGACGTACCGGAACCATCCGCATTTATCACACAGCCACTCGCTCACCATTTGCCAACGACCCCAACTTGCGCATCTATGATACCGGCTTATGGGCCGTCACCGACTGGAACAGCATCGGCGCCTGCAACTCGTCCTTTCTGGCCGGGGGACATCAAGAAGGCTGGCTGCTAGGTCCGGTTACCAATATCAATGATATTCGCCCTATTCATCCGACCGCCACTCTTCTCTACGGTATTATCACCGGTCAATTCGGCGACCAAGGTTGGGCTAGCCGATACAGTTGCACCGGTTCATCGATCTCGGAACAGTACTCCTTTCTCTATGCATTCCTCCTTCCCAAGTCGACCTATGTCCAAGGCCAGGGTTATCATGTGGGCGACGTATGGTACGTTACGGATTACAGTCCAAACGGCAATTGGTATTATTTGTACAGTCCGACACCGCTATAAGCCTTCCTTTGAGAAATAGAGGCTTTGAAACCCGACACACTATTTCCCTAAGCACAATAACTCAAAATTGGAGCATCCGATCACGGCGGATTCAAATTAGTAATCCGCCTTACAGCCTATTCCTCTTAGTGAATATGTACCTCGCGTGACTTAACCATATCGCTTCTACGTAAAGTATAGCGCTCCGCCAGTTCGCTCGGCATCCTTGAGCCGTCACTGTTAAGCTGGATCAGGGTGCCTTCGTCTTCAATATGATATTGGTGCACGGCTGCTTCCTTGTTCGGCGTTAACACAACGCTACGTTTTTCATCATCCCAGCTGTACTTTCCTTTCTCATAGTACTCCCTTGAAGATTCTCTCGCCGGCTGAGTCACCAGCAGATAATTGTTATTTTGTTTTAAAGACAGCGTCGTCTTAATCCCATTGCAATCATTGCAGGGAAGATAACCGTAAAAAACGCCATGAAAGTCCAGGCTCTTATCGATAGGAGCAGTATGGGCTGAATGATCCATGTTTTGCTGACTGCTGTTTACGCGCGCCTTAAGGTATTTTTCTTGAGCTTCAAAGTCTGTTTTTGCGATTACAGGCTGATGAGCGGAAAGCAAAGTGCCGAAAAAAACCAAAATCAGGTTCTTTTTTAATTGTTTTTTTAATGCTTGCATATAAATTTCTCTTTTATCTGTAATTTATACCCATAGGGCATAAGTTTCGTTTGAGCAGCCAGGCTGCTCAACTCAGCTTTATATTTAATACTTGTCGAGCAATCTTAACAGTCATGAAAATGCATAATGCAAAACCTGACTTCTTAACGTCTATTCAACTCCCATCAACAGAACGCCAACCGGATGCGCCATGGAAAATTGAAAAACCATTATAACCCCGCCCCGGTTGATCGCAATGCCGGGCTAAGTGGATGACTGCGTCTCCCGATTTCTCCCGTTGATCGAATGCCGCGGATCAGTCTTATAGCATCATTGCAAGATGTTAGTTTGTTTTCCACAACGCCAATGGGCCGTATTAAAATCCACATCCTGCATCGATTCCTTATCCATACACTGCCAATACGCTAACGGTTTCAGCTCCTTTTTACACGAAGCCGTTATAGACGCTTCCGCCGGTTGCTTACTTCCTTTAGTCGCTTCCCGTTGCTCGAAACGTTGAGTGGCGCGCAAACAGACATTAAAAGCTTCGTTTTGTTCGTCGGCAGAGCCAGTGGCCCTACTCTGCGAAATATCTCCAGGGTTGGAGCCGGGGGCTGCGGCTTCAGCAGGCGAACGCTGAACATCGCCCGGCCCTTGGGCATTGACCGCCATGGGTAAAGCCATAATTAGAATACATCCCGCAAGTAATTTACGCATGTTAGAACTCCTCTAAGAACGGGTTTCAACAAAAACGATTGCTTAGTACGACCTGACACTGTCTATATAAATCTTCCCGCTCCGGGCAGTCCGTACGGCTCCGCACATAGCCTTATGAAATCTGGATTATAGAAGCAGTAAGACACTATCATTGGACATAAAAAATCCCCGCCTGGACTTTTCCAGACGAGGATATGCCTTGCGGACATGGACGGGGCTGCGCGAATTTGCGTTACAACATTAAATGAGGCATAAAAAAGAGCCCGAAGCCCAAGGTTCAGCTACGCGCCATCCAGACTACTTGCCGAATAATTTACCCCATAATACTTCCGCGCCAACTGTTGATTTTTGCCATAACGAACTGCGTTTTCCCGCTGTGATTCGGTCCCGCTGATCCGTTTTTCTGGCAGGCAATGAAATGATATGCTGCGGCGAAGATTTGGAGATTCTAACGATAACGTCCAACTTTACAGGTTGCTTTATATCGCGGGTATTATTATTGCTTTCATCGCAAATAACCGTAAACGAATCTATTAATTTTCCATCCAAATAAGGTTGGAGCTTTGCTTGGACAGTCTTACGAAGTTTAGTTCTCAGAACAAGATCATTATTTGGACGATTCTGATTGGCAGTAGCGTAATAATCAGAAACTACGGATGTTATTTTTAGAACTTACGCATTGACAGCCGGTATAGAATATGAGGCATGAACTAACCCTAGGCAACGGAAGGCCCGCCCGTGATAAGAAAAATA
>NZ_RYFG02000098.1 GCF_003994235.2 Candidatus Methylobacter oryzae
CGAAGAAGCCGACCATTATAACCGGCTTAACCTGCTTGTCAACCCCAGCGTTCATTATTGCGGAACCCCAAGGCTGTCTTTCGCAACATCGACCCCGAAAGAGCCGCGCATTCTACGCCTTTACTCTCTGCCGTCAAGCTTTTATTTGCACCACGAATTGCCTCAACTTAAAAAATAACCGAACACTCTCGGATTGATGTGCCAACACTTTTCCGAACACATAGTTAAGCGGCTTTGTGCTGCTGTTCAAAATCCACGGGCGACGGATAGTCATTGGCTGAATGGAGCCGCTCGCGGCTGTAAAACACTTCAATACATTCAAACACCGCCTGCCTAGCAGCGGCGCGGAATTGCTAAGTTTGATGATGTATCAGCTCAGTTTTCAAAGCATGAAAGAAGCTGTCCAATACTGGTCGAGTCAACCGAAAAGCCCCATAAGCAGGGCAATCGCGCTATCTCGGCTATTGACAGAGCATGGCGTATAAAATAGAAAATTTGCAGAGATAACAAGGATGCTACTCAATCCGCCGCCATATTTCCAAGCTATTAAAGACCCGCGCCGTGAAACGAAAAACAAGTTGCACAAGCTGAGCGATATTTTACTGATTGTCTTGTGTGCGGTGTTAAGCGGCATCGAAGACTGGGTGAGCATGGAAGCCAATCCAGGTCCAACAGACTTTTCAATCGCTTGAAAACCAGTTCGACTTGCCAACGGGTCCGATATAATTCGATCAGAGTCGAAGCCTGCAGAACGCCTTCGGAGAAGCTCTTGGTGTAACCATCGATAGTTTGCTCCAGGCTTTTACCCAGCAACGAGGACAAATCTTCCAGATACTCATGCGCGGCCATGCTTACCCCAGTAAAGACAATACGGTGTCAAAGGCTTTGATTTCCGCTGCTAGTGTCAGCTGTAGGAAATCTTGATAATCGTTTTGGGTATGGGCTTTATCTAGGGCTTCGTAATACGCCAGTCGGTCGGCAGCCAGGAAGATTACCGGTAAAAAGCCTGATTTCATCAAATCAAAATTCATCAGCAAGCGAGCAGTACGACCATTGCCATCGACAAACGGATGGATTTTGACAAAGTCCACATGCAACCGAGCGGCGCGTTCGATGGGGTGACCGGTAAAGGTATGGTAGTCCTGCACTAATTCGGCCATCTGCTCGGGTACATGCAGGAAATCCGGTGGCCTGTGTTCAGCACCGGCAATCAACACGTTCTCGTGGCGATAGACGCCCGCGTTGGGGCTGTCGATGTTTTTCAACACCAATTGATGGATGGCTTTAATCAACCGTTCGGAAAACACCTCGTCACCCGCAATCACCGCCTCGACATAGTCGATGGCTTCCTTGTGATTGACGACCTCGAAATGCTCGCGCATCGACTTGCCGCCAATGGTAATGCCTTCCAGCACCACCTTGGTTTCTTTCAGCGTTAGGGTGTTACCTTCGATGGCGTTGGAGTTATAAGTCCATTCCAATACCCAATGGTCATGCAGGGTTTTTAAGGTCTGCGACGGCAATGGGCGGCGGCTATCAAGTTCGGCTTTAAGGGTGTCGCAGTGGTCAAACATATTTAGTTAACTCCATTTGAAAAACTCTAAATACTTTTTTAAGCATTCGGGTACCAAACCAGAGCCGAGGCTAAGCAGGATATATTTGAATATATCGAAGTGTTTTATAACCGTGAACGGCTTCATTCCGCCAATCACTATGTGTCGCCAGTGGACTACGAAAGGCAGCTAAAGTCTGCTTAACTTTGTGTCCGGAAAAATGTTGACACATCAGTTTGCATCAATTGCTTGGGTAAAAAACACTGTAGCAGGATCATCACTAGCGCAGATTGTGTAATGACCATCATATGGTGGTAATTCAAAAGAAGTTCTTAGCATTTCAGAACTTCCGATCTGAATATCCCTAGGGCTTAAGATGTCGTCAAAATCATATTGTTCATCTACTGCTATCTCTATGAAATTAGAGGAGGTGACCATGTTGCGATTGGCATCCTAATTTACCCGCTGGGTAATTTGAAAAGAGATAGACATAAAAAAACCAGTCGCAAATTCATGCTAACTGGCTGATTTGTAGTAACTTTGATGGTGGGTCGTGCGCGATTCGAACGCGCGACCATCGCATTAAAAGTGCATCACCAACGAATTGAAGCAACCTGAAACTACACTTTACTCCTTATATACACTCAGTTTCAAGTTGTTTCGATATGGCTTGATTTTGCATCGCTATAGTTTGACTATTGCGCCTAAGTTTACGCCTAGATTTTTACTGATCCAGACACAAAAGTTGATGTTGCCCCCTATTAAATCATGTTGATATTTGAGAAGTGAGGATGTGAATTTTCGATTTCAACCCTTTGCTTGCCGGTCGTCATATCTGATTGAAGGGCGGAAATTTGATTTTAACCAGTCATAGCTAGCCGACGCAGTAACGTTATTGTGGTAAAACAGCTTTCATGGTAGATTTGCAAAACTATTTAATTCCTTGTTAGTCTCAACACGGACATTGTTCCGTGGTACTTACGAACGGCGGAGGTTGTTGCTAGACACATAACACCCTTTGCAAGATAATTAGCAAATACGGCAGCCATTGCTGCAAGAGGCCAATGTATGACAACTTTACTGAGGTTTTTCGGTCTTGTACCAACAGAGGAAGAGCGCGAACTTCTAAAACATCTTCGTAAGAAAGAGACCTCTTCTATGCGTGTCTTAGGTAGAGGTACGCTCACTATGAGTGCTAAAGAAGCTCGATCAACCAAAAAGTCCAAAGAATTTATTGCAAAAATGGATAAGCTTATTGGCTGACATGAACATAGATGTTTCTCTTACTTATCCTCCCTATTTTAGTTTCTGGTTATAGCACTTTTACACAAAACCCATACCACTACTACAGACTCCACAGGTACGAAGGACAACTTCTTTATTTAGAAAGTGTTAAAATTGGTTTAAATTGTACTTTAGTGAGTGCAGTAGTTACTGTCTTATTAAACTCGTTCGCCCCGCCTTCAATCAAGTTACTCACTTTCGAAATACCGCTTGATATATACAGTTTTGTAAATTCCTTATTAAAAAAAACTTATAATGACTCTGATTATTTGGCATGGGTATTCATTATTACAGTTGGTTCTCTAGCAGTTAGCTATCTATACGTTTGTATTGCAAAAATTGGATTGTTGATCAGGGCATTTGATGTAATTGATGCCTTATCTTGGAGGCGGATTAAAGTCTCCTTTAAGCGTCGTAAATGGCTGTCAAGACAGGACGAGTCACACCTAACCTATAAGGAAAGGACTAGAATAATACTAATGGCATCGGTTTTGAAAGACAGCCCCATAGATGCCTTGTTTTTAAAGTCCTATGTGGAAGACGGTTTCTTTGTCATGCTCACAATGGAAGATCGTAAAGTATATATCGGGCGTGTTATCAGCTTAGGTGAGCCAAACGAAACAGAAGGGATGGATCAAGAAATAGCAATAACACCATATGCAAGTGGCTACAGAGACAAAGACTCTTTGAATTTAGTGCTTACAACAAAATACAAAGACATATCAGAAGATGTGTCTCTTATCTTAAAACAAGATAAGATAATTAGCGCAACTCATTTTTCTGAATCTGTCTACGATGAGTTTCAACATAATCAAATACATAATCAAAGACTGATCTTGCCAAAATTTCACAGACACATAGCTAAGTGAATCACAAGCAAGATCAGACAAAAGCTTACAAAAGACTATCGATCTAAGGTAAATGCTGCCCCTTGTAGCAGAGCATCGAACCTAAATTCTGGATCGTTTGCCAAGCGGATTAAAATTTCTGCATCACATGGGGCCGGTGCGCACCAACACACTAACGACTTGTTTTTAAGATTAAGCTTTATATCTTCAACTAAAGACGGATTTTTGAGCAAATAATCGATATACAACTCTTTGACCTGTTCGATGTCGCCATTGATCCCCAGCCGATACGGATTCCCATAGATTGAGCTACGATCAACGAAGATTGCATCGGGCGGAATATCATCAATATTGGCGTTTAAGATTCTGGGGCTACCTGACCATCGTAAGCAGCTAACGATGTGGAACGGCTGGGCGGATACAAAACACCTTGCATTAAGGTCACAAAAAATTTTGGAGAGAGGCTGAAGCCCAACGCCATCAAAATGAATGTGTGGAGTCATGCTTATCACAACACTTGGGATTCATATTTTCGATACGCGACATCAACGGCTGCAAAGATGTCTCGGTATGCATCGCTTTCTGGATTAAACAATTCGCGGAAATAGAAGTGGAAATACAAACGTTGGGAATTACCTATCTTCTTTGAAGATACCATTCAAGGATGATGGGCATAAGTTCTCGAACTGACAAATTTGGGTAGGAATTGAAAGCTCGTTCGATTAGTGGCCCAATCAGGTCAGAGCTACAATCCATTCCAACCAACAGGTTATGCAGACGAACAGCTTGCTCATTACTTCCATATCTCCCCAACCCCGATTTAGAAACAGACTGTGCTGCATCAATTTTGGCACTGAGCTCCAGTATTCTTTTGTCGATATCCGGAACAATCAAATCCGAGTACTTGGCAATCAACTCAGGGTCACCAGACCTCAGTGCCGCTAACATCGGATGCACGGGCCTTAGCTCATCATCATAAACCTGCTTCAGCAGCTGTGGTGTTATTCGTTCTGTACGGGTAGCAATCGCCCGTAATTGGGCCAATACGAACAACTTTACGACAATGTCGAGCACCCCGTCATACCAACATTGCCGAACAGTCTCTGACAGTACCTCGTCGCGTTTCTGCAGCCACTGGTATTGCCAAAGTTTATCGGTAAACGCCATCCATTCGTTCGCCCTCGCTTGACCGCTCGCGGGGTCCGCCGTTGGTTCGGGAGCTTGCATGGGCTCCCACAATAAGGCTCCAAAACCAGCCCCACGTCGAGCGGATCTCAAATCCATCTCAAAGATGGGGCTAGCCTTTGGCGTACCAACCATAACCACCGGCAAACCGATCACGTTCACCAAGGTCACAAAAAAGTTCAACATCTTTTCCACCCCACCAGATCGGCTCATGCTCAGATGCTGAATTTCGTCGATGACCAGAACACCAATGGCATGAACATTCGCAATCTGGCTCATGAGAGCTATCAAGGCCTCTACACTATGGCGTTTTAATGCATATTTCCGTTCATAATCGGTCTGTAAAACCGCATCAATGGCCTTGAAGAAATGATTACACAAACTCTTGAGCGAACCGTCGTGCGGACAGTCTAATTTCAGGTAAGTGATCTGGGTAAAGTTGTACTTTTCGTGGTATAGCTGTAATCATCCGGCTGTTTGGTCAAGGGGATCACTTCGGCAGGCTCCATCTTGGTATTGGGTTTTGAAATATGGGTAGTCCGCTGCCGCTCTTGCTTCTTGGCTTCTTGACGGTTATTTCGTATTGCAGAAATACGCTCAGCATTCGATAATCCATCGGTTTCTGCAGACTGCGACTGCGCAAGCTTAATCTTCGATTCAATAAAGTTTTCGAGCTCTCTCCGTTTTTGATCAGAAACCAATCGGCTTTCTGCCATAGCCGTTTTTTGTTTGGCTGTTGTCTGCCAAACATCCCAGAAAGAACATCCCCTGAACTCCCGGGATCTTTCGGTTAATCCACACAGCCAATACTCAGCACTGTTCTTACGAGGAAAAAGGTAGATGACATCTGCAACCGCAGGATCATAAGCCACCTCAAAAGACTCGGGCCTTGAAACCTCCTTGCCGCGGTGCAACCATCCTTGCTTAACCATTTCTTGTGATGTGTAATAGATGCCAAAAGTACAAAGGCCCAGCTCAGAAAGCGTCCCTTTCGTACGGGGAAACAAACTCACTCTCAAGGCATCTTCCGACACCACCCGTAGCCGGCCAGTTCGGTGCTGCAATCCCCAGTTCCATAGCGATAGTGGAGTCATAGGCAAGTCAGCAGGCATATCGATACTGCGATCATATTTCTCCAGTGTACAAAAACGGTTGTGGTATAACACTGACGCCAAAATGATTTCAGTAAACTCATGAATTGTCAGTGCGGCATCCAACCGATAGTCTTTGCCGCCTCTTCTTTTTACCGTGTTTACCGTCACCACTCCTGGAGCAAAGGGTTTGAAATCAGCTTGGATAGTCCTGAAGCAGCGCTCCACAATCCCCTTTGCATCACCACGATAGGGAGGCGTATTCTCGATCCTGACGGAAAAGTTACGTTCCAATGATTCAATCTGGTGACCAAGTAACTCTCCTCTATCCGCGAGAATAACATCAGCTAAGCCAATCACCGGCCAATCCGACTCTTCAATGTCGATGCCGTATTGCTTGCAATACTTAACCTTATCGGTCATCGCCATAGCCAAGGCTTGCATGGCGGCTGCGTAAGAGGGATTCTCGAACCCAACATACAACCCGGCGATCATTCGACTGAAAACGTCAATGACGATATAAACGATGGGTCTACCGACAATATTTTTCCTATCGCTGTCTGAAACCAAGTAAATATCGGCAATCGTAGCGTCAATCTCAAACCTGGATCCCGGACCAAGTACATGCGAGTTAGCTGTTCCATTCAGAGGCTGGATATCTTTGTTGTATTCGATCTTGCTGCTGCGTTTCTGAATTTTCTCTATTTGGCTATACTCTCGTTTGAAGAAATGCAGCATTTGCCAATTCGTGGGAATCTCCGATTCAGGGGTTTCGGGGTAATAGGTTTCATATAGAGACTTAAACTTCCGATGCGCATAAGGAAAAGAGTTCTTTTCATCGGTCAGCAGATAACGGTCTATCGCGATCCGGAACAATTTCTCTATATGCGCATCTATTGCGACGCCAATCCCCGGCATATATTTTCTTGGCCTCCCCAACTTTTTGTCTTTTGCCGCGCGTTTTTTCCCCTTGCCACCTGAGTTCATATAGTCAGGAAGCAGCGCATTAGGCGTTTGTCCACGTTGCCAGTATCGACGAAGCAACCGGTAAAATGTCTGCTTCGTCGATCCTTGCTCAGCGATGAGGCGGTTCATGATGGAAGCTCTGATTTCCGGAACATAAAAATGCGGATCCAAGATAATTGGCTTAATCAGATCGTAATTTTTATCCCGTTTCACTTTGATTGAAGAGTCTTCCTCTAACAGAAGAAAATGCAGTTTCTCGTAGGGATCGTCCGCTCTAGTTATTCTCAAGTAACAGGAAAACAGCTAATTCGAGGTCGGAAAGAAAGTGATGGGTTCGCAGGGATTTATGACCGAAAATACGGTGTGATCGTCCTTCCGATGGAACATCCCTAACGGTCAGCCAAGGCTTATATGAACTACCGGATCCAGCTCCACGGCCTTCACGTATCCATTTTTGATTTTTTGTTTCTGAGTTCCCGTATTTCTTCAGTGCCATAAAAAAGCCGCCAAACCGTTGCTCATAAATTGAGTTTAGTCAGGGCGGCTTCAGTATGCAACTTTATTACTCAGTATGATACTTTAATACTTAGTATGATACTTTATTACTCTCCCACACTTGCTGTAGGTGAGTAATAAAGTTCTATACTTAAATTCTCTATAAGCCGTATTCTATCGTAATAGAAATCAACCTTTCAAAAATAAAGTTCTATACTAACTAGACTTATCTTTCATTCATCACAAAAAACTGAGTAATAAAGTTCTATACTAAGATTCACAAATAGACGGAAAACAAAGATTGCTACAAGTGATTCCTAATCTTGAATGCTAGAGTTCGGCCAATTTGCAACATACAAGATTTTTAGTGCATGGTAGCAGTCAAACCAAAAGCTGCCACTTAAAGCAAAGCTCAGTTGCCGCAGTGATAGCATTGATCATTCTGGAACAGAAACGAGCGCTGACCGGCCAATTGCCGACCATCAGGCTTTTTAAGTCAACGTCGAGGATAGTCACAGAGCTGCCGTTCAACGCAAATAACCGGATGCAAATGAAGCGAAGCAGAATTTGCGGCCCGAGTTAATTTGCCTTGTTATGCGAGGCTTGAATCATGAATTACCATAAAATTCGATGTTATCTAAATAGGTTCTTGCTAAAAAGCACCCAAGACCATCAAGATCAGCGTTAACAACCTTCCGAGTCCGCCATGGTGGCTTTAATCAAAACAAATGGCCTCTGAGAAAACCGGGGTGATTCAAAAACTCAGTATTCCATCCTTAAGACACTAAATCTATGCGGTTAGACAGTTGAGTATCTTACCAAGAACATAACTTGACCTTTCTGCGCTAGGTTCTAAAGCTACATGCTCAAACTGAGCACCCAAATTTTTACACAATCGTAGGCACTCATCACTAACGTTTGTCGAGCTGGTGTTTTCTCCTGATCTAAAATTTCCATAGGCCTTGAATTCAGGAGTCGACGAAAGAATAAATATTTTTTCATAAACGCTAGAGTATGAACTAACCGTTGCCGAAATCGTCTCGTAAAGAGCGCTGTCTTTTTGTTTATCAAATCGGAGATTTGCGTATGCAAGATAGTCAATCGCAGAACGGTCACATATAAGCACGTCAAAAACTGAACTTGCAGTCACTTCTTCGATGATATGCAGCATCAATGTCTCAATGTGCATTTGAAGGCTTCTATCTCCTTTAAACATAAACTGGCTTCGTCGTACTGCTTCTTGGATATACCCGGTATTATGTAGCAGCCGCACAAAGCATTCCGCCGCGTAATGCCCTTAATATAACACCTGTTTCTTAACTTCCAAACAGGTGCCACATGGCAGAATCCCACGTTATTTCCGGTCTTGTTGCCAAACGCTCCGAACTGGCCGGACTGGTTCAGCATTATCAAGCAGAAATTAGCCGGATTACTGGCGATCTTCACCACATCGACGCCACCATCAAGTTGTTTGCCCCGGAATTCGATCTGCGTACTGTACGCACCAAGGAACACCGGGAGCGCAATCAGTATTTCAAGCCGGGTGAATGCCCACGAATGACCTTGGATATTTTACGGGAGAGCGACGACACACTAACCAGCCGACAAATCGCGGCGGATATGCTTCGACGCAAAGGGTTGGAACCGAGTGCAGAAAGGTTAGATCAGCTCCAGAAAAGCGCTTTGAACGTCTTGAAGAGGCTGGAAGACAAGGGGCTGGTTACGCAAGGCAACCCCAAAGGTATATCACATACCTGGAAAATCGTTTAAGCAACCAATCGTTCGGCTGGGCGCTTGTTGCCTTGCCAGTATCCGCACCAGTCCCGATTAGTTCGGGTCTGGGCGCATTTCTTCACAACATCCATAAAGATTTCACCGTTGGGCAAGCGCCGGGTATCCTCTTCGCGTAGAAGACTTGAGATTTCATAGTTAAGTTCTCAACAACCTTTTTTTCCATCTTATATTCTGTTATAAGCTCAGATTGCCAGCCTTTATCAATGCTTCGGTCATATTTCTTGAGCACATGAAAACGATTGTGGAAAAGCACAGACTCGAGAATTATTTCCCTGAACTCATGGACGGTCAGTACCGCGTCCAACCGATAATCGCTGCCGCCTCGTCTTCTCACTGTATTTTCGGTTACAACGCCGGGAGCAAACGGCTTAAAATCAGCTTGAACCGTTCTGAAATAACGCTCTACGACTCCTTTGGCATCTCCCCGGTAAGGAGGAGTATTTTCAATTCGAACAGAAAAGCTGGACTCCAACGATTCGATTTGATGCCCCAACAGCTCGCCACGATCTGCCAGAATGGCGTCGGGCAAGCCTGTAGCCGGCCAATCGGCTTCTTCTATATCGAAACCGTATTGTTGACAATAGGCAACCTTATCTGTCATCGCCATTGCCAAGGCTTGCATGGCCGCAACATAGGAAGGATTTTCGAAGCCGATATACAAGCCCGCGATCATACGGCTAAATACATCGATCACAATATAAACAATTGGCCTGCCGACAATATTTCCCCGGTCGCCATCCGAAACTAGATAAATGTCGGCAATCGTGGCGTCGATCTCGAACCTGGTCCCAGGGCCAAGCGCTTGCATATTTGCCGTTCCATTCAACGGCCGAATATCTTTTTTATATTCATTTCTGTTGGACTTTTTTTGAATTTTTTCTACTTGGCTGTATTCGCGTTTAAAAAAATGGAGCATCTGCCAATTCGTTGGAATTTCTGATTCCTCGACATCCGGATAACAGTTTACATACAACGATTGAAACCGCCGATGGGCATATAAAAATGAATGTTTATCCTCGGTAAGCAGGTACCGGTCAATTGCAATGCGAAACAATTTTTCAACCGCCTCATTAACCACAGTTCCTGTGCCGGGTGCGCGTAGTCGCGGACGTCCTAATTTCGTATTTTTTGCGGCCCGGACCTTACCTTTGCCGCCCGAGTTTTTATAATCTCGGATTAAAGCATTAGGCGTTTGGCCTCTTTGCCAATACCTGCGCAATAAAAAATAAAGCGTCTTTTTTGTCGATCTTCGCTCCAGAACAATTTGATTGATAATTGCTGATCTTACCTTCGATGCATAAAACCTCGGCTCAAATACAATTGGTTTAATCAACTCGTAGTTGTTGTCTCTTGTAGCCTTGGCAGGCGAATCATCGTCCAATAGCTGAAAGGACAGCGCTTGAAAGGGATCTGCCGCTCGCTTTAAGACTTCCCTTTCAATTGCGCTCTTCAATTCGTTTTTTGAAACGAGTGACGGAAGAGCAGATTTATCCTCTATGGCTATCCACACGAGCTCTTCCGGCAGTTCAGCCAAGATACGATAAAGCTGATCGTCTAACGACAGCACCTCATTGATTCGAAACACGAAGGGCCTCCGTATAAGTAACCATATTTTCTGCGCGCAAATCGTGGGCTTTTAATACAGTATAAGGAATAAAAATGTCGAACAGGAAACAGCGCTTGGCCAACAGTTGTCTTATTTCCAGTAAAGATTGGCCTGCTGGCAGCGCATAAGCAACATCCAATTGCTTTGTAATATCGATCAGCGATTTAGAAGGAGCTCGGTTGAAATGGTGCGCATACATTGCAACACGGTCCTGCATGGCCTCCGTATCGAGTTCCTCGCGCTGGGCAGGATATAACCAACTGATATTTTGGAAGACAATGTTGGGAATATCTTTTTCGGTGATCAACATCCAGGGAACGGATTTTTGCAGCCAATATCTGCGCTCAAGCTCCAGTTTTTCAATGGTTCGAGCATCTTGCAAGGCCTCGGAATATTTGGCCTGCAATACGAATTTAGGCTGTTGTTCACTTTTGGTATTGACTAAAAAGTCGGAAGTCATAATTTGGGGAACCCCTCGATAAGCCGGATGCGAAATTCCTAAATCATTGGCCAGAGCCAGGGTATCCTCGGCTCGTAACGGAAACTGTTCCCGTATATCCTCGGTATCTTGATGCCATTCCAGCACAAAGAATGCGGCTAACTCGAGGTCGGAAAGGAAGTGATGGATACGCTGAGATTTATGGCCAAAAACCCGATGCGAGCGGCCATCGGAAGGCACATCCCTGACCGTCAGCCATGGTTTGTAGTCTCGGCCCTGCCCGGAACCTCGCCCTTCTTTTAACCATTTTTGGACCTTTATTTCCGAACTCGAATAATTTCTTTTCGCCATAAAAAAGCCGTCCAGTCATTGCTCTCAATGAGAGTCTAGACCAGACGGCTTTGGTATACAACTTTATTACTCAGTATAGGACTTTATTACTTAGTATAGAACTTTATTACTTACCCACACTTGCAACGTTAATTTTACCATTGCTATTCCACCGTAACTGACTTGGCAAGATTCCTGGGCTGGTCAACATCGGTTCCTTTTAGCACGGCAACATGATAGGCCAGCAACTGCAACGGGATGGTGTACACAATAGGCGAAATCTCATTACCAACTTGCGGTACTTTTACAATCTGTACATTCTCGTCATTTGCCGCCGCTAGTGTTTCATCCATGAATACAATCAGTTGCCCGCCTCGGGCGCTGACTTCCTGCATGTTGGATTTGAGTTTTTCCAACAAACTGTTGTTGGGCGCTACGGTCACGACCGGCATGTCCGAATCGATTAATGCCAAGGGACCGTGTTTAAGCTCCCCTGCCGGATAAGCCTCGGCGTGAATATAGGAAATTTCCTTCAATTTTAACGCGCCTTCCATTGCTATCGGATAATGCGTGCCCCTGCCTAAAAACAAGGCATGCTGTTTTTCTGCAAATTGTTCGGCCAAGGCTTTTATTTCCGCGTCCAACTGCAATACTTTTTCGATTTTACCCGGCAAGCTAAATAACTCAGAGGCAATCCTTTGCTCTGCTATTTCAGTCAGTTGAAACCGCCTGCCTATCGCAATCACTAATAACATGAAAGCTGTCAGTTGCGTTGTAAATGCTTTGGTCGATGCGACGCCGATTTCCGGACCTGCCCGAGTCATTAATACGAGATCGGATTCTCTAACCAGCGAGCTTTCCGGCACGTTACAAATAGCCAACGAATATTTTGCGCCCAGCTTCTTGGCCTCAAGCAATGCCGCCAGCGTATCCGCGGTTTCCCCTGATTGCGAGATGGTGACGATCAGTGTGTCAGGGTCCAATACCGGGCTTCTATAACGAAACTCGCTGGCGACTTCGATATTGCAAGGAATATGGGCCAGTTCTTCAAACCAATAGCGCGCCACCAGCCCGGCATGATAACTGGTGCCGCAAGCTAAAATCTGGATGGTCTTGATATTATCGAATACTTCGGCGGCGTTATGGCCGAATACGCTGTCCTGGAGGCGGTTGTTGATGAATCGGCCTTCAAGCGCCTGCGAGATCGCAAAAGGCTGCTCATAAATTTCTTTTAGCATGTAATGGCGATATTCGCCCTTATCGACCGAATCGGCCGTCAATTGGCTTTCTACAATCGGACGCGCGACGGACTTATCATGCACGTCGTAAATTACCAGTTGGTTAATGGTAATCGCCGCGATGTCGCCCTCTTCGAGAAAAATAAAGCGTTGCGTGACCGGAAGCAATGCCGCGACGTCCGAGGCGATAAAATACTCGCCGATGCCGACGCCGATAACCAGAGGACTACCTTTTCTACAGGCTATCAGCATATCGGGATGATCGGCGCTGACGATTCCTAAGGCATAGGCGCCATCGAGCTTTTTGACTGTCTGTTTAACGGCGTTAACGAATCCATCGCTGGATGTCATGGCGTGGTATATCTCATGCACAATGACTTCGGTATCGGTTTCGGAAGTGAACTCGTAACCTAGCTGCTGCTGAGCTTCTCTTAGATGCTCATGGTTTTCAATAATGCCGTTATGCACGACCGCCACTTTATGGCGGCAAATATGCGGATGCGCATTAGCCGTGCTGGGTTTGCCGTGGGTGGCCCATCGTGTGTGCGCTATGCCGACTGGGCCGGAAATGGGATCGGACTCCAGCAGCGCTTCCAGGCCTTTTACTTTGCCCAGCTCGCGTTTACGGTAGATTTGCTGATTGTTAATGACGGCCAAGCCGGCCGAATCGTACCCTCGATATTCGAGCCGTTTTAATCCTTCCAGCAAAATGGGCACTACATTTCGTTGCGCGATGCCGCCTACGATTCCACACATGCTATTTCTCCATCTTAACGGGACGCTGCCATCCTGCAAGAGACGTCTGCTTCGCCCTGCTTAAAGTCAGCTGATCTGCTGGGCTGTCTTTGGTGATTGTCGATCCTGCGCCTATCGTTGCGTTTTTGCCTATCGTAACCGGAGCAACCAACTGGGAATCGGAACCTATAAAAGCGCCGTCTTCAATAACGGTTCTAAACTTGTTAACACCATCATAATTGCAGGTAATAGTGCCGGCGCCTATGTTGACGTTGCTGCCCATTGTTGTATCGCCGATATAACTCAAGTGGTTTATTTTGCTGCCTGATGCTATCGATGATTTCTTTATTTCCACAAAGTTACCGATATGAACATTATTAGCCAGAACACTCTCCGGTCTTAATCTGGCAAAAGGACCAATTCTGCTACCTTGTCCTATGACTGCATTTTCTATCACGCAGTTTGCTAGAATTTCAACATTATCGCCAATCGCAGAATTTTTTATACTCGTATTAGCACCTATTTTGACGTTATTACCGATACTGTTTTTTCCTTCTAAAATCACATTAATATCGATCTCTATGTCTTGCCCCAGGTTTTCTATTGTTCCCCTTTGGTCAAAGCGCATTGGATCTTTTAGCGTGACACCTTGTTCCATCAAGCTGTAGGCTTGTTCCCGCTGATAAACGCGCTCCAAATGGCTGAGCTGTATGCGGTTATTAACACCCAACACTTCGTCTTCGGTTTCAGGCTGGCTGGTAATGATTTGAACCTGATCACCAACCGCCATTTCAATAATATCGGTTAAATAATATTCGCCTTGGACGTTACTGTTATTTAGCGAACCCAGCCATTTTTTTAATTGCTTGCCTTGTACTGCCATGATACCGGTGTTGACTTCATTAATCTGCTTTTCAATGGCGGTCGCATCTTTTTCTTCGACAATTTTTATAACCTGCCCGCTTGCATCGCGAACAATCCTGCCGTAACCCGCCGGATTGGCAAGATCCACTGTCAGTAAAGCCAGAGACCGGTCATTGACATTGTTTATCAGCAGTTTCACTGTTGCTAATTTCAATAAAGGCACATCGCCGTACAGTATTAAGACTGTATCGGAATCGGCGATTTGATCGCTGACCTGTTGTACCGCATGTCCTGTTCCTAACTGTTGCTTTTGTTCGACCCAGTCCGCTTTAAAATGCTTTAAAGCGTCTGTAACTTGATCTGCTGCATGGCCGACTACGATTTTGATGCTATTGTTTTCCAATTGATTGCTCATGTCGTAAACATGATGCAGTAATGGCCTGTTGGAGATTTTGTGCAGTACTTTGGGTATGTCTGAACACATACGCGTTCCTTTACCCGCAGCTAGAATGATGGTTGTTATTTTCATTGGATACTCCATTACAAGTCTATCTAGAACAGATTTGCGTTTACCCGAAGGGCGTCAGACAGGACAGCCTGACGTTAAACCAAAAAAGCCCGATAACGCATCAACACGTTACCGAGCTTTTCAAGAAGGACAGCGGCGTAAAGTGAACTATCCGCCGCGTTTTCTAAGTCTATCCAAAGTCCTTAATTGCATGACGGCATCCGTTAATTGAGCCTGCGCGACTGCAAAATCGATTTTTCCAGACTTATCCGCCAGCGCTTCTTCAGCTCTGGCTTTGGCTTCTATTGCTGCCGCCTCATCAATATCTTTCGCTCTTATAGCCGTATCGGCAAGAATGGTAACCACATGCGGTTGGATCTCCAGCATGCCGCCTGACACATAGAACGGATAAACCTCTTTATCACTGACTTTAACCCGGACTTCACCGGGTTTAAGTCTGGATATTAATGGCGCATGCCGTGGCGAAATGCCTACTTCGCCGAGTTCAGCAGGAGCAAACACCATTTCTGCCAACCCGGAAAATATTTCCTTTTCTGCACTAACGATGTCTACATGTACGGTCATGGTCATGATTGATACCTACTTGTTGTGTAACTTATTTCATGCCTTTTGCTTTCTCAAGCACTTCGTCTATGGTACCTACCATATAAAAAGCTTGCTCAGGAATAGCGTCATATTCACCGTCGATAATGCCTTTAAAACCGGCGATGGTATCTTTCAGCGACACATATTTACCAGGCGAACCGGTAAATACTTCGGCCACGAAGAAAGGTTGCGACAAGAAACGCTGCATTTTACGCGCTCTGGCAACGATGAGTTTGTCTTCTTCTGACAATTCATCCATGCCCAGAATCGCAATAATATCGCGCAATTCCTTATAGCGTTGCAAAGTACCTTGTACGCCACGAGCCACTTCATAATGTTCTTGGCCAATGACCAGCGGATCTAACTGACGGCTGGTTGAATCGAGCGGGTCAATCGCAGGATAGATACCCAACTCGGCAATTTGACGCGACAATACCACGGTCGCATCCAAATGCGCGAAAGTCGTTGCTGGGGACGGGTCAGTCAAGTCATCCGCCGGTACGTATACCGCTTGGATAGAAGTAATCGAACCTGTTTTGGTTGAGGTAATACGTTCCTGCAACACGCCCATTTCTTCCGCCAATGTTGGCTGATAACCTACCGCTGAAGGCATACGGCCTAGCAATGCCGATACTTCGGTACCTGCCAATGTATAACGATAGATGTTATCCACGAAGAACAGAACGTCACGGCCTTCGTCACGGAAATATTCCGCCATCGTCAGACCGGTCAACGCCACGCGCAATCTGTTTCCTGGCGGCTCATTCATCTGGCCGTAAACCAGCGATACTTTATCGATTACGTTTGAATCAGTCATTTCGTGGTAGAAGTCGTTCCCTTCACGAGTACGCTCACCCACACCGGCAAATACCGAATAACCGCTGTGTTCGATCGCGATGTTACGGATCAATTCCATCATGTTAACAGTCTTGCCTACACCGGCACCGCCGAACAGACCGACTTTACCGCCTTTTGCGAATGGACATACCAAGTCAATAACTTTAATACCGGTTTCTAACAGTTCGTTGCTAGCGGCTTGTTCGGCATAACTAGGCGCTTCGCGATGTATGCCCCAACTAACTTTTTCACCAATAGGACCTTTTTCATCGATCGGCTGACCCAGCACGTTCATAATACGTCCTAAAGTTTCCTGTCCGACCGGTATTGCAATAGGTGCGTTAGTATTGCTAACGTCCAACCCCCGGCTTAAACCGTCGGTTGTACCCATAGCAATCGTTCTGACAACACCATCACCTAATTGCTGCTGAACTTCCAGCACCAAGCCTTTGCCTTCTACATTTAAGGCGTCATATACTTTGGGCAGGTCTTCGCGTGAAAATTCCACGTCTACGACCGCGCCGATAATCTGAACGATTTTACCCGAACTCATTGAGTTGTCCTCTTGTATTGTGTCATTTTAACTTGGGCTCTTAGACTAAGCTCAGGAGCGCCTTAAACGGCTGCGGCGCCGGCAACAATTTCCGAAATTTCCTGAGTAATAGCGGCTTGTCTGGCTTTGTTATAGACCAGCTGCAATTCATTGATAATATTTCCGGCATTATCCGAAGCGCTCTTCATTGCCACCATTCGCGCCGCTTGCTCACAGGCATTATTTTCAACTAAGCCTTGATAAACGATAGACTCGGTATACCGGGTTAGCAAATGGTCCAAAACTTCCTTCGCATCGGGCTCATAGATATAATCCCAATGGCCCTGTAGACCTGCATCAAGATCACCGGCTACAACCGGCAGTAATTTTTCGATGGTAGGCTTCTGAGTCATGGTATTGACGAATTCGTTGTATACAACATGTAACTCGTCGATTCTACCTTCGGTGTAAGCATCCAGCATAACTTTAATGATCCCGATAATGTCATGCTGATGCGGCGTATCGCCGAGCTTAGAAACTTGCCCAACCAGATTTATTTTCAGATTGCCGAAAAAACCAAACGCCTTAGTACCTACTGTACAAATATCCACTTCAATATTTGCTTTTTCCCATTGCGCCATTTGAATCAGAGTCTTTCTGAATAAATTTGAATTCAAGCCACCGCACAACCCCCTGTCAGAGCTTATTACGATAATGCCGACTCGTTTAACCGGGCGCTCAATCAGGAAAGAATGTTTATACTCCGGATTAGCATGGGCCAGATGTTTGATAATCTGGCCAATCTTTATAGAGTATGGGCGTGTTGCCATCATTCTGTCTTTCGTTTTACGCATTTTACTCGCTGCAACCATTTCCATTGCACGGGTAATTTTTTGAGTGTTTTTAATACTCCCGATCTTGCTGCGTATTTCTTTACCAACAGCCATCTTAAGACCCTTTTACCAGCTATGAGTTTTGACGAAAGTCTGGATTGCAGTCAGCATGCCGTTTCTTATGTCGTCATTAAAATCGCCGGCCTCATTGATCTTGTTCATCAATTCAGAATGCTCCGACGCCATGTACGACTGTAAAGCAGCTTCAAACGCAAGCACTTTGTTCACTTCCACGCTATCTAGGAACCCTTCATTGGCAGCAAACAACGAAACCGCCATTTGAGCAACCGACATTGGTGAATATTGGTTCTGTTTCATCAGTTCGGTTACACGTTGACCGCGTTCGATCTGTTTACGAGTATTCTCATCCAAGTCAGACGCAAACTGGGCGAAAGCCGCCAATTCACGATATTGCGCCAAGTCAAGACGCGTACCGCCGCCTAGTTTCTTGATGATCTTGGTTTGAGCCGCGCCACCTACTCGAGATACCGACAAACCGGCGTTTACCGCAGGACGTATACCGGAGTTGAACAAGTTGGTTTCCAAGAAAATCTGGCCGTCCGTAATTGAAATTACGTTGGTTGGAACGAAAGCCGATACGTCGCCGCCTTGGGTCTCGATAATAGGCAATGCTGTCAATGAGCCAGTTTTGCCTTTTACCTTGCCGCCTGTCAATTTCTCGACTTCTTCGGCGTTGATACGGGCTGCTCTTTCCAATAAACGCGAATGCAAATAGAACACGTCCCCTGGATACGCTTCACGTCCTGGCGGACGGCGCAACAGCAAGGAAATTTGACGATAAGCCCAAGCTTGCTTGGTCAAGTCATCATAAATGATCAATGCATCTTCACCGCGGTCTCTGAAATATTCGCCCATTGAACAACCGGTATACGGCGCAATGAATTGCAACGCAGCCGATTCCGATGCCGACGCTGAAACGATAATGGTATGTTCCATTGCGCCGTGCTCTTCAAGCTTACGCACAACGTTGGCAATCGATGAACGTTTTTGACCAATGGCGACATAGATACACTTAATGCCGGTGCCTTTTTGATTGATAATCGCATCAACCGCGATAGCTGTTTTACCGGTTTGTCTGTCGCCGATAATCAACTCCCGTTGGCCACGTCCTACCGGAATCATCGCATCAATGGATTTCAAACCTAATTGCACAGGTTGATCAACCGATTGACGTGCAATTACGCCCGGTGCAATTTTTTCAATCGCTGAAGTTTCAGTGCTGTCAATAGCACCTTTGCCGTCAATAGGGTTACCCAGCGCGTCAACAACACGGCCCAGCAATGCTTCCCCGACAGGTACTTCCAGAATTTTGCCGGTACATTTTACGGTGTCGCCTTCAGAAATGTGCTGGTATGAACCTAATACCACCACACCGACTGAATCTCTTTCCAGGTTAAGCGCCATGCCATAGGTGTTGCCGGGGAACTCCAGCATTTCGCCTTGCATTGCTTCTGAAAGTCCATGTACGCGTACAATACCGTCAGTCACACTGACTACTGTACCTTCCGTATGAGATTCGGCATTCAGGTCGAAGTTTTCGATCTTCTTTTTGATCAGATCGCTTATTTCAGATGGGTTTAATTGCATATTCTGTTTCTCGCTCTGGTTTAGAGTCGTTTTGCTAATTGTTGAAGCTGGCCTTTTATGGAACCGTCAATCACTCTGTCGCCTGCACGTACTACCACGCCACCGATTAATGACTTATCTACGGTGACATTCATATGGACTTTTTTGCTCAGCGTTTTTTCCAGCGTTAAAGTAAAACTCTGCTTTTCTTCTTTAGAGAAAGCATAAGCGGTAGCAACTTCAACATCGACATAACCCTCATCTTCCGCCTTTAAGGCTTCGAACAGCTCAGCAATAGTCGGAGCCAGAGTCAATCGGTTGTTTTGAACGAGTAACTTCAGAAAATTTGCACCTTCCGCATCTACCTGCTCCTGGCAAATATCGAGCATCAGTGCTGATAACCGTTCCTTGCTGATCTTGGGATTAACGACGACTGCCGAAATTTCTTCATCATTCAGGACAGCCGATATAAACGCCAAACCTTTTGACCATTGCTTAGTCGTGCCGGTTTCTTTAGATCGCTTGAATACTGCCGCTGCATAAGGCCTTGCCAATGTTGCCAGTTCGCTCATTATGCTTAACCCAATTGATTAGAGATTTTGCTTAGGAGGTCCTGATGCTTGGTCTTATCGATTTCCGCACTCAGGATCTGCTCTGCAGCCTGCAAAGCCAAAGCTGAAACCTCTTTACGTAAAGTTTCTTTAGCTTGTTGTCTTTCTTGCTCGATTTGCGCCTTTGCCACTTGAATCAAACGCTCACCTTCTTTTTTAGCGGTGTCTTTTGACGCTTCAACAAGTTCATTGGCTCGTTTTTGGGCCAGATTAACAATCTCCGAGGACTGTTCTTTGGCTTCTTTCAAAACGCCCTTAGCCTTTTTCTCGGCCAACTGCATTGATTCCTGACCTTTTTCAGCCGCAGCCAAACCGTCAGCAATTTTCTTTTTACGTTCTTCTAAAGAGTCAAATAAAGGCGGCCAAATGTACTTCATGGTAAACCATACCAGAAGTGCAAAGGTAATCATTTGCCCAATCAGAGTAGCATTGATACTCACGATGCGTTCCTCTTGTTGCTAGTAAAGTTAAACAGCTGATTAACCCGCTGCCGCAGTTTGTACAGCAGACAGGAATGGGTTTGCAAAAGTAAAGAACAACGCTAAACCAACACCGATCATAGTTACCGCGTCCAACAGACCCGCAACAACGAACATTTTTACTTGCAGCATAGGAACCATCTCAGGTTGACGAGCAGCACCTTCCAGGAACTTTCCACCCAACAGACCGAAGCCTATCGCTGTTCCTAAAGCGCCCATACCCAGAACCAAACCTACTGCGATAGCAGTCATGCCTTGTACATCAGCAATCAATTTTGCAATTTCCATGAAACCTCCAAACGGTTAGTTAATTATAAAAAGTTAAAAAAGTATTAATGATCTTCGTGCGCCATACTCAGGTAAACAATGGTCAAAACCATGAATATGAATGCCTGGAGCGTGATAATTAAAATGTGAAAGATCGCCCAGGGAAAACTCAGCACCGGCTGGAGATAACAAGGCAATAAAGCAATCAGGATGAAGATCAACTCGCCCGCATATAGGTTTCCGAATAAACGAAGTGCCAGTGAGATTGGCTTGGCAATTTCTTCTACCAACTTCAACAGCAGGTTGAACGGCAAAAGCCATGGACCGAAAGGTTGAAACATCAACTCTTTCGCAAAACCCCAAGGTCCTTTTACCTTGATACTATAGAAAATAATCAAACAGAAGACGGAAATAGACATTGCAAAAGTTGCGTTCAAATCCGTACTTGGAACGACACGCAGGTATTCAATACCCATCAACGAACCGATTAGCGGCAAAATATCAACCGGGAACAAGTCCATGAAATTCCACAAAAATACCCAGCAAAAAATAGTTAATGCCAAGGGTGAGATTAATTTATTTTTACCGTGAAAGCTGTCTTTTACCTGAGTATCGACAAACTCAATCAGCATTTCCACAAAATTCTGCACCAATCCTGGAACACCGGCAGTCGCTCTGTCTGCCGCCATTTTGAAAAACCAGATAAACAAGGCTCCCAGTACGACTGAGAAAAACAAAGTATCCAGATTCAACGACCAGAAACCCTCGCCGACGGTCAGCGAAGTTAAATGGTGAATAATATAACCGGTTGCACCTTCGGCATGAGCTTCGGTAGCCATCGTTCCTCTCTAATATTTAAACAGTGTTAACGCATCAGCAGCGCAAACCAAAAAACCGATAAAGCTGCTACATATACTGCTAGCAGCGGTAATATTTCTATGTTCGGAAGTTGAAAAATCATAAAAAACAGCGCGGCTGTTAATAATAATTTGCCAGACTCCCCCGCATAAAAAGACCGTACAATCTTTCTCGCTTCCTGCCCAGCCGATCTATATACTCGCAAAGCGAAATACAGGTTCGGAATAAACGCCGCCGCTCCGCCTAAAACCGCCGACAGCGCGCCAACCTCTCCTTTTGCCAAAGCAAACCCAGCTGTCATTATTATTATTACCAGAATTTGGTAACTAATAATCTTACTGATTGCAGAGCTATTCCTGGCTGCCACACACAACTCCATACTCAACAAGTAGGGAATTATATATACCGACCCTCATTAAATCAAGGAAGATTGAAATTTAACTTACATTTTTTATTGTTTTTTATATATCGATACATTGTCTATCTCGCTATTTAATTTGCTCAAGAATTCCATCCAGTTCTTCCAGGCTGGAATACGCGATAACCAACCTTCCCGCACCATTTTCCTTATGCTCAATCGATACTTTTGCCCCCAGTTTTGCAGTCAGGTCTTCCTGTAAACGCAGAGTGTCTTTGTCTACGACCTTTATTTTGGGCATCTTAGGCTCGGCTTGACTGTCTTTCACCAAACGCTCCGCAGCCCTAACCGTTAAGCCATCTTTAACAATTTTGTTGGCCGCAACCACTTGCTGCGGACCATCCAGCGACAGCAAGGCTCGAGCGTGCCCCATTTCCAACTGCCGATTGACCAGCATCTTTTTCACGTCCGGGTGCAAATCCATCAATCTTAACAGATTAGTCACTGTGGCACGCGACTTACCGACCGCGTCGGCGACTTGCTGATGCGTCATTGCAAACTCGTCCAACAAGCGTCTCAATGCTTCGGCCTCTTCCAAAGGATTCAGGTCTTCCCGCTGGATATTCTCAATCAGCGCTATCGCCATTGCAGCGCGATCGTCTATCTCCTTGATGACGACCGGCACTTGCTGCAACCCGGCTAATTGCGCGGCTCGCCAGCGACGTTCACCGGCAATAATTTCGTACTTTTCCGAAGCAATCATACGCACAACAACCGGCTGGATAATACCTTGCGCTTTGATCGAATCGGCCAATTCCTGTAGCTTTTCGGGATCAATATCTTTTCTGGGTTGGTACCTGCCCCGTTGCATGTACTCAATCGGCAGGGTTTGTAACTGATGGCCTTCCCCAGCTTCCGCTTGCTCGTCTTTATCCGAAAAACTACCTAATAAAGCATCCAGCCCTCGATTTAACCCGCGTTTCTTCACCGCCATAATCTCTTAACTTTTTCTCTTCTCAATTGTTCTACCGGCCTATGCCATGCCTGTTCCACTGAATTTAAGACAAATCAGCGCGGATTATCGACTCAAAGTCTTCAATCAATTTTCTTAAATTCTCTGCCTCTTCCAACAAAGTATGATGCTCTTTTTGAATCTCCTTAAAAAACGCAACCACCATTGCCGCTTGCTTATTCACTTCCACGGATTCCTCGACGGCAACAGGTTGCGCCTCGACACAACCCACCTCCCTCTTTATCGGCAGTTGTATCTCCTCATTAGCAAAATCCTCCGCTAATAAAGCCTCGAGTCCTCGACCTAAACCACGCTTTTTTAAAGTCATAAGCTGCTTTGCTTCTCTTTTCTGATCATTTCACCGGCCAAGGCGATATAAGCGACAGAACCTCGTGATGATTTATCATAGCTTAATACCGGCAAACCATGACTTGGCGCTTCTGCCAAGCGAATATTTCTTGGTATGCAAGTTCTGAATACTTTATCGCCAAAATAGCGGATCAACTGCTCCGATACATCTTTAGTTAGGCGATTTCTATCGTCGAACATAGTCCGAAGAATGCCTTCCAGATGCAATTCGGGATTAACGCTGTCCTGGATATTCTTCAACGTGCTCATCAATGCGGATAGCCCTTCCAATGCATAATATTCGCATTGCATAGGTATCAGCAGACTGTTAGCAGCAACCATCGCATTTAAGGTCAGCATGTTCAGCGAAGGCGGACAATCGATCAAAATAAAATCGTACTCCGCTTTTATCGGGATTAACGCATCTGCAAGCCTTCGTTCTTTATGATCGGCATGCATCAACTCCACTTCGGCCGCCGTCAGGTCGCCGTTGCCCGGAATCACCGAAAAACCGATCTCTGGAATTTTAATGACCGTTTCCGACGCTGGCGCTTCTTCCATTAACAAGTCGTAACTGGAATATTTAACCTCTTGCTTATCGACGCCGCAGCCCATTGCCGCGTTGCCCTGCGGATCAAGATCGACCAATAACACGCGCCGGTTAGCCGCAGCCAGCGAAGCTGCCAGATTGACACTGGTTGTCGTTTTTCCTACACCGCCTTTTTGGTTGGTGATGGCAATTACTTTTCCCACTAGTTTACCTCGGCCTGTTCAGGCAATTGTATTCGTACCAAACATCTTTCTACATCCGCTCCGGGAACACTAAGCGGTATGACAGCGCTTTCCGCGTTAATTTCCGCAATCTCCGCCTCCATATTCTGTCCTTTCATCGCCAGCAACACGCCATTTGCGGCCAGCAAGTGCGCAGTCAGCTTCACTATATCGGGCAAACTGGCGAATGCCCTGGTAAGAACCGCGTCATATCCCTGCTCCGGATGATGGCTTTCCACGCGACTGTGAAGAACCTCGACATTTTTAAGCTTCAATTCCAATACGACCTGCTGTACAAACCGGGTTTTCTTGGCATTGCTATCCAGCAACGTAAAGCCAATCTCCGGCAAGCAGATCGCCAATGGAATGCCCGGCAAGCCCGCACCGGTGCCAATATCGATAATCCGCTTACCTTCAATATGAGGGACAATTGCCAGACTATCCAAAATATGCAGACGCGTCATTTCTTCCCTGTTCCTTATCGCGGTCAAATTATAGGCTTTATTCCATTTTTCGATCAGCTTGATAAAACCAATCAACTGATCGACTTGGCCGTCAGTTACATTTAAATTTAACGATGCTATCCCGTTTACCAGGATTTTTCGACACTCTTCCATCAGGCGCTTTTCTTTTTTAAATAAACCAGTAACAACGAGATCGCGGCAGGCGTAATACCCGGAATACGCGAAGCCTGACCCAGGGTTTCCGGCCGCTGTTTTTTCAGCTTTTCGCTGACTTCATTGGACAGACCGGGAACGCCGCTGTAATCGATCGTTTCAGGCAAACGCAGGTGATCGTAACGCAACGCTTTGTCTATCTCGGTTTGCTGCCTGTCGATATAACCGGCGTACTTGGCCTGGATTTCAACCTGTTCGGCGACTTGCGGATCCATGCCCTCGGCATCATCCATAAACGACAACAAACGCTGAATATCGACTTCCGGCCGGCGCAACAAGTCTATCAAGTTGGCTTCCCGCAATAACGGCTTGCCCCAATATTGCTCAACCTGGGCAGCTTGTTCGGTTTCGGCCCTGACCCATTTCTTTTTCAGGCCTTCTTGCAATCCGGCAATCGCCTCTCGTTTAGTTTCGAAGGCCTGCCAGCGCTCGTCATCGACCAAGCCCAGTTCACGGCCTTTTTCGGTCAGACGCAAATCGGCATTGTCTTCCCTTAACAGCAAACGGTATTCGGCCCGGCTGGTGAACATACGGTACGGCTCCTGGGTGCCGCGCGTAATCAGGTCGTCTATCATCACGCCGATATAGGCTTCATCGCGTCCCGGACACCAGCTTTCCAAACCTTTAACCAAGCGAGCTGCATTAAGGCCCGCGATTAAACCTTGCGCCGCCGCTTCCTCGTAACCGGTCGTACCGTTCACTTGTCCGGCAAAAAACAGCCCGTCCATATGTTTGGTTTCCAGCGACGATTTCAAATCCCGAGGATCGAAAAAGTCGTATTCAATCGCATAACCGGGGCGCAAGATTTCGGCATTTTCAAAACCCAGCATCGAACGTACAAGTTCATACTGCACATCGAATGGCAGGCTGGTTGAGATGCCGTTCGGATAAATCTCATGGGTATTCAAGCCTTCCGGCTCGACAAAAATCTGGTGCGAATCGCGGTCGGCAAAACGCACGACCTTGTCTTCGATGGACGGACAATAACGCGGCCCGACGCCTTCAATAATGCCCGAATACAACGGTGAGCGATCGAGGCCGGAACGGATAATATCGTGGGTTTTATTGTTGGTACGGGTGATGTAGCAAGGAATTTGCCGAGGGTGCTGCTCGGGCTTGCCGAGAAACGAAAACACCGGCACCGGATCGTCGCCATGCTGCACTTCCAGCTTGCTGAAATCGATAGTCCGGCCGTCGATACGCGGCGGCGTGCCGGTTTTCAAACGGTCGATCCTGAACGGCAATTCCCGCAAACGCTCGGCCAACGCAACCGAAGCCGCATCGCCGGCGCGGCCGCCGCTGTAGTTTTCCAAACCGATATGGATTTTGCCGGCTAAAAAAGTACCCGTCGTTAAAACCACCGCTCTTGCGGTAAAGCTCAAACCCATTTGCGTTTTGACGCCGGCAACCCGGCCGCCCTCAACGATCAAATCGGACACGGTTTGTTGGAATAATGCCAAATTAGGCTGATTTTCCAGCGCCGTTCTTACCGCTTGCTTGTAAAGCTGGCGATCCGCCTGAGCGCGAGTCGCCCGAACTGCCGGGCCTTTGCTCGCATTCAACGTGCGAAATTGGATACCGCCAAGATCGATAGCCCGAGCCATGATCCCGCCCAACGCATCGACTTCCTTGACCAGATGCCCCTTGCCGATCCCGCCAATCGCAGGGTTACAGCTCATTTGCCCCAACGTGTCGATATTCTGTGTCAGCAACAGCGTATTCGCGCCGCACCGGGCCGATGCCAACGCAGCTTCCGTACCCGCATGACCGCCGCCAACCACAATGACATCAAAGTCTTTTCTAAATTTCACTAGCGCTATGTACTCTTAAAAAATGATATATTACCGTCGTGTGAGTTCACACAACCTTTACATATTATAAGAGGTAAACGATGAAAAAACGTAAAAATCAAAAAGGAGCGCAAACCGTTCCTAACCAAAACCCGGTCGCGAAGTACGCGCACTTGTTTAACAAGGCGCAAACTTTTTGCGATAAAAGCAAATACAGCCGCAAAGTAAAGCATCCAAGGCAGGATGCTAATCCAATGGTTCCAGGCGGAATTATTGGATTAGCTTCTTGTTTTATCCTACAGGTAATTCCCACATGAGCATCGCCGAACTTCACAAGTTATCCGCAGTAGAAAAGCTCCGGATTATTGAGGCACTTTGGGGGGATTTGGTCGGCGACGAAGATAACCTTCCCAGTCTGGTCTGGCACGAAACCGAACTCGTAGAGACCGAAAAAAATTTCTCTCCGGCGACGTTGAGATACTGGATTGGCAACAAGCCAAGAAAGAATTGCGTTCGCAATTTGAATGAAAATCCAAGTTCTCCGGCCAGCTATAGAAGACCTTGCAGCAGGCCGAAAATTTTATGATCGTCAAGAAGCCGGAGTAGGCGACTATTTTTTCGACAGCCTCTTTGCTGAAATAGCAAAACAACCATTAGGAGTTGAACCATGATTAATATCACTATAGACAACCCCGACATAGAACACATCTTGCAACAAACCTATGGCAATAATCACAGCCGCCTGATCAAGGAATTCAGCCAATTCATACAAACCACAAGAATTAAAGACGATATAGGCATTTCCATACACCAACTTGAACAGGGCGAAAGCATAAAACTGACGGATGGGTTTACCCAAGTCAAACGAAAATATGAAGAGTGAACCGGAAATCGTCTTATCGCCTAAAGCCCTGCGACGACTGGAAGAGCTTGCCGAATATCTATATGAACAAACCCAATCAAAGCGCTTTGTTAGAGAATATATCGGCAAAATAGAAGCTTATTTGGAAAACACCCTCAAATTATTCCCAGAATCAGGAACACCGATGCCGGAATATGGTGAAGACATACGCCGTCTAAACTATCAGCGGTTTTCTATTCTTTATAGGATTGAGAAAACGCAAATTCAAATTTTAACTTTTTATCGGCAAAATCAGCCTTAATCCGGGTGTCTTTCAGCATGAAAGGATGGGGTGTTCCGCTTGAATGCAGTAGGCCGGAATAAGGCCATCCAAGCGCGTAGCGCGAGGTAGCGTTTCCGGCGAGTTTGGGATGTGTTTGCCGGAAATACCGACTCTCGCTGCCGCTCGAGTCGGCTTATTCCGGCCTACCGGGCTACCGATTTAACCAATGGATTTATGGTTCCATCTACATTGTTTTCATTTAAAGTAAAAATGCCTGAAAGTTCCAGCCATTGTGTGTATTCAACCTGGTCATAAATGTTTCCATAGATTTGTTTCTCACCCAAACAAGTCCAGAATATTTTTAAATTGTTTTCGTTCAAAAATCGCAATAAAGCATCTTTTCTAATTAATAAACAAGAACCTTCTTCCTGGTTGACTGACGGATCGAAACAAACAACTTCACCCTCAGTATTTAACCATTCGCCAATATTTTTTGAATATTGAAGCTGCATTTTTTCATACATGTACTCTCTGGGAGCAAAATATGAGGGTTGTTCTCGATAGTCGGCTCCTGATTCCCAATTATGTCTTTCCGTTGTGACCATTACTTCGCCTATGACTTGCTCATAGTCATTTTGTTCATACACATCTTCCCATTGGTTTCTGCCATAGTAAGGATTATCGAAAAAACGATAAGCAGGTGACCAATAATATTCACGAGAAAATACATGGTATTGGTCGCTATTTTCAGGAAACCATCTTCCCATTAAATGTTGCTGCTTTGCCCAAGCAGTCAAGCCTTCAGCTTGTTCTGAAGAGACAAAATAACTTCTAATTTGATACCAAAGATGTTTGTGTGGATATTCATGTTGCTCATACCCAACAGGCACAGATTCGTCCCAGCTAGGATAGGTTTCTAACACAAGCCATTCATTGCCTTGGCTATCTTTGATCTCAATAATTTCTTTTGGATTTGGCAAGTTTTCAGTACTAATTAACCAATTTTGATGGCTATCATGCCAATCGTTATACTCGACTCTATCCCACCAAGATTCGTTGCGATTAAACGAAGAACTACTGCTAGGACGGTAAACCGATGTTGGGTCTATATTCCTAACAAAAGGTTCCCAAGTACCTTGATACCAAATATATTTTTTTTCATCATGCCAGCCAGCTGATCCATCTTGCATTTGATCATTGTCAGCCAGCCTAGCAAGCACTTCATAAAAAGCAAGCCATTGATATTTCTTGCCGATTCTTTCTTTTTTATTAGTGTGCCTATCGCCAGAGCTGGCATGATTATCAAATTCGCCATGCTTTTTGACATCGTACCCATATGTTTCAAAAATTAACTTGCAAGCGTAATTACTTAAATCGTTGGGGTCGAATTTGTATTTCCAACTAGATAAAGCGCTTTGAAAGGTGTAACGTCCAAAATCGCCATAGCTGCCTCTTCCTCTGCCATACTCCGTAACCATAGAACGCAGTATTGCATTTTGTCCCCAATAATCTTTTGCATCGTTCAGTTTATAGTCGTATTTGTAAGCATCAATTTCTTTATTACTAGGAAAACTACTTGGAAACTGGCTTTTATAAGGTGGGCGTATTATCTGGGAATCTGTTAGGGTAAAAGCCTGTTTATACAAAGCATATTCAATAATATTTCTGGCATAATCTCTAACCAATACATTAGGATAAACTTCTTCTTTTTCGAAAACGGTTGTTAAGATAAATGTAGATAACTCTGTTAATCCATTTAAATCAACTGAACGTAATACTGCGCCATAAGTTGCGGCAAGAATACGCTCATAAACATATGGATCGTTAACAGTATGAAAGTCAGCTAAAAGCCCAGTGATTATTGGAAGATTATTTTCCAATACGCAAACTAATGCCTTTGTTGCCATATCTCTAAAACTAATATTAGTACTGGTAAATAGCCATGCTAAAGATTTGCAAGCTAATAATCTGGATTCAGCGGATAAGTAATTTTTATTGCAATCATGCAACGCCCAATCGATAAGCCTTTGCATTGCTGAAACTTCATCATTTTTATGATGTAAATAAGTTGTCCACATAGCATCACGATCAGCTAATGAGAATTTCATCAAGAAACGATGCAAGCTATGTGCATTAAAGAAATGGTCAGGATCTGACGATACGGAATAGACCATTTGAAAAAACAAGTCGAAAGTATAATCGTCAACTAAGACTTGCTGATTAACATAATCTTTTACTTTTTCTGTGATAGTTTCCGGTTTTCTCCAGATTAGACTTTTAACAAATGCTTCAACTATTGCCCTGTTTGATTTTTTTTCATCAGAAACCAATTCATATAATTCTTTGTCTATTTTTTCGGGAAGTTGAATTGATAAGGCTTCGACTATGCCTTGATACCTATAAATATGATTGACATATTGGGCTAATGCACCTTCATTTTGGAAAGCAATTTCAGGGTTACTTTTATCAAGATAGCTTTCGAGTAAATAGGCCGTAGTTAAATGATCTTCAAAACGTTCATAAGCAAAATAAATAATATCTTCATTATTATTTCTCCAATAGATATTTTTAGATAAAACGCCTTCTGAAATTAAATTATCAATAAAACCTTTTCTGTCACTATATTTTGAAATTATGCTATTTGCTATATCAACTGCTGAGTCGTAAGGGATGATACTTAAATCATTTTGTAGTTTATGTTGGATGAGCGCGTTGATTACTTTTTTTACCAGCTGTTTACCGGATGCAGGCTGATAGTCAAAAAATGAAGGGTGTGATAATTTTTCATCAACACTTGCTAAAAAGAAATCTATGATGCTGGTTATGCCGCCATAACCTTTTGGAATTTGCTTTTGACCGGAACGCTTCAAACCTTCACAAAATAATTTTAAAAATAGCGGATTGCTAAATTCTGGATGTAATAAAGGTATGCTGGGCTGCTCAATGTCATATTGAGAAAAGAAGAAACTGGAAGCTTGATATTCAACATTTTCAAATCCATGATGCGCCACCCTGATGATGGTATCGTCAGGAATTAAGTCTTTTGGAGTTAATAATGTTTCATAAGAGGTTCTTATGCTTAATACAAGACTTAACCAAGGATAATTTGAGAAATCATTGATAAATCCTTTTATATAATTACTCCAGAAATAGCGCCCTCTGCCTTCGTTAATTGCATCGACGATAAAAAGCAGACGCTCACCTTGCGCTTCGGCTCTAGCATTCAAAGCTCCTAATAACTCCTTCTCGTTGCATTTTAGTCGTAGTAAATTATTAAGAATTTGTGTCCAAGGTGCCTCATCAGAACTAAGGTGTTGCCCTAATAAGAGAATACATGATTTATTTTCATTAACTCTTTTTGAAGCAATATCCGCTAATAAATGGGATTTTCCAATTCCCGCTTCACCTGAAAGCAACATTATTGGTAAGTTGGCTAAACATAATGTCGGTTCATTAATAAATTCTTGGAATTCGTATATAGCATTGTAAGCATTTCTTATATTGAAGTTTTTATAGTCAAACGTGTCTTTAGATAATTCGCTTTCTTTATTTTTTAAGGCATATTGGTATTCATGTAGCGACTTTATAATAAATTTACAACCTTTCTGAATAGCTTCGATGTCAAAGTAAAGTAATTCTGACTTTTGGGAATTTTCAAATTCTCTATCTAATAGACTAATCAAATTTGTAGCCGCATCTTGACCTAAAAACTCTGCATCTAATTCTTTTAAATTTTTAAGAAGGGCGTGAAGTCTGTTTTTGAAATAGCCACGAAATCTATCGTTTCTACTAAGTGCGTCGAAGTGCTTAGCAATATCTAACTCAAAATTTAATTCTGGCGTATAGCGGTGTCCTAAATTGTGAATGCTATTTTCAATATGTGATTGAAACCATTTATCCGAGAATTCTTCTTTTGAAAACCAAAATAATCTTCTGCCAGCGTGTTCTTCCTTAGACAGCCGATGAATCAGCTCCGAACTTCCCCAATATTCAAAAGTAATACTTCTTCCTAAATCATTTGCATATTTACTCCATTCCTGCGTTTTTTCATTCCATTTATCCATAAACCACGATTGGTTATCGCGTCTTGGATCCTGCCTATCCAAAGGAATGCAAATGTAGTATTTAGTTAATTTAGGGTGAGTTCTAAGTGCTGTTTCAAAAGATTCTTTAAGCTGTGACCATTGCGAACTTCCCATAGATGAGAAATATTTAGCTTGCCAGCCGTATTCTTCACCACTTTCTAAAACACAGTAGGCTTCAACGCCTCCATCTGGAGCGGCTATACGATAGAACTCCTTTTTATTAGCAATTAGTTCTTCTCTTGCCAGTTGACAAATCAATTCTTCAAAAGCATTGTTTTGAGAGTTGTTAAATGATTTTATATTTTGCCATTCGATAGACATTTTTAGGTTCCTTATAATTAAACCTGCCGAACCGGCCCCGGATACTTCGCCACCAAAGCATCCGCTGTCAACAAGGTGATTCCCTCGACAGTGGCCTGCGCTACAAGGATGCGATCGAATGGGTCTTTATGAATGGGCGGCAAGCTATCGATAAAAACGGCATGTTCACTGCTGATAGCCAATTCCTGATAGCCGTTGTCCAGCAGTCCACGACGTAGCACTCTTGCATTGACTTGAAAATCGGAACGTCCAAGCCCGCGCTTGATAGCGATTTCCCAAAGGCTGGCCGCACTGAAAAGCAGCTCGTTCGACGGGTCTTCCAGTAATGGACGAGCAACTGCTGACAGCTGGTCAGGCGAGCCAGCCGCCCATAATAATAAGTGGGTATCCAACAGCAGCTTCATTCTTCATCGCCAAAAAGCAGCTCAATTTCCTTGCTACCCATGCTGTCGAAATCATCAGGAACGGCAATCTGTCCTTCCATGAAACCTAGTCTTCGAATTTGTCCTGCCGATGGAGCATCCAGCCGAGTTACTTTAACCAGCGGTTTTCCTGCTTTTGCAATGATGAAAGATTCACCCTTTACCGCCTGATCTACCAACCGGGACAGTTGGGTTTTCGCTTCGTGTATATTGACTGTCTGCATGATAAACCTCATTAGATTAAGTTCAGTTGGTTTAGTCTATACATATGCGAAGCCAAAAACCAGAGCATCCTTTGAAAGCGCTGAACAAGTTGATTCCATTTATGGTTCGACAAGGCTCTCCTGAGTTTATCGAAGCCTGTCATGAGCTTGTCGAATGGTGCTCACCACGAACGGAATCAACAACGCTATCTTGTTTTCACTTTTAAAGGATATTGCAATCACTATACAAACTGAGATACTGACAACACCCGCCTCACCGGAGATCAACCCTTGACCAAGCAACAAAAAAACAAAAGTAGACAGCCCCCTTCACCTCCCTGGCATCTTCTTGAAGCTTGGCAAACCACCGCATGGCTCAAGGTCGATCCAGAAAAAGGCCTCGATCATCAGGAAGCAAAAGAACGCCTCGAAACCTACGGCCCGAACGCGATCAAGGAACAACGCCGCCGGGGACCGGTGCGGATGTTTTTCGGACAATTCGCGGATTTCATGATTATCGTGCTGATTTTAGCCTGCATCGTTTCGGGCGTGGTCGGCGACTTGACGGATACGGTCGTCATCCTTGTCATCATCGTGTTGAACGCGATCATTGGCTTCATCCAGGAATACCGCGCCGAAAAAGCCGTGGCCGCACTGAAACGCTTGTCCAGCCCCACCGCGCAAGTGCTGCGCGAGGGAAAAATCCAGACTATCGCAGCCAAGGAATTGGTTCCCGGCGACTTGGTCATACTTGAGGCCGGCAATATCGTCCCGGCAGACTTGAAGTTATTGGATGTGGCGCGGCTCAAGGTCGAAGAAGCCGCCTTGACCGGCGAATCGCTGCCGGTCGAAAAATCGGGAGCATTGATCCGGGAACTGGATTCGCCGCTCGGCGACCGTCTGAATATGGCTTACAAGGGCACGGTAGCGACTTACGGCCGCGGCGTCGGCATCGTCATCGCGACCGGAATGGACACCGAGCTTGGCAAAATAGCGGAACTGCTGCGCCAAGGCAAAGAAACGAAAACCCCGCTGCAACAACGCCTTGCCACTTTCGGCATGCGCCTTGCGCTGTTGGTTTTAGCCGTCTGCGCGATTATTTTCGTGGTCGGTTTGTTGCGCGGAGAACAGCCTTTGTTGATGTTTCTGACCGCCGTCAGCTTAGCCGTTGCCGCTATCCCGGAGGCCCTGCCCGCCGTAGCGACGGTGACCTTAGCCATCGGCGCGCGCAAGATGGTCACGAAAAACGCGCTGATCCGCCGCCTGCCCGCAGTGGAAACTTTGGGTTCGGTGACTTTCATTTGCTCGGACAAGACCGGCACGCTGACGCAAAACCGCATGCATGCCGAAGCGTTTTACGTCGAAGAGCGCTTGCGGGAAGGCATCGCCGGCGATTTTCCGGCTCCGCTGTTACGGGCGCTGGCGCTGAATAACGACGCCCGCCGCAACCACGAAGGACAGCTGCTCGGCGACCCCACCGAAATCGCGCTGTACGAAGCCGCCGAGAGCGTGGGCTACGTCGGCGCCGATCTGGTCAAAGCAACCCCGCGACTGGATGAAATTCCTTTCGATTCCGAGCGCAAGCTGATGACCACATTGCATCAAGAAAATGGCGAACTTTTCTCTTACACCAAAGGCGCGCCGGAAAATGTGCTGCCTCGCTGCATCAGTTTATGGACTGTTGACGGCCCGCAGCCGTTACCGGAAGAGAAGATATTGGCCGCCGCCGAGCAAATGGCCGCGAACGGCCTGCGAGTATTGGCCCTGGCCTGCCGGCAATTCCCCGAGCGCCCGCCAACGCTGGACGCCGACTCTGTCGAAACCGGGCTGTGTTTTCTGGGATTGGCCGGGCTGATGGACCCTCCGCGCCCGGAAGCCAAGGAAGCGGTGGCGCTTTGTAAGACCGCCGGAATTACGCCGGTCATGATTACCGGCGACCATCCGGCGACGGCCCGCGCCATTGCGCTCAGGCTCGGCATCGTAGACGACGGCGGCAAGGTACTGACCGGATCGCAACTGGCGCAGATGAGTCTTCAGGAATTTGAGGAGCAAGTCGAAGACGTTCGTGTTTATGCCCGCGTCGCGCCGGAGCAGAAAATCAAAATCGTCAAGGCGCTCCAAGACCGGGGAGAATTCGTCGCGATGACCGGGGACGGCGTCAACGATGCGCCGGCTTTGCGCTCCGCGAATATCGGCATCGCAATGGGCAAGATCGGCACGGATGTTGCCCGCGAAGCGTCGCACATGGTGCTGCTGGATGATAATTTCGCTACGATCGTCAGCGCTGTGCGCGAGGGACGGCGGATTTTCGACAACATCCGCAAATTCATCAAATACGCGATGACCTGTAACTCGGCCGAAATATGGACGTTGTTTTTGGCGCCTTTTTTGGGCTTGCCGATTCCGTTGCTGCCTATCCATATTCTCTGGATTAATCTGGTCACCGACGGCTTGCCGGGCTTAGCGCTAGCCGTCGAACCGGAAGAGCGAGGACTTATGCAACGTCCGCCCCGCGCGCCTCAGGAAAGCATTTTTGCGCAAGGCATGTGGCAGCATATTCTGTGGATCGGCCTGTTGATGGGCGGCGTTTCGTTATTCGCCCAAGGCTGGGCTTATTTTACCGGCACCGCGCATTGGCAGAGCATGGTGTTCACGGTGCTCGCCTTGTCGCAGATGGGACATGTACTGGCGATCCGGTCGGAACGGGAATCGCTGTTCAGTCAGGGATTGTTTTCCAACAAACTGGTTTTGGCCTCAGTGCTGTTGACCTTCGGCCTGCAAATGGCTGTACTGTATGTGCCGGTTTTGCAGCCGATTTTTAAAACCGAGGCTTTGAGCCTGAACGAGCTGTTGTTCTGCCTGGCGCTTTCGTCGGTCGTGTTCTTTGTCGTGGAAATTGAAAAATGGCTACGCCGCAAAGGCTGGATTTACCGGAACGGCCGGCAAAGCCATTAGCCTGTTCTGAGAGCTGCCCCAGATTAGACCTTCCAGGTTTCTAAAACCTGGAAGGTCTGCTTATCGGCCTATTTCTCTACTAACGCCAAGATAAAAGCGACGCCATTCCGCAGAAACTTGTCTATAACGATATTACGCAGGAAACGATAAACAATGTAGCTGATGTTTTTTCGCGCCTTTCGTGTTTTTCGTGGGTCATGCTTTTATCAAGACCTGCGTAACATCAGTTACGAACCTATTATTGGATGCTAGAATACGTTAAAAACATTTTCTACTAAGAGGACGCTATGCGGAACTTGAAGCTTTTACCCGCGCTGATTGGAGTGACACTTGGCATTGCCGTTGTTTTATATGTCGCCTTCTATTTCATATTTCTCGATCTGTTTGTCGACTTATGGTGGTACGAATCATTAAAACTTGAAGCTTATTTCTGGCTGAGACTGCTCTACAAATTCTTCCTTGCAGGTGGCGTGACGCTGGCGTTTTTTGCGATTTTCTTTTTTCATTTCTGGATCGCTTCGCGCTATTTGGGCTTAAACCCGCCGGACGAGATTCTCAGCAATTTGGATAAGCGCCGGCGCTTCCAGCGCTTTGCCGATACCTTTTTGAGCGGTTCGGCAACCGTCTATACACCGGTCTCGCTGATATTGGCGGTGTTTATCGCTATCCCTTTCTACAGCCAATGGGAAACGACACTGCTGTATTTTTTCGGCAGCGACTCGGGTATAACGGAACCGGTTTACGGCAAGGACGTCAGCTTTTATATGCTGTCCTATCCAACCTATATGCTGATTCAGCAGGAAATGCTGACAACTTCCGCGCTAATCTTCTGCATGGTCGGCGCTTTATATTGGCTGGAACATGTTTTTATACCTAACCAAAGCTCCGAATTTCCTTTAGGCGCCAAGGTTCACCTGACCGTTCTAATCGGCCTTGTGGTTGCCTTTGTGATTTGGGGATTCATGCTGGATCGTTTTACGCTGCTTTATACCGACACGCATGAGCCGATATTTTACGGTCCGGGCTTTGTTGAGTTGCGCTATCACTTGCCGCTGATCTGGCTGGAAATTATTACCTTCGCGGCGACTGCAATCACGGCAGGCCTGTTCATTTTTTCAGAAAAACACCGGGTAAAAGAGCCGTTTTTAATATCGCTTACCTTGTTCCTCTGCGTAGCAGGTTTGCCGAAAATTCAATTTATTCCGGATTTAATCCAAAAATATATAGTCAACCCGAATCCGGTCAAATCCAATAAATCGTTCATGAAATACAACATCGATGCGACATTGGATGCATACGATTTAAAAAATATTAAAACGGTCGATACGACGATTCAGCTGGATGCAACCAAAGACATTGAAACATGGAGCACGCAAAAACATTTTGAGAATATTCCGGTTTGGGACAGGGAATTCATCATCGACAACTATAAGCAGTTGCAGGAAATAAGGCCTTATTACAGAATTCTGTCTGTCGATGAAGACCGCTATTTTATTCTCGACCATACCCGGCAGGTTAACCTTGCAGCGAGGGAAATTAACGTTTCGAAGTTGCCGCCTGAAGCGCAAAACTGGGAAAACATGCATTTGCGCTATACCCACGGCTATGGCGCCGTCGTCACGCCCGCAGCGCAGGATGCCGACAGCCCCCTTGTCTGGTATTTACGCGATTTAAACATGTACTCGGATGTCGGTTTTAAGGTCGAGCATCCGGATATCTACTATGGCCTGGAGCATTTCGACTATGCGATCGTTCCGAATAAGCTCGACATTGTAGGAATAGCCGGTTCCAATGCACCCAACACGGAAACCGCTTATCATGGCGAAGGCGGCATCCCCATTCCGTCGCTATTCAGGAAAGCATTGTTTGCCGCTTATTTCAACGACGAAAAAATATTCTTTTCAACCAATATCTCTTCGGAGAGTAAAGTCAAAATCCGCAGAAATATAACTGAGCGTATTAGCAGATTAACGCCCTTTTTACATCTGGATAAAGACCCTTATCTGGTTATAACCAAGGATAGGTTCTACTGGATACAGGACGCCTACACCTTGTCCAACAAGTATCCGGTATCCAAACCCGCGGACGATGATTTTCTGGAAGGTCACCAGGATTTTAACTACATCCGTAACTCGGTTAAGGTTGTTGTCGATGCTTTTGACGGCGATGTCGATTTTTATATTTCCAACCCATCGGACTCGATTATTCAGGCTTACAGCAGCGCATATCCCGGCTTGTTTAAAAACCTGGAGGAAATGCCGGCTGAATTAAGGCAGCACTTGCGTTATCCCCGCGATCTCCAATACCTGCAAATGAAGGTATACGCCAAGTATCATCAGCAAAGCCCTGAACTATTCTACGAACAGGCCGAAACATGGCAGTTCGCCAATGTCCGCGGAGAAACGGTACGGCCTTATTATCAGACGATGGACTTTGGCAACTGTAACGATAAAGAGGAATTCGTATTGATAAACCCGATGACTCCCGTTAACAGAGGCAATCTGAGTATGATAGGCGTAGCGGGAACGCTGGATAAAACCAACTGCGGCCCGGACTACAAGCCCGGCATTACCGTTTATAAGTTCGGCAAGGATGTCCAGGTTAACGGCCCTGCGCAAGTTGAAGCGCTGATTAATCAAGACCCTGAAATTTCGGCGCAGTTTACGTTATGGGGACAATCGGGCTCGGTTGTTGAAATGGGCCGGATGATTATTCTGCCGATGGGCAATACCGTTCTCTATGTTCAACCGATTTATTTAGCTTCAACCAAGAATAAAATCCCCGAACTAACCAGGGTCATTGTTTCCATCGGCAATCAGGTCGTCATGGACAAGACGTTATGGTCGGCTTTTAACCGTCTAAAACAAATCTACGTCAAGAATGCCGCGCAAAGCGACGGCAAGGAAACGCCGAAAGCGATTATAAACAGGCAGGAAAAAACTAAAGAAACAAAGTAGCCATATAAGACCAGCGGCGTGACAGCCGCTGGTCGTTATCAAAAAACAGCTATTGCAGCATCAACTCACAAAGACGGTCTTCCAGATCGATTCTTTTCGCCAGATTTTCACCTAAGGCCGATAAATCCTGTTTCAGATCGTCAAGAACGATTGCAGCCCCGCCTTCATATTTATCGTTAAACGATACTGCCGCGTCCGTCGTGGATGACAATGCCGGATAAATTTGTTCGGCGGCTGACAATGCCGGATCTTGGCTGTCGGCATCCCTGAACAGGCATTCGCAAATGCCAAAATGGCCAAGAGAAACGTAATCGATCAATATTTCAGAAAACCGGGCCAGCTTTTTTCTCACTGTCGGGTTAGCCGAAAAAGGCATCAGTGCGGCGACATGACAATATAAAAACCAAACCTGTTGTCTTTCATGTTGTAATTCGGCTATCAACTGATGAGCCTGTTGCTTTCTTTCCGGATTAAGTTGAACTGCGATCGACATGAGCGGCCTCCTGATTTCAGTTAGTGACTTTAATTTATGTCGATTCTCATGAAAGCGCAACAATTAATTAAAATATAAGACAATTATATAAACAACCCGGTTGTTATTCCGGGCTATCATCGACATGATTTACTGAAACGGGCGCTATTACCGGCAACCAACCAAGCACTGCTTAAACTATTTAATTCTAAAACTACAGTTGCAATCGCCCTTGGCCATACAACTTAATTGCTCGACTTGTTTATCCAACAACGCCGACATCAGCGCCACATCGAACTCGCAGACATCATGGTGTTCCTGCGCCAAGTCGTGATAAATACAATTGTAAGCCTGCATATTCAGGCCCTCCGCCTCAGGCTCCCTGTCAACTTTAACGTGAAAACCAAGACCGGCCATCACTGTAGCCAACTCATCAACCCGTTCATGCAAATCTTTCCCTTCAAACCTGCCCTGCAACTTATCCGCCAGCTTGCCGCCCAGTTTTTGCATATAGGCTTTGAATCGTTCCGGACCGATTTCCTGCTGCAGATCGCTAAGAATTAATGCCGAAAACCAGGCATATTGCTTCGGAAAATAATTATTGCCTTTGTCGGTCAAGACGTAGATAGCCACCGGACGTCCGGCTGTCTTATTGTGAGCGCTTTTTTTAATATAACCATCGCGCTCAAGAACAACAAAATGCTGCTGCACACCCGTTCTGGAAATATCCAGCGCCTTCGCCAGATCGTCAACGCTCAAGCCGCTCGGGCTCTCAAGCAAATATTCAAGTATTTGATGTTGGCGGGAACTTACGTTTTGAGACATCGGCGAATTCATCCTTTTCGTTATAACGTTATTGGACATAGAGTCATAATAGTTTATTATGACACATATAACTTATAAAAGTTTTATATAGCAAAAAAACGTCTATTGTTATACACTTCTCTATGAGCAAGCTTGCTTAAATAATAATAATTACACTACATAATACTGGAGACCATAATGAGCGATACACAAGAAACAACTTCAAGCCCATCCCTTTACGAAAAGCTCGGCGGCGAAGCGGCTGTTAATGCTGCCGTTGATATTTTTTATCGCAAAGTGTTGGGTGATTACCGCATTAACCGTTTTTTCGACAATTCCGACATGGAAAAACAAGCGGCTAAACAAAAAGCTTTTTTAACCATGGCTTTCGGCGGTCCGAATAACTATAACGGCCAAGACATGCGCAACGCTCATGCCCATCTGGTCAAGATGGGCTTAAATGCCAGCCATTTCGACATCGTCATGGAGCATCTCGGCGCTACTTTAACCGAATTAAACGTACCGCAAGAATTGATTGCTCAAGCTGCTGCTATTGCAGAAAGCACACGCAACGACGTTTTGGGCAAATAATTGAAATACCAGGTGGAGACCATGCGAAGCATAACTATTGGCGAATCAACATTTTCCTGCCAACCGGATGAAACTGTATTGGACACCCTGTTAAGGGAAAACGTAAAAGTATCTTATGGTTGCCGCCAAGGACTTTGCCAAGCCTGCATGATGCGCAGCCTTGACACCCCTCCACCTGTCTCAGCCCAATCCGGCCTTAAGGATACGTTGCAAAAACAGAAATATTTTCTGGCTTGCGTTTGCCATCCGGAACAGGATATGACCATTGCGTTACCTAACCAGCAAGGCTCTTCGGTTGAAGCGGTCGTTGTCAAAAAGCAGCGATTAACGCCCGACATCGTACATTTGGTTTTGGAATACCAAGCCCCGTTTGAGTTTTTCGCCGGCCAGTTTGTTAACTTAAAACGGACCGACGGCTTAATCCGCAGCTATTCGATCGCGAATATCCCGCATCATAAAAATACCCTGGAATTTCATATCCGCCGCTTACCGAACGGCCAATTCAGCAGTTGGGTATATGATGAATTGGAGTTAGGCGCTCAGTTGTCGGTCTCAGAAGCCCAAGGCTCTTGCCACTATTTGCCCGGACGCGCAGAACAGCCTTTATTGCTGATAGGAACAGGCAGCGGCCTGGCGCCGCTTTACGGCATTATTGCCGATGCGTTGGCGCAGGAGCATTCAGGTCCTATCCATTTATTCCATGGTAGCCGCGATGTTAACGGCTTATATATGATTGATGAAATGCGCGAACTTGCCGGAAAATTCGCCAACGTCCATTACACCTCCTGCCTTTCCGGCGAAGAGAGTGATTCGGGCCATGTCCGGGGCCGCGCTCACGATGTCGCCTTATCGTCCATTGAAACTCTGAACGGATGGCGAGTGTTCCTGTGCGGACATCCGGAAATGGTCAACCAAACCAAAAAAATGGCCTTTATGAAAGGCGCTTCAATGGCCGACATTTATACCGACGCTTTTCATGTAATGCAGGAAAACAAATAAGTAAAGGCAATGTCGCTTACTGCAAGCGACATGAGACCTTATGAATCAATTAACCTCACCGCAAATTTTCATCTACGCGGCCTTGCCTTGTGAGGCCAAGCCGCTGGTTGAGCATTTCAATTTAAAAAAAGACACGACTGTCCAGCCGTTTGCAGTTTATCTCAATCAAAACATCTGCCTGACAGTAAGCGGACTCGGCAAAAGCGCGATGGCTGCCGGAGTGGCTTACACCCAGGCCTTGTTTGCTTCGGTTGAAAACCCGGTTCTGGTTAATATCGGTATCGCCGGACATAAAGACCATGCCATCGGCAACCTGTTTTTAATCGATAAAATCACCGACGCCGATAGCGCTAAGAGTTATTATCCGCCGCTGGTCTTCACCCCTTCCTGCGCCAAAGCCGGCATCCAAACCGTATCAAGAACGCTGCTTAATTATGACCCGCACACTCTTTGCGACATGGAAGCATCGGCATTTTATGAAACCGCTGTACGGTTTTCGTCCGCTGAATTAATCCATTGCCTGAAAGTAATCTCCGATAATGAATCATCTCCTGCCGGGAACATCCAAGCCAAGCAGGTTGCTGAATTAATCGCGGCGCATGTGGCAACGATTGAAACCCTACTAAAAGAATTAAGCCGCCTAGCGAAACTGATATCCGGGCCGGAAGAATCGGTACTGTTTGAACAACTGCTGGAACGCTATCATTTTACCGTCAGCGAACAGGGACAGCTAAAAAACCGGCTGTCCCGCTGGACGACGTTAACCAACGCCCCAGTTCCCGAATTCGATAAAGACCGGTTGCCCAAAGCCAAAGACGTATTGTTTTGGCTGGATCAACAAATCGGTAAACTTGAATTTTCTTTATGACAATTTAGAAAAATATGAAGGCACTCTTCGTGACCGCGACTGCCGCAATATAAACGAAGCAAGCCAGCGCACCGGCAAAAGCTTTCCAACGCAAATCGCCCTGGCTCTTGATAGCGACAATACCCAAGCCGACGTAGGCCACTAAAGCTATCAGCTTGGCGACAATCCAACCGTATTCGCCCGACAGCCATGAGCCTTGAAACACCAGCGTAAAACCGCTAAGCAGCAACAAGCTATTGATAATATGCGGCCCGATTTTTATCCATTTTTGTTCCAGCATCGCCGGCTGTTTTTCCGCCAGATAAACCCTGCCGATAAAGCTCGAGATAGATAAGAGAATAAAGATCATATGAAGAAACTTAATCATGCTGTGCTCCTAAGGTTAAAAATATTTTTGTCATTCGCTAAATAAGACTGTTGCCGATGCTGCAATAAAATACGCCGAAAAACCAACGGATCCTTTTGCTGGGTTATTTCGCCGGACCGGGGATAAAACCGATAGGCAAGCCGCGATAACCAGAAACGTAACGCCGCAGCCCTCAGCAATGCCGGCCAGTATTGTTTTTCCAACGGCTGCAACGGTCTCAGGCTTTCATAAGCCGTTAACAACGCCGCTAGTTTTTCTTTATTTATCAATCCCTCGTCACAGCACCAGTCATTCGCTGTTATCGCAACATCCAGCAGCAACGTATCGGTGCAGGCGCTGTAAAAATCCAATAAGCCGCTGAGCCGGTCATCGTCAAACAACACATTGTCCCTGAACAGGTCGGCGTGAATCACGCCTCGAGGCAAATTCGCCGGGGTGTTTTGCGCTTGAAAAGCCAGCTCATCGTTAATCAGTTCGCGATCTGCCGCCGATAAATGCGCGTCGATTTTATTCAGCACCGCCTCGCACCAGCTTAAATCATTGCCGCTTTTTATCGGAAAAACATAGCCTTCCGTACAACGGTGCAAACTTGCCAACTGTAAACCTATTTCCTGGCAATGCAGGATTGACGGCGACACCACCGCCGTGCCGGACAAACGCTTGAATACCGCTGCCGGTTTACCGTTAAGCCGGCGCAACGAATTTCCCTGTCTATCGCATTGAGGACTTGGGCAAGGCAGATCGCTTTTACCCAAATGCGCCAATAATTTTAAAATATGCGCCAACTCATCGACAGCCAGCGATTCAAACAGCGTTAAGACGAACCGGCCCTGCGTAGTGGTTACCGAATAATTGGTATTGTCGATGCCGTCCGTTATGCCTTCAAAACCGACGACTTCACCGAGGACATAAGAATTAAAGAATTGATCGAGTTGCGGACGCGTAATGCAAGTAAATACAGACACGAATCTAAGCGGCTACCATTCCAACAACTTCCACATATTGATGTCCGAATCTCTATCCAGATCGCTACGCCGCACATCCATCTTGCCGTCGCCGTTGAGGTCGAGAAAATAATACGGAGGACCGACGGCCGGAACGACTTTTATCATATAAAGCCTGCCGCCACGGCGATATTCCTGGATAGTATCCTTGCCTTTACGGATAATCGTAATGTCCGGCTCCATATTCTCACCGCTTTGCACCGGCAAAGGCGGCTCCGGCGCTTCAGGCACAGCCTCAAGCCTTGGGGGCTTTTCGTCGTCATCGGCTGCATAAACCGAAAAAGCGAGCAAACTCAGTAACATAAAACGCCGCATAACGTGACTCTTTAAAAATAAAAATGGCGGTTATCTTATTACAGTTTTTACCGGCTTGCTTAACTAAAATAAACCGATAATCGATGCCAAGTGTTGGATTTCATTTAAATCCTATCGAACAACGTTATATGCACTGCGAACCGAATTAACTTACTCCCCGCCCGCCAACCGATACCCAACTCCCGCTTCAGTTAGCAAATATCTGGGCTGGGCCGGGTCGGCTTCAAGTTTGCGGCGCAATTGCCCCATATAAATCCTGACATAGTGGGCATGCTCGACGTAGGCAGGCCCCCAAACGTCCAGCAGCAACTGCCGGTGCGTCAGCACTTTACCGGCATTGTGGATCAATACGTTCAACAGGCGGTACTCGATTGGCGTCAGGTGAATTTCCCGGTCGCCGATATGCACGTTGCGCCGGGCTAAATCGACCCGCAAGTCGCCGACGCAAAACAACGTTTCAACGCTGTCGCCGGCAAGCTGGGCGGCATGGCGCAGCGATACGCGGATGCGCGCCAGCAATTCGCCGATGCTGAACGGCTTGGTCAGGTAATCGTCCGCTCCGGCGTCCAACGCGCCGATCTTGCTGTTCTCCTGGCTTCTTGCCGACAGCACGATGATCGGCACCGCCGACCATTCCCGGACTTTCCGGATCACCGCTATGCCGTCCATACCCGGCAAGCCCAAATCGAGGATGACCAACTCCGGCTTGCGCGTGCCGACTTCTATTACACCTCGTTCACCGGTTCCGGCCTCAATGACCTGAAAACCATGAACGCTCAAACTGGTCCGTAAAAACCGGCAGATTTGCGGATCGTCTTCGATAACCACGATGACCGGTTTGGCGTTCGCCGCGCCTGTTCCCGACAGTCTTGCGGCATACACACCATCCTTAGCGCTATTCATCTTGCATCGGCTCCGCAGCCAGTTGCGGCGGCGCTTCATCGACCGGCAACAGGAAAAAGAACTGCGCCCCGCCGCTTTGCCGGTTAGTTGCACCAATAACGCCGCCATGCGCCATAATGATGGCCTTGCAAATAGCTAAGCCCAGGCCGACTCCGCTTTGCGTACCTTCTCGGTGTACCCGGTAGAATTTATCGAACAGTTTTTCCTCTTCGCCGGGCGGTATGCCGGGGCCGCGATCCGCGACCGTGACCTTTAGCATATGGGCGGAAAGTTCGGCGACGATGTCGATCGGGCTGCCCGGCTGCGTGTATTTACAGGCATTTTCCAGCAGGTTGACCAACACTTGTTCGATCAGCACCGCATCGACACGCACCAGGCAGAGTTCGTCCGGCAGCTTGGTATTGACGGCCCGTCCTTTAAGCCGCTTTTTCATTCGCGTCAACGTGCCGCCGATAATTTCGTCCAACAGATACCATTGCCGGTTCAACGATGCCTGTCCCGCATCCAGCCGCGCCATATCCAGAATATTATTGGTCAGGTTCGACATGCGTAACGCTTCGTCATAGATAGTCAGGCTTAATTCTTTCCGGTCCGAGGCGTCAAGCTGGGCATCTTCTTCGACCAAGGTACTGGCCGCACCGACAATCGACGCCAACGGCGTGCGTAAATCATGCGAAATCGCGCTGAGCAACGAATTGCGCAAGCTCTCGGATTCCATCCGCAATTGCGTTTGCTGCGCCTCATCGGCAAAGCGCACCCGCTCAATAGTTTGCGCAATCTGGCTGATAAAAGTGTCCAACAGCCGCCGCTGCTCAGGTAAAAACACCCGGCGCAAATTAGCCGCCCGCAACACCAACACACCGATCACGCCGCGAAAACCGGACATCGGAAAATACACTGCATCGGCACCGGGTAGCGTATCGGTACCCTGCCCGGCTATCTGGCCGTGATCGAAAACCCACTGCGCAACGCTAAGATCGCAATTGAGCAAAGATTCCGGGACCGGCGGATCGACAGGATAAACAATCCTTCCATCGTCGTCAGGAAACAGCAACACGCTGTTACCGCCGAATTCATCCTGAATATGCCGCACTGCCACCGTGGCCGCTTCCGTGACGGAGCGGCTGGTTGCCAGCTCTTCACTCAATGCATAAAGCACATTGGCCCGGCGCTCGCGGTGCGAAGCAACTTTGGCCTGCGAGCGCATATTGCTGGTCAAATGGCTGATGATCAAACCGACCAGCAGCATAATTAAAAAGGTCACTAAATACTGGACGTCCGCAACGACAAAAGTATGAACCGGATTCACAAACAGAAAATCGAACGCGGCCACGCTCAATACCGAGGTTAATACGGAAGCCTCGCGACCGAAGCGGGCTGCCATGAACACCACGCCCAGCAAATAGACCATGACCAGGTTAGCCAGTTCGAATTTACCGGACATTAGCCAGGCCGCTAAACTCGTGCAAGCGGTCATGCCAACCGCCCACCCCCAATTCAACCAGCGCCGCTTGCCTCGGCCCCAGGGATAATTGGGCCGCAACGCTTTTGTCAGCGGCATTTCTTTAGAAATTTTTTGCTCGGCACGGCCTTTGCCGCGCGGGCTACCGAGCAAATAAACGTTGATGTTATGCGCTTCAACAATCAGCGTATCGACAACCGAACCCAGCAGCCAGCGCTTCCAGCCGCGGCGGCTGGGTTTGCCTAATACGATTTTGGTGATATTGCGGCTTTTGGCGAACCCCAGGATTTCCCTGCTCATATCCGGGCCTGACAACGTCGCCGTTTCGGCCCCCAACTGCTCGGCAAAACGCAAAACCCGCAGCACCTCGTCGCGGCGATCGGCAGGCAGGCGTTGCAGTTCCGGCGTTTCCACGTAGGCCACGATCCAGTGAGCATGGAGACTGGTAGCGAGCCGTTTGGCCGCGCGCACCAAGCGCTCGGCAATCGGATTGGGGCCTATGCAGACCAGTATGCGGTCGCCGACCGGCCAGACATCGCTGATCGCATGATTCTCCCGATAATCCTGCATTTGCGCATCGACCCTGTCGGCGGTCAGGCGTAAGGATAATTCCCGCAATGCGATCAAGTTGCCTTTGCGGAAGAAATTGCGCATCGCCCGCTCCGCCTGTTGCGGCAGATAAACTTTGCCTTCCTTGAGCCGCAGCAATAATTCATCCGGCGGCAGGTCAATCAATTCAACGTCATCGGCCATCTCGAAAACCGTATCCGGCACGGTTTCCTTAACCTGGATACCGGTGACTTGACTGACATCGTCGTTGAGGCTTTCCAAATGCTGGACGTTCAGCGTGCTGTACACGTCGATGCCGGCATGCAGTAATTCTTCGACATCCTGCCAACGTTTCGGGTGGCGGCAACCGGCAACGTTGCTGTGCGCCAACTCGTCCACCAAGACCAGGCTGGGACGGCGCTTCAACACGCCGTCCAAATCGAATTCGCGCAGCACCGTGCCGTGATGTTTCACTAATTTGGGCGGCAGTACATCCAGACCTTTTAATACGGCTACGGTTTCCGGCCGGTCATGCGTTTCGACCAGCCCGACCACCACATCGACGCCTTCATCCCGCTTGGCTTTGGCTGCCAGCAGCATTGCGTAAGTTTTGCCAACGCCTGCTGCCGCGCCGAAAAAAACCTTAAGCCGCCCTCGGCGGCGCTGGTTTTCCTCGCGTTCCACGCGGGCTAACAGGGTGTCAGGATCGGGACGGCTGGAATCGTTCATAATGCGGTTTATGTTTATTTAAGCCGGACTTCACTTAAGACGCTGATCCAAAGCCAAATTCAACTTCAATACATTGACCCGAGCCTCGCCCAACACGCCCCATTGCCGCGCTTCGGTATAACGCTCAACCAATGCGCGCACGCTGTCCGGCGACATCTGTCTGGCTCTGGCAACGCGGCTGATTTGATAAGCCGCAGCGCCAGGGCTGATATCGGGATCAAGACCGCTGGCCGAGGCGGTTACCAAATCCACAGGCACCGCTTCCGAATGTCCGGGATCGGCATCGTACAAGGTTTTGACGCGCGCTTGCACAGCGTCCAGTAATGCCGGATTAGTCGGTCCTTGGTTGGAGCCGCTGGATGCAGCGCCGTTATAAGCAGCTGGCGACGTCGCCGAAGGCCGTCCCCAAAAATACTGGGGTTGGGTAAATGGCTGACCGATTAACTCGGAACCGAGCGGCTGCTCATTACTGCCCAGCAAGCTGCCGTTGGCTTGGTTCGAAAATACGCTTTGCGCGATCAGCGTGACCGCCAATGGATAAGCGATACCGGTCAATGCGGTGAAACATAAGAGTAAGATTAGTGCGGGTTTGATAGTGGTTTGCATAAGTAATTCCCATGACTTGAGTTTAATAAGACGCCCCAATACCTTGTTTTCGCCATCCGACGGTTGAGAACGCTGTCGGTTACGGCTTTCAGGTTAAGGAAAACTGGAAGGTTACAAGGGAACAACATGGTCCGGCCGGCTTCAAGTTATCTAAAGTATTCTTCATGCATCTATCCAATCCTCAATCAGCAAATCCTGAACGCGAATAAACTCCTTGGTGTTATGGGTCACTAACGTAACTCGATTGGCCCTGGCCGTTGCGGCAATCAATAGGTCATTGGCGCCAATCGGTTTGCCTGTTTTCGTTAGCAAAGCCCGGATTTCACCATAATGCGCTACCGCATTATCATCAAAAGGCGCGCTTGGAAGCTCGGCGAAAAATTCTTTTAACAAGGCCTGGTTAGCCGTTATCCGTTCGCTTTTGCACGCGCCAAACCAGAGTTCCGCTTTTACTACCGAGCAAAGCATGAGCTTTTCCATGCCTACCGTTCTTATTTTGGCGATAACCGCCGGATTGTTTTTCAAGAAAGCAATGCAAGTGTTGGTGTCTAATAAATACATCATTCCCACTCTTCCCGAGTTTCCGGCAACAGTATGTCTAACTCCGGAAAATCGGGAATCGCTCCGGCAAAACGTTGGATAAACGCTTCGGTATCTGGTTTCTTGAGGCTGTCTTCCACAGGCAGAACGATGATTTCCGCCTGTTGGTAATATTTAAACTCGGACGGTAACTTGACGGTCATTACATCGCCTTCTATGGATTGGATTTGTCTTAATACGATCATTTTTATCTCCTTCAAATTTGAAGTTATGCATCGTTCCCATGCTCCAGCCTTACGTTCGACAGCGTTTGAGCATTGCTGAACGCATTTTCACCGAAGCCCTTATTTTACGCTGACTATCAAACTCCAGCTTTTACTGTCTCGGGAAGCTAGAGCTTCCCGGAGGGCATTCCCAAGCAAGAGCTTGGGAACGAGCGGAAAAGCAATAGCATGACGATGGCGGGTTTGATCTGCTTGGTCATTGTTGGCTCCCTTAATTAAAACGGTAACGCAGTTAAGCCGAGGTCAATCAGCTTAATTCCTATAAACGGCACGATAACCCCGCCGCCACCGTAAACCAATAAATTATTGCGCAGCAATGTCTCTGCGTTTTGCGGACGGTACCTAACGCCTTTCAATGCCAACGGAATCAACGCGACGATAATCAACGCATTGAATATCACCGCGGCGAGTATCGCGTTGTCCGGGCTGCTGAGTCCCATGATATTCAGCACGCCCAGCTCGGGGTACGTGCTCGCGAACGTGGCCGGGATGATCGCGAAATATTTGGCTAAATCGTTCGCCAAACTGAACGTGGTCAACGCACCGCGCGTCATCAGCATTTGCTTGCCGGTTTCGACGATTTCGATCAGCTTGGTCGGGTTCGAATCCAGGTCAACCATGTTGCCGGCTTCTTTCGCCGCCTGCGTGCCCGAGTTCATCGCCACCGCGACGTCGGCCTGGGCCAGCGCCGGCGCGTCGTTGGTGCCGTCGCCGGTCATCGCAACCAGCCGGCCTTCGGCTTGTTGCTCGCGAATCAGCTTCAATTTGGCTTCCGGCGTCGCTTCGGCCAGAAAGTCGTCGACACCCGCTTCGGCCGCAATCGCGGCGGCCGTCAAACGGTTATCGCCGGTAATCATGATGGTTTTGATGCCCATGTTGCGCAGTTCGACGAAGCGTTCCTTGATGCCGCCCTTGACCGTATCTTTCAGCTCGATGACGCCCAATACCCGGCTGCCGTCGGCGACCAGCAGCGGCGTGCTGCCCCGGCGCGCGACGATGTCGGCCACGCGCGTCGCTTCGTCGGGAAATTTTGTGCCCCGGCTTTCGACATAGCCGCGGATAGCGTCGGCAGCGCCTTTACGAATCTGGCGCTCGCCGATATTGATGCCGCTCATCCGGGTTTGCGCGCTGAACGGTACGAAGGTCGCGTCCAGGTCGTGAAGTTTGCGTTCGCGAATCGCAAATTTCTGCTTGGCCAGCACAATGATGCTGCGGCCTTCCGGCGTTTCGTCGGCCAACGTCGCCAGTTGCGCGGCATCGGCCAGCTCTTTTTCGCTGGTGCCGCCAATCGGCAGGAACGCAGAAGCCTGGCGGTTGCCGAGCGTGATCGTGCCGGTCTTGTCCAGCAACAGCACGTCGACGTCGCCGGCCGCTTCGATGGCCCGGCCCGAGGTCGCGATCACGTTTTTCTGCATCATCCGGCCTATGCCGGCGACGCCGATAGCGGACAGCAAGCCGCCTATCGTCGTCGGAATCAGGCAGACCAGCAGTGCGACCAGCACGGTGATCGAAACCGGCGTGCCGGATTGGGCGATTTCAACGCTGTACAGCGAATACGGCAGCAACGTTGCGGTCACTAATAGAAAAATCAGCGTCAACGCGACCAGCAGGATCGTCAACGCGATTTCGTTCGGCGTTTTTTGCCGCGACGCGCTTTCGACCATCGCGATCATCCGGTCCAGGAACGCTTCGCCGGGATTGACGACAACCCTTGCAACCAGCCAATCGGACAACACCCGCGTGCCGCCGGTGATTGAACTGAAATCGCCGCCCGACTCGCGGATGACCGGCGCGCTTTCGCCGGTGATTGCGCTTTCGTCGACGCTGGCGGCGCCTTCGATGACTTCGGCGTCGGCCGGCACGAAATCGCCGGCTTCGATCAGCACGATGTCGCCGCGCCGTAGCGACGTGCTGGTGACTTTGCTGTAATCCTGGCTATAACCAGGCTCGTCCAGTTTTTTCGCCATGATGTCGCGCTTGGCGCTGCGTAAGGATGCCGCCTGCGCCTTGCTGCGGCCTTCGGCGACGCTTTCGGCGAAATTGGCGAACAATACGGTAAACCAAAGCCAGAAGGTAATGGCCAGGATGAAGCCGGTTTGTGCGCCGTTCCCGGACAATAATTCCGATAAGCCTATGCCGGAGGTCAGTATACTGCCGATATAAACGACGAACATGACCGGGTTTTTCCATTGCTGTTGCGGCGCCAGTTTGCGAAAGGTATCGCCTAGCGCAGACAACAGAATCTGTTTGTTAAATAGTTGTTGCGTATGACTTTTTGTGCTCATAGAGTGTTTCTCTTATTGCTTAAATCTATGTGGCTACCCCGTCCCGTTTGACGTTTAGGCAAGTGCCGCATCAAAGACCTTCCAGGTTTTACGGCTGCCAGGGATGGCGGCCGAGACTGCTCCCGGCAATCCTCGGCATTTCCTCCGTCCATGGCGGTCAGAAGTGCTGGAGCCGCCGGGAGCGGCTCCAGTAAAAACCAGGAAAGTCTTAACCAGGACTTCTTGTCGGGGAATGGCATAAACCCGCCTATTTCCCGTTAACCATCGCCAAATGCTCGACCACGGGCCCCAGCGCCAGCGCCGGCACAAACGTCAGCGCGCCGACCAGGACGATGGTGCCTATCAGCAGCACGACAAACAGCGGTGTATGCGTAGGCAAGGTGCCGGCTGTGACTGGAACGGTCTTTTTGGCCGCCAATGAGCCGGCGATAGCAAGTACCGGGATAATAATTCCGTAACGTCCGATCAGCATTGAGATAGCCAAGGCGATGTTATAAAACGGCGAGTTGGCGCTTAATCCGGCAAACGCACTGCCGTTGTTGCCCGCCGCCGAGGAAAAGGCATAAAGAATTTCACTGAATCCGTGCGCGCCGGGGTTAGCAACCGCTGTTTTCCCTGCGTCCATCATGATCGCCACGGCCGTGCCGCCGAGGATCAGCAAAGCCGGAATTAAAATAACGATTGCCGACATTTTCATCTCGAACGCTTCGATTTTTTTGCCGAGATATTCCGGCGTGCGACCTATCATTAAACCGGCGACAAACACCGCAATCAACGCAAAAATCAGCATGCCGTACAGGCCGGAACCGACGCCGCCGAAAATGATTTCACCCAATTGGATCAGCCACATCGGCATCATGCCGCCCAACGGCGTGTAAGAGTCAAGCATCGAGTTGACCGAACCGTTCGACGCCGCCGTGGTTGCGGTCGCCCACAGCACGGAATTGACGATGCCGAAACGGGTCTCCTTGCCTTCCATGTTGCCGCCGGATTGCTCGACGCCAAGCGCAGCCAGCGCCGGATTGCCGCCTTGTTCAAAACCGACCGTGACAAACAGCAAGCTGACCAACACCAGCGTCATCGCAGACAAAATAGCCCAGCCCTGGCGCTGGTCGCCGACCATCGAGCCGAAGGTATGGCACAACGCGGCCGGAATCAGCAAGATAGCCAGCATTTCGAGGAAGTTGGACAGCGGCGTGGGATTTTCGTAAGGATGCGCCGAATTGACGTTAAAAAAACCGCCGCCGTTGGTGCCGAGTTGTTTGATCGCAATTTGCGAAGCGGCAGGCCCCAAGGCCAGGGTTTGCTTGGCGGTTTCCGTGGCGTTGGCAACCTGCTCAAGCTGCGGAATGCTGTAATAAGGTTTGAATGTTTGCACGACGCCTTGGCCGGCAAGTATCAACGCAAACAAAAACGATAGCGGCAAAAGAATATATAGCGTGCCTCGGGTCAAATCCGCCCAAAAGTTGCCGATGCCGTCGGCATGAGCGCGCTGAAAACCACGTATCAGAGCGGCCAAAACCGCCATCCCGGTGGCGGCCGAAACGAAGTTTTGCACGCTAAGCCCCAGCATCTGGGTCAAATAGCTCATCGTCGTTTCGCCGCCGTAGCCCTGCCAGTTGGTATTGGTGGTAAAACTGACCGCAGTATTGAATGCCGAATCTACCGAGACATTAGCCAACTGCTGCGGATTCAACGGTAGATGGCTTTGCAGCGTTTGCAACGCGAATACGGTCAGGACTCCGAACAGGTTAAACCATAGCAAAGCCGTCGCGTATTCTTTCCAGTTCATGTCCTGTTCCGGCTTAACGCCGCTCAGGCGGTAAAAACCGGATTCCACAGGCGCCAACAGGCGTTTCAGCCATAGCGGGCGGTTTTCATAAACCGCCGCCATATAGTTGCCCAAAGGCTTAGCCAACGCCAGCAGGACGATAAAATATAACGAGATTTGCAACAGACCGTTTGTAGTCATCAGAATTTCTCCGGATAAAATAACGCCACCAGCAAATAAATGAATAAGGCGCATGCGAGCACGCCGCTCAAACCGTAGATAAAAGTCATAATTGCCTTTTCCTATGAATGTTTCAAGTTGTCAATGTACTGCTATCGTTATAAAGAAACTGTAAAAAATAACGGTCTATTCAAACCTTCCGGATTTTTAAAAACGGGAAGGTCTAACGCGCGCATAATCTTAAGCCAATGGCGGAGACGAATGATGCGAATGGGTAGGGCACGCATCGCGTACCTTTTGGAAACTTGATTTAACGGAAAACGTTGAATGCGGTCGGATAGCGTCTGTTTTTGGGGAACTTCTAAGATTAGTTGCGCTTACGCCATGCCAAAATGCTATATCGAAAATGCAACGGGAGTGCAAGCTTCGGCTGTCAGCGGCACCCTGAAACGGCTTCGGTGCGGATTTCCTATTGCGACTTAAGCCGTTCATATCGAAGCATGAACGGCTTAAGTCAACAGGAGCAAGCCTGGCTGAGCCTGAAATAGGCTTATCGCTTCAGTTATTTTTACGCCTGTTTTTCGAGCAAAGACAACGCGAATTCGTAAGCTTCAGGAAAATCGATCAATGCCGCTTTGCTGGATTTTTGGATTTGTTCGAACAAACCGAACTGAACTTTGTATTTCAGGTTGCCGATAGCCAACGGTCCGACACTGCGGAAACTGCCGTTAGCATATTCAACTTCCGCGCCTAAATCATGCAAGCCTATGCCTAATATCCCGCTGGGAGGTACAGCGTTGGTGTCGGCGGCCGCCAACAGGTTGTGGGCATTTTTCAATGAGCCCTCGAGAATACGCACGCCGGCTCTTGCAGCGCAGATAATCACCTCGCTGTCGGCCACTTCGTTAGTTTTTTCTTCGTTGGTTTGGGCGGAAACCCATTCGACATTGGCTTCATAGCGCTGGCAAAAGTTCAACGCCTCTCTTTTGTCATCATCGGCAAGCAACTGGCACAACTTGACGTTCGCGCCTTGCTTGGCCGCCAGTATGGCCGTACAGATTCCGACCGGACCGGTGCCGAATACGGCGACGTTGCGGCCGTTCAAGTCCATGTTGTGATGCTCTTTCAGCACCTTTGCAACCAGCGCGACGACGCTCGCGGAAGTCGTATAAGCGCCGTTCGGATCGGCAAAAACGCCGACTTCAAAAGGTTCTACCATCGCTTTTTTCGCGCTTTGGAACATATCGGTCGCCATATGGACGTCGCGTCCGCCGATAAAAATACCGGTATCGTTAAAACGTTTCGGCGGACGGCAAAAAATAGCATCCTGAACCACGGCCGCTGTATTCTTGGCTTCAATTTTAGTCAGCGGCACCACTATATCAAAGCCGGCATCGGCGGCGAGGGTGACATCAAATGGGCTGATGTTTTCGCCGGGCGTCAAAAAGTACAGGATTCGTTTTGTCATGAATATTCCGTTAATTATTTTTTTAGGATTAGATACAGAACAAGGACTTTTGCCTTGCAGGAAATGACCGGTTTCCGCTCGGATCGGCAATTGCTTGGGATCGGAACGATGCTGCTCATCACGATAGTCTAGCGCATCGCGTGCCTATTTTAAAATTACAGCCAGCCGGCTTTTTTCAAACGTAAATAAAGCAACAAACTGCACAGCGCCACGCCGCCGATGACGGCCGGATAACTGTACTCCCAATCCAGCTCCGGCATGTGCCTGAAATTCATGCCGTACCAACTGAACACCATCGTCGGTATCGCCAAGATAGCCCCCCAACCGGCTAGCCGTTTGACGACTTCGTTCTGGCGCACCGTTTCAAAAGTCAGGTGCACCTGCATCGCCGCCAATAGCATTTCGCGCATGCCGTGAATCGCCTGGTCGATGCGTTTAATGTGATCGGCAATATCGCGAAAATACACCAGCACGTCCTTCGGAATAACGCCGCCGTGAAAACGCATCAGCTCATTGCAAATATCGATGACCGGATTTATCGCACTTTCCAACTGCAACAACTCTCGTTTTAATTCGTAAAGGCCTTCTATCGTTTGCCGGCTGGGCCGGTATGCAAATATTGCCGATTCCAATACATCGAACCGTTCCTGCAAACCGTCGATAACCGGTATATAGTTATCGACGATAAAATCCATGATCGAATACAGCACAAATCCCGGCCCTTTCGCCAATTGCTGCGGCATGGCTTCGCAGCGCTCCCTGACTTTGCTGTGACTGCGCGACGCGCCATGCCTGACTGTCACCAAAAAACGCGGACCGAGGAAAATATGGGTTTCGCCAAACTCGACCTGCTCTTTGGCAAGATGGGCGGTATGCAACACCATGAACAGCGATTCGCCGTATTCTTCGATTTTAGGACGCTGGTGCGCGGCGCAGGCATCTTCGATAGCCAAATCATGCAACCCGAATTCCTTCTGGATTTCGGCTAATAATGCGGCGTTTGCTTCGCGTAACCCCAGCCAGACAAAAGTGTGCTCCCGTTTCAGCACTTCGCTGATGTCTTCGATGGTCACGTCGCCGATGCTGACGCCGTTTTGATAGGCCACGCACTTCATGACCATGTTGTCGTTTGTTGGTTCAGTCAAAAGTTTTCCCCGTTATTTGGCAATAGTAATCGCCGGCGCGCCCTGCTGCGCCAGATCGGTAATAGTCATTTGAAAAATCTGGCATAACAGCCGAAAGCCTTCGCGATTCCATTGATAGCCGGTTTCAGCTTTAAGCGCGTAGTACCAATCGCCGAACTTCACGCTCATATCGGCTGCCGGCGGTTCGTCATCGCTAACCAGCATAGCCATCGTATACACCGGGTTCTCGCTGACAATTGGCGTTTGCGGATGTTGGGCAACCGTATATTCGGGATCGTCAGTGATGGACTGTCCGATAAAATTCAACACATTGTGAAAACTGCGTAAGCGAAAAACCCCGTGTATCGGCCATTCGCCTCCCGGATAACCAGGCCGGATATCGACACTGACATCGTTATCCGCGCCCTGGTCGGCTTCTTCATGCAAACGTATGCGCTCCTCGTTGCTGAGCGTTGACGGATCGTAATTGGTCAACAGGATATGGCCGGTCACCCGCTTACTTAATATGATTTCCTTACGCTCGGGCCGATATTCCACCTTGAATTCTTTTTGCAGTCCGGCCATTTGTTCCGCCGTCAACGATTGGGCGGGCAAAGTCCACTGCTGGTCGAACATCAACGGTTCGACAAATAACTTGTGTCTATCCTGGATCGACGACAAGTGCAGTACAGCTTGCCGAAACAACCGGTAGCCTCCGGCATCGGCAGGCTTGTTCAGGTAAATACCGCTCTGTTCGCCGCTATAAACGCGCAACTCTCCGGACAGCAGGCGCAGCACCAAGTCCACGTCAACGCCCTGCCGCAATAACATGGTCAGTTTGTTTTCCTGAAATGGCGTCAGCAATCGGCGGGTAAATTCCTCGCCTTCGATCGGCACGATACTGATGGTCGGATTCTCGGAAACCGTGCCGCCAAACACCGGCGTCAATAACGAACCGGTCTCGCCGGTAAACGCCGGCGTCGCCCCGGCATTAAATTGAAAATTAAACGTCGCGGCAATATTGGAAATGCCGGTGAAATGCAGCGGTTGATGCTGATGGGAGCGGGCAATATTTAACAGCAGCTGTTTCGATAACGTATCTGTCGTTGCCTTGTCGTATTCGATGACCGCATAATCCAGCGCGATCGGTGAAAAGCAACCTGACAGGCCGCATAAGGCCAGTATCGTCAACCGCTTTGCCAGGGTCCTGGCTAACGCTACCGGCCGGTAGAAATTAAAAATCATGTCGTCCTTTGAATTTGACAAAAAATGAAGCTTGCATGCTATCCGCTACTGACATTAAGTTAAGCCGTTCGTGGTGAGTTTGTCGAATGAGGCGAACGGAACGAGTTTTAACTTAACGGCAGTGATGCTATACGCACTAAAACCCGGTTAAATTTTATTTGTTAGCGATGTCTTTTACCACCTTCAAAATACCGATAACGCTTCCGTGACTCAACAATGCCGATTTGTCAGGGCGAAACATCCGGCACTTTCTGCTCAAGGATGATTTTACCGGTTTCTAAGCTACACAGTGTAAACCACTCCGCATCTTGCTCCGCCTGTATCTCTATCCGCACCCAAAAATCTCCGTGCCGATGTACGATCCGCTGTTTTTCAATAACGCCGGGATGCTGAGCCAGGCTTGCTCGTCGGCAGGATTCGATGTGGACCTTATTCGAGGGCAGCGCATAACGATCGGCAGTGCCTGAATCCGTACCGGCAGCTTGCTTATAAGTTCCCGGTTTCGCTAGATTATCCAGTGGGATTGAAAATGCAGCCCGAGCCATAAGGTTCATGGCCAGGATCAAAATAATTTTAATCAATTTGTTAATCATGAAAGCACCTCGCAGAAACTTACATGGGAAACAATGCTTAAATTGCCCCGACGCAACCAGGGGATTTATTACTCGCGATGCGCAAACCGATTGCGCATGAATAGCTGATACCTTAAAAAAGCCGTAAACGGAAGATAATTAACTAAATTTTATACCCAAAGGGCATAAGTTTCGTTTGAGCGGACGAGCCGCTCAACTCAGCTTTATACCCAAAGGGCATAAGTTTCGTTTGAGCGGACG